>NZ_JCALCG010000017.1:0-133014 GCF_059812225.1 Mycobacterium sp. NGS66 | reverse complement strand
CTCCGCGGTAGGGAGTCGGCCGGGCCGTTGTGGAGTTGGGTGCCGCGCCAGCTATCCGCCGCCAGCGCGTCGTTGGTAGGTGGTGTCGTCGTTGAGCAGATGCTCGAGATGTTCGACGTAGCGCGCCAGGGCACGGACTTGAGCGGCGCCGGCTAGAGCGTGATTGTGCCAGTCCTTGACGCAGGCGTGTCCGAACAGGCCGGTGGTCCATTGCGGGTGCGGCTCGGGAATCCAGATGGCGCCATCAGGCCAACGCATGATCCCGTCGTCGCGCCACGGGGCGATGTCGGGGAGCTTGGCCAGGCCAAGTGGGCGGGACCAAAAACGCAGTCTCATGATTGTCTCCGTTCTGTGCGGACGAGGCGTTCAGACCACGGTGAGATGGGCGCCGACGCGATGGTCGAGCTGCAGGATGCGCAGCATGGCCGGGAGTTCGGTGTGGTCGCGGCGGGCGGCGACGTCGGCGCGGTTGATGAGGCGGGCGGAGGTGACGTGGTGGCCGGCGTTGAAGGCGAAGATGGCGGCCAGGGCGAGGCATTCGATGCGGGGCTGGCCGCCGAGCTGGTCGGCGATGCGGATCCATAGCAGGGCCGCGGCTAGGGGCCGGTGCTGGGCGATCTTGTGCAACATGGCCTTGTTGAAGCTGTCGTCGACGACGAGGCGCCCGGCGAGTTCGGACAGCCCGCGGGTGGGTGTGCACTTGCCGCTGACCAGTTCGGTGCGTAGGGCGGCCAGGACGGCGATGCGGTTGTAGGACATGAGTTTCTCCGTTTTGTGCGGTGATGGGCGCGCCGGTTAGCGCTGGGTGTGGGGCAAGCGGCTGAGGGTGGGCGGTCAACCCCTGTGAGGCCGCGGTGCGCGCAGCAGGGTTTTCGGCCCGCGCTCGCCGGCGCGCAGCGCCTTGGCGGGCTGGCATAGGGCCGAAAAGGTCACTCGGCCTGCGCAGCGCACCGCGGCCGTGGGTTGAGCGCTCGGGCCCCCAGCCGCTTACACTGCGCACCCCGCTGACAGGCAAAGAGGGTGAGGGGCTACGGATCTCGGGTCGCCGCCTCGGCGGCGAATCCCGCCGCAGGCGGGTGGTGAGGGGCCGGAAGAAAAAAGGGGCCCGGCCAACTCTGCGTGGTGGGGGCTGGCCGGCCCCGGTGCCGGAGACGCGGTTAGAACAGCCGGCCGGCTCGGAAGGGGTCATTGTGGCAGGGGCATCCGCAGCGCCACAGGAAGCCGGGGCGGCCAAGTTTGAGGACCACCCCGCCTTCTTGTTTGCCGCCGAGGCGCTGCGCGCAGCGGTCGTGGCGGCCTTGGTGGCAGGACTTGGTGGGCGCGTTGCGGGGCATCTCGACAATGACGGGCACACCGTTGATTTCGTCGCGGTAGGTGATCCAGCGCTGTCCGTCGCGGGTGTGGACTTTGGCGCCGCGCTTGATGATTTCGACGGGTGGTGTGGTGGATCCCGCCCATTGCTCCCAGAAGTCCGGGGTGTCGCGGTGGGCCATTGGTGTCTCCGTTCGCATGGGGCGTTTAGGGGGTGCTCAGCAGAAAGTGGGCGTCGGTCAGGTAGTAGTGGGCCAGCGTGCGCTCCTGGTCGGTGGCGTCGGCGGCGGCCAGCACGGCCTCGGCGTGGGTGCGTGCGGATTGGGCGTAGCCGCGGCGCTGCGCCGGGTCGCCGGCGGCCAGGGCGTCGTGGAGGTCGGCACGGGCGAGCAGCAGTGCGTGGGCGGTGCTGATCAGGGCGTGGTGGTGGCGGGCCGTTTCGGTGTGGCTGGTGGGGTCGTGATCGGTGCTGGCCCAGGAGTCGGGTTGTGCGGTCATGAGTGTTCTCCGTTCGGTGTGAAGGTGTTTGGTGCGTGCGAGTCGGCACGTGGGCCCGGCTGACCTCGCTGCTGGAGTCGGCCGGGCCGTGCCGGTGGTGGTTAGGCGACCTGGTAGTCCGGGCCGGTGGGGTCGGCGTCGTAGCGCTGGCCGTCGGCGAAGACCGCGATGGCGGTTTTGTGGACGCGGGACAGGACGTCGATCATGGAGAGCAGGGCGGCGCGGTCGCGGATCTGCCAGGTCAGTGGGCCGGTGTAGAGGTCGAGCCAGTGCACCCGAGCGGTTTTGAGCTTGTTGAGCGCCGATTGGGCGACGACGGCGTAGGCGGGCCGGCGGGTCCATTCGATTGACAGCGCGATGCGGGTGTCGTGCTCGTGGGTCTGGCTGCGGGGCATCGGGATCTGGGCCGGCAGGTGGATCATTTGGCCTCGGGCGGCGGCGAAGGCTTCGAGCAGGCCCTGTGCGGCATGGCAGCTGTACACAAGCATGTGGATGCCGTTGAACGTCAACGCGATCCGCGCGTCGGGGGTTCGGGCATGGTGCACGGTGATGTCGGCGTGCTGTTGGCCTTTGAGGGTTGCGATGCTGTGGGTGATGAGGGCCGGCGGGGTGCGGTGGGTGGCTGCGGTGGAGGTGGTCATGGTTTTCTCCGTTCTGCGAAGGTGTTTGGTGCGCCGGTTAGCGCTGGGTGTGGGGCAAGCGGCTGGGGGTGGGCGGTCAACCCCTGTGAGGCCGTGGTGCGCGCAGCAGGGTTTTCGGCCCGCGCTCGCCGGCGCGCAGCGCCTTGGCGGGCTGGCATTGGGCCGAAAAGGTCACTTGGCCTGTGCAGCGCACCGCGGCCGTGGGTTGAGCGCTCGGGCCCCCAGCCGCTTACACTGCGCGCCCCGCTGACAGGCAAAGAGGGTGAGGGGCTACGGATTTCGGGTCGCCGCCTCGGCGGCGGATCCGTCGCAGGCGGGTGGTGAGGGGCCGGAAGAAAAAGGGGGGCCCGGCCAACTCTGTGTGGTGGGGAGCTGGCCGGGCCTGAGGCGGGCGGGAGCGGTTACATTGTTTGCAGCATGCGGAATGCCTTGGCCTGCAGCGATTGCGCGCTGCCCGCCGCGGTGATCGTGCGAAGCGCGCGTGCGACCTCGGCGTCGTGGCTACTGCGGACGCCGCGGACCGGGACGTGGTGATCGCAGAACTCGGTGACCGCGTTGTAGGCGGCCCACCGGGTGCCGGCGATCGGGGCGATGGTGGGCGAGGACGTCCACAGTTTGACGATGCCGGCGGCGCGTTCGCGGCGATGCCGGGCAGCGGCCTCGGTGCCGGCGGAGTCGACCTCGAGCAAAGCGTGGGCGAACCCGCGCATCTGGTCGGTGTCCATCGGCTGGGCATACAGCGCGGCGGCTTCGGCTTCGAAAGCCTCGATGTAGCGCCAGCTCAGTTTCAGGGCGTTGCGGGCCTCCTGGATGGCCGCGCGCGCTCCGCCGGTGTGGCGGATGCCCCAGCTGGCTTTTGCGGAACCGATTGCCGCGCTTTGGGTATTGGCGCACACGATCCGCACCGGCGTAACAAGGCATTTATAGGCCGATGAGCCGTCGTGCGAGTTGAGCGCGGCCAGGTAAAGGTCGGTGCGGTCCTTGGAGCCGTCGCGGCCGTCGAAGACGATCGAGGTGGGCAGCTTCATGGTGACGAAGGTTTCCCGTCCGCCGCGCAGCGCCCCGGCGGTTTCGAAGTGCGCGCCCCCGCTTTCGTCGACCAGGGCATCCAGCAGTTCGCAGGACGCCTCGTTTTGCACCGGCTCGTACTTGCGGCCGACCACACCGAGGACATCCAGGTTCCCGTTGATGGGGTTGGTGCGCACGGTGGCGTAGAAGTCGGGCACGGACAGAGGTGCTGGGGTGGTGACACCGTCGGGCCCGATGATCGGCTGCTGGGGGACCTGCAGGGCCATTTTGCGCACGTTCCAGCCGGCGAGGTGGGCGGCGTCGAGGGCTTCGCGGGCGGTCATGGCGTGTCCGACGGATTGTCCTAGCCGGTGCCAGGCGTCGCTGCGCGAGTTGGCGAAGGAGACGTGTCCGTCGGTGGTGTCGAGTTCGTGTGCCATGGTTGTTTCCTTTCGTTGCAAGGGTTGTGCGGTGCGCCGGTTAGCGCTGGGGTGTGGGCAAGCGGCTGGGGGTGGGCGGTCAACCCCTGTGAGGCTGCGGTGTGCGGAGCAGGGTTTTCGGCCCGCGCTCGCCGGCGCGCAGCGCCTTGGCGGGCTGGCATTGGGCCGAAAAGGTCACTCGGTCTGTGCAGCGCACCGCGGCCGTGGGTTGACCGGTCGGGCCCCCGGCCGCTTACACTGGGCACCCCGCTGACAGGCAAAGAAGGTGATGGGCTACGGATCTCGCGACTGGGGTGGCAGGAAAAAGAGGGGCGGACCTTGGTCAGCGGGTCAGCGCTGGCCGTGCGGAGGTAGGTTAGTGGCCCGACGCCGAGACGCCGCCCGCGTTTAGGGTGTAGCGGGTCAGCGGCGAATGTTGAGTGTGGTGAAACCGTCGGCGAGGTCGGCGAAGCGCCCGTAGTCGGCGCCGGTGGCTGTTGTGTAGCCGCCGAGCCAAATGCCGATGACTTGCGCGCGGCCGCGGTGGTCGGGTATCCATACCGGGGCGCCGGAATCCCCGCCTTGGCTGGTGGTCATGTCGGCGGTGAGGTATTGGTGGGGCCCGTAGGCGGCCAGGATTGTCCCGCAGTGGGTCCCGGTGGTGACGCCGCTGCGGCAGATGGTTTGTCCTGGGCGGGGCGCGGCGCCGCGTTGGGGTTCGAGAGTCAGGTTGCCGACTTGCGGCAGGACAACGGCGTGAATGCCGAAGTCGATGAGACCGTAGTCGGCTCCGCCGGTGTGTGGGGGGTCGACGACTGCGCGCACGAAGGTTCCGGTGTCGGCGCTGTCCTGGTCGCGGACGTGCTGGCCGGGCGTGCGTTGACAGTGCCCCGCGGTGAACGCGTAACTGTGGTGGTCCGCGGTGAACGGGTAGCCCAGGGTGCAGACGTCGGAGTCGACGTCGATGCGGTCACCGGCGCTGATGAGCGTGACGGCGGCGTGTGCGGGTGTCGGTGCCGTCGGTGTTGCGCAGAGCAGCACGCCAGCGCCCGTGAGGGCGCCGGCGGCAAGGCGGGCGGCTTTCATGTGCGGCGCGCGCGGCGTTCGGCGCGGATTTGGCCTCGCGCAGTGAGGGTGTCGATCCAGGTGCGCGCGGTGTGCGCGGAGCGCGTGACGCGGGGACTGGCGGTGACCGCGGCGGCAGCGCGGCGGGCGATGACAGCTTCTGCGGCGGTGGACGCGCCCATTACGGGGTGTCCTTCTCGACCAGAATGTGCACCACGGCGTAGGCGGCGCGCACGTAGCGCAGGCCGTCGTCGAGGAAGGTGGCGATGTCGCGGCCGTCGCGGCCGTCGATGAGGTCGAGATCGTAGAGCTGGGGGCTGCGCAAGCGGCTGAGGGTGTCAGCTGCGCAGCGCATCGACTCGACGGCGGCGGTGAGCTCGGCGAGCAGCTGGTGGCGGGAGGCGGCGATGTGCGCGTCGCGGTCGTCGTCGAGGATCGTGGTGGGGGTCATCGTGCGGGTCTCCTTCGGGTTGATGGGTGAGTGGTGGTGGGGGGCTAGGTGAGCCCGAGGCGGGCGGTGATGCGCTGCACGGTTCGGGTGGTCGTGTACAGGCGCCAGGCGATGAGTTCTGGTGTGACGCGGCGGTACATGCGCCGCACGGCTTCGTCGCGTTCGGTTCGCCGTAGCCGCAAGCGCATGCCGTCTGTGGCGACTTGGGTGATGGCCAGTTCGTCGAGCAGTTCGGTGGTCATGGGTGTGCTGTCTCCCGTGGTGCGCTCGGGTAGGGGTCCGGCTCGCCGCGTTCGTGGCGCAGGAGTGCGGTGAGCTCTTCGATTCCGGTGGTGGCGCTGACCGTGTGACCCAGCAGGGCCAGGTGGCGGCGGCGTTTGCTGTCGGGGACGAACGCGCGAAATGCGTCCTCGGGGTGCGTCCAGTGCCGGCTGCCGGGTTCTTGGGGATGCCAGCCGTGGATGCGGCCGTATCTGTCGCGCAGCGTCCAGCCGGCGGTGGTGGCGGCGTCGGGACGGTATTTGACGTCGACCAGGATGCGGTATTCCTCGGTGGTCAGCGGCGCGGTGAACATGCGGATACCTTCTGGGTGCAGTGAGTCTGGTGAAGCTGCTCAAGTTGGGCGGCGCTGAGGGGGTGCAGGCCGCCGAAGCGATGCTGGGGGTTCCATAGCCCGGCGGCCACGTGGTCGGTGAGGTCGGCTTTGGGGTGGGTGGGGGCGGGTAGCAGCAGCTGCACCTCGGATGTCAGCGGGCTCAGCGCGGCGTGCAGGTGCAGGCCGCGCTGATAGCCGGCGGCGTCGCGGTCGACGACGATGAGGACTTTGCGGTCGGTGAGGTCGGCGAGCAGTTCGGGCGGAAAGTTTGCCGCGCCTTGCGCGTTGGTTGTGGCCACGCAACCACGGGCGGCGGCGGTGTCGGCGTCTTTTTCGCCTTCGACCAGCCACACCCATTGGGTGGGATCGGCGGCCGCGAGGTCGCGGGCGCGGTAGAGCACGGGGCGAAAGTCGGCGGGTTTACGCCATGCCCAGTCGCGGGCGTGGCGGTAGCGCTGCAGAAACCGCTTGTGAGTGGGTGCGCGGCAGTGGCATTCGTCGCGCAGGACCTGTTGCACGGGTTGACCGGATGCTGTGGTGTAGGTGTATACCCGCACGCGCTGCCAGCGGTGTGCGGGGTGGGCAGGCGGCGGGGTCGACGAGGCGCGGGTGTGGGCATGTGGTCGCGGTGTGATGGTCGGCCCACCGGCGCGCGTGGCGTCGTCGAAGAGGTCGCTGGGACGCAGGCCCAGGGCCGCGGTGAGCTCGCCGATGGGGGCTTGGCAGGCAAAGCAGTGCAGCAGCACCAGGCCGGGGCGACCTGGCCGGGCGGTCCAGGTCATCGACAGGCTTGGCGTGGTGTCGTCGTGCAGGGGGCAGGAGGCCATCAGCGCGTGCTGGCCGCGGGTCCGCCAGGTGGCGCAGCGGGTTTCGACCGCGTTGCGCACGGTGTCGAAGGCGTGCCCGGGGTGCGCCTGTGTCGTCATTGCAGGGGTCTCCTTCGTTTGGTCGGCGTTGCGGTTGTCGTGGCCGCCCGGTGGGGTGGTTACGCGGCGAGCCGGCTCAGCAGGTCGGGCCGGAATCCACTGAAGTGGTTGTCGGGGCCGGCATAGATGACCGGAGCGGATAAATACCCCAGCGCCATTACGAAATCCCGAGCCTGGTTGTCAGTGGAGACATCGACGCGCCGATAGTTGACACCCAATCTGTCGAGGCTGCGGAATACCGCGTTGCACTGGACGCATCCCGGTTTTGTGTAGACCGTGATTTCGCGCATTTTGATCTCCCTCGGTCATAAAGGTTGGGCGGCTCTCGTATGACTTAATTTTAGTTCCAGCGGTGGGGTTATTGGTGGTCGGAGAAAATATTGTTGATAACTTTTTTCATGTGGAATGCCAATTGTTAGTGGCTTGATTTCTCAGGGCTCTCTGCACTACTGAAAGCTGCTGAGCTAGAACGGGTGAGCGGTTCAGAGTTTAGGGTTTACCGGAGGCCGCGAGGGGTGGGACAACCGGGAATGTATTTGATCGCCGAAACTAGCGCGGGATACAGAACCGCGCTCGTTCAACAACACGTTAATAACCCTCTCCACGCTGTTCGGGGGCATAAAGAATCAGCGGGTGGGGCTTGAAGTGCTGTATCCGCCCCACCCGCTGCTGGTGAATGGTGGTTTTATTCTTGGGTCTCGCGGTAGACGTTGTCGGCGTTGCGCTGCTTGGTCACGATTTCTTCTACCGGGCTCAGGGTGTAGCCGTTGGCCGCCAAGAATTGCAGGTATTCCGCGGAAGATACGGTGGTGCGCCAGGCGCTTCCCGCCGATCGCCAGGAGTCTTTGGGGCAGCGGGATTCCAGGGCGCCCAGGACCAGGCCTAGGGTGATGACGTGGGCGCGTCCGTCGCCGCTAGCGGTCAGGTCAGCGGCGAGTTTGCGCAGGGTGTCGGTGCTGGCAACGCCGAGCAATTCGGCGGCGACATCGTAGGCGTGGTAGTCCTCGAGAAGCCGCTGATCGCGTGTCAGGCAGGTGGCTACGAAGATGCCGGCGCCTTTGGGTGGCGTTTTGCGCGCTAGGAGCTTTTCTTTGATGAATGCCCTGCGCACTGTCTTCGCGGCGGCACCGAGTTTATTGAGCGCGAGCACTTTACGGCGTTCGCGCCGTTCGGCTTCCTCCCGCTCGGCGGCCTGCTGGTGCGCGTCTTGCCCGTGCCTGTCGGGATGCTCACCGGTGGCGCTACTGCCTGACGGTACGGTGTAGTCGGGCACGTGAAGGCCAGCGCCGACATGATCCATGCAGAACCATTCGGGGCTGAATGCGATTCGCTCCGTGATGTTTTCGGCGTGGTGCAGGCCTTCGGCGGGCTCCTGGTCGGGGTGGCCTTCGGTGTCCCAGTCGATCGCATCGCGGTCGACGGGCTCGCCGGTGGATTTGTCGACGTATTCGGTGTCCTCCGACAGCAGGACCGCCCAGTGGGCCGGATCGGTGATGGCGTCCTCGGTGGCTGGGTCGCCGTCGCTGGTGAGCAGGCGGGCCAGGCTGACGTAGCGGGTGTCGCGGTAGCCGGGGTACTCGTCCAGCACGGTGTAGCCCTGCGCCGTATAGGCTTGTGCGGCTTCGCTGTACGCTTTGTCGGCCTCGCGGGCCTGGCGCAGCTGGGCCAGCTTGTGGTCGAAGAACCGCGTCCCGGCTGCGCGCAACAGTTCTGCGGTCGCCGCCTCGTCGCCGTCAAAGTCTGCCACCGCGGCTGCCTCGGTCAAGGTGAGCTGGCCGCCGTCGAGGCCTTCCATCGCCGCCGCCGAGTTGACCGCTGCCGCAGCAGCTTTCACGGTGGCTCGGGGAACCGACAACTTCTTTGCCACCCGCGTGACGGAGACTCCCGAGTCGAGGATCTGTTGGATGCCGCGGGCGCGTTGGGCATCGGTGAGCCCACGGCGCTGGTCGTTCTCCACGATCTGCTCGCTGACCCGCGCGACGAGCTCCTCGGTGTCATCGGCGCCCCCGGCGGGGCGCACATAGACCGGGACAGTGGTCAGTCCCGCCTCGCGGGCAGCCAGTACCCGGCGCTGACCGGCCCGCACTCGCACCTGGCCATTGACATCGCGTACGCCCGCGATCGGGATCAGCACCCCGTGTTCTTTGATGCTGGCCACGAACTGCGCGTCAAGGTCGGCGTCGGTGCGAACATTGGCTTCAAGCGCCAGCGTTTGGGGGTTGATGTGCTCAACGACGCCCAACGCAGCGCTGCCGTGGGTGGCGTCGTCTGGTTGCTCGGTAGAGATCATCTCGGTCATTTCAGTACCTTTCGGGATTGGTGAGCGTCCCGTGGGCCGCCCGTTCTTTTTGCCTTTTGGCACTGAAGATGTGGGCCGGCGCGAAGGCCGCGAAGCGCAAGGTCCGGGCGCGAAGTTTTCCCAGCGAGCCCCCGGGGCGAGCGGGCGGGAAAACTGAGCGAGCCCTTGGGGCCCGAAGCGAAGCGAAGGCCGTGTCCTTGCGTGCAGCGGACTGCCGGCCACAATCGACAGGGCAAAAGGCAAAAACGCCGTAGGCTGAACCCATGTTCGAATCGGCGTTGACGCGCGCATTCCTGACCGACCCGCAGTTCCGGATTCCCAGCTGGCAGGTGCGCTGGATAGTCACCGGCCAGCTAGACCGGCGAGCTCCGCGATTCGATATATCTTTTCCGGCCGCCGGTCCCTCGTGGATGTGATGCCAGGACCGGCGGCCACTATCCAAGCTGCCTCTGTTGACCGAATTCCTGGCCGCAAGCTCCGGGCTTCAGCCCGGAGTGAGGCCATCCCGTTTGTCGCCGGGTGTTTGGGGGAGCCTCGAAGAAGACGTGCATAATCGCAAGTATGTTCGATAGATGGCGCGACGATGCTAACTATCCGACGCTGCATCGAGTGGAGCGCGATGTCCTCGTGGACGTATCTCGGGTCTTCCCGCCAGCGAGCTACCGCAGACAGGACGAACTGCCCCTGTGGCTGAAGGCGGGCGGGTTACGCCTGGCGCCGTCGATGCGCGCGCGGCAGGTCGCGTGGGTTCGGCGCGCCTCAGACGGAGGATGGCTGGCTGTTGTGCTGATGCCAGCAGGCAGTGCCAACGGCCAGTCGAGCGTCACGATGCAACTTTGGCTGGAACCCGACATGATCACTATTGACACCGCGGGGGGTTATTGAGGCCAACGGGCCCGACACCGAACGGTCTGGTGAGGTCGCGGTCGCAAATGTCTTGTCCCAGAACAGTTGACGTTCCTGCAAGCGCGGCGCACCGACGAGGTGGGAAAGATTCGTTCTGCAAGCCCGGACGCTTAGCACAGAGCGGCGCGGTCGCGTACACGCGCGTCGGCGCGAAAATCGCGCCCCTGACGGATCTTGACCCTGAGGATGTCGGCGACAATCTCTACTTAGGGGTCATCTGGGCACGTCTGGGTGGCACCATCGTGGGGCGGCGATGAGTAACGCCAGCTGTGGCTTGTGCCCGGTCCTCCACCTTCCGATCAACTCACTTACGTGCTAGCGCAAGCCACCATCGGCGCCGCTCATGGCCTACTGCATATTGCCCACCTCAAAACCCAAGACCTCGATGCGCGGTTCGCAAGACGGGTGGTGTTGTTCGCGGGCGGTGGGACGGCTGAGTTTGACGCGTGTTTAGCCGCCCTGGGCCAGAGCCCCGATAGCGGTGGCGATGGCGTGCAGGTCCCAGCGCAGCCCGAGCTGCACTGACTTAGCTTGCGCCACTGCGGCGTGCGCAGCGGCGAGGTTGGCGCGGGCAGCGATGTGCGCGTAGCGATCAGCCTGCGAGAGCTCGTCTAACGGCACGTCGTGTGGGCCTGACATGTCTAGGAGGGATTCTGCGGTGTCGAGCTCGAGCTGGGCATGTCCCAGGTGATGGCTGATCATGTCCTCTAGGCGACGTTCATCGTCCGTCATGACAAAACTCCTTGGTTGCTTGCTTTCTACAGGACTTTGGAATATCAAGACGCACAAGTAATTACGGGTCCATTCTTAGCGCGGTTGCGAGGAACCGGCGGTCGACGTGGCCATGGTCGGCCGGACGCCTCCTGCCATTAGGGGTGCGGGAAGATCGCTTCGATTCGAGGCCCGTCGGTGGACCAGAACACTTTATAGGGTGGATGGCCGATGACGGGTAGTCGCATCCGAATGCCGCCGGGAGTGGTGATCGCTGTGGAGAGGGACTGGGCTTGCCCGGGCCGCCGGAAGATGAATTCGATGGTGTCCAGGACGCTGTTGTACAAGCCCACGTCCGGGCCGTTCTCCAGCGTGTCGAGCTGGGCGTCGGCGACTTCGGAGTAGTGTCCTTCCACGCTCACGTTCTGCGGGACCGGGCGCGACGTACCGTTGGGGATGCGGTGGCACGCGCCAGAAGTTCGCGCAGTTCGGGATCGGTGTCGAACTCATGCTGAGCGTTCGTTACTACCTGCGCTGGCTGCAAAAGGACACTGCCATCTGGGTTTTCGCGCATCACGAAGCGCTGGTTGGGGCGGCCGGGTAGCACCGCGCGGCTACGACTATCGGTTTCGACCAATGCTAGTTCAGTCACTACCCCACAATAGCCCATTTTCCCATAATGGGTTGGGTCGGCGAAACGGGTTGGTGCCCGTCACCATCCGGGGTAGGCGATCAATAGGTCGGCGATCGCTCTCCGTCGGGGTTCGTCGAGGCTGGCGGCGATGTCACTGAGGCCATTGGCGTCGAGCTGTCGTAGAAGTTCGCCGCCGGGCTCGGAATTGTAAAAGCTGACCAGTGCTGCCAGGAACATGGCTTCTCCTGAGGACAGCCAGCCAATCGCCTCGCGGATGTCGGCGACTCGGGGCGGCAAATCCCACTTGCTGGCCGCATTCTCTGCTGGCGTGTTGCCGTCGGCGAACCATTGTTGCCCGGCGATGTGCACACCGCGTTGCCAGGCTTCGAAGAATGCGGCGTCGTCGTAGAACGGTGTCGACATGTGGTCTCCTGCTTACACTTTGAGGGTAGGGGTGAGGGCAGCATGCAGTATCTGCTGGTCTCGGGTCGCGATGGTGAAGTTGCGCCGGGTCGCCTGAGATACGAGCATGCGGTCAAACGGGTCGCGATGCTCCCAGGGCAGCCGGCCAGCCAGGATCGCGTCAGCCGACTCGATCGCGAGTTCGGTGGCGGACATGTCCTTGATGATGGCGGACCAGGCCGACAGAAGGACCTCGCCCTCAATGCGACCCAACCGGGTCTTGATGGCGATTTCCCACGCTGAGGCCGCCGACACCCACACCGTGCAGCCCCGCTGTGCGATAACGTCGCGAGCCTTGGGGGCCACCTGTTCGGGTGTGGATACCAACCACAGCAGCGTGTGCGTGTCGAGAAGCATGTCTCGGGGCGGGAACCCCGCGGGACCGGCCGGGGTCACGAGTTGGATTCCCATGCGGCCAGTTCGGATTCCGGTAGTGGATCGTCGAAATTCTCCGGCACAGCCAGGTTCGGCAGTTGGCCGAAGCGCCGGGGCATCTCACGCACAGGCGCCAGAACGGCGACCGGCCGCCCGTGCGTGGTGATGGTCACCGATGTTCCGGTGCGTTGCACTTCGGCCAGCAGCGCGTTGAGGGTGGCCTTGGCTTCGGTGCTGGTGACAGTTTTTCGGTTCACATACCGTAGGGTAGCAGCGACGAGTCAGTCTGACTAGATGCACTAGGCCGACTAGTTGACATAATATCCGTTACAAGCGGTACGCGAACGCGCAAAGCTTTCGCCAACCTGCCGGCTGTGGCGGCAGCGCCGCGCCGCAAAAACGCGAGCGCGGGCCATGAAATGCTTGCGGGGCCAATGAAAAATATGATTGTCTGTCCTCGTTAATTTTCGGCGCGGCTTACCAGATTCAATGACAACGACACGCGCTTGCCCCAATTACAGTGAAAAAGCCGCGACGTCCATGAGAGTCTCCACATGCGGCTGACGCGATCTTTGGTAGTAAACGTCACAGTGACAAAATGGGACCTCACGATGGGCAGTGAGCACTGGCGACATCTCTGGTACGCAACGACTTTCATGTTGTGCTTAATCCTGGATTCGGGCAGCGCTCGGATCTTGCAAACAATCCACAGGCGGTCGACACTATGTCGTGATTTGCGATGTGCCGGATACCGCGGATTAGTGTTGACTGCATCATTATGCGTCTACAGCGGTCTGTAGTTCCGGATGCAATCATGCTGCGTGCCTGAAGGTTCCGTATCGTTTCATGGATAATCTTCATTATCCATGAGATTGCGGCCGGTCGACAGCCAGGGACGGGAACCGCATCTATCGCGCGCTAAGACGTTAACTACGTGCCTCGGCGTGGCGACAAGCCGATGGGCGCAACCTTTCGTCTGGCTCTTAGGAGCTCAACGTCCTTGCCAGGGGCCTTTCGGACGAGGCCGTTCAGAACTGCATGTTGAGTCTCCGGGGTCCAGAAGATCTTCAAATGCTCACGGGCTCTGGTGATCGCCGTATAGAAGATGTTGTGCGAGATATCGTCCTCGTTGGCGTCGGTAATCACGACCTTCACGGAGTCGTATTCAAGTCCCTGCGCTTTGTGGATTGAGACGGCGTAGGCGACCTGGAAAGGCACTGAGGTATCCGATGATTCGTCGTCATCATCGGTGCTACCCGGTTGGTAGACGTCGAAGCGGACGGTGGAGTCACCCACGTACTCAAGGTCATACCCCTCAACGTCGATCGCCGTGACAGTACGATCGAGCCAGACGTCAAATTGAACGTGATCTGGGTAGGCAACGATGTCGACTATCCTGCCCTTGAGGTTGTTGAAGATCAGTGGTTTGAAACGGTCAGTGTCATTGAAGAGCACCGGGTCGTCGACTTTGTAAACTGTGACGCCCCAGACGGCTTCCTTGCCCGGGTTACTGCTCTGCAGGAAGCGATTGACATTATTGATGCCATAGAGGCCGTCGTAGTTTAGGCAGAGGATGATCTCATCGCCCCGCTGCGCCTCGAACAGCGAACGGTCGAGCACAGTCGAATAGCTGTTCTGCGCGATCAACTCCTCGATACCGTCGTCGAGGTGACGAACCTTGGACCAGAAATCAAGGAGCGCTTGATTGTTCGTCCGGTATGGCTTAGTGAGCTCGAACACCGATTCCTCCGGCAGGAATGTGCGCATAATGCTGAACCAGTTTCCAAACTGAATTGACTCGATCTGGTAGACGTCACCGACAAGAACCAACAGCTTGAACGACATCTTCTCCAGCAGCCTCAGCAGATTGGCGTTGTCGACCGTGCTGCACTCGTCGATGACCAGAATGTCATACTCTGGCTGACCAGTCAGCCAGAGCTGCCTGACAATGGTGCGAAACTCGCTGTTCTGGGCGGACACCTTGCGCTCCAGGTTGTCCTTGGCCGGGTTGGTGTGCGCGAGGAACAGCTTCTTCTTGTCCCCGAAGTAGTTCGCGATGTAGTTGACCATCGTGGACTTGCCAGTGCCGGCTGCACCATAGATAAGGGCGACACGGGATTTGGTGAACAGGGACTTCAGTGCCGCCTTCTTCGCATCGTCGTCGATATGTAGTTGGGTCTCGTCCAGCCAACGCTCGACCGCTTGATGGTAACCATCGACTCCGGAAGCGGCACGCTCCTGGAGCTTATTGATGATCGCGACGGTGCCGTCCTCGTATTCTCGCAGGAACAGGTGACCCTTGTCCTTCAACAGATTTCGCCCTGGGTGCTTGTAGTAGACGTTGGCGTTGTACTGAGCCATCAACTGATCAACCGGACCAAGATCTTCAACTTCAGACACCGGCGTGTAGAGCATTCCGTATCGCTCGACGTTGATCTGTACTCGGCGCGCAAGCAGCTCGTGCGTACGTCCGGTCGCGTCGAGGCTTGCGGCCCGATCGGAGAAGCGCGGATTGTGCTTTTGAGGCGAAGTGCAGAACGGCATGTCGTCGAATGGTTTACATCCCCACCCGAGCCGCAAGTTGGAAAGCCCGCTGCACTGCTCGGGATAGAACTGGAGCTTGATGATCCGATTGTTCATTGAGAGCATCAAGTAGCGGAGAACGTTGTAACCCGGCGACTTTGCCCGGATGATTTGGCGGGCCATATCTAGCACAGGAAATATCTGAGGCTTCTGGATACGCTGCAGCACAATGCCTCTGATATGAGAGTACCGGGCGTCCGCCATATCCATGAGGTCCAGGAGGCTTGCCGAGGTGTCGGTCAGGAACCGCATTAGATTTCGGTGCTCGGCGCTAGTACCGACGTTGGTTAACTGACCAAAGATCTTGGCGAAGTTGTCGAATTCGCACGGCCGGATCGATACCGCCCACTCTCGGATGATGGTGATGGGCATGGTCTGGTCGAGTACCTCGATTGAGTCAGACATCAGCGTCAGGTTCGCCGCGTACTTGTCCGTCATGTCGATGTCAGTGAAGGCAATAATCCGATCGAACTTGTTCACCTTGTCAGTGATGTTGGAGAAGGTGACCTCGTAGTAGATTCGCCCACCCGTAAAGAACGGCCGCACCATGTGGATGTAGTAGCGATTCCGGATTCCCTGTTCGACAGGAATTTCTCGGGATATCGCGATGCGCTGAGCGATCTTCCAGTGATATTCCTGCAAGGACGGGTCGAGGTCCACCGGGAATTTCTCAAGGTTGTCGAGGATGTCGATGCCGCATCGATCATGGAGTACCGCCCGAGTCCGGAGTAGGAACTCGTAGTACTTCAGCATCAGACGCTCCGACGCGTCGCCCTCGAAGGTGTAGTGCGACACGCTCATCTGGAGCAGCTCGTGGAAGCGGTGGATGAAGTTGATCTGCTTGTTCTGCGATCCGATCCAATCGATGGCGGCCGCCGTGGCGCCATAGTGAAACTCGGCTTTACCGTCCTGAAGCTGAAGGCGAAGTGCGACAGCCTCCACGAGGTTCCGAAGCTGCGACAGCATGTTCTGCGACAGTAAAGGACGGTCCTGATCTAGGGCATCAATGTTGCCCGAGATATTCGCGCCGATACTCAGGATCTGGGCATCAACCGTTGCCATCCACTCTCCTTCCCTCCGCACAAATTGGGGTCAGTTCGTCGGCGTCACCATTCCAGGCTGAGAGCCTTACGCCACGTCCCTGATGGAATCGACCATCGAGGTGAACGCTGCCGCCTCGCCGCTCAGCCACGCATCGAATCCCCGGCGCCGCCTGGCGGCATGGTAGATCCGCCCACGGCGCACATCGAGCACCGTCGGGCGGCCAGCGCTGTCAGGGAATGTCACCTCCATGAGGCGGATGGCTGCCTGGACGGCGTCACGGGACAACTCGGGATCCTTGAGGTACGGCCAGACGAGGTGCTTATCGCGGCGCTGATGCCACGTGAACTTCGGTGATACGCGAACCTCCAGATCGCCGCCACACCAGCGAAGCGGCTGTGAGAAAACTTCGAGGTCCTTCCGATGGCGCCATCCGGCCCACCCCGACGCGAGCGTTTCATAACTCGCCCTGCGCCGCGCTGTGCACTCCTCAACGGCACGTCGCATCCGGGTAACATCGTCGCCATTGGCAATGCCCTCGCTGATCGCCAACCGGATCGGACGGTAGAAATCATGGGCGGGCTCGTACCCCCCAAACTCGTTGCCGATGACGGTCTGGACGGCGGTTATACGGCCGCTTGCGGTGGCCGCGGCGAAGTCGACGAAACCGCCGAGAGTGACGCTCGTGCTAATTGGTTCCGTCACTGATCAGCCCTTCGGCGGGTATGGATCGTTGCCGGGCGCGACGGAGTCGGAGTCACGGATCCGACCATTCCGGCCGTGAGTACGGACCTCACCACCACCATCGTTACGGACAATCTCCTTGGCTCGCCGGATCGCCTCACCTTGGGTATTGGTATGACCGCTAGACCGGCTACCGCCCGGTTTCTTGATGTCCCACCCGCCCTTCGGGTTCAACACGACGTGCCGGGCGTTAGTCCCCTTTTTGTTCGCCACTGCAGGGCTCCTTGCACTTGGTTCCCCACACACGGACCTTCCGCGCGTGTGCCGAAGTCCAAGGCCGGATGGGCGGGTAACCGCCATCCCCTGCAAACGGAGGTGTACCGTCAAGACCTGCCGACCAAGCAGCCAAGCGGTCCCAGACCGTGGACTTCGAGCCCGAACCGTCTCCGGTCTGGACTGCTCGGATCATAAGCCTGCTTCACGACGAGCCCCGGCAAGCCGAACTGCCAGCTTAACTGCCACCTTGGGGATAACGGCCTGTTTGCTTAACCGGGGCGATGTAGATACCGCCCAAAGCCGCAGGTCAGCGGTTGGCGGGGTGTGGTTACACCAGTGTAATTCGTTGTGAAGAAAGCTTGCCGAATTCGCAGAGTCGTCGGCGTGTCGTGTTCAACCTCAAATGGTTCATCGGGGCCGCGGACGTGACCTAAAGCGGTCGTTCTCACATACTGCGCATTGCTGGGCTTGTAGCCCACCCCATCATCGGCGACTAGGAGCGCGTGGACATGCACGTCGTGCAAGCCGTCGGCGTCGCACCGGTGCGTGTGGCGCAATCGCAAATGCTTTGATCGTACAGGCGTTCGGATACAGGCCATACGCTGGCGCGGCAGCTGTCCTGGGGTAATACCGCGGCTGGGGCGATACACGCCAGGCGAGTCTCCGGCGACTCTGCGTAACCGGGTGTGTGAAAGCACATGTGATGTACTGTGGGATTGGAGGTGTTTTCCGATGCTGACATCGGCTCGACCGGACCTGGATGCGTATAACGCCGCGCTCACGATGAGCACGGCTGAACTGGTCAGCAATCTGCGCGACTTGCTTGGCGCCAAGCTGGTCGCCTACCTGGGCAAGGTCAAGGAAACCCGCGCTGTGCGGCAATGGGCAGAAGGCACGCGGGAGGTCGCCAATCCGGCCGACGTGGATCGGCTCCGAGTCGCCTACCGCGCCGCTAGCGTGATCACCCACCGTGATGGCAAGCAGGTCGCCCAGGCCTGGTTTCAGGGCCTCAACCCGCTGCTTGATGACTGCTCCCCGGCCCGGCTGTTGCGCGAGGGTGATCTGGAGACCGTTGGGCCTCAGGTGCTCACGGCCGCCCGCCAGTTCGCCGCCGTGGGGTGATGTCTGACCCGGTTCGTATTGGCACGCCCCACGGTGTTCTGCACGGCGTCCGCCTCCACGGCGTGCGCGTGCACCGTGTCGGCTATCAGCCAGACCCGTGGACCTGGACCCCATGGGAGTACGCCGGGGATGACGGCCGGTTTCACGGCCGGTGGGATGACCCGCACGGCACCTGGCGCACCCTCTACCTGGGCGCCTCACCACTGGCGTGCTACCTGGAGGTGCTCGCCCGGTTTCGCGCAGATCCATACATGGAGGTCGAGATGGCCGAGATCGTCGACAACGATGTCGATGGCCACCTCTACCCCACCGCCCCAGCCGGCCGGGTTCCCCGCAGCTGGTGCGAACCGCGTCTGCTCGCTTCGGGACGGCTGAGCGGAGTCTTTGGCTTGCCGGGCCATCAACAGTCGCTGCCCACTTTGCGCAGAGCCTTCCTGCACACCGCGCGATCGTTGGGACTCGCCGATCTTGACGCTGCCGCGATCCGCGACAGCCGGCCGCGCGCACTGACCCAGGCCATTTCCGCCTGGCTCTATACCCTGCGAACACCGGCCGGCGAGCCCCTCAACGGGATCCACTTTCAGTCCCGCCACGGTGACGGGCTGCTGCTGTGGGCCGTCTATGAACGCGACCCAGCCGCGAGGACCCCACCCGAAGTCGGTCCGGACGGCTCTGCGCCGATCACCACCGACGACCCTCAACTGTTGGAGGCCATGCGGCTACACCACCTCAATTGGGCCGATTAGCGACGTATTTCGCATATCGCTTTGCACAGTGGCGGTTATAGCCCTCAGGATCTCGCCTGAAGAATGTTGTGGGGCAACGAGTTACTGTGGCATTCATGGATAATTGCTATTATCCATGCAAATTGCCGCATATTTCATCAGATGAATCAATCCGCACCTCCGCGGCACAGCCGGTTGAGCGAATCTCCTCGCACGAAAATTGGCTTTGAACTGGCGATTTGACGCCACCGCGATCGTGCCTGCGGTGGTTGTTGTGAGTGACGCCGCTGAAACAACCCAAAGCGCAACGCTTACGGGTGCTGTACGTACCTGCACCGATGTGGTATTGATTCATTGGGTGATTCAATGATTCATCGAATGAGACCACGGTGGAGGTCGTGTTGAGTGTCGACAAGAGTGGCCGTGTGTGCGTCGTGGGTTCGGTTCCGCTGCTGCATCCGGAGGCCCAGACGGTCCAGGAGATGCTGGCGGGGTGGCGTAACCAGCAACTGTGTCGCAACCTGGCACACGAGACCATCGAGGATCGGATCCGGCTGGTGGAGCGATTCCTGGCCTACACCAACGAGTTTCCGTGGACGCGGACGCCGGCGATGGTTGAGGAGTTCTTCAGCGACCTGCGCTCGGTTAAGGGACGCGCACAGTCGACGATGCGTGGCTACCAGAATGCGTTACGGCTGTTTTGTTCCTATATCAGCGACCCCGGCTATGGCTGGGATCGGGTGTGTGAACAGCGTTTCGGTATCCATCCCGCGCAGGTGTTCTTTGAGTGGAACACCGCCGCGCATGTGCAAGACAACGAGCAGTCCCCGACCAAGCGAGCGTTCACCAAGCGCGAGCTGCAAGATTTCTTCGACCACGCCGACGACCAGGTCGCACTGATCGCCGCTTCCGCCCGTAAGGGCTGGCTGCCGGCCTACCGCGATTCAGTGATGTTCAAGCTCGCCTATTCCTATGGGCTGCGGTTTAACGAGCTGCGCCATCTGCAGACGGTGGACTTCGCCCGCAATCCTCACGCCCGCGAGTTCGGCCGCTACGGGCTGGTCCACGTGCGCTACGGCAAGGCCAAGAAAGGCTCATCGCACAAGCGGCGCAGTGTGCTGACCGTTTTACTGGACACCGGAGGTCATCGGCGACTGGCTGGCCTACGGGCAGCCGCATATGGACGACGGCATCGATCTATTCCCCAGCGAGCGAGGGGTACTGGTCTCTGAAGACACTCTGCTGCGCCGGCTCCGGCGTTACTGCACCGATCTGGAACTGCCAGCAGGACTGGATCTGCATTCGCTGCGCCGCTCCTATGCCACCCATCTCATCGAAGACGGCTGGGACGCGATGTTCGTACAGCACCAAATGGGTCACGAATACGCCAGCACCACCGCGCTCTACACCTGTGTGTCGAGCGACTTTCGCACCCGCACCCTGCGCCGCGTGCTGGATACCACCATCGCAGAAGCTCTTTCGTTGAGCGAGGAAACCCCATGAAGCGACAAGTCGACTATTCCTGGCGGCTAGCCGAAATCATGGCCGCCCATGGCATGCACAACAGCACCGAGCTGATCCCTCGCCTCGCCGAACGCGGCATCCAGCTGTCGCGGCCGCAGGTATATAGGGTCGTTCACCAACGACCAGAACGGGTTTCATTGCAAATGATGGCCGCCTTGTGCGACATCTTCGGCTGCGAGGTCAACGATCTCGTCACTGTTACCGCCACCGAGGTGCGCCGCAAGAAGGCCGCCTCAACGGCCACCGAGCCCACCAATGTTGTTGACCTCAACAAATCAGTGCGTCCCCGCCGAGCTCGGGTGATCCGTGATGACGAGTAACCCCAACCGATACCGAAGGCGCGGACGACCAACAGTCACCGGAGATACCCAATGCACCCGATGCGGCCGGATGTCCACCCAACACCGCACTCCTTCGTGGCCAGGCGAAAAGCTTTGCAACAGCTGCTTTTACACCGCCATGAGAACCCACGGCATCTGCCCGATCTGCGGACACGACGGCCTGCTGCCCGGTCGCGCCGACCGCTCGGATCCCCGACCGGTCTGCTGCGCCGGTGTTGCCGAGGACTATCGATGCCGGACCTGCCATACCCAAGGCCAGATTTACCGCGGCGGCCAATGTGCGCGCTGCGCCCTGCGGGATGACCTGACCGCCCTGATCGTGGACGAAGCCGCGGATCCGACCACAATGAGCACGATCGTGAATATCCTCTGCGGGGCCGAGCGCCCCGAGAGCATCCTCACCTGGAAACGCTCCCCCAGAGTGCGGGCTCTGCTGTCCGGGCTTTCGAGCGGCGAAATTCCCCTCAGCCACGACGGCCTCGACGCCGTCAATCAACGCGAACGGCACAGGAGGTTTCGCATCTACGCAGCCTGCTTGAGCACCACGGTCTGCTCCCCCACCGCGATGAATACCTAGCACGTTTCGAAATCTGGCTTGCCGCCAAACTCGACGCCGTCTCCGAGCCGGCCGTCCGAGCTCCCGTCGAACAGTTCGCCACATGGCACCATCTGCGAAGGCTGCGCGGAAACTCCACACCAGGGCAAGCCTCCGAAAGATCTGTGCTATCGGCCAAGCAACAAGTGACCGAGACGATCAAATTCCTCACCTGGTTGCATGACACCCACCATCGGACTGCAGCTGACTGCCGCCAGCAGGATCTCGACGAATGGCTCGCCAGCGGGCCCACTACACGTCACAAAACGCGCGCATTCTTCGCCTGGGCCAAGAGCAGCAAGATCAACACCTCGGTGCGATTCGAAACCCAACAGCCCAAGCACACTCCTGTGCTCACCCAGGACCAACGGTTGACCTGGATTAAGGCGCTTCTCACCGGCAACCCGGAATCCCTTCACTACCGCGTTGCCGGCCTCCTCCTGCTGCTCTACGCCCAACCCCTGATCAGAGTCGCTGCACTGCCAACCACCGCCGTCGTCGTAACCCCGCATGAAGTGCGGATATCCCTCGGGGCTGAGCCTGCCCCTGTGCCAGAGCCCTTCGCCAGCATGCTCACCGAGCTCGTGCACCGCAGACCCAACCTCAGAACCGTTGGCGGTATGGTCGCCAACCCGTGGCTATTCCCAGCCCGTCGGCCCGGGAAGCACCTGGACACAATAACTTTGGTGCACGACCTCACCCGCGCGGGCGTCAACGTCCTCGCTGCACGCAACTCCGCGCTGCGCAGCCTCGTCGCTGAGATGCCCCCTCCGGTCGTGGCCAAGCTTCTAGGCTTCAGCGACAACTGCACCCAACGCCACGCTGAACTGGCCGCGCAACCATGGGCCCGATACGTCTAATGAGCAGTTCAATTCATTATTCTTCGTATGACCGCATCGGTGCAGGTTATGCACGTTTTCGCCAACCCGACCCGCGAATAGCGGTCAGAGTCTTGTCTGCTCTCGGCGATGCTCGCACCGTTGTTAATGTCGGAGCGGGTAGCGGTTCTTATGAGCCCAACGATCGCGTCGTTCTGGCTGTGGAGCCCTCAGAAGAGATGGTCATGCAGCGGCCGGCAGATGCGGCACCCTGCATCCGGGCGGCCGCCGAGCGTCTACCACTTCTCGACCAGAGCTTTGAAGCGGCTATGGCGATCCTGACGATTCACCACTGGTCCGATCCCGCCGAAGGACTGCGAGAGCTCGGACGCGTCGCTCGCCCGAGTCGTCCTCTTCGCCTATGAACCGGCTATCCACAGCACGTTTTGGCTCTGGCAGGAGTACTTCCCAGCCGCCGCTAACACCTCGGCGTCCTCTGAATTGCCTGTCGAGCAGGTGGCCAAGGTCGTCGGCGCCGACCGAGTCGAGACCGTCCTGGTGCCCCACGACTGCTCAGATGGCTTCGGGCCAGCGTATTGGCGTCGACCGGCCGCCTACCTTGACCCCGCCGTGCGCAGTTGCATCTCAGGCCTAGCACGACTTTCCGCCAACGAGCTTAAACCGGGACTCAGGCGCCTACGCCGGGATCTCGACACCGGCACTTGGCGGACCCGCCACCGAGATCTCCTGAACCTCAACGCCATCGACGCCGGCCTTCGCCTCATCGTGCGCGATGGCTCGTGACTGAGCTCATCCCCGCCACAGAAGAGGCCTTTTTTTGACGGTCAAGATCAGCAGTCAGAGAACGAGAAGCTTTACCCGCTTTAATTTTTCGATACTGTGACTGTGCCGCGACCGCGGACGTGCCAACCCTGTTAAGTTCACGTGGCAACCAGCCCCCCGCTGGCAGGCCCTATCTATCGGAGGTGGGTACCTCCCGTCTCGGGAGGTCGGCCGGTGTCAAGCCACAGTTCGTCGGGTAGCACGCCAGCGCTGCCCGCAGGTATTGCCTGCCACTCGAGCTGATTGGCGGCGCGGCCGGCGGCCGCGCTCACGCCTTTTAGCGCCAGCCACAAGCTATCCGAGGCCACGTTCCATCCGATCACGAGCGGGTGCTTTTCGCCGAGTCGTTTGACGTCATCAGCTAGGCGCTCAGCGATGGGACTTCTCCACCGACGCATACCGTCGTCTTCGGATGCGGTCTCCGCGGTGAAGATGTGGGCCAGGTGCACAGCTCTGCTGCAGGAATCGGCGCATCGGCCGAGCACTCGATCGCGATCGATCCATGCAGCCTGTCTGGTCTCGTCATTCGCTCGGCTGAGTTCATCGTCGCGTTGCGCATACTCCTCTACCAGTGCATGGTGACCATCAGCGGCGAGAGCCACTGAACATGCGCGGAGAACTTCAAATGTCTGTAGGGCGTCGTGAATGGGTCCGTCGCCAAGACCGAGCGCCTCGCTGACAACCTTGACTACCTCGTCATGGTGGCGAGGTGCGGAGATCGCGCCGTCGCAGATGCGGGGCGGTGATAGCAGTGTCGCTAGGGGCTCAGACTTTAGCAACGTCCCGAAGCCACGCAGGGTGAACAGTTTTCCAATCAGGTCGAAACGCTGCGAGGCCGCTCCGGCCACGCCTGCGCAGTAGAACATCAGTGCGCCTGCCACTAACGGCAATTCAAGGAGCGCGACGGCGCCGCTAACCCGGCGCGCCGGTCGAGCGAACCGTTCAATCTCCGGCAACCACCATTGGTCGGTTCTGTTGTAACCCCAGTATGCGAAGGCGGCGATGCTGGCAGCTGGAATGCGTGTGCTCTCGATGATCCGCTCAATGAGCTCTGGCAGATCCGAGGTATCGGAGTAGTTGCTGAGGTGGAACTCCGGCAGATTGCGCAGGCGCGTGAATTCGCTGGATAGCATGTCGTGGGCTGGTATTGCCGGACCGTCGCCCGCCAGCTCCCGCTTGATGCAGCTCACCGCGACGGGCGCGGATAGCGGGTGACGCGCGCGGCGGATGCGCATGGCGTCGATCTGGTCGGCGAGGTGTCCGAACGCATCGTCCGCTGTCGCGGCCAGGATGAGCGCCCGTTTGTTCGCCACAAGTGTCTGGGCAGCCGGGGAAAGCTCGCCAGGAGCTACCCAGCCCATCGTGAAATGTGGATTATGGTGTGCTGCAACAGCCTCGCGTAAGGCGTGGTCATGTTGAACTGACCAGCCGGCTACGATCAACCCGTAGTCGGACATGACGCGGCTCAGCAAGGCCTGCATGCTTGCGCCGTAACCGCTCAGTTCGACCGCAGTATTCCGCATGGACGTTGCGTTCAGATAATCGCCGTGGAGATGGATTATGCAGTGCTGCAAGGTGTGCAATGGAGGCAGCCCTTCAGCGTCTGCTTCTGTGGCAACGATGGTGGGCTCGATGCCGAGTTCGCGAAGTGCCTGCTCAAACAGTCTGTCGAAGTTCATGGTGAGCACGACGCGCACTGTGCCGCTCCGCATCATCCGAGCCACTGCGCGATGTGCAACGGACGGACCAGGCATCGTGACGTTGCCGTCTTCGTCGGTCGACTCAAAGTACCGCCGCAACAGCGTTTGCCGTTCGGTTGGCGTGAGGGCAAGTTGCTCTATGACGTCGCTATAGGTCGGCGTTCTGCCGAACCGGCTTTCGTACCAACCCTCAGCCGTAGCTGCGTCGATGTTGGCCGCCTCGTCATCGCCACCTATCTGCTGGATGAGATCCACAACGATGTCCCAGGCAGTCGGCAATCCAGCACCTCGGGAAACACCGGCTCCGGCCAGAACCGCGTACGCGCCAGCATTCGAGAACAATGAGAACGCCAACGGAAGGAAGCGATCGTCGGAAGTGGCAGGGCCTGAAGCAGTCATCAGAAACGACCGTACAAGTTGCTGCCGACAGATCGCGGCCTCACCCTGCGTTAAAAGTTAACTGATGCACTGCTTGGCGCGGGAGCAATACGACGGAATCGAATATGCAGCTTTACCGGTATAGACGATTCGGCACCTTCATCACAGACGCAGTGAAGGGTCGTTGGCCGCTGTCAGGACCTGTAGACGCGACTTCGTCCAACGCCTGTCCCGATTGCGGTTGGGTTTGTGAGTATCGCCCCACTTTTGATGCACACTGCGCCTAGGGGGGCGCCTTGCGAAGGGTCGATATCGCCGTCGGGTCTGAGCCAGGCCCGGTATTCCCTACCGGTCGACGTGCGACTGACAATGAGAAGGTCGGTTTCGATGCCCGCATGGTTGGCGTCGCTACGGAGCTTGCGGGCATTGACAGCGCATTTTGAGACGCGGCGCTGCCGAGTGTAAAAGCCTTCGAGGGCGGCTTGCGCGATGAATCGGCCGCCGAGCTCGACATCATCCACGATTCGTCCTGCTTCTCGCGCGACCCACCAGCGGTGTTTGGACTGCTCGACAGCAAGCGTGAAGGGAACCTCGACGTCCACGATCGTCAGTCGCTCGTAGTCATCGGCGGCCAAGTCGGTCACATAGCTGTCAATAAGCGGCGTCCAGGAGAGAGTTCCCTCCATAACGAAGTTCTCCCCCCGGCGCAGGGACACTGCACGGACGCGGTTCGCGGCTTCGGTGGAGGCATCATGCACCCATAACGCCAGTTCCCGGGGATGTATGGGCCTGCCATCTGCGAGAACGTAGTTGTGCCGGATATCGAGTAGCCCGGCCCGGTCCAATCGCATCAGTATGAGGTCTTTGATGCCGTCTGGGTCAATGCGACGGTAATCGATGGCCAACATGTCGATCGCGACCGACTTGCCCGCACCGGGCACCCCGGCGGTAATGATCGCGGCACGACCGAGTGCCGGCGCATCGGGGCATTTGCCTCGGTACTCGTGGGCGATCTCGTCGATCAGCTGATCGCTGAGATAACGCTCTACTGAGCGAGGAACAGCGAACTGCCCCCCTTGGTGGAGGGCAGTCAGCTGAGAATGGACCTTATTGCGCAGTCGGCGGTTGGACTGCGGAGCTGACACTCTCGTATTCCTCGTCGCTGAGTAGTCCGAGTTGATGGGCAGTGCTCACCTGGGTCCAGGTCCCAGGTACGGATCCCTCGTGGGGATAGGGCGCAAACTGGGTAAAGGTGTAGTCGAGGCCGCGAAGCTGTTTCAGCAGCTTGCCTCGAGGGGTCCCGTCGACTGTGGCGCGCAAGATGATTTCCTCAGGGCTCGGGGCGTCACCGAGCGCGCTGGCTCCGCGCAACAGCCGCCCTACGCGCGGCTGCGTGGTAGACAAAACGTCAGCGATTTCCCGTTGGCTCATACCCGACCGCTTAAGCTGGCTCGCAGCGCGCATGTCATCAATACGCAGCAAGCGTTCGTGTGCCCGGCGAACCTGCGCTTCGCGGGCAATGGCTTCCACCGTGTGCTCGACTTCAACAGAGCGTTCGATCGTTGTAGGCATAATTCCTCCGTCTGATACAAAGCGTATCAGCATCACCCGCCGCCACGGCATCCTGCTGCACACCGACGCCGCGCAATCCGCGGCTACCGTCGACGTCGACGTCACCACCCTCGGCGTGGACCTACTCACCCGCGTCGGCCACAAGATCTATGCCCCCAAAGGCGTTGCCGCCCTCTACATCCGACGCGGCACCCCGCCACTACGGCCGTTGTTGGTTGGCGGCGGACAAGAACGTGGCCTGCGTGCCGCCACCGAGAACGTCCCAGGCATAGTCGCACTCGGCGCCGCGGCCGTGATCACCCGAGCCGAACGTCACAGCGATGCCGACCGCATCCGCGGCCACCGCGACCGGCTGCACACCGCACTGCCCGACCTGCGGGTCAATGGCTCACTTGCTCATCGGCTTCCAGGAAACCTCAACATCACGCTGCCGAGCCATACCGCCGAACAATTCATGGCCGCCACCCCGGAGCTAGCGTTCTCCGCCGCCAGCGCCTGCTCAACCGGCAACACCACGCCGTCGCGAGTGTTGACGGCCATCGGCCTTACCCCCGACCAAGCCGCTCGTACCATCCGGCTCGGCCTCGGCCGCTACACCACCGACACCGACATCACCACCGCCGCCGCACAACTCATCGCCGCAGCCTTGACGGGAGTATCAAGTTTGGGTGTCTAGCCGAGTACACCCCAACCGGACGTCAAGTCAACGCCGGGAAGCCAGCAGCTTGGTCTGACACGCGGTCGCGAGCTTGGCGGGAAGGGAAGGGACTTGTATCAGGTCAGCTGAGGCACCCAGACGTCTGAAATCTCAACCAATCTGACGCACCGCTCGCCAGAGCGTCAGGCGTACTGTCTGTTGCCAATCTATTTGAGTCAGTTTGAGTCCGCTGACCTTCACTGCCCAAGTAAGTTGGCAAAGTCGGTGCTGTTTGCCCATCTATCTCGGTTGACTCGCGCTTGGGTTTGCGTTCCTGCTTAGGTTACTATCTGCGTATGGATGCAGGTAGCGGTATTGGTGTGACGCTGGCTGAGGACCAGGTGGACCTGGTAGTCGAGGTGTTCCGGATGCTTGCTGATGCGACCCGTATTCAGCTGCTGTGGGCGCTGGCTGGGCAGGAGCGTTCGGTGACTGAGCTGGCCGAGCAGGTTGGTAAGCCGGCTCCGTCGGTGTCACAGCATTTGGCGAAGCTGCGGATGGCGCGGTTGGTGCGCACGCGCCGTGCGGGTACGACGATTTTCTACAGCTTGGAAAACGAGCACGTGCGTCAACTGGTCGTTGATGCGGTGTTCAACGCCGAACACGCCGGTCCCGGGATTCCTTCCCATCACCGTCACGATCCCACCATGCGCGACACCACTTCGACCACTGAAGTTGCGCTGCGAAAGGCCAACCGCCGATGAGCGATCACCCGCACGAAAATCCTTCTGACGCAGATGATCACGATGATCACCCGCACGACGACCACGACGATGACGGGCGCGGCCACGAGGGACACGGTCACGGCGGCAACGGGCACGGCCATGGCGGTCATGAACGTTCCCATGGCGATCACGGCCATCATCACGATCATCCGAAAGGGATACGTGGCGTAATCAGGGAGATTTTCGCTCCGCATTCCCATCACGCCGCCGACAGCATCGACAGTGCGCTGGAGTCGAGCGCGGCCGGAATTCGGGCGGTCAAGATCAGTTTGTTTGGGTTGGGTCTGACCGCGATCATTCAGGTCGTCATCGTGGTGCTGTCCGGATCGATCGCGCTGGCTGCGGACACCATCCATAACTTTTCCGACGCGCTGACCGCAGTGCCGTTGTGGATTGCGTTCGCGTTGAGCACCAAAGCGGCGACCCGCCGATACACCTACGGCTATGGCCGTGTTGAGGACCTCGCGGGCCTGTTCGTGGTGGCGATGATCGCAGCGTCGGCGATCATCGCCGGGTACGAAGCGGTGATGCGGTTGATCCATCCCCAGCCGATCGAGCATGTGGGCTGGGTGGCACTGGCCGGCGTGGTCGGGTTTATCGGCAACGAATGGGTTGCGGTGTACCGGCTCGGGGTGGGCCGGCGGATCGGGTCGGCTGCGCTGGTCGCCGACGGTCTACACGCTCGCACCGACGGTTTCACCTCTCTGGCGGTGCTGCTCGGCGCCGGCGGTGTGGCACTAGGCTTCCCGCTGGCCGACCCGATCATGGGTCTGATAATCACGGTGGCGATTGTCGCGGTGCTGCGCACCGCGGTGCGCGATGTGTTCCGGCGGTTGATGGACGGGGTCGACCCAGCGTTGATCGATGCCGCGGAGCAATCGTTGGCTGCCCGGGCGGGAGTGCGAGCGGTGCGTAGTGTGCGGATGCGCTGGATCGGGCATCGCTTGCACGCTGACGCCGAACTCGACATTGACCCAGCACTGAGTCTTGTGCAGGCCCATCGCATCGCCCACGACGCCGAGCACGATCTCATTCACGCGATGCCCAAGCTGTGCACCGCGCTCATCCATGCCTACCCCGCAGACAGTCCGATCCCGGCCGATCAACACCGCAGCGGTGCGCAAACACAGCCGTTGCACCAGCATTGACCGGGTTGCGCGTCGGCGCCCCCGGTCAGCGGTGCGTGAACAGTCCCGTCATCGCCGGTAGCACTGCGGAACGCGGTGTCGTGCACCGCTTGTGCTGAACATGGGACGCGGCTGATATGTGGGTTGGTGGATGCTAGCGGCGACGATTTGTTGATCATGGATCCATTGCTCGATAGGCAGCGCGTGATCGCGATAGTCAGGGAACCGGTTGGCCACACGCGCATAGACCGAGTCGATCGCCCGGCGTCGAGCCGGAGTTGCCGCAGGTGTGCCCACGATTTTGCGGCCGACATCGGCCAGAATGGTGGCGAGGTCGATGAGGTCGGGGTATGCGCGGATGTAGGTATCGACGCGGGTCCTGGCGGTCGACAACCCCTGGGCCGGTGTGGCGGTCCACCATCGCAGGATGCGGGTGGCGTCTGTGACGACGAATTGGGCGGCGTCGCGGTGGGTTTCGATGCAGCCGGACGTGGCGTAGCGCAGCGGTCAGGACCGCGGATGCGCTGCGTATGTCGCGTTGATCTTCATGCGTGCCGTTGCCCCGGACTGATCATCCATCCGTAGTGCCTTTCGGCCGAAGACGAAAGGGGGATCAGCCATGCAGAATGGGCCAGCCTACGGTTGCTGAGATCACACATCCTTTCCGAGCGGCATCGAGTCATCAGGCCCCATTGGATGCTTGCGGCTGGCTATACACCCCTGACGTCGCAGGGCGAATACGCGCTTGCTTCCCGAACAATAACAACCGGTCGATCAGCGCTCGTTACCCAGCAACATTCATCTGGCCGCATCGATTGGCCTCAGCTAATCGATTCTGCGTGCCCGCAGCGCGCATACGACGGGATGGCGGCGACGATCTAGCGCTGAGGGGTTCCGCTTGACTTCTGACCCTCAGCCGCCAAGGCCGCCGAACCAGCGCTGCCGACGGCTACGCGCGAATTCGGCTTTCTCCTCAGCCAATGCGGCGCACGGACCTATCAGCGCGCCCGTCGGTTTCGGCCCGCTGAGGAAGTTGACCTGGACCTTGCCGACCTCACCGCGCCCGAACTCCATGTAGCAGTCGCCCGCTCCGTCATACGGCGGCGGCGCCGGTGTGCCTCGCAGGTTCGCGATGATGTCATCGGCGACGAACTGAGCGGCACGCTCGGCGAATAGGCCCGCCTTCGCGGTATAGGCCGCCGCCACGTCACCAATCGCGTACACGTCGGGGAACCGGGTAGCCAAGTTGGTTTTTTCCACCGGAATCCATCCGTCCGGCGCCAGCCTCGAATCGGCGACGACCGCCGGCACCCGATGCACCGGGATGCCGATGAAAAGGTCGTATGGAAGACCTCCGCCCTCAGCGAACTCGGCGAATTTGCGTTCGGGGTCCAGCCGGCTTACCGTTCGCTTTCCTATGAAGGTGATGCCACGCTCGTTCAGGTGCTGCTGAAGCGGCTCGGACACCTCCTTCGCAACGGGTACTGGGGCACCCATGTAGCCCGTAACAGTTATCGCGACCTGGTCTCGTAGTCCTCGCCCAGCGAAGTAATCCTCAAGCAGGAACGCCACCTCGAACGGTGCTGGCGGGCACTTGTACGGCTCGCCGAGCACGCTGATTACGACGTTGCCGCCGTTAAATGCCGGCAGGGTGTCGCGCAGATGTTCGGCCCCCGCCAGCGTGTAGTACTCGCAGCCGTCCTCGATGAAACCACTGGTGGCCTCCAGGTCGTACTCCGCGCCCAGCGCCACAACGAGAATGTCGGCTTGATAGGAACCGGCTTGGGTACGCACCTCGCGATTTTCCGGGTCGATGGCGGTGATCTCTTCCTGGTGGAATTCGACGTCGGGTCTTGTCAGCGCCGCATAAGGCAGCCGCACGTCGCCGGGTTCGCGTTTACCAAACAGCACATCAAGCTTGGAGAAGCCGAAAAAGAAGGAATCGTTGCGATCGATCAGCGTCACCCGCACCTGGTTTGGTAGTGACCCCGATAGCCGGGTGGCAAGCTCGAGACCGCCGAACCCGCCCCCCAGAATCAGCACGTGCGGCGTCATTCGCATCCTTTCCGAGCCCACACCCGAGGACCCCGTCCTGTCGCTACAGTATTGCCACCGAATCCCAAGACAAACAGTTCGATCCGCCTGACAGTCGCTCTACGACAGACCAATCGTTAGCGGTCGATCATGTGGCCGGTCAGGCCGTGGAACGAAACAGTCATAGTGCAGCGCCCACGACATCGCCGGTGGGCACTTTCGGAATCAGCCCGCTCGCGATCAGGTCCTAACCCGGCACCGAGTGAGCTTCAACAGCTCACAGACGTCGTGGCCGATCAGATGCCCGCTGAGTGGCTCCCGATATGTGCGTCGCGGGCGGGCTCGACAAAAGCACCGGTGTCGCCGACGCCATAGACGAGTGCGGCGGGTGGTGCAAGTATTGAGCCGAGATCATCGAGGGTGCGTCGATCGACAATCCGATCATTAACCCGAATGGAACCGAGGCTGGTGTCGTTGACCATTGACCGTCGGGTGTCAAACCGCCGCCGCACCAACTCGATAGCAGCCGAGTTCACTCGACCACTCCTACGCCCTCGGGCGCAGCGCACACTCGGCCGCAGTCGGGACGCCCAGTCGATGCAGTAGAACGCTCGTGGGGCACCAGCCCACCGCCGCGTCGAGCAGCAGGTTGGCTCCCACAAAACCAGTTAGGATCCTCCATCGCTTTGAACGCATGCGGCCAAGGGTTAAGGTCACCAGCACCACAGAACCGGCGATGAGGTGCAGGGTTCGTTCGAGGGTCCACCCTTGTGGCCGCGGCATCTGAAACGCTCCCCGCTCCAGCGGGGCCGAACCTTGGTTATTCGGCATTGGATCTCACACCCTTCTGTCAGGTTTCGCGCTAAAGCGCGATGGGATTTGGTAACCACCGCTGTTCCCGCAGAGCGAGGAATGAACCGGTGCTATCGCCCGGTTTCTCGGAGATTGCTGGCGCCATGAGTTTCGTTGACACTGCGTGTCGTGTCGGCGACAGCACAGGAGGGGCAAACAATGGCCTTCGACAACGATCACCGCGGTCGTGGTGTGTGAGGTAGGAGCCTGCATCGTCACTCACCAAGGCCCACCTCGCAGAAGCGACACGAACCCGTCCAGCCGGGACGTTGCTCACCACCGGGTGCACTCTGAAATATGAAGAGCCGCATAAGGGCTTGGCCGACTCCTCGCACAGCCATCGGTATGTGGGCAACCTGAAAGACCACCTAAACTCCCAATCGCTTAACCAAGCGGCGGCTTGAGCTTGGTAGTTGCCGCATCAGTTTCCTCCCCCGACAGTAGGGAGCGGACGAGCCGATGCACTCCGAAGGCTCGCAGCATGTAGCTGGCCGGGGCGCGGCCGCACTCGTAGCGGCCACCAGAACCAGCGGCCGAGCAGTGCCGCGATCGATGGCGTCATCAGCGAGCGCACGACCAGGGTGTCGAACAACAGCCCGAGGCCAATCGTGCTGCCGGCCTGGCCGATCGAGCGCAGGTCACTGGCGACCATGGACATCATCGTGAAAGCGAATACCAATCCCGCCGCGGTGACCACCCCACCGGTCTCGCCCATGGAGCGAATGATGCCAGTCTTTAACCCGGCGCCTATTTCCTCCTGGAACCGCGACACGAGCAGCAGGTTGTAGTCGGAGCCGACAGCCAGCAAGATGATCAACCCGAAAACCGGCGCGATCCAGTTCAGATCCAAGCCGAAGAGATGCTGCCACACCAACACCGAGAGCCCGAATGCAGCGCCCAGCGACAACAGCACCGTGCCGACGATCACTAGGGACGCGACCAGTGCTCGGGTGATGATCAACATGACGGCGAAGATCAGCGTCAGCGCCGCGATACCCACGATCAAGAGGTCGTATTGGGAACCCGACTGGATGTCGCGGTAGAGCGCCGCCGTCCCTGCGAGGTAGAACCTGCCGTCGGTCAGGGTCGTTCCCTTCACCGCTTGGTGCGCGGCCTCGAGTTCCGGCTCGACGGCTGAAATCCCTTTCGGAGTTGCCGGGTCGGTGTCGTGGGTGATGATGAAGCGAGCGGCCTTGCCGTCCGGTGACAGGAACAGTTTCAAACCGCGCTGGAAGTCGGGATTCTGAAACGCTTCCGGCGGCAGGTAGAAGTAGTCGCCGCTGCGGGAGGCGTCGAAGGCCTGCCCCATGGCGCTCGCCGTGTCAGTCATTCGGGAGATCTGCGTAATGAGGCCCGAAAAGCTGCTGTGCATGGTTTGCAGGGTGCCCTGCATGGATTTGGCTACGGCGATGATCGGTGGGAACTCCGCGAGCATCTGCGGGATGATCGCGTCGATATTGCCCACGTCCTTGATGAGCGTGCTCATGTTCTCGCTGAACTTGTCGACGCCGTCGATCGCCTCGAATACCGACCGCGCCGCCCAGCAGACGGGGATGTTGAAGCAGTGTTCTTCCCAGTACAGGTAGCTGCGGAACGGTCTCGCGAAATCGTCGAAATCGGCCAGATGGTCCCGCATGTCGTCCAGCGTGGCTTGCATATCGTGCATGTCGCCGACCATGCGGTGAGTCGTGTTGCTCATCTTGCCCAGCACGTCCCGCATCCGCTGCATCGAGCCGATCATGGCGCCGAGGTCGTCGCTCATTTTGAGCATGTCGGCCGAGCGGTCCTTCATGAATTGAAGGTTCTCTTGGATCGGTATCGATTGGGCACTGATCTGGAACGGTATTGACGTGTGCTCGATCGGCCCGCCCAATGGCCGGGTAATGCTTTGCACCATTGCGGTTCCCGGTGAACGGAAGACGTCTTTGGCAAGCCTGTCCAGGATGATCATGTCGCCGCTATTCCGCATGTCGTGATCACTCTCGATCATGAGGATGTCGGGATTCATTGTGGCTGCGCTGAAATGCCGCTCGGCGGCCGCGTATCCGACATTCGACGGCTGGCTGCGGGGTATGTAGAAGCGGTCGTTATAGCTGACCTTCATGCTCGGCATGATCAGGATGCCGACGATGGCGATGGCCAGCGAGGCCGCGAACACGGGACCGGGCCAGCGCACGGTCGCGGTGCCGATGCGTCGCCAACCGTGGACTTTGACGACCCGTTTCGGGTCGAGCAGGCCGAATCGACTGGCCACGACAACGACGGCCGGCGCGGCGGTCAGCGCACCGGCGACGACGACGATCAGTCCCAGGGCGGACGGAATGCCGAGGGCTTTAAAATACGACAGTCGCGCCAAGTGGAGGCAGAAAGTCGCTCCGGCAATTGTCAACCCCGAGCCCAAAATGATGTGGAAGGTCCCTCGAAACATCGTGTAATAGGCCGTTTCTCGGTCTTGACCGGCCTGACGAGCCTCCTGGTAACGACCAATGAGAAAGATCGCATAATCGGTTCCCGCCGCAATCGCCAACGAGGACAGCATGGCGACGACGAACGTCGAAAATCCCAACAGGCCGTAGTTCCCGAGGAGCGCGACGAGCCCTCTGGCCGTGCCCATTTCGAAACCCACCATGACGATAATCAAGAGCACCGTGCTGATGGAACGGTAGGCGATGAAGAGCATGATCATGATGACCACGCCCGTCACCCCCATCATTTTCAACATGCTTTTATCGGCGGCTTCGTTCATGTCCGTGGTCAGGGCTGCCGGACCTGTGACGTACACCTCGAACCCTTGGGGCGGCGTTGAATGGTCGACGATCTCCCGTACCGCTTTGACGGACTCGTTTCCTAAAGTGCTGCCCTGGTTGCCGGCAAGATTCAGTTGGACATAGGCGGCTTTGCCGTCGCGGCTCTGGACGCCAGCGGCGGTGAGTGGATCCCCCCACACGTTCTGGACATGCTGCACGTGCTTGCGGTCGGCCTGCAACTTTTGCACCAAGCCGTCGTAATAGCGGTGCGCACCGTCGCCGAGTGGACTGCTGCTCTCCAGGACGATCATCGCGATGCTGTCGGAGTCCGACTCGTGAAAGGTTGCGCCGATGCGCTTGGCTGCGACCATCGCCGGCGCATCTTGCGGCGACATTGTCACCGCGTGGTTTCGTGCGGCCGACTCGATCGGCGGCACAAGCACATTGAGGGCGACGGTGAGCAGCAGCCAGCCGATAAGGATCGGCAACGCGAACGTGCGGACGAACCGCATGAATCTCGGACGGGCGTCACTATCGGTGTTCATGCGGCCTTCACCAGGCACGAAGTTTGGGCGTGGTGCCCAGCCGTGGATTGCTCGTCCTTGACCTCACCGTTGACCATGATGCGGCATCCAATGTTGTCGCTGTTGCCCTGCGCCACCACGTTGGCGATCACGGCCGGTACCGTCGTCGTGATCGTGTAGTCCCAGGGCAGGCTGGTGAAGCTCGCCTGCTCCGGCTGGGCATTTTTGTCCAAGTAGCTCACGCTTCCTGTTGTGTCGCTGGGCCCGTAAACCTCGTATGTCACGCGCTTGAGATGGGAGGGCACCAGCGGCGCGGCGCTGCTGCCGGTCGCGGTGAAGATCTCGTCGGCGCCGAACACGCCGCGCAGCCGGATGACGGCAACACCACCGAGGACTACTGCCACCACGACGACGAGCGGCACCCACACCCGCCTGAGAAACGCGAACATCCAAGCCTTCCTTCGCTCTAGACGACATCGCTGTCAGTAGTTGCTGTTCAAGCCCAGGCCGCTGCATCGAGCGGCTGGCCCGGCTGGCGGACGCACTGATACCGGGGCGGGTATTCATCGGTAATCGGTCGCCGCATGCATCGTGACGCCGGTAAAGGACCTGCCGGCGGCGAAGAACTCGCTGAACGCCGTGCGGGCGCGCCGTGGACGGTGGCGGGGCCGTCATGCATGAGGAGCGTGACACCGATGCGTCCCAAGCCTGCGGCCCTCACCTTGGCCGCCAGCATAGGCGTACAACGCGATGGCCAGCGCGATGCATTCTTTGACGAGCCTGTCGAGCTTGCGGCTGTCTGTCGTAGCCCGGTTCCACCGTGCAGATCCACTCTATCAACGGAATTCGGTTCCGAACGGCTGCGCGCTTGCGGATTGAGGCCGAGGAGCAACCGATGGTGCCTGATCTGTCCATACTGGACATTACACCATACGGGGTATGGTATAAACGAGCCATGGCAAGCGCAGCTAGGGGCGAGACGCGACAGAAGGTCGGTTACACCGCGCACAACCCGGACGACATCATTGCCGTCCTCAACCGACTACGTCGAGCGCAGGGTCAACTCGGCGGAGTCATCGCGATGATCGAACAGGGACGTAGCTGCAAAGACGTCGTCACGCAACTGGCTGCGGTGTCTCGGGCGTTGGATCGCGCTGGCTTCAAAATCATCGCTACTGGCCTGCGTGACTGCCTCGACCGCCCAGCCACCGGATCCGGTGCCAGGCCGACCCCCTCACTTGATGAGCTGGAAAAACTGTTCATGAGCCTGGCCTAACAGCACCGTAAACGGTTGGAGGAGAAAGCATGTGAGCTCGGCTTACAGGGTTGGCGGACCCCCGTTCAGAGGTCACGATATTGTTCGACACGTGCGCGGCCAGACAACGCCACGAGCAGACCGTCGCCGTAGCGATCGCCGCCCTGCATACCCTCGACCAGACTGCAGCACCGATCAGCTTCGCGGCCGTCACCAAGCTCGCAGCCGTTTTCCCCATCCTGGCTGTACACCCAAACCGACCTCAAAGACGAAATCCGCAGGATAGAAGACTCCGCGAACTGAAATCCCTCCCACTCACCTCGACAAGAACCGCGCCAGCGACGCGTCCCTGCGCAGCCGGCTCAGCTTGCCCGGCAACGCATCCGTGGACTCGACATGAAAATCACCGCCAGTGATGCGGCGACAAGTTGTTCACTTAAGTCCACCGTGGACGATTCGGACGAGCGTCGCCCGGCGAACCGTGCGGTGGCGTTTATGCCCTCGGCCTGGCGCTGATGTCTCAACTAGCGCACTGGTGTTTGTGGGATTTGGGCTCCGCGCAACTTTCCTACCGAGCGATACTCCTACGCTACCGGACGTTCGGGCCTATCAAGTACCTTCCCCGACGTGACTAGCCGAAACCGCCGATGGAAGGTGCTTTTCCCAGTCTCCCTGCAAGACGGCGTGCCTGGTCCAGCTCCTCAGGGTCTTCTTAGCCTCCCATTGGCACCCTGAGGGCAGAAGGGCTCAGAGAGGGCGTGGCACGTGAACGTGTTCGTACGTATACGGCCGCGCTACTGGGGCATTGCCACGCGCGCGGCGGCGGTATCCGCGGCAGTGGTCCTTGCCGCGCTCGCGTTGGCAAGCGCTGGCCTGCTGGCTTTGCTTTACGCCTTGTTGATTTCCGGCGTCGACGACGCCGCCGGCGCCCGGGTCACCGATATCGTCGCCGCACTACGAGTTAAAACTGCCGCTCAGCTCGACGAGAACCTCATGACGACCAACCAGCGGGTGGCGGAGGTGCAGGTTGTCGACGGCGACGGGCACGTGGTGCGCAGATCGTCGGGAGCGCCGACCTCGGCGTTGGCGCCCGCAGTACTATTCGGCCCTACGCTCAGATCAGGCCTGCCCGACGATGTTTCACCGGGTGATGACATTCGGCTGGCCGGTCAGTCCATCGCCACCCCCGCCGGCACCTACACCGTCATCGTTGGCGGCGCCAGCGAAGCCGTTGAAGCCACCGTTCGCACGGTGGCGATTCTGCTGGCGGCCGTCTCCCCGCTCATGATCGCGGTGGCGGCCTATGTCAGCTGTACGCTCGTCAAACGCTCGTTGCGTTCGGTGGATGCGATTCGCAGCCGCGTGGCGGAGATCTCGGCGTCGGATCTGTCCGGGCGTGTTCCGGTGCCTGCGAGTGGGGACGCGATCGCGGCGCTGGCCGGGACGATGAACGCGATGCTCGAGCGTGTCGAGAGGGGTCATCTGGCGCAGCGTCAGTTCGTCGGTGACGCCTCCCATGAGTTGCGCAGTCCGCTGACCACCATCATCTATGCGCTCGAACTCGTCGAGTCACATCCCGAGCTGCTCGACATCGACATGGCCACAAGCACTTTGCTGCCCGAGGCGCATCGAATGAAGATGCTGGTGGAGGACTTGCTGTTGTTAGCCCGCGCTGACGAGAAAGGTTTGGCTTCACCTTGCCAAAAGTCCTCCGAGGAGGTGAGCTTGGCCGACATCGTCGAGTCGGCGGCGTCGCGGCTGCGGCGCGACACCACGTTGACGATCGACACCGACATCGACGAACGCACCCGGGTGATCGGTGATGAGGCCGCGCTGGCACGCATGGTGCGCAATCTCGCCGACAACGCCTCCCGCCACGCGGCGTCGCGGATCGAGCTGTCGGTGCAGCATACCGATGGCGACACGGTATTCGTCATCGCCGACGACGGCCCGGGCATACCGGTGGGCGAGCGCAGTCGTGTGTTCGACCGCTTCGTGCGCCTCGACACGGATAGATCACGGGAAGGCGGAGGCAGTGGCCTAGGGCTGGCGATCGTCGCGGAAATCGTCCGCGGACACCACGGCAGCATCACCATCAGCGACCCGGCGGGTGGAGGTGCCCGCATCACCGTTACGATTCCGTCAGGGCAATAGTCGGTGACCGACGCCCCGAATCGTCTCAATACTGTTGGTGCCGAACGGGATATCGATCTTGCGCCGCAAATAGCCCACGTAGACTTCCACCACGTTGGCCGGCCCCCTGTAGTTGACGTCCCACACGTTGGCCAGGATGTCGGATTTGGTGAGCACCACGTCCTTGTTGCGCATCAAGTACTCCAAGACACCGAACTCGCGTGCTGTCAAAGAGATCTCAGCGTCATCGCGGGTGACCAGACGGCGGGACGGGTCCAGCGACAACGTGCCTGCGGTGAGAACCATCGGGCGTTCCGGCGCACCGCGCCGCACCAATGCGCAGGCTAACCGAGCATCGGTTTTCCTCGGCGTCGACGGCACTGCCTACGGCAAGCGACAACGTGCACGATTCTTCGGTCGCAACGTCGGCGTACCGGTGATGATCATCGCAGTCGGTTCCGGCGGACAGGTTGTGCGTGTCATCGACGAACTGCCGCCCTGATGAGACATCCACTGATAACCGTTGAGAGACTTCAGGTTTGCAAACGCGACGGCTAACTGTTCTCCCGGCCGCACGCATTGCCCGGAGTCGACGAACACGGCATGCCGCTGTGGCAAAAGGTCATGATCTACACCTCAGAAGCACAACGTCACGACGGCCTTCCGGTCCACCGCGCCCCGATCCGCCGTCTGCGCCAGTCCTACCAAGCACGATGCGCTACCACGCTGCGTGGTATCTGGGGCTTCCACGGCGACCACCTGGCCCCACGGCGATAAGCTATCCAACTTGTCCGCGATGTCCCGGTCACGACGATCATCGTTGATACCCCGGATAACATCGCGCAAAGCTTCGACATCAATCGACGAACTCACCCAAGAACACGGACTAGTCACCTGCGAGATGATCTCCGCACTGCTCGTCGTCGACGGTGATGACGACCGACGCGGAACCATGCTGGCCCGCCACGACTACTGAGTGACACCGGTGAGTGCAATGTCAAGATCGATGGACAATCGCTTGGAGCCCAGAGCGATTGGTCCGCACACAGCATATTCGCGAGTGCCAGTGTATCGACGTCGATCACGCATGGGTCGAGTTTCCGATCTTCGACGCCAAAACCCGCTCCTTCAAGCACACAGTGCTCGGCAAGGCTGGCGGTGCCATCGGCCGCAACACCTCGACCTCGTCGTGATCGAAGCACTACGCGACATTACCCTGTCACTCACGTGGGCGACCGAGTAGGTCTGGTGGGACACAACGTAGCCGGCAAGTCGACACTGTTACGGCTGCTGTCCGGCATCTACGAGCCGACAGCGGGCACCGCCGGTAAAGGGCAAAGTAGGCCCCATCTTCGACCTCGGCGTCGGCATGGACCCCGAAACGTCCGGCTACGAGAACATCATCATCCGTGGGCTGTTCCACGGCGAAACGCACAAGGCAATACAGTCTTAAGTCGACGAAATCGTCGCGTTCGCCGGGCTCGGCGACTACCTTTCGATGCCGCTGCGCACGCATTCCATGGGATTGCGGGTCCGGCTCGCGCTGGGCGCCGTAACCAGCATCGAACCGGAGATACTTCTACTGGACGAGGCCATCGGCTCAGTCGACGCGGAGTTTTTGAGAAAGGCCGTCACACGGCTGCAGAGCCTCATCCAGCGCTCCGGCATCCTGATGTTCGCCAGTCATTCCAAGGAGTTCCTCGCCCGGCTTTGCAGGACTGCGATCTGGATCGACCGCGGCCAAATCTAGACGATGAGCGTGTCGAGGAGGTGGTACTGGCTTACGAAGGCGAAGAGACCGCTCATTACGTCGCCGACCTCTTGGCGGAAGCAACGCCTCGTGACTGAGCCGTAGCGTGATGAAGGCAAGCTTCGGAAGCGCCGTGGCAGACGCCGTTCGCGAGTGGATGCGTCGGGCGACAACATCGGCGGCCAGCCCTCGCGCCTTCGGACCCTGCATGGATTCTCCGCTGGCGGGCTCGTCGTCGATTGCCTCGACGCGACATGCAGATGGCTGTCGTGATCGGCGCATTCGATCGTCGAGGCCGCATTCGATGGTTTTTGCCCAGGCCACATCGAGGTTGGTGAAAGGGCCGAAGAGACTGCAGTAAGGGAGATCGCGGAAGAAACCGGAGTTCGCGCCGATGTCCTCGCTGCGCTGGGCCGTATCGAGTACCGGTTCGGCGCGGAAGCCCACCTGGTGCACAAGACAGTGCATCATTACCTGCTGCGTTTTCGGGATGGCGAACTCACGGCCGGTAACGCCCATGAAGTCGCAGACATGGCAGGGGCACCGATCGATGAGCTGCCTTCCAGGCTGGCTCACGGTGACGAACGCCGCCTTGCGAAGAAGGCCGCGGACCTGATTACCACACTGCGCGAGCACGGGCAGGTAGCGCTGCCACCGTTGCCGCCCAGCTCGCCGCGGCCCAGCCACAGACGCACTCGATCGCCCGACACAACAGCAATCCGGGCATCACATACGGAGGTATCAACTGTCGATCAGCGGTCAACGTCGACCACATTGAAGGAGATGGCGCGAGCAGGCGGCCGCAGCAGCACACCCGGTAAGATTCTGAGACCCACCCGACCGGTCGCACGTGAATTGGCCACGATCCTGCTGAATGCGAAATATTATGGGACACAATCGGAAACACCTTCGATGGCTGAAAACTGCGTGTATCCGCGCGCCACAACCGCATCAGTCGACGTTGTCAACCGTATCGAGTTCTTCACTTAGTCTGTGACGCTTACCGGCCGCTACGGTATGGCTGCGCAACAACGATAACGCGGCGACGGCCAGGGTGAGCAGCAAGCCGCCGAGGGACCAGCCGGCGACAACGTCGGTGGGCCAGTTAGTGCCGAGGTAGGCTCGCGTAGCGCCAGCGATGGCGGCGATCACGACGGCAGCTGTGACGGTCATGACTCGCTGGCCGCGGCTGCGCAACCAAGGCCAGACCAGGGTGACCACCAACCCCCAAGCCAGGACCGACGTTGCCGCATGGCATGAGGGGAAGCAGCGGCCGTAAGCGCTTGTCAGCCAGTCAAATTGCGGTGGACGCTGCCGGTCAATAAGCACCGACACCCCGGCGCAGATGAATTGCCCGCCGATTAGTGCCGGCAGAGCCAGGGCGGCTGCCCAGTCATGCTTGCGCCAGATGACCAACACCACGGCGATAACAAGCAGCAGATAGGCGACAGCGCTGCTGCCCAGATAGGTCAGGACGCGGGAGAGGCCGGAGAGGGCGGCCAGGCGATGGTCGACCAGGAGTTGGTGCCAATGCGGGTCTTCCTGCGCTACTTCCTCATGTCCGACAACGTCTTCGGTAACGCCGCCGAACAACCAGCCGGTTGCTCCCGAGGCCGCGACGGCCAACGTGAGTGAAAGCCCGGTCCAGCGCTCGGTTGACAGTCGCGCGTCGATCAGCGGCGCCACCCGGGGGTGTCGGCGCAGGTGAACCAACAGGTAACCGCCGATGATCAAGGCGAGTACGCCAATGCTGAATATGCTCATCCGCTGTTCGGCGGCGTGGTAGCTCTTCCCGGCGACGTATCCCACAGCGGACGCTGCCATAGCCCAGGCGATGCCGCCGATGGCGTTGAATACGAGAAATGTCGGATACGGTAGCCGGCTGATTCCTGCCATGCCGGGCACCAGCACCCGGAGTGCTGCGGTGAACCGCCCGATTAAGACGGCCGCACCTGCGCGGCGTCGCAGCAACGCGCTGGTGCGTTCGACGTGTTCGGGCTTGACCAGCCGTTTGGGCAGCCGGTTGAGCAGGCGCTGTCCGTAGCGCTTCCCGATCTCGTAACCGACACTATCGCCGATGATCGCGCCCCCCGAGGCCACGAGCATCACCAGCCAAAGCGGCAGAGCGCCTTGGCTGGCCACAACGCCCGCAATGAGCACCGCGGTTTCGCCGGGAAAGACGATTCCGACGAACGCCGACGATTCCAGCAGCGGAAGCAAAAAGGCGGCGCCCAGGACCACGCCGGCGGGCAGCTTGACGAGCCAGTTAATGACCTGATCCATCCCGCCTCTACCTGTCCTCTGAGTCTGTCGTCATACACCATCACCAGGGCTGCGGACCGCGACGGGCCAGTGGGAGCAACACCATCAAAGCGACAGTGTGGGCGGCCGCGGTGAAGACGATCACAGCGGTGATGCTGGTCGGCAAGCGTACCCGCCGTGTCTGGCCGCTCAGCGCGATCTGCAACGTATCCGCATCAACACAAGGGGTCAGGGTGCGTCGGTGTCGGCGGCATAAACGGCTTCGGCGAACCCGTCGAGAGCGTGGCCGCACTCCTCAAGGGCTTTCGCGGCCGTCTCGCGGCCGGCAGCGCCGAGGCGGTCGCGGGCGGCGACCTTGTCGAACCAGCGGCGCAGCTTAGCTAGGTCCTCGTCGTTTTCCTCCAACTCCCCGTAGGAGAAGTGGGCGGCGGTGGTCTCCATGTCGATCTCGGCAAGAAAACCTTGGCAGCGCTCGACGATTTCGGCGTATTCGTCGTCGCGTGCGGCATTGTAGGCGTCGGTCAAGTCGCGACCGCCGACTAGAGGGTCGGCGCATAGGAGTTGGGCGGTAGCGCCGTCCATTTGGGCGATCTCCGCCCGCAGTGCGCGTAGCGCCCGCTCGGCGGTGGGGTCTTCAGGCACGGCAGCCACCGCGTTCTGCACATAGATCGCGCCGAGCGCCTTCAACGCCCGCCACACCCCGGCACGCAGCCGGCTCGGCTCACTGGGAATGCGGTAGGCCAACAGCAGCCACCTCACTGACTCGCTCACCGGACCGATTCTGCCCTGCGCACCGTCAAACCTCGACGACCTCGCGCGTGCTGGTGGGGGTAGTGCGCCCGGCAGTAGCGGCGGCTATTGTTCGGCGAGCCCCGATCCACTTTGCCGCCTCGTTCCAGAGGGTTCCGGTGGCCGCAGTGCCGATCACGAGGGCCCAGTCGAGGCCATGCAGGGTTGTGGTGTACGTAAAGGTTTGGGCCGCGGGGAGCACCGCAATCAGTACAAGCACGATCGCGACCCCAAGCCCCCATCCTGCGATCACCCGATTCGACATCAGCCCGACCCGAAGCAGCGGTTGATGTGAGCGCATGGTGAGGGCCAGCAGCACGTGTCCGATCAGCCAGGTGCAAAACGCAACTGTTTGGGCCCGTACGGCGCTGTGTGAGCCATACCAGGTGATCAAGTAAGCGACGGTGACGGCGCCGAATAGCCCGAGCGCGCCGGTGAAGATCGACTGGATCGTGTGCCGATTGAGGACGCGTTCGTGCGGGTCGCGCGGCGGGCGGCGCATGACGTCGTACTCCGGGGGCTCGGCCACGAACCCGGCCGAGGCCGCGAGATCCATGAGCAGCTCAATGAGGATGATCTGCATCGGCACGAACGGGAGCGGGATGGCCAGCAGAACAGCCAGCAGGCAAGAGACCACCAGGGCGATCTTGCAGGCCAGGTAGTAGCGGATGCCCTTCTCTAGATTGGCGAACAGCCCACGGCACTGCCGAATTGAGCGCTCCAGTGTCGCGAAGCTGTCGTCCATCAGCACCATGTCGGCGGCCTGCCGGGCCACGTCGGTGCCCGTCTGTCCCATGGCCACGCCTACCTGCGCGGCCGCCAGGGCTGGCGCATCGTTGATGCCGTCGCCGGTCACCGCCACGTGGTGACCCTTTTCGGTCAGGGCGCGCACGATCCTTAACTTCTGCTCGGGGGTGGTGCGCGCGAAGACCGAGTGCTGATCGACGGTCTGTCGAAATGCGGTGGCGCCAAGCGTCTGCAGGTCCTGGCCGGTAAGGACACCATCGCTGGTGGGAAAGCCGAGCTCGCCGGCGATGGCGCCGACCGTTTCCGGGTGATCGCCGGACACGATCACGGTGCGGATGCCAGCCGCGCGACAGGAGGCGATTGCCTCGGGCACATCCGCACGCAGCGGGTCCTGCATCCCTACCAAACCCAGAAAAGTCAACTTGGCCTCCGCCTCGGCTTGGCTGAGGCTGGAAGCGTTGCTTTCCTTCTCCGCCAGCGCCACAACGCGCAACCCCCCGCTGCCCGTGAGGGTCCTTAAGACCGCTGCGCGCCGCTTATTCGTCAGCGGCTTGGCTTCGTCGCCGACGAGCACCGTGGTGCACACGTCGAGTACCGACTCCGGGGCGCCCTTGACAGTCACCCATAGACGGCGACCACGCCTGACCGTTACCGACATTCGCTGGCGCGCCGAATCGAAGCTGTACTCGTCGACCAGCGAGTGCGCGGTGCGAAGGGCATCCACGTCGATTCCATGGGCTTGCGCCGCCTCGACCAGCGCCCGATCGAGCGGGTCACCGGCCGCGCCGAGCCCGTCAAGGGCGACGTCGTTGCACACGACCCCGACGGTGAGAAGTCGGGTTGTCTGAGTGGCGGGCCAGAACTTGGTCGCCCGCATCCTGTTCTCCGTGAGAGTCCCGGTCTTGTCGGTGGCGATGACCGACACGGCACCCAGCATCTCCACGGCCCGGTGGCGCCGCATGATGGCTCCTTGTCTGGAGAGCCAATAGCCGCCGAACGCGAGGATCAGGGTGATGATCACCGGCAGCTCCTCTGGGACGCTGGCGAAGAGCAGCGCGAACCCTGTCACGATCATCTCCACGAGCGGCTGACCGGTCAGCCACCCGATCAACGGGATCCCGGCGCTGAACCCGGCGGCGACCCAGATCATCCAGCGCGCCAGCTGGTTAAGCGCCTCCTGAAGCGGGGTTGGACCCTCTTCTGCCTGCTCAGCTAGCTCGGCGATGCGGCCCAGCTCCATGTGTTTACCGGTTGCGGTCACCACCGCCGTGCCACGACCACGAAGCACCGTCGTGCCGGCGAACACCATGTTGAGTTGCTCTGCCAGCGGAACTGCGGCAGGCAGGACCATGTCTGCGCTCTTATTGACGCCGATCGACTCGCCGGTCAGCGCGGACTCATCTAGCAAGAGGCTGTGGTCCTCCACTAGCCGCGCATCTGCGGCGACGCGGCGGCCGGCCTCTAGCAGCATCACATCGCCAGGGACCACCTCGGAAGCGACCACTTGCACCGGCCGTCCGTCGCGTCGCACGAGCGCCTGCGGCTCGGCGACCGCATGCAAGGCAGCGATCGCATCATCGGCTCGGCGCTCGTTAAGGACCTCGATCATTGCAATCGCCAGCACGATGGCCCACACAAACCCCGCCTCGACCAGCCGTCCAAAGAGCACGTAGAGCACCCCCACGCCGAGCAACAGCAGAAGCATCGGTTCGGACACTTCCTCGACAAAGTCTCGCCAAAAGGGCTTCCGTCGCTCCTCCCGGAGGCGGTTGGGCCCGTACTGGGTCAAGCGCGTACTTGCTTCAGAGGCACTGAGACCCAGGTCAACCCGCACACCCGCGCGGTCCTCGACGGCCGATACCGGCAGGCTGTGCCACGACGTCATCGCGCTCGCCGCTGTATCTTGTTGCGCATTCGTCACGACAGTATAGTAACAGCTGTTAGACTGTTCGTGAGTCGCCTGTCTCGTCTTGCAGCAATCAGGGCATCTGGATTGCATGCATCTGAGATTCGCTGGTCTGCACGTCGGAGCGAAGGAACAGACATGAGCTCATTGCGCGAGGTACTGGATCTCGTGGACGCGGTGGCCGAGCGTCCCTTCCAGCTCACAGGCAGCTATCCGAGGGTCCACACCAATCGCCTGGGTCCTCTCGCGACGAGGGCGTTGCAGCGCCGTTTCGCGAACGGATACCGACTGCCCGAAAAGCCCCAGCCTTCGATGGGGGGTGTGCGGCCGGTCTCCGGCCGGCAATCACGAAGGGTTCGGTTATCCGACCACGCGCCCTGGAAAAAAGACGCTTCGTTTGTGCGCCTGCGACCGTTTGGTCGGCTGGTGCCACTTGCCGACGTGACGACGTTGGCCGTGGTAATGGTGGCCGCGGCGGCGCTGATCCGTGTAATCGGCGCCCACTGGGCGGTGTCGACCGCGGCGGACACGTACATGCTGTCGTGCTTCTGCGCATACGCGGTGCTGTACTTCGGCGGTATCACCGCGGGCCGGCAGACGATCAAACGCGCCGCGGGTTACCGATGGAGCAGAGACGCTGTCGAATATGTGCCGTGGGCCGACAGTCCGGCCAGGTACTCAGCCGGGCCGGATCTTGCGATTATCGCTGTGGCAGAAGCGATCTGCGCTGACATCCAGTGCTGCGCAGTCACTTTGAACGATTGGCAGCCCGCTCTCGATGTTGACCACGAGCTGCATGAGATCGCCTGGAGCGTCGCAGGTTTGTTGCAGCTACGCCAATGCGACGCCCAGGAAATCCTGCAGACACGCGCCGAACGTACCAAGCTGCTCGAAGAATGCCGTACCGCCGTGTTGTCACGCGTTGCCGCCCTCTACAACTATCACCTCGCACTGCAGCGGACCCGACGAGACGCCGAGGAACTACGGGCACGGCGCCGCGCGAACACCTCGACCACCGCTGACGTGGCGGTTGCAGCTGCCGGCGAATTCCTCAACCGGCAAGCAGCCGCCCGTATCGCTTACCTGACCGCGGACCTGAATACCACACGCGTGATTTCCACTCACCTGATTTCGGCCGGCCTGAGCACAACCATGGCGGAAGGGGGCAAGGAGCCCTCGGCGGGCTCAGAGCGCCGCTGATGGCGCGAGGCCGGTCGCGACGTGTAGCTCGCGACACGGTGCCGCCAACGTAGCTGCGGTGACCATCTGCGTCGCTGGTGCGGAAGCGGCTGTCCGGTTCGCCGGCGCCGATGCGATCGCCGCGTTGTTGGTGGCCGCATTAGATGACCCGGGGGCCGGTCCCCCGGGTCCAGGCCCCCATACCTCGCCCAAAAATCGTGACAAATCCTGTGAATTAAGCTGTCTCATTCAAGAAAGGATGTCGATCAGATCTCTGTTTCAGATACGCGGGTGCATATCGGAATCAGCCGGTGTTAATGCGGCCAACCGAGCTGAGGAACTCAACCGTCGGGGAGCCGATTTTGCAGCTCGTCGGCCTTTCGCAGCGAGGATGTCGACCTGGCCGCCGAGGTACATGACCGAGCACGGTCGCTTGGTGTACTGGGAGACAGCATTGCATGAAGCTGCGCCAAGGAACACAGTCAAGCCGATGCTTTAAGCGACCGCGTTCATGCAAGCGTTGCGGGCATAGGCTCCAGCCCATGTCCAACGCCCTGGGCTTGCGCATCGTCGCCATTCTGCGCGTTCGAAAGTCTCGTCCTGCACTGGCCGACGGACGCCTTTGCGCCGGCCAAGCCGTCGCTCGGTCGGTGACGACATGCCCGACTCAACTGGGGTCAGCGCCAGTGCGAGGGCGGTGCACCCGCTGGCGGGCGCGGGTGCGGTACCAGAGTGTTGCCCCACACTATGAAACCGGTGTTGCCGACGGTGACGTTGTCACCGTCGCGCAACAGGGCACGAGTGATCGATACGCCGTTGACGAATGTGCCGTTGCGGCTGTTTACGTCGCGGATCTCGAGACCCGCGGGGTTCGGCAGCAGCACCGCGTGCATGCGCGATACCCGTGCATCGTCGACGACGAGGTCGTTGGTCGTGGCGCGACCGACTGTCCCCCTGAGGAAGGGCGGTGGTGGCGAGAGTCGCATCGTGTCGCCGACCCGTTCGGAGTCCGGTTCGCCGCGACGCGGCTCGATCAACGCGAATCGGGTCTTGCTGGCCGTTTGACAGCTCGGCGTGCACGTCGAGGTGGGTATGCGCTCCGGCCTGGCCAGGTTGCAGGGGGTGGACGGTCCGGTAAAGGTACCGACCCGGAAAGTCAACCGCGGTCCGTGCGGACTACCGAGCGTGATGTTGTGCCGGTCGCGGACGATGAATGCGCGGACGCGACTACCGCCGACGAAAACGCCGTTCCGGCTGGTGTCGATAACCTGCCACTGCGTGCCGTCGAATCGCAAGATCGCATGCCTGCGCGATATCAGTTCGCGGGCCGGGCCGCCGCACAGACAGATGTCGCAATCGCGGTCGCGGCCCACGGTGACGTCACCGGCGCGGAAGGTGTACATCTCCGCGCCGAGCCAGACAGTCAGCCGCGATGGGCTGACCTCGCTCACGTTTCTCAGGCCACGCGGCGTGCTGCGGTGATGGGGCACTGTCATTCGGCGCATATGCCCGAGTTCGGTCGAACTATCGGTGCGGCCGACGTGATGCATGCGAGAGCGGTGTCGCTGTGCCCGTACCTCAGCTGCGGCCAGCGATGCCGCGGCCGCGGTGATGCCGGCGGGTGCTTCCTGCTCTTGTAGTGCGGCTCGAACATCGGTCATGAACACAGCTTTGCGGCTGGCGGCTGTGGGGACGCTGAGACCCCGTCGAGGCTTCATCCTCTTCTGGACATCAGCAACAGCCCGGAGGTGAGGTGGCGTGCGCGTGCTGGTCGAGGACGAAGCCCGGCTCGCCGAGACGGTGCGTGGTGGGCTGGCCGCTGAAGGATTCGTTGTCGACATTGAGCACGACGGCCTGCACGCATTGGCGGCCGCCTCGAGCGATCTCGCCGAAGCCGACGCCGCGGTCAAGCCTTTAACGGTCATATCGGGAGACGAATGGGCCGCCGCGACATTCTGGTGGTGCGGCTGCGCACGTTGCTGGCCAAGACTCGCCGCGACGATCCGGCCTACCAAGAGGTTCCGCATCGTTACCGCGCGCTGGCCGAATCGCTGGACTTCGCGGGCCATTGCACTGGGTCAAAGCGATGACTGTCTAGGGCCAGTTCAGTGCCCTGAGGCTAGGCGGCTGGGCTTCCGAAGACGGCACGGGTGAGGTTGGCAGGCGACAATGCCCCAGTCGCCATTGTCGCCTTGCGTGCGAAGTCGTTGGGCAGCGACAGCCTGAAGACCTTCTTCCACGCCGATGCAACCTGTTTGTGCAACGGACCGCTGGTATAGGTGAGCCCATACCGCTCGAATAGGTCCTGCACCTTCGGCGCTATCTCCTGGTAGCGGTTGCTGGGCAGATCAGGGAAAAGGTGGTGCTCAATCTGGAACGACAGGTTACCGGTCATGAGGTGCATCAGCGGACTGCCACTGATGTTGGCCGAGCCGAGCATCTGCCGCAGATACCACTGACCGCGCGTCTCACCGACGATAGAGGCCTTCTCGTAGGTCTGCACGCCCTCGGGAAAGTGCCCGCACATGATCACCGAGTGTGTCCACAGGTTACGCACCAGATTCGCCGTGAAATTTGCGGTTAACGTGCTGAGGGCCGATGGACCCGACAGCAACGGGTGCAGCACATAGTCTTTGCGTACCTGCTTCCCGACCTTGGCGAGCACCTCCTTAGCTTGGCGCCGGAGCACGTCCTTATCGGCCTTGCCCTTCAGATAAGGGCCGATCTGCAGGTCGTAGATGGCGATTCCGTACTGGAAGATGCAGGCGTTGGCGAGATTGGTCAGCGGCTGGACCAGATAGACCGGATTCCAAGGCTGATCCTCGTCGACCCGCATCACCCGGAAGCCGAGATCGTCGTCCTTGCCCAGCACATTGGTCCAGGTATGGTGCAACTCGTTGTGCGAGTGCTTCCACAGTCTCGACGGACAGGCATGGTCCCACTCCCAGGTGGTCGAGTGGATCTTGGGATCGCGCATCCAGTCCCATTGACCATGCATAACGTTGTGGCCGAGCTCCATGTTCTCCACGATCTTAGAGACCGACAACCCGGCGGTGCCAAGGACCCAGGCCGGCGGCAACAACGAAAACAGCAGCAACGCGCGGCTGCTCAATTCGAGCTTGCGCTGCCCGTAAATGACCGTGCGGATATAGGTGGCATCGCGCTCGCCCCGGCTGGCGATCACCTCGGCCCGGATGGCGTCGAGTTCGACGCCGATGTCCTCGACGTCCCGCGCGCTCAGATGCGCGGTCGGATCGTCGCGGTTTGGTTGGATAGCAGTCATTTGAGTTGTCTTTCTTAAGGTTCGATGTCGCAGGCGCCGGCCGCCGCGGAGATGCAGGCCTGGATCTGGATTCCGTCACCCACTGCGACGGTGGGTGATCTCCCCAGTGCGCAGATCACGATTACTGTCCCGTCGCAAAGGTGCAAAACAGCCGTACCCAAATGCCCATCCGGCAACCCAGAGGGCATCAGCACTCCGGAGGCCTCGCCGGCATCGAGCAGGGAAGAAAAATGCGACGACGATGAACGCGGCCGGCGATGCCGCCGTGGCGGTGATGCCGCGCGATTGCTTCCTGCTCTGGTAGTGCGGCTCGAATATTAGTCATGAGAACAGCCTTGCCGCTGGCAGCTGTGGGAACGCTGAGACCCGTCGGGGCGTCTGCTCTACTGGACATCAGCAACAGACCACAGGAGGGTTGTCGTGCGCGTATTGCTCGTCGAGGACGAAGCCCGGCTCGCCGAGACGGTGCGCCGTGGGCTAGCCGCTGAAGGATTCGTTGTCGACGTCGAGCACGACGGCCTGCACGGATTGGCTGCCGCCTCGACCGCAGAATTCGACGTGGTGGTGCTCGACATCATGCTGCCCGGACTAAGCGGCTATCAGATAGTGCGGGAGATGCGGACGCGTCAGGTGTGGACACCGGTGCTGATGCTGTCTGCCAAGGACGGTGAATACGATCAGGCCGACGCGTTCGACATCGGCGCCGATGACTACCTGACCAAACCGTTCTCATTCGTGGTCCTGGTGGCCCGTCTACGGGCTCTGTTGCGCCGTGGGGCCCCCGAACGCCCAACCGTGCTGAGCGCGGGCACCCTGGCATTGGATCCGGCTCAGCGACGGGTAACCCGCGACCAGACGGTGCTGGACCTGACTCCCCGTGAATACGGGTTGCTGCAATTCCTGTTGCGCCACAAGCGAGATGTGGTCAGCAAGTCAGAAATCCTGCGCTCGGTTTGGGATTCACACTACGAGGGCGATGACAACGTCGTGGAAATCTACATCGGCTATCTGCGGCGCAAAATCGACACTCCATTCGGGCTGGCCACCATCGAAACCGTGCGCGGCGCCGGTTACCGGCTGCTCACCGATCCCTGCTAGTTGCGTCCGAATCATGCTGACGCAGGGGCAATGTCAGAGTGAACATCACACCACCTTGGGCAGCATCGGCGATAGTGACAGCACCGCGGTGAGCGCGCACGACCTCTGCCACGATGGACAGGCCCAAACCGGATCCGCCGGAAACCGGGCGCTGGTGGGATCGAGGCGAACGAACCGTTCGAAGATGCGTCCCCGCTCCTGCGTCGGGATGCCGGGCCCGTCATCGGCGATCGTGATCACGGCGTGCGCAGCGTCGCAGTGGCAGTCCAAATCGACCGTACTCGCGGCGTGCCGCGCGGCGTTGTCGACCAAATTGCGGATCACCTGGGCCAAGGCGGCGCGGTCGCCAACGGTGCGGCATGCCTCGACGCGGGTGACGATGTGCACCGACCCGAGGGCGCCTAGCCGGTTCGCTTCGGCCAGCAGCAGATCGTCGAGGTCGACGTCGTCGTGACGCAGGTCCAGATTCTCGATCAGCTGGTGCATGCGGCGGGCTTCAGGCAGCAGAGATTCGTCGATCAACTGGTTGTCCATGAGTTCGGGCGGGCTCAGCGGCACCGCGAGGGTGCTCGTGATGGTGGCGCTCTCTCGGTCGGGCTGAAAGTGTCTGGTTTCACGACGTAGTTGGCAGCCGTCTCGCGACATAGTTGACACCCTCTGCAAGTCGGAAGGTCAGCCACGTCGAAGGCGCAGCTCATCGTCACCGCCGTCGTGCTAGAGGGACGCAGCAAAAGCGAAGTTGCCCGTGATTATGATGTCTTCCGCTACTGGGTCCAGCAGCTGGTCAAGCGCTAGCTAATTTCGCAAATTAACTTCACGAATTACATTTAAACACAACGATATTGAGGGTGATCATGGCAGCAGGGGCAAGGCACGCGACATCGCAATAACGAGGGCTCTCACTGCGATTGCACTGCGCCAATGCGGCTTACCAGGAATGACACCGTCAGCGGCCGGATCAAAGTGTCGCAGATCTGCGTTGCCTTAGAACACGCTTCGGCACAACAAGGCTGAACGACGAGAAGCGGACTGCACCAAATCGGAGCCTTGCGAGGCCCTGTCGAAATAGCCGTAGGGAAAGAGATCTCGGGACTACCGAGACGCGGACCGGTCTGGCCAGGCTACGTGGCGCTGGCCAGGCTTACGAACAACCCGCGGGCCCCCTCAGCCAGCCAGCTGCCGCTACGTTGCCGAACAAACTGACTGCGGTGCCGGTGGGTGATCGTCGCGGGAATCTGTCGTTGATTCAGACGATGACTCTTGCGTCTTCTGATTACGGAGTAGAGAACGGCGGCAGCCTGAGATGGCGCTGGTACCGTTTAGTCACCAACGGGCGGTGCGGTTGGACGGGGTAAGGTGCGACGACTTAACTCCAAGCACTGCGGACGCACCCACAATCTCGGCATGCAAGAACCGATATCGCAACGCGTTGAGGAGTTGATTGACCTCCTCGATATCTGCTTTCCACTTCCTAAGCTCTACGTCCGGTTGCTGCTCCTTGCTGCCGGGCCCCACCTGATGAGGCGTCGCAAGTTTCTCGACGAGAACATGCTGCAATCGGTGAAGCTCAGCTTGCAGAGTGGTCACGAAGAGCCGTGCCTGTGCCACCTCGGCAGGGTTTACCGGGGCCGCCACGACCTGATCTACTGAGCGGATGTGGCGCCCGTAAGGGGGCTTCGTCAATGAGGGGCCGTTCTGGCGTCCTGGGGGCCGCGCGCCCGTGGGGCCCCTGTCGCTTACGGTTTGATGGGGCGAAGCCACCGGCCCCCACTGCGAGCGATAAACCATGTGAATCTCCCTCAGCCCGTTGTTATTGGTGCCCGCGCCGGGTAACAGCCATGCTCGACACCATGGCTACCCGCCGCGTCGCAGTACGGTGGGGAGCTATCGCGGCTGTTGCTAAACCGTGATGCCGTCCACACGCTAGAACCATCCAGAAATGACTGTCAAGTGAACAATAGAAGAACCAGCTCGCTGCCGTTCGGACACGATTAACCGATGCCGCCGACACTATTTGCTAGTAGCCGCAACGACATTCGGAATGCATGGCATCGTCACGCAACGTTCATTTGACATGTCATCTATTTCCATGTCGGAGGAACGTAGACTCACGACATGCGAACTGCTTACCAAGAGCAACTTTCCGAGTTATCCGCGCACTTGGGTGAGATGTGCGGGCTAGCCGGGATCGCGATGGAACGCGCGACGCAGGCCCTGCTGCAGGCTGATCTGGTGCTGGCCGAGGAAGTATTCACCGATCACGACCAGATCGCGACATTGGGTGCGCTCGTGGAGGAAAGCTCTTTCGGTTTGTTGGCGTTACAAAAGCCGGTCGGCGTAGGCCTGCGCGCGACTGTGAGCGCTATCCAGATGGTAGCCGACATCGACCGGATGGGCAGCCTTGCCATGCATGTTGCCAGGACCGCCCGCCGTCGCCATCCTCAGCACACGCTTCCGGACGAGGTCGCTGGATATTTCGCCGAAATGGGCAGAGTCGCAGTTGAATTGGGCAACAGAGCGCAGGAGGTGCTGCTCACCTGCAATCCGAGGATGGCCGCCCGAATCCGCGAAGAAGACGATGCGATGGATGAGCTACACCGACATTTGTTCACCGTGCTGATGGATCGCGATTGGACGCATGGCGTGGTGGCCGCCGTCGACGTGGCGCTGCTGGGCCGGTTCTACGAGCGCTTTGCCGATCACGCGGTCGAAGTGGCGCGCCGCGTTATTTTTCAGGCGACTGGAGAGTTCCCCCAACAGCACGCCATGCCGACGCTTCGGCTCGCGGACGAGCGCGTTATCCGAAGCAGCCCATAGCCTCGGCCTGGACCACGGCGCGGGTGATGCACGCCGGGAAATACCGGTTCCACCTGAAAGCAGCCAACGAACCGATCGTCGCCAGCAGCCAGGTGGGTTGCGGTGGTGGCCTTGGTCGCCGCCCTCACGACGCACGACGACAATGCCGCACCCGGCCGGGATCGGCGACGTCGACCGCACCGGCGTCGCGGGTGGCGCCGTTCAAACGCCCCAGTGATCTGGGTGCCAACTGCCAGTACCCGTCGACACGCGTGGGCCGGACAGCAAGTCGGCCAAGCCGCGGCGATCGGGCAAGGTGTCCTACCACCCCGGGTGGAGGTGCATGCGAACATCGTGACCGACCATGGCGAGATCAGCTTGAGCCTCGACAACGGCAAGTCGGCGTGCACGGTGAACAGTTTCCTCAGCTTGGCGCAGCAGGGATTCTTCGACCGCACGCAGTGCCTCCGGCTGACACCTCGCCAACGCTCCGCACCCTGCTATGCGGCGCCCCCAACAGCGACCGCACCGGTGACCTGGCGATCCGGCGCTACGCCAGCCAGTGCTCTACTCCCGCGGGACGCGGGCGATCTGGAACAAAGCACCGAACACCAACGGCAGCCAGTTCTTCCTGGTTTAACGGGACTCCCAGCTACCACCGCAGTACACGCTTTTCCGGCAGGATCGACGAGACGGGCCTGCCCATCATCGACAACGTGGCCAAACCCGGCGTGGTCGGGGCCGTCAGGACGGGAATCGCGGTTACCCGGTCACGATCAAGTCGATGCGCATGGAATGACGATCGCCCTTTGAGAGCCAGGGCCTCAAAGTCGGCGAAAGTGTTAAGCATCGGCTGACACCAGGTGAGTGCAGCCTCGACGCGACTGTGCGGGGCCGGCGGCCGAGTCCAACGCGCGCGGCTGCCGGACCCTGTCCGGTGCCGAGCCCGCGGTTGCGCAGCTCGGCGAGTCCGTTGGGCGATGGTTGTGACCGCGCGCCGAGTATGCGCCTGAGGCCGTCGCTGCTATCTGGCCCGGACCCGGCCGATGGATCCAGCCCGAGGGAAAGCTGTGCTGCCCGAGCCCGGCCTGACCTACGGCCTCCGCCGAGACTAGGCGCTACCGAGTTGGACGGCTTTGACCACCAACAGGATGGCGCCGATGACAAGATAGCCGCGCAAGGCCAGCATGCCCAGCCGAGTCTGCACCGACCAGGTGACCGGCTGCAACAAGGTCAACGGCGGCATCCGCCATGTGGCCTTATCAGGCGTAGCCATCGCGCGGGAGAGCTCTTCGGGCGCCCGTGGTTTGGGCCGCCGTTGACCCGACCACCGCAGCATGCCCAAAGCGACTGCGGCGCAGATGGCCAGACCAACGGTGAGAAGGCCAGCGATTGAGACGACATCGAGGTTGGGGAACAACGTTGTTGTCATCAATATCCCGGACAATAGCAACAGCACGGCGATGATGACACCGGCCACCACGTTGAGCCAGGGACGGTTCACCCACGGGCCCAGGACTTCCCGGTCATTGCACAACAACAACAAGAACACCGTCGCGCTGGGCAGCAGCAGTCCGGCCAGCGCTTGCACGCCGGTGGTGATCAACCCCAACGGTGCGCCGGGGATCAGCACGATCACCGCGGCGACCACGACCATCGCGCTGTAGGACAGATAGAACGGCTTGGCATCAGCGAAGCCGCGGTGCAGCGAGTGTTTGAGCCCGAACACGTCCCCGAACGCATAGCTGGTCGCGAGGGTTACCGCGGCCGCCCCAATGATGGAGCCGTCGAGCAGCACGATCGCAAACACCGACCCGAGGATCGTGTCGTGTTGGCCGAGCAAGTGCGCGAGCACGCCGGCGTCGATAAACGCCCTGCGGCTATGGGTGGCGCGCGCGGCCCAGTCGCCGGTCATGATCAACGCCGCCGCCCCGATCACGACAACGAAGGCGCCCAGAGTGGTGTCGACACGCTCATAGCCGATGAAGCGCGGTGTGATGCGCTTGTCGACGACGTTGGACTGCTGAAAGAACAGCTGCCACGGGGCGACCGTGGTGCCGACCATGGCGATGATCAACAGCACCGCGTCCGAGGTGACTCCGCCGCTCACGCCGGGAACGACGGCGGATTTCGCTGCGTGCCCCCAGTCCGGGTGGGACATCAACAGCATCGGAACTTGCAGCAGTGTGATCGCAATGAAAGCGAGCATCGCGCGTTCCCAGCGCCGGAAACTGCCGGTGGTCATGATGACGATCAGCGCGACCGCGGCCAACGGGACGACCATATATCTGGGGATGCCTAGGTAATCGGCGGCCAGGGTGATGCCGATGAATTCGGTGACGAGGGTAAGGAAGTTCAGGATGAATAGGTCACCGACGGAAAACCAGCCCCAGGCGCGGCCGAACCGTTCGTTGATCAACCGCGCGTGCCCGACCCCGGTGACCGCACCGAGTCGAACCACCATCTCCTGGTTGACAATCAGTACTGGGACCAACAGCACCAGCACCCACAGCAGGCTGTAGCCGTGATTCTGTCCGGCCTGCACGTAGGTGGCGATGCCTCCGGCGTCGTTGTCGCCGACCATCACGATCAAGCCGGGTCCAATGATCGCCAGCAGGGTTGCCAGACGGGCCTTCAGGGTGCCCGGACGGCCGGTATCGCCGAGGCTGACCCGGCCCAAAGCGCCCTCGATGTCACCGATGTGGGCGCTGTCCAAAACTGCGGTGTGCCCCAGCGCCTGCGCTGGCGTGTCGATGTTCGGGCGGTCGTTCAGGGTGGTCATAGCCAGTCACTCCCGTCGCTGCCGATCGGCTTGTGGTCGTTGATCGCGGAAATTTCGTTTGCTGCCCGTACTGGGCGTGGCCCGGGTTCTCGCCGACGCCAGTCGTCGGGGATGGCGGCCTTGAGCACGTCGTCGACGGTGACGACGCCCAGCACCCGATCCGCGTCGTCGACGACCGCGATGGCGTGCAGGTTGTAGTCGGCCATCAACACTGCGACGTCGGCCAGGTCGGCATCGGCGCCTACCCGGATCGGATCCGAATCCATCAGTGTCGCAACTGCATCCGCGGGATGTGCCTGCAGCAACGCGATCACCGACACCGCGCCGGCGAGCCGGCCCTGCTCGTTGAGGACGTACATCTGCAAGAGCGCCTCGGGCTGTACGGCGTGGGCGCAGCCGATGACGGCCAGCGCGGCTCCTGCGGTGGCCCATGTTCGGCAGGAGATGATGTCGACGTTCATCAATCCGCCAGCGCTGTCAGGGTTAAACCCCAACAGGGTGATCACTTTGGTGCGATGCGCTGCCGGCATCAAGTCCAGGACCCGCCCGCGGCGCGACTGGCGCAGGTCGCAGATCGCGTCAGCCGCGTCGTCGGCGCCCATCCGGCTGAGCAAGGCGGCGACGTCGTCATCGGGCATGTCGTCGAGCAGCCGACTGGCTTTGGCCGGGTCGAGTTCCTCGAAAACGTCGGCTTCCAGCTCGGGGTTGCCGCGCACCCAGTCCAGGATTTCTCGGCCCTCGGCGCGGTCGGCGTCTTCGAGCAGGTCGGCGACTTGTGCGGCTTTGAATGCACCCATTCGCCCGGAAACGCGACGCACGGCCATCGTCTGGCCATGCCCGATCAATGGTTCGAACGTCGTCCAGTCCCGGGCATCGTCGCCGCCACGTGCTTTCAGCATTCCGAACAGCCGACGCGGGCGCCGGGTGTCCAGACGCACCGCCACCCAATCCTGTCGGCTGAATTCGAGTTCGACATCGTGGGCGCGCACCAATTCGCCCGCAGCCAGGTCGATCAACCGGTACCCAAGCACGTCGGAGCGCAATAGCACCTCATCGTGGCGGCGTTCGAACCGCTGCAAATCAATCTCTTTGCGCGCCAGCTCCACCCGGCCTGGCTGGAACCGTTCAATGGATCCGCTGCCGACGAACACTCGCCGATCGCCGACTTCGGCTACGACGCCGGTCACCTTCGGATAGGTGCCTGCACCGCGTAGCCGCACGATGATGTCGTCAACACGGCCGACCGCCTCGCCAGACGGAGTCACCACGGGGGCGCGCAACAGCTGCGACAGGCGGATCAACGACATCCTGGCACCGGCATCGCGGGGCCGGGCGACCGGCTTGCTCATGGCCTTCCCTTCTCGCCGCACAGTGTGCGTCGCTGATTGATGTGGCAAGGGCGCGGCAAAACCATTGCCGCACAAGGTGTTAAGTCCAGCTGGAGCCAACGGCGGAGTCGGTGGACGCCATGTTGGATCCGGAGGTTTGCACCTTTTGCCCGTGGGCGTTGGCTTGTTGGTAGATGACCTGGAAGTTGCGGCCCAACTCGGTGACAAATTCCTGGCAAGCCGTCGACCCGGCGCCGCCCCAGAAGTCGCCGGCGGCCAGCACATCACGAATGATGGCCTGATGTTCGGCCTCCAACGCCGCAGCCTGGGCGCGGATGGTGGCACCGTGGGCGTCGACGTCGCCGAACTGGTAGTTGATGGTCATGGTTGTCTCCTAACGATTTTCAGGGCTAGCTGCTCAGGAGATGCTGGGAGGCTTGCTCTTGCTGCTCGTAGTAGTTGGTGTCGCGGATCAGCCCGTCGCGTACCTCATGAAGCATGTTGACGATGTTGCGAAACGCGGCGTTCGTCTGGCCCATGCTGTTGTAGGAGCTTGCCTGAGCGGTTCCGCTCCAGCCGGCACCGGCGATGTTTTGCGAGGACGCCCACATCGTGCGGGCCTCGTCTTCAACGGTTTGGGCATGCACGTCGAAACGGCCTGCCATGTCCCGCATCTGGGTCGGGTCTGTCATGAAACGCGCGGTCATCGCGAATCTCTTCCCTTCTCAAAATCGTGTGGTAGCCGCGGTGGCCGCGGACCGTTACCCGACGGCCGACCAGGCTGGCACCATCGGGGGACGGATCAGAAAGCGGGTATCGGGAATCGCGCTACCCGTCGCCCCGCGGCCGGCCATGCCCATCGGTGCCATTCCGGGCATGCCTGCCGCGGCCGCAGGAGGCGCGGCGAGCGGGGAGTTCCCCAACGCCGAGCCGAGGGGGCTTAGCGGGGGCGCGGCGGCAGTCCAGCTCGGCGGCACCGACAACGGACCAATCGAGGCCGCGTTTCCGAGCCCGGCCGATACTCCGCTGCCCAGACCACCCAGGCCGCCCAAACCGCCCAGGCCGGCGGTGGGGCCGGCCAGCGCAGCACCAAGCCCTTCGGTCGCCGCTCCCAACGCCTCCGCAGGTTCAGTCGCGTGGCCCATCAGCCCCGTGAATGCACCTAACGTGTTACTGGGCATGTAGAAGCCCGACGAGAAGATGGTGTTCCAGATATTCGCGTTGGGCCCCCATTGATTCCAGAAGCTGTCCAGCGCAGAATTTCCCGACCCTTGCCCAGTCAGGAGGCCAGCGATTTCGCCGAGCCCGGACGTCGAGGCCGATGAGGACGACATTGGTGATGCCATCCCCTGCAGCGTGGTGGGCATGGTGGTGACCAATTGGGACAGCGTCGCCTGTGTGCTCGTCGTGCCCGCCGATGTTCCGGCGGCTTGGGTCACCACGGCAGCCTGGTTGGCCAGAGCGCTCGGGTTGGTGTTTTGCTGCGGCGCACCAAAAGGCGTCAGCTTGGATGCGGCCGCCGACGATCCGGCGTAGCCGTACATTGCCGCCGCGTCCTGGGCCCACATCTGGCCGTAATGAGCTTCGGTGGCCATGATCGCCGGGGTGTTCTGCCCCAAAACGTTGGTCGCCACCAGCGCTGCCAGCTGCGCGCGGTTGGCCGCGATCACCGGCGGCGGTACCGTCATCGCAAATGCGGTTTCATAGGCCGCTGCGGCGGCCGTGGCCTGGCTCGCGGTCTGCTCAGCCTGGGCGGCGGTGGTGTTCATCCATGCGACATAGGGTGCCGCGGCGGCCGCCATCGAGGCCGATGCCGGACCGCGCCAGCCTGCGCTGGTCAGCCCCGAGATCACCGATTCGTAGGTTGTCGCCTGCGAACGCAACTCAGCGGCGAGCCCATTCCAGGCCGATCCGGCAGCCAACATCGATGTCGCTCCTGGACCGGAATACATTCTGGCGGAGTTGATTTCCGGTGGTAACGCGCCGAAGTCAAATATCGTGGTCATCGCAGTACCCCCTTTAGAGAGTCGCAGTAGCGTTGGCTGCCTCGGTGGCAAGATACGAAGCGGCACTGGCAGCTAAGATGCGCACGAACATGTCGTGAACCGCCAGGGCTTGGGCACTTACCGCCTGATACATCGCCGCGTGCGAGCCGAATTGCGTTGCAGTCAACGCAGATACCTCGTCAGCAGCGGCGGGTACCACTGCTGTCGTCGGCAGCGCGGCGGCCGCGTTCTGGGCGGCTAGCGCCGAACCGATACCTTGCAAGTGGTTGGCCGCCGCCGACAGCATTTCCGGCTGTGTGGTCACAAAAGACATCGGACTTCTCCTTAAGGAAGGCAGACTGAAGCTGCGGCTGTGGCGGTGTCACAGCACGCGAGGACCACGCACACCGACGAAACGATGGCGTGCGTGTGTTAACCGAAGCGGCGCAAGCCGATTCAGATGATGGAAACGGTGCCGGGGCCGGATCCGAACGACATGGTCATTGGACTCGGATAGGGACTATCACCGCGACTCATCTCGCTCTCACCTCCTCACGGCCAGGACACACGGGGGTGCCGCCATAGTGCACAACGGGATGAGGTCACCCGGCGAATCAGCCAGGCGCGGCACCCCTCTCGTCAGAGCTTTGGCACTGCACGGCGTATCCGGTTGAGCCGGAAGCCACTTGGGCTCAACCCTTAAGCCGGGAAGAGCTGTCCTGACCGGGGGCGTCTTTCGACGTTCGAGGTCAGTGGCCTATATCCGTGCAGACGCCTCACCTAGCGAGGTGCATGCACGGCAATGCTCACACCAAAACCGGCGCCCGTCAACCCCCTTCACCACGTGAACCCCTGTCAATCCCCTGTGGGTCGGAGTTCGGCGACCCGAATCCGTGATGCAGGATGACCGTGAAATCAGAGTGCGGTTGTGTTTCAGCATGAATATTGTTCTCGGGATTCGGCATTCAGGGCTGTACCTTGACTTGCGTCTTTTGATTTATTGAGCAGCCTTCGTGGCCAAACCGGTAGTTTCCGCTTTTGCCTGAAGCAAGTGAGGTGAGGCAGATGGTCGATAAACCCGAGCCCGGGGGCACCCAGGCATCCCACCGAAGGATCGGCCAACGGACAATCTGCAGCGCCTGATCCACGTGCCTGATCTGGGCGCACATGCGGTCAAAGTTATTCCGCAGAACTACGGATGTCGACCGCCGTCAACAACGTTCGCTAATGGTAGGTGCTGGGGGTGTCCTTTTCACCGGTGCTTGCCGCGATCCTGCACAACGCGCCGTCGGCGGCAGTGGCCACCAACAGCTCCCGGCTGATCCGATACCGCCTCATCAACGGTCAATCACGATCGCCCAACGGGCAGTCGGCGACTGAGCCATCCCTCCTCGATTAGAAAGCAACGCTGCCCTCGGGCAGTCAGTGACGGGCAGTTCCACCACCTAGGCATCGGTCACAACAATCAGACCCGGCCGTCGTGGTTATTGCCGCAGCAGGCGACGGTCGGCATTGAAAAGTGGGGCATGCGCTCATGAGCACAGATACGCACGCGGCGACCGCGAACATCTGGGATCGCTGACTAACAAACTAATGCGGCGCCGGCAGCGGCGCCGGCGGGGAAGCTGGCCCACGACAACAAGTATTCAAGCCGCGTTGGGCCGTGCGCGTCTTCACAGTGCTCCCCCGGTGGCACCCTTACCAAGCCCGATTCACGGGCCTCAAGCTTGTCGACGGCACGTGAAACTGATCACCGCGTGGCATCCAAATTTTGACCCCATGTCTGGTGATCCTGGCTCTAGTCGAGTCAGGAAGGACGAAATAGATGCTGGCCGAGGAGGATTGGGCTGAGATCGTCGTTTGCAACCGGTCCGAGGGGTTGCCGATCAAGGCGATCGCGCGGGTGACGGGTATTTCGCGCAATACCGGGTGGGCAGCGCTGGCCTCGGACAAACCCCCGAAGTATCAGCGGCCGCCGAAAGGTGGGATCCGGACGCAGTTGAGCTGCAGATCCGACAATCGCTGTGGTTGTATCCGACGATGCCGGCGACGGTGATCGCCGAGCGGATCGGTTGGACGCGGTCGATGCGACACTGCCGGGCCGGGTGGCCGAGTTGCGGCCTGAGTCCCTTCCGGACACGGGCGCGAGGGAATATCCGGCGTCGTCGAGCATTAATTCACCCGTGTGGAAGAAACTCACCGCCTCTTCAGTGACAACGAAGTTCTGATACGAGTCTGGGTCCCACCCGATGCCCGGGGATAACTGGAAATTCCTAGGGAGTTGTCGCCTCGCCAGCTCCGTCGCGACCGCCGGGCAGATCGGGTCCATCGGGTTAGCGCCGGGCCCGAATAAGGTTTCGAACGCCACGGGCCGATTCTGGTCGAAGTCGAAGGTAAAGGAGTCGTACGTGCCTACCTGTACCGCAGGCTTCGTCCACTTAGCAGCAGCGCCACGCGCTCATCGCGCTCACCAGTCGTCCAGCCGTTTGGCCTGACGTGGCTCAGCGCCGCGCTGATGATCGCGGAACCCGCCATTAACTTTTGCGAATTCATTGCAACCACGCTTAGCCCGATCTAGCGTCATCATCTTGTGTGTGTGAACGACCCATACCAGTGCGCAGACGTGCAGCACGACTCGGCGAAGCAAGGACGCCCATGACCAACGCCGTTGCCTCGGATGTGTCCGGTTGGGGATTCGCCCGGTTCCGCGCCAGTCTGTCCCGCCGGGACGGGCTGACATTGGCCGGGATGGCCGGCTTCATCCTGATGCTCAATGTCGTCGGTTGGTGTGTGCTGGCGCTACTGGTAGCGCCAAAGAATTATGACCTGGGGCCATCGGGAGTGTTCGGCGTCGGCTTGGGTGTCACCGCGTTCCTGCTCGGGGCTCGGCACGCTTTCGACGCCGACCACATCGCCGCGGTCGACAACACCACCCGCAAGCTGGTTGGCGAGAACCGCCCGGCGATGTCGGTGGGTTTCTGGTTCTCGTTGGGCCACTCGACGGTCGTGTTCACCATTTCGCTGCTGCTGGCCTTGGGAATCCGCGCGCTCGCCGGGCAGATCGGATCCAAGGACAGCAGGTCGGCGTTGCAGGAAAACCTGGGTGTGGTCGGCACCGTCGTTTCCGGGACATTCCTGATGCTGATCGGGCTGATCAACCTGGCGGCGCTGGTCGGTATCACCAAATTATTTCGCCAGATGCGCGGCGGCGAGCTCGACGAGGTGGAGATGGAACGCCAGCTCAACGCCCGCGGTTTCATGGCCCGTGTCCTTGGGCCGATTATGCGCGCGGTCGCCAAGCCGTGGCACATGTACCCGGTCGGGCTGCTGTTCGGGCTCGGATTCGACACCGCCAGCCAGGTGGCGCTGTTGGTACTGGCCTCCGGCTCGGCGGCGTTCGCGCTGCCCTGGTATGCGATCCTTGTTCTGCCGATCCTGTTTGCCGCCGGGATGTGTTTATTCGACACCGCCGACGGGGTGTTCATGTCCCGCGCCTACGGCTGGGCCTTCCTCAAACCGGTTCGCAAGGTGTTCTACAATCTCACGATCACCGCGCTGTCGGTGGCGGTCGCCCTGATCATAGGACTGGTCGAGCTGCTCGGGCTGCTCGCCGAGAAGGCTGGTATCGATTCCGGGCCGCTGGGGTGGGTCGCGTCCCTCGACCTCGGCGTCGTCGGCTACACCGTCGTGAGCTTGTTCGTCTTTACCTGGCTCATCGCACTGGCGATCTGGCGCTTCGGGCGTATCGAGGACAAATGGACCGCCGGCATGCAACGCGCCATCGGCAACGCAGACTAATCACGGCAGCGCCTGACCGGCACGTTTGAGGTATCCATCAGGTAACACCAGTAGATGGCTGAGTCTAGCCAACGACCTCAGTGGCTGACGTCGGCGCCAGAGCACGCGACCCCCTGGCGGCATGGTGAGAATCGACCCCCTGGAGTGGTGGTTGGTGTGTTCAGTCCGGACACATAGCTGATGGACCGCTCCAAAGACATCCCTGGCACTCTCCGAAAGTGAGAGTGCTGATCGTGAACGAACCCTGGTTGGAAATTCTGCTGACCTCGATGCGCGACCAGATCACGGTCGCCGCGACGTGCCGTCGCCACGGCATCTCGCGGCAAAGCTTCTACGTCTACCAACGTCGCTTCTACGTCGTCGTGGTCCTCGCTAAAGAGGGTTGGATGCGGGCGCCGTCGGCGCGGAGCTTGACGGTGGCCAGGAACGCCTGCTCGGCATGTTCCTCGTGGGCGGCGATGGCCCCGGAATCTCTCGGTGGATTCGGCCTGCCGTAGTTTAATCTACGGCCGTACGAACTTTGTCTGCGGACCTGGCGGGGCGTGATATCGGTGAGGTGGGCTAAATCGTGTTGATAACCCCGGAGGACCGGGCCCGATCAGACGACCGCGCCCTGGTCGAGCTGGCCCGCCGCGGCAAGAAGCGACACCGACTGGCCTGGCTGCTGTTGGGGCCGGGAGTGTTGGCCATGCTCGGTGAAAACGACGGGCCGAGCATGATCTCCTACACCACCGCTGGGGCCGCCTACGGGCTTGGTTTCTTCCTGCCGTTCACGCTGGCGCTGTTCGCTATGGCCTACGTTTGCCAGGAAATCTGCATGCGGGTCGGCGCCGTGACGCACCGCGGCTACGGCGAGCTCGTGCTCCAGCGCTACGGCCGTCTATGGGGGTGGTTCGGGGCGGCTGATCTGGCGGTGACCAACCTGGTGACGCTCATCGCAGAGTTCGTGGCCATCCGTGTCGGGCTGGCCTACTTCGGCATAGGAGCGCCGGTGGCCGCGCTAGGTGGAGTGGTGCTGGTGGCCGCGGCAGCCAGCGGGGGGCGCTACCGGCGCTGGGAGCGGACCGTGCTGGCCCTTGCGATGTTCAACGCGCTGTTCTTGGTGGCCGCGCTGCTAACCCGGCCGCGCTGGGTGCCGATCGGCCACGCCTTGGCGACGTTCACTCCGCTCCCGCACGGTCCGATCAACACGATCCTGCTGCTGATCGCTTCCACGATCGATGCCACCGTCACGCCGTAGATGATCTTCTTTCAGCAAAGTGCTGCCGCCGACAAGGGCATCACCACCCGCGACCTCGGGCACGGACGGCTAGACACCGCGCTCGGAGCGGGCCTGGCCGCCGCCTTCGGATGTGGCGCGCTGATCGTGGGCTCGGCACTGGCGGGCCATGACGGCGGTAGCATCCAGGGCCTGGCCGGCGCCGGCTTCCCCGCCGCCTTGGCAAGTGTATCCGGCAACGCGGTGGCGTCGATGTTTGCGCTGGGGCTCATCGAATCCGGTGCAGTCGCGGTGCTGACCATTTCCGCGTCCACCGCCTACGCGGCGGCCGAATGCGTCGGTGTCGCGCGCAGCTTCAACATCGACCCGCAACGCACGCGGCTGTTTCTCGGGGCCAACCTCGCCCTCGCGGTTGCTGCGGCAGCGGTGATCCTGATCCCCAACGCTCCGCTGCTGGCGATCGCCCTCAACGCCAACGTACTGGCGACCGTCTCGCTACCGGTGACGCTGATCTTCCTGATGATGCTGGCCAACGACCGCGGCCTGATGGGCCTCCACGCCAACCCCCGCAGCACCAACATCGTCGCCGGCACGATTGTCGGACTGATCATCCTTGCCGCACTCGCCTACGCTATCGACTCATTCCTGCAGTCCATCCAGATGTTGCCCACCGGTACCTAGCCGCTGCCATGCCAGACCCGACCGGCCACCCTGCGACCACCCACGGTAGCGACCTAGGCGAGTTCCTTGAACCCGGCCAGCTGGTGAGCAACCGCTGCACACCCGTGCCGCCCGCTCGCCTGGGCCGCGCCGCACAAGTCGGCCTATGGGTGCTGCGAATCACCGTGCTCCTACTGGTAGGCATGGTCAGCTACGCCTTTATCACCGGAGTTTGGCGCTAACACCTCGATCTCTGCCGTTACGATCGCCGGTAACTGACCCCGTTCCTCCGTCAGATGTGCATCGCTAGGGTAGACGGATCGATGCGGTCGACTCGTGTGATCTCCTGTGCCTGGATTTGTTTCGGGCAGAGGCGATCCGTGCGGCGATGCCGGGCCTGGATCAAATAGGTCGCGCTGCAGCTGGTGCGCGCGCATTAGCCGACCCAACACGGCTGACGATCGCGACTTCACTGCTGCGTGGCGGCGAATTGTGCGTCTGCGATATGGCGTGGCTGGTCGGTCATGGGCAGGGCTTGGTGTCCTATCACCTTCGCCAACTCAAGACCACGGGGATGGTGTCGTCGCGTCGACAGCGACAGTTGGTGATGTACCGACTCACCGAACGAGGCCGGGTCCTCACCCAAGCGGTAATCGCACCGATCATCGACATCGCCGATAAGGACCCCAATCATGTCTGACGCCATGCTGGGGCGCCGCCGATACCCAACGGATCAACGCATCCGTCCCGAGCGGTTCTGTCAGGTGCGCCAACTGCAGTTGGCGCAGTTCGCCACCGTGCTCTAACCCACCGGATCCTCAGAGCGGCCCTGCGTGAGGCTCGCTGACGAACACGACATATGACCGACCATCGGCTAACAACTTGTACGCGTTACCCTGCGCAACAAAAGAATTCATTGCTATCTTGGCGGCGTTGCGGCTTTGGGGACCAGCCGCGGGCGCCAGTCTCAACGCTGTCACGCCGAAAAGTCATGCGTAAATTCACTCATCACCGAATACCCAGGGCGCTAGCCTTAGCGGACTCCGCGGTATGCATCGTTTGCGGCATCTCATCCTGCCGTCTAGCGAGACATTCGGATTGGCCTCCAGAAGTCGTTGGGGCGATTCACATTTGGTGCAAGGGTCTCATGTGGTGTCCACGACCTAGGCCGCTGCGGCCCAATCGCTCGGCTTCCCGAAGACGGCACGCGTGACGGCGGCGGGCAAGAGTGCCGTTGTCGCCTTGCGGGCGAAGTCGTTGGGCAGCGACAGTCTGAAGACCTTCTTCCACGCCGAGACAACCTGTTTCGGCAACGGACCGCTGGTGTAGGACAGCCCGTAGCGCTCGAAAAGGTTCTGGACCTTCGGCGCGAGCTCCTGGTAGCGGTTGCTGGGCAGATCAGGGAAGAGGTGGTGCTCGATCTGAAACGACAGGTTCCCGGTCATGAAGTGCACCAGCGGGCTACCGCTGATGTTGGCCGAGCCGAGCATCTGGCGCAGGTACCACTGGCCGCGCGTCTCACCGTCGATGGAGGTCGTCTCGTAGGTCTGGACGCCCTCGGGGAAGTGCCCGCACATGATCACCGAGTGCGTCCACAGGTTGCGCACCAGGTTGGCCGTGAGGTTGGCGGTCAAGGTGGTGAGGGCCGATGGACCAGACAGCAACGGGTGCAGCACATAGTCTTTGCGCACTTGCCGCCCGATCTTGGCGAGCACCTCCTTGCCCTGGCGCCGGAACTCATCCTTATCGGCCTCGGCCTTCAGATAGGAGCCGATCGGCAGGTCGTAGATGGCGATTCCGTACTGGAAGATGCAGGCGTTGGCGAGGTTGGTCAGCGGCTGGACCAGATAGGACGGATTCCAGGGCTGATCCTCGTCGACCCGCAGGATGCGGAAGCCGAGGTCGTGGTCCTTACCCAGCACGTTGGTCCAGTTGTGGTGCAGCTCGTTGTGGGAGTGCTTCCACAGTTCCGACGGACAGGCGTGGTCCCACTCCCAGGTGGTCGAGTGGATCTTGGGATCGCGCATCCAGTCCCACTGACCGTGCATCACGTTGTGGCCGATCTCCATGTTCTCGATGATCTTGGAGACCGACAATCCGGCGGTGCCGAGCACCCACGCGGGCGGCAACAGCGAAAACAGCAGCAGCGCGCGGCTGCTCAATTCGAGCTTGCGCTGACCGTCGATGACGTTGCGGATATAGGCGGCATCGCGCTCACCCCGGCTGGCGATCACCCCGGCCCGGATGGCGTCGAGTTCGATGCCAATGTCCTCGACGTCCCGCGCGCTCAGGTGCGCGGTCGGATCGTCGCGTTTGCGTTGGATAGCAGTCATTGCTTTGTCTCCGTTGAATTTAAAGTCCGACGCGGGCGTCGGGGCGCTGATCGGGCCAAACCGGTCAAGCTTTGGCACATCATGGGTGCGAAGGACAACGCCGTGTTTGTCCGGTGACTGACGCCACTACTTTTCATTTCGGGTCAGCCTCGGGAGTCCAGGGTCTACGCCGACGTGTCACGCCCATTACCACCTACGGCCGCACCCACTGCTGCCAGCAGCTTGTGCGCCGAGCACGGTCATCCAAGCGTGGATAGGATCGCCGCCGATTAAGGCCGCACGACCATGGTCGGTGCCGACGAGGCCCGAAGGTCGAGCACAGTCAGCACCCGGCCGACGGCCGACATCGGCGAAACCGGGGCGTTCAGTGATGTCCGCGCCGCCCGTAGTAGCCGTCGCCGTGATGTCCCTCGCCGAACAATCCGGCCAGGAAACCGCGCCGCGGTGGCCCGTAGGTTGCGGGCGGATATTGTTGTTGCGGTGGATACGGCGGTGCGGGCGTCTGCTGGGGGACCGCGTAAAAACTTGCTTCGGCTTCGACTAGCGTCTCAAGTTCACCGCGGTCCAAGAACAGTCCTCCGCAGCCGGTGCATTGGTCGACAGTCACCCCGAATCGTTGCACCGGCAGCATCTGCGATGCGCACCGCGGACACAACAAAGGTGACTCCCCGCTCTTCCGAGACTCCTCGTCGGCCATGATGACTCTCCTGCCTCGTGCTGCCAACTCCAGTCGCTACGATAGCGAAGAATAGTGATATGCGCATAACTCCTTGTCAGCAGGTCGGTGGCGGTGGTGTCGTTAGCTCGAACTCGGCAGCGACATGTTCGGGTGTGTTCTACGGTGCTGCCAGCACTCTGGCGTGCCAGGCATTGGCTTCGGTTTCGGCGTCGACTAGTGCAGCGGTGATCGCCTGGCCGGCCCAGTCCTGAACGGAGGGATCTGGGCGTAGTTGGGGAAGAAGCACCGGCACGGTGATTCGCCTGCCCGCGCACTGTTGGCTTGAGGCGGCAGTGCACTCGTTTCGATCAGATAGACACATGACGCCAGGGCTGCAACGTCGAATGCCTACGCGGCAAGTGCTGCTACATTTGAGGGCATTATGCGCAGCGACCTCGGTAGACAGTCCTCGTTGCGATGGGCCATCGCCATCGTCGCGGCGATCTGGTTGTTGGGCGGTGCGGCCGAGCACGCCTGCCACGCGGCGGTCACGGTTGATTCGGCCCATGGGTCCATCAGCTCAGCTGGTGGCCCACTGGCGGTTAATGCAGACCACACCCAGTGTGATAGCGGATGGTCGCCGTCGTGTCTCGTAGCGGCGGCGGGGGTGGATCTCCCGCGCCGGGACACGGCGTGGGTGTTTTTCGCTGTGGTCGCGGCGGTGGCCGCTGTCGGTTGCAGCCTTGACCGGATACAGCGGACCAGACGTGGCCCGCCTCGGGAGCCCGCCACACCGGTCACTGGTCAGGACCTGTTAACACGGGTCTGTCTCGCGCGGCGCTGATAGGTCAGCGTCAGATCATTCGACGCTGCGCCTTCTGCCGGCAATCGCTGCCTATTTGACGACACCGGCTTATCGCCGGAATCGGTTGCCGTACTGGCGAGACGTTGAGGCACGGAATCGGACCGGCGTCGAGTGATCTGATGTACGCGCTCACCGCGCGGCCCGGCGTGATCCGAGAGCCTGAGAACACTCAAGCCACGCCGAGGGTGTTGCTTCGTCAAAAGTCACTGTCGCCCAGGAGAACTCAATGCACTATCACACCATCACACGCCAGTCACCGGCAGCAATTTGTGCTACCGCCGCCAGCGGGCTGCTAAGCCCAACGGCGGGCGTCGGGGTGGCGTCTCAGTCACAAAAATCGTTGGGTGTGCCGCCGGCGTCGGTGCGCTGGTGACCACCGCTTCGCACATCACTGTGGTCCGCTGAGCAGGGGGCAGAAAACATGGATTTTGCAGCGTTACCACCGGAGGTCAACGCCGCCAAACTGTATTTCGGACCCGGGTCGGGACCGATGTTGGTTGCTGCTGGCGCCTGGGATGGGCTGGTCGACGGGCTGTATTGCACCGCCGCCTCGTTCGAGGCGGTCGTTTCTGGTCTTGCCGACGATTCGTGGCAAGGCCCCGCGGCGGCGGCGATGGCGGACGCGATCGCGCCCTACCTGAAATGGATGGCCGGCACCGCCGCGCAGGCGCAGCAGGCCGCCGCGCAGGCCAGGTCGGCAGCAACGGCCTATGAAACGGCGCTGGAGATGATGGTCTCCCCGCCGGTGATCGCGGCCAACCGCGACCGCTTGGCGTCGCTGGTAGCCGCTAACTTTCTGGATCAAAACACTCCAGAGATCGCGCTCACCGAGGCCCACTACAGTCAGATGTGGGCCCAGAATGCCGATGCGATGTATCGCTATGCCAGCAGCTCCGCGGCGGCTACTCGGCTGACTCCCTTCGCCGCGCCTCCGGTCGATTTGACCGCCGTTGCGCCAAGAGCGTCGGCCGACGGTACGTCGTCGGCGACGAACACGCTACCGATGCTGACAGCCGATCCAGGGTTGTTCTCCGCGGTACCTGCTGCCCTGAACCAGCTCGCATCGCCCGCCGACTTGTCGTCTGGGTGGGCTGGCTCGGAGCTACTGACATCGGCTTCCATCGACGATCAAGCAGATTGGGATTTGGGCTCGCCTTTCTCGGCGTTATCGTCTCTGCGTTCTCGGGTGATGTCGGCGGTACGTGGTGTGGCTGGCAACCGCTGCGGTGCTCGGGGCCGGCCGCTGTCGGTGCGGGCATGGTTTGGGGGTACCCGTGCAGGCTGGATGAGCCGACGGGCCGGTTCGGCAGGCCACGATGAGGCCGTAGCGCACACAAGCGTCGGTGCGGCGGCGATGGTCGGCAAGTTGTCGGTGCCGCAGACCTGGCTTGTCACCGCCACGCCAGAGCACGCTGAACCAACCTCGGGGCCAACCAAATTCCTCCTCCCGTCCGAGGTGCCGGCCATGATCGGGTGGGGCAGGTAGCCGTGAGGAGACAACCACCCAGCGCAAGACGGATCCCGATGACCATCCCGCGACGCCGGCCGATCACGATAGCTGGGTGCGCTAGCCGATCGTCAAAAGATGGGCGGTCGCCGCACCGGCGGGCGGCCCGGCAGAGGCGGTGGCGGCCCGGCTTGGCGGTTGGCGCCGGTCCAAACATCTGTGCGGCGGTCTTGGGCCAACCTGGCGCCCGGCAGACTCCGACGAGAGAACTTTTCAGGGCATACGACTGCAGGCTCACACCGCGGACAACACCTCGCTGGGTGATGATGCGCAGTGCAGTGGTGGGAGCCGGTCTCATGACACCCCTTGGCTCCGCCGTCAGCCAGACGATCGATAACGACATCTGTTGTACCCCAACCGCTTGCGGTTCGGGGATGGCACTTCAACGCGATGCCCGGTGGCAGCGGGCCGCACGATGGGCGCGGCGACTTGCCTGGGTCAGCCTGGTCTTTGTGGTCACCGACGGGGCGGTCGGCTTGTGGCAGGGCGTGGCGGCGGGATCTGTCGCGTTGACGGCATGGGCATTAGGAAGCGCGCCTGAGGCCATGGCCAGCCTGATCGTGATTTGGCGATTCAGCGGCGCGCGGACCCTCTCGCAGGTGGCCGAGCGTCGCGCGCAACGAGGTGTGGCGGTGTCGTTTTGGCTTAGCGCCCCGTATATCGCCGCTGAATCCCTGCATCACCTGTTCAAGGAACACGTGTCGCACGCCACGCTGGTCGGTGTTGTGTTGACCGCGGCCGCAGTGGTGCAGATGCCGATCCTGGGCCGCGCGCAGCACAAACTCGGTGCACGGTTGGGTTCGGGGGCCACGGTCGGCAAAGGCATCCAGAATTATCTGTGCGCCGCCCAGGCGGCCGCGGTTCTGCTTGGGCTGGCGCTCACCCTCAGGTGGCCCGGCGGGTGGTGGTTGGACCCCGTCATCGGCCTGGCCATCGCCGGGATTGCCCTCTGGCAGGGCTTGCGGTCCTGGCGCGGCGAGGATTGCGGATGTTAAGGAACAACGGTGGTAAACAGTGCCCGAATACTGGGCATCCTTATTGCATATATGGCGATGTACGCATAGTTTGTGGGGATGTTTCGGGCAGAGAGGGCGCGGCGATGAGCGCTGGGCACAGCCACACACACGGGCATGCGTCGGCGGATTCTGACCGGCGCTGGCTCGGCGGTGCGCTGGCGGTGATCACGGGCTTCATGCTGGGTGAGGTGGTGGTGGGGATCGTCGCGGGGTCCTTGGCGTTGCTTTCCGATGCGGCGCACATGCTGACCGACGCGGCCTCGATTCTCTTGGCGTTGTGGGCGATTCGGCTGGCCGCGCGCCCGGCATCGGGGCGGATGACCTACGGGTGGCGGCGCGTGGAGATCCTCTCCGCGCAGGCCAATGGCGTGACCCTGCTGGTGTTGGCGGCATGGCTAGCCTATGAGGCGATCAAAAGGCTGATTCATCCGCCGCAGGTCACGGGCATGCTGGTGCTGATCACCGCGCTGGTCGGTGTGGTTGTGAACCTGGCGGCAACGTGGATGATCAGCCGGGCCAACCGGGCAAGTCTCAACGTGGAGGGCGCTTTTCAGCACATCCTCAACGACTTGTTCGCGTTTATCGCCACCGCGGTGGCCGGGGTGGTGATCGTGGTCACCGGGTTCGGGCGCGCGGACGCGCTCGCCACGTTGATCGTGGTCGCGCTGATGCTTCGAGCCGGCGTCGGATTGGTGCGTGCAGCCAACCTCGTTCTTCTGGAAGCCGCCCCGGCGGGTATTGAGCCGGGCGCGATCGGGCAGGCGATGGCCGCACACGACGCTGTCATCGAGGTTCACGACCTGCACGTGTGGGAAATCACCTCAGGGACACCGGCGCTGTCCGCGCATGTGATCGTCGCCGCGGGGCGCGACTGCCACACCACTCGAAACGACTTGGCGCAGCTGCTGGCCCACCACCACGGCATCTCCCACACCACGTTGCAACTTGACCACCCCACATCTGGAATCGGCAACCCGGATGCAGCTGGCGGGTCCGCGCACTGCGATGGTCCGCACGGCCCGACGCATCGTTCCACTGCCACCTAACAGACAGACACCGACCGTAACCGTGGCATCGTCGCGCCCAATGCATGTCGTGGCCGGCGCCCAGGGCACAGACCGGCCGGGATCATCACTTAACGCCGAGCAGCAGCGGTTGCCCTGACCATGACCAACGGGCGACTATCCATAAGAGCGAGAGGGGTTCTGCTATTCGTATCGCTGAGCACGGATCTGATCCAGATGAGCAATCACGCCTGCAGTGTGGGCGCTGCGATACCCAGGTGCTTGCGCGGCCACGGTGGGCGATGACCGTTCACCAGTGCACCGGCTGTGGGGACGCCGTCGTTGACTGGGCGGAACTAAACCCACCGGTCTATACAGCAGCGGTGAGCAACCCGCGGCGGCACTCCACGGTAGCTTCGCCGGCTTCCGCATACACTGCGATCTTCAGCCGTGAAGCACGGTTGTCCTGGGTGTTGGCGGCGTTGGCGGGGTTAATCGGGGCGGCGGCGTTCACCCACTCCGCCGGCTACTTTGTCACCTTCATGACGGGCAACACCGAGCGCGCCGTATTGGGGTTCTTCCGCAATGAGCAATGGCTGTCGATCGCTGCAGCATTGGTGTTGGCGTCCTTTGTCGGTGGTGTCGTAATCGCCTCGCTGTGTCGCCGCCACTGGTGGCTGGCGCACCCGCACGGCCCGACGGTGTTGACTGCCCTGTGCCTCATCGTGGCCGCTGGCGTCGATATCGCCGTGGATGGGTGGTCCACCAATCGGGTTTCCTTTGTCCCAGTGCTGTTCGCCGCGTTCGGGATCGGTGCGTTGAACACCTCCTTTGTCAAAAACGGTGAGGTCTCGACCCCGCTGAGCTACGTCACGGGCACGCTGGTCAAAATGGGTCAAGGAATCGAGCGCCACCTCAGCGGCGCAACCGCTACAGAATGGCTTGGCTACTTTCTGCTGTGGTTCAGCTTTGTCGCCGGCGCCGCGATCGGCGGCTGTATCAGCTTGATCGTCAGTGGATCCCAGATGCTTGCGGTCGCGGCCCTGGTGTGCACGCTCACCAGTGGTTACACTTTTTTTCACACCGACCGCCGCGCGCTGCGCCCGTAGTGGGGCGCGGCGTCGATCCCCGCCGCCAACATCTGGCCAGCCTCTCGGTGGGCACCCGCTGCACCAGCAACCGGAATTCGATCCAGCCACGCCTGCTGCGACGGCTTATCTGTAAGACCACCCTTGATTCTTCGAGCCCTTGCTGGTCACAGTGTTCACGGCAGGTGTAATGCGAGCTGCGAAATATGGTTGTGGCGTACGCATCTCACCGACGTGTCGACTGCAGCCGGCCGATGCCGGGGAGGAATCGGCCGACCCGTGAGGCGTAGGTGGTGTAGGCGGTGCCGTGCGCCTGGCGCAGGTACGGTTCCTCGACGAGCCGCACTTGCGCCTCGTTGCCGATGAGCATGACGACGAAGCCCGTGATGGCGACCCAGTTGGGCACCATCAGTGCCAGGCCGAGGAATGCGAGCTGCATGGCGCCGAAGATGGGGTTGCGCACGATTCGGAACGGGGCCGCCGGTTACCAGGGTCGTCGTTTCCGCGGCGTTCACGCCGATGCGCCAAGAAGCTCCCATCGCGACTTGGGCGGCGAAGGTGGCGAGGATGCCCAGCACGGCGAGCATCGCGCCGACTCCGCGGGTGAGGGGATGGTCGAGAATGCCCAGCGCCGCCAGACCGATCAGCTCGGCCATCGGCGCAGCTAATCCTATTGTGAGGCCGCCGATTCCGGCGCCGTAGTGCGCCCACCATTGCACGGTTTTCGGGCGGGCCGAGATCACCCGGATCCCCGCGTCGCCGGTGTTGCGTCGCTGCAGGATCGGGCGCGCGGCGCCGGCGATCACGACGAATAGCGCGCACAGTATGAGAGCGGTAATGGCCATCACCGCTCACCCCCCATCGGGCAGGGCTTGGCGGCGACCCCGAACAGATAATCACCCTGGATGCGGGTCGTCGACCCCAACACGCCCAGGCCGCGGCGGGCCACCTCGTCCAGGAATTGCTCGGCGCTGAACCGATCCTCGGTGGGATGGTCGAACAGCAGCCGGTAGGAGGGCCGGGCCAGGGCGTGGGCGGTGACCTCCTCAAAGTAGAACCTTCCCCCAGGGGTGAGGACACGGGCGACCTCGGCGATGGCTGCCCGCCAATCGGGGATGTGATGGATGATGCCGAAGTCAAACACCGCCTGATAGGCGCTATCGCCGGCGCCCAGCGCGGCACGCAGATCGGTGGCGCTGCCTTCGGCAAGACGCACCCGATCTCCGTAGCGCGCCAGACGCTTTCGGGCGCGGCGAATCATTGCCGCATCCAGGTCCACGGCGTCGATCGTCTGCGCGCCGAACCGTTGCAGCACCAGCTGGGAGCCGTAACCGGAGCCGCAGCCGATCTCCAGTGCCCGCGCCCCGGGTGGCAATCGGCCGCCGAACCGCAGCAACAGCTGGATTCGTAGAGGCGTGCAGCCAGCGCCGCGGTGGCGAGTTGACCATGATGGTCTCGATCGCGTTCATCAGCCTAGAGATGCCCTTCGGGTTAGGTGGTTGCGCCTTACTGGCACCGGACCGCGTTGGTGAATTGCTGCGGGCTGGAGGCGAAGCGGTGCGCGCAGGTGTCCGAGCAGAACCGGTACCTGGTGCCGTGGAGGGTTAGCGTGGTTGTGGTGGTGCGGTTGTGCAGCCGCATGCGGCAGACCGGGTCGACGTCGGGGCAGGGACAGTCGGTCCCCAGATCGATAGCGAACACTTCCAGGGGTTGGCTTATGTTGCGTAGGCGGGTGAGACCGAGGCCGGCCACCGCCAGACCGGCGTCATCGGCCGCTTCGGCGACCGGTTCAGTCGCCAGGACCTGGGCGGGGCCTGCCGCTGCGGCCAGGCGTGCGGCGATGTTAACGGTGCCGCCGTAGATGTCCTCGCTCAGCGTCACGATCGGGCCGTAGGTGATACCGGCGCGCAGCACAGGGAATCTGTCAGTGCGTTGTGCGTCCTCGGTGATGCGGTCAAGCAAGGCGAGCGCGGTCCGCGCGGTGGGTGAGGTGACCAGGATGGCGTCACCGAGCGTTTTGATCAGCCGGTCACCGTCGCCCAGGGTGGCGCGGGCCAGGTCGGCGAAGGCTTCGGCCAGTTCGGCGGCCCGCTGATCACCGTGTGCTTCGGTCAGGGCGGTGAATCCGGACAGGTCGATGAAAACCACTGCCGCCTGGCTGGTGGTCGTCGTGTGGTCGTGTGAGGTGTTTGGGCTCAGTGTCATTGGGTCATCTCGTCGGGTTGGGTGTGGTGTGGGGTGCTGATGATTCATTTTGGTCGTTATCAATGGGATTTCTCGATCAATGCCTTTTTACGCTATCATCGGTTTATGTCGATGGAAAGTGTCAAGCCAACAACCGTCACGGCGCCGTCTCGCGATGAGCTGGCGGGCGCGGTGGCGTTGTTTCACAGCCTGTCCGACCCGACCCGGTTGGCGATCGCCCGTCATCTGGCTGAGGGGGAAGCCCGGGTGGTGGATTTGACCCGGGCGCTGGGGTTGCCGCAGTCCACGGTGTCCTCGCATTTGGCCTGCCTGCGGGATTGCCGACTGATCAGCGGGCGCCCGGAGGGCCGTCAGGTGTTTTATGTCCTCGCGGTCCCGGAGCTGATGGACCTGTTCGCCGCCGCCGAAATCCTGTTGGCCGCGACCGGCAACGCCGTGGCGCTGTGCCCCAACTATGGCATCGACAGCACCGTAACCGAGGAGCCGACTGAGGTGCTGCGGTGAGTGACGCCTGCGGCTGTGGCGACGGCGGGGCCCGCACCGGCGAGGCCGCCGAGGAACGCGAGCCCGAACCCCTCTGGGAAGTCACGGGACTGCGGTTCGCCGCGGTGTCGGGGATATTGCTGCTGGCCGCGCTGATCGCCGGCTGGGCCGGGGCCACGCGCCCGGTGGAGCTCACGCTGGAGGCGCTGGCCTTGGCGGTCGGCGCCTACACCTTCGTTCCCTGCACCCTCAAGCGCCTGGCCAAGGGCCAGATCGGCGTGGGCACGCTGATGACGATCGCCGCCGTGGGCGCGGTGATCCTCGGTGAGGTCGGCGATGCGGCGATGCTGGCCTTCCTGTTCTCCATCAGCGAGGGCCTCGAGGAGTACTCGCTGGCCCGCACCCGCCACGGCCTGCGCGCCCTGCTCTCACTGGTCCCCGATCAAGCCACCGTGCTGCGCGACGGCATCGAAACAGTCATCGCCCCAAGGGAATTGCGGGTCGGGGACCGGATGCTGGTGAAGCCCGGTGAGCGCATCGCCACCGACGGTCTGATCACCGACGGCCGCACCGCCCTGGATGTCTCGGCGATCACCGGCGAATCGGTGCCGGTCGAAGCCGGACCCCGTGACGAGGTGTTCGCCGGGTCGATCAACGGCGCCGGCGTGCTGACCGTGCAGGTCACCACCACCGCCGAGGACAACAGCCTGGCCCGCATCGTCAAGATCGTCGAGGCCGAACAGTCCCGCAAGGGCGCCAGCCAGCGCCTCGCCGACCGCATCGCCAAGCCCCTGGTGCCCGGCATCATGATCGCCGCCACCGCGATCGCGGTGATCGGCAGTTTGGTTGGCGACCCGCTGGTCTGGATCCAACGCGCCCTGGTGGTGTTGGTGGCGGCCTCCCCGTGCGCCCTGGCCATCGCCGTGCCGGTTACCGTGGTGGCCGCGGTCGGCGCGGCCAGCAAGCTCGGCGCGCTGGTCAAGGGCGGCGCCGCCCTGGAGGCCCTCGGCAAGGTGCGCGGGGTCGCTCTGGACAAGACCGGCACGCTGACGGCCAACCGGCCCGCCGTCATCGAGGTCGCCACCACCAACGGCGCCAGCCGCGAACAAGTGCTGGACGTAGCCGCCGCCCTGGAGGCGCGCAGCGAGCACCCGCTGGCCCGCGCAATCTTGGCCGCCGTCGACGGGGTAACGCCGGCCTCGGAGGTGCAGGCGGTGACCGGCGCCGGTCTGACCGGCCACCGCGACGGTCGCATTCTTCGGCTTGGGCGTCCCGGCTGGCTGCAGCCCGGGGCGCTGGCCACCGACGTCGACCGCATGCAGGCCGCCGGCGCCACCGCCGTGCTGGTCGAGGACGACGGGCGGATCACCGGGGCCATTGCGGTGCGCGACCAACTGCGCCCCGAGGCCGCCGAAGTGGTGGCCCTGCTGCGCCGCGACGGCTACCACGTGGCGATGCTCACCGGCGACAACCACGCCACCGCCGCCGCACTGGCCGCCGACGTCGGCATCGACGCAGTGCACGCCGAGCTGCGCCCCGAAGACAAGGCGCGACTGGTCGAGCAGCTGCGCGCACAGCGCCCGACCGCGATGGTCGGCGACGGGGTCAACGACGCCCCCGCCCTGGCCACCGCCGACCTCGGCATCGCCATGGGCGCGATGGGCACCGACGTCGCCATCGAAACCGCCGACGTTGCCCTGATGGGCGAAGACCTACGCCACCTACCTCAGACGTTCACCCACGCCCGCCACGCCCGCCGCATCATGGTGCAAAACGTCGGCCTCTCACTAGCCATCATCACCGTGCTCATGCCGCTCGCCCTGCTGGGCATTCTGGGCCTCGCGGCCGTCGTCTTCGTCCACGAGGTAGCCGAGATCGTCGTGATTGCCAACGGCGTCCGCGCCGGCCGCGCTAGAGGACTCGCCACCGCGTCGACACCAATCAGTGAGCGGAAGCCTGCAGCCATCGCTGCCCCCACATGAGACATGGCGGGCCAACCATCGGACACCACAGCACTGTGGGGTCGTGCTGCCCCCGCCCGACTGTGCTGGTATTCCACATCAACCGCGCAGGAGGGTTCGACATGAACAACCATGGCCGATCACATCCGATCCGACTACATCGCGGAAATGACCGCCGCGCGCGACGCGTCAGACGATAGCCAACGGTGGGCGCATCTCGAACGTGCGCACATCATTTCCCAGTCCTATCCGTGGCCGCACACCTGCAACCATGTGCGATGCTCAGATTGGCTCTGCGCGAACACGACCGCCGTGAAGCCTCAGGCAGATGGTTCGGATCATTGTCGCCGCACCCGGCTCGCTAACGGGTCGCTACCCCGAAGGCAACACCGGCCGCACCGGCGCCGGCCTGATGACCCCAATGCCGATTCCAACCGGCCTCGCCGCCCTCATCGGGCCCGGCCAAATCTGATCCGATGAACGACGAGGCAACCCAGCCCCAGACCCACGTGGGCAACAGTCCTACACCCCTGAACTCGTTACAGCTAAGGTCGGCGCCCCGATCCACCCGTATTCATAGTTATATTGCAATGTATCTATGCTATGGTGGGAGGTGGAACCGATGAAAGCTGTGCCCACCGCGGGCCAACAGGAGGAGGAGATCGATGTTTCCGCACGCACTAGCGGCAAAGGCAGGCGCCACGGTGTTCACCGGACTGGTGGGCGTGAGCGCCTATGAGCTTTTGCGGAAGGCGGCCGGCGCGGCGCCTGTCCATCGGGCCGCGGTCGCCGCCGCGGAATTAAGTTTGCGGGGAACGCGGCGTGCTGAGGTGGTAGCAGAGTCGGCCCGGCTGAAGATGGCCGACGTGGTCGCCGAGGCGCGTGAACGCATCGGCGAAGAGGCCGCCCCGCCGGCTGACGCCGCGGTCCATGACCACGACCACTGATGGCTCAACGATGACTGTTGTCGACGCGACCGCGGTAGAGATTGTTTCCGATGCGGCGGGGCGGATGCGGGTGTATGTGCCGTGGGTTCGTGCGGATTCCCGCCGCGCGGTGGCGGTCGAAGATGCGGTGGATAAGGCGACCGGGGTGCGGGCCGTACACGCTTATCCCCATACCGGATCGGTCGTGGTGTGGTATTCCCCGAAGCGCTGTGACCGCTCGGCGATCATGGCGGCCATCTCGGCAGCCAAACACGTCGCAGCTGAGCTGATTCCCGCGCGTACGCCGCGTTCGGCCGACGTGCGTAACACTGAGGTGCTGCGCATCGCGATCGGTGGGGCTGCGCTGGTGTTGCTCGGTGTGCGCCGCTATGGCTTTAGGCGCCCGCCGCTGCTGGGCACCAAAGGTCAGCTGGTGGCCACCGGTGCGACGGTGTTCATGGGGTATCCGTTCTTCCGCGGGGCGCTGCGTTCGCTTCGTTCTGGGCGCGCCGGCACCGACACGCTGGTGACGGTGGCCACGGTGGCCAGCATGGTGTTGCGGGAAAACGTGGTCGCGCTCACCGTGTTGTGGCTGCTCAACATCGGCGAGTATCTGCAGGACCTGACGCTGCGGCGGACCCGGCGCGCCATCGCCGACCTGTTGCGCGGCACCGCGGACACCGCCTGGATCCGGGCAGCCGACGGCAGCGAAGTCCAGGTGCCCATCGACACCCTGCAAATCGGTGACGAGGTTGTGGTCCACGACCACGTGGCGATCCCGGTGGACGGCGAGGTGCTCGACGGGGAAGGAGTCGTCGACCAGTCCGCGATCACCGGGGAAACGCTGCCCGTCAGCATGGTCGTCGGCTCGCCTGTGCACGCCGGATCGGTGGTGGTGCGCGGACGTTTGGTGGTGCGCGCCAGCGCGGTGGGCAGCGAAACCACGGTCGGGCGCATCATTTCCCGTGTCGAAGAGGCCCAGCACGATCGGGCGCCGATTCAAACGGTCGGTGAGAACTTTTCGCGCCGGTTCGTTCCGATCTCGTTCATCGTGTCCGCGGCCACGTTGGCTTTCACCGGGGATGTCCGGCGCGCGATGACCATGCTGTTGATCGCGTGCCCCTGCGCGGTGGGGTTGTCGACCCCGACCGCGATCAGCGCCGCGATCGGCAACGGGGCGCGCCGCGGCATTTTGATCAAGGGCGGATCGCACCTCGAACAAGCCGGCCGGGTGAACGCGGTCGTGTTCGACAAGACCGGGACGCTAACCGTTGGGCGCCCCGTTGTGACGAATATTGTCGCCTTCCATAAGGACTGGCAGCCCGAAGAGGTCCTGGCCTACGCGGCGAGCTCCGAAATCCACTCTCGTCATCCGCTGGCCGAAGCGGTGATCCGCTCCACCACCGAACGCCACATCACCATCCCGCCGCACGAGCAGTGCGAAGTGTTGGTAGGCCTGGGCATGCGAACCTGGGCTGACGGCCGCATTCTGCTGTTGGGCAGCCCGTCACTGCTGCGTGCCGAAAAGGTCCGCGTGTCCAAGAAGGCAACCGAGTGGGTGACCAAACTGCGCCGCCAGGCCGAGACCCCGCTGCTGCTGGCCGTGGATGGCACGCTGGTCGGGTTGATCAGCCTGCGCGACGAAATCCGTCCGGAGGCAGCCGACGTGCTGAACAAGTTGCGCAGCAACGGCATTCGGCGCATCGTGATGCTCACTGGTGATCATCCCGACACCGCCGAGGTCGTCGCCGGCGAACTCGATATCGACGAATGGCGCGCCGAGGTGCTACCCGAAGACAAGCTGCAGGCGATACGCCAACTCCAAGACGAAGGCCACGTCGTCGCGATGGTCGGTGACGGCGTCAACGACGCGCCCGCGCTGGCAACCGCCGACATCGGGATCGCCATGGGCCTGGCCGGCACCGACGTCGCCGTGGAAACCGCCGATATCGCGCTGGCCAACGACAATCTGCAGCGCCTGCTTGACGTACCCGATCTGGGGTCGCGAGCCGTCGAGGTGATCCGGCAGAACTATGGGATGTCGATCGCTGTCAACTCTGTTGGCCTGCTCATGGGCGCCGGGGGTGCGCTGTCGCCGGTGCTGGCCGCGATCCTGCACAACGCGTCCTCGGTCGCGGTAGTCACCAACAGCTCTCGACTGATCCGCTACCGCCTAATCAACGGTCAATCAGCGAGCGTCAACGGGCACTCGACCACAGCACCTGCCGACACCGCTGATCCTCAGGCCGCAGTAGCGCCCCCGCCCGGCCAGTGAGTGCCCATGCGCCGCCGCGTCTCACAGGCGAAGGGCTTCCATGATGGCGGTGACCGCGCTGGCGCTCTACCTGGTCTTCGCTGCGCTTGGGTTCGGCTGGCGCAGCTGGACCCAGCACCGGCGCACCGGGTCGACCGGATTTCGCGGCGTCAGTGGACGTCCCGGCTCGCTGCACTGGTGGGCCGGCGTCGGATTCGTCGGCGCCATCCTCGCTGGTGTGGCTGCCCCGCTGCTGCAACTGAGGGGAATCCTCACCCCGATCCCGGTCCTGCACACACCCGCCGTCCAAGTCATCGGGTTGGTAGCGGCGATCGCAGGAGTCGCGGGCACCGTTTACGCCCAACACGGCATGGGGGAATCCTGGCGGATCGGGGTCGACGCCGGCGAGACCACCGCCTTGGTGTGCACGGGTGTGTTCGGCTGGGTGCGCAACCCCATCTTCACTGCCATGCTCGTCTTCGCCGCCGGCATCGCTCTCATGACGCCCAACTCGCTGGCCCTGGCCGCATTCGTGGTCCTGCTGGCGGCCATCGAGTTGCAGGTCCGTGTCGTCGAAGAGCCCTACCTGGCCCGCATCCACGGCCACGCCTACACCCACTACCGCGCCGAGGTTGGCCGGTTTGTGCCCGGCATCGGACGCAACCAGACACCGACACCGAAGACGGGGGACTGTCATGACACCGACCGATGACCACACTGCCCGGTGGAACCGATACTGGGACAAGAAATCCCGCACATACGACCGGGAATTGGGGTTCTTTGACCGCCACCTGTTCGGCGACTCCCGGCGACTGGGCGTGCGGGCAGGCCACCGGCGCGGTGCTGGAGGTTGCCGTGGGAACCGGACTCAACCTCGTCGCTTATCCCGACGATATCGCCCTGACCGGGATCGACTGGAGTCAGGCAATGCGCGACATCGCCGGCCGCCGTGCTGACGAGCTCGGTCGTACCGTCACCCTGCGCCAGGCCGACGCGCACTACCTGCCGCCCTTCGACGACAACACCTTCGATACCGTCGTCTGCACCTTCGGGCTCTGCGCCATTCCCCAACCACACCCAAGCTCTCACCGAGATGACCCGAGTCCTGCGTCCCGGCGGGCGACTCATCCTTGTCGATCACATCGAAACCAGCTCCGCCCCAATACGACTCGTTCAGCGCCTCCTCGAGGTGTTCACTGTTCCGCTCGGCGGCGAACACTTCCTGCGCCGCCCGTTCAACCACATCCGCGGCACCGGCGATCTCACCATCGAACACACCGAACGCTTCAAACTCGGCCTCGTCGAACGCCTCACCGCCCGCAAACCAGACACCAATTAACCTCCAGCGGGGGATGCCAATCGCAAATTGCGTCAAGTCCAGCAACACAGCCTGAACCGCGCTGGGGTGGCCGAAGACTCCACTTACTGGGAAAGGTTGGCGTCATGTCAGGTGGTTCGTCGAGGAGGTACCCGCCGGAACTGCGTGAGCGGACGCGGTGCGGATGGTCGCCGAGATCAGCGATCAGCACGAGTCGGAATGGGCAGCGATCAGCGAGGTGGCCCGGCTGCTCAAAGTCGGCACCGCGGAGACGGTGCGCATGAAGATTCAGCTGAGCTGAAACGGCTCTCACCCCACACCGTTGTTTATTCACGGTGGTTGTCTCGCCGCCTAAGTGGGTTCGCCAGGCCCAGGTTGATGCCGGCGCACGGCCCGGTATCACGACTCGGTGTTGGGATGAACCTTTCTTGGATTTCTTCGCAGGTCACTGTGACGCGATAGACCTTTGGTGGCGCTGGTCACCACCACATCAGTACCCAACGACAGCGGTTGCTGGCTCAGCGGCGTGGCGGTCGTATTGTCCACAATCAGGCGTGTGCGGCCACCATGGCAGACGGTGGTCAGTGATGGCTGATTTCGAGCAGTTCTTCGACCCGGCAGCGGGTCAGATGAAGGATTTCGACGGCAGCCCAGGCCCAGAACGCATGGTCTTTATCGTGGCCGAGGTCGCGACGCTTGCCGGTCGCCAGGTCGTGGGCCCAGACCTTCTCGGCGGCGTTGCCGATCGAGCGGGTCAGCGTTTGACCTGCGGCGGTGACTGATTGGCCGGGACGGGCATCGCGGGCGGCCTTCAGGAGCGCCGAAGCGTTCTTGCGCCGATCGTCGACGGTGCGCACCAGGACCGGCAGTACCGGGAGTCGTTCCTGGGTCCGGGCGTCCATGCGCGCCTTGCGGTGGCGGTGGAATTTGCCCTGGCTGATCTCTTCCTGGCCGACCGGGCAGGGAGCCGCCCACTGTACCCAACGGCTGGGGTTGAGTTTGTCATTTGATCTGGGGCAAAACGTGTTTCGCGTTGTGGCTTAGCCCGGCGCGGTCAGTGGTCATCCGTCCAATGGTTTTGTGTCATCGCGTAGTAGTTCGGTGATCCTTGAACATGGTCGGGGTGTCTAGCGTCGGGCGGGTAAGGGTTTGATCCGTCCGGCGCGCACGCCGTTGGCGATGACGATGACCTCGGTGAGCTCGTGCACGAGCACGACTGCGGCCAGTCCGAGGGTTCCGAACACCGCCAGCGGCATCAGCACGGTGATGATGCTCAGGGAAAGTCCGACGTTTTGCAGCATGATCCGCCGCGAGCGGCGGGCGTGGTCTAGTGCTTGGGGCAGGTGACGCAGGTCTTGGCCCATCAGGGCGACGTCGGCGGTTTCGATGGCGACGTCGGTTCCCATGGCGCCCATGGCGATTCCCAGGTCGGCGGCGGCTAGGGCCGGGGCGTCGTTGACGCCGTCGCCGACCATCGCGGTGGGTCGCCGGGCACGTAGCCCTGCGACCAGGCGTGCCTTGTCCTCGGGGCGCAGTTCGGCATAGACGTGCTCGATTCCAGCGTGGGCGGCCAAGGCGGCGGCGGTGGCGTGGTTGTCGCCGGTGAGCATCGCCACCTGGAAGCCGCCGGCGCGCAGTTCGGCAACGACCTGCGCGGCTTCCGGCCGTAGTTCGTCGCGCGAGCACGGCCCCGGCCTGGACCTACGGGTCGGCGGCGGGCTATCGACCAACCCGATGCTGGCCCAGCGGGTCGGTGCCTGGGTTCCGCTGGAGCAGGTGCCCGACGTCTGGGCGGGGGTGACCTCGGTGTTCCGCGACTACGGCTATCGCCGACTGCGCTCAAAGGCGCGGATGAAGTTTCTGATCAAGGACTGGGGGCCTGAAAAATTCCGCCAGGTTCTGGAGACCGAATATCTCAAGCGGCCGATGATCGATGGTCCCCCGCCACCGCCGATGATTCACCCAGTCGACCATGTCGGCGTCCAACATCAAAAGAACGGGCTCAACGCTGTCGGGGTGGCACCAATCGCCGGCCGGCTCTCCGGCACGATCCTGTCTGCAGTCGCCGACCTGGTCGAACACGTTGGCTCGAACCGGATCCGCTTCACCCCATACCAAAAGTTGATCGTTCTCGACGTGCCAGATCAGTATCTGGACAGTCTGGTCGCCGATCTGGACGCGTTGGGGCTGCCGTCGCGGCCGTCACCGTGGCGGCGAAACCTCATGGCCTGCACCGGCATCGAGTTCAGCAAGCTGTCATTCGTCGAAACCCGCGGTCGTGCACAGGTTTTGGTGCCCGACCTAGAGCGTCGCCTCGAGGACATCAACGCCCAGCTGGATGTGCCGATCACAATCAACATCAACGGCTGCCCCAACTCGTGTGCGCGCATCCAGGTCGCCGACATGGGGTTCAAGGGCCAGATGATCGACGACGACCACGGTGGTTCGGTCGAGGGATTCCAGGTGCACCTGGGCGGCAGCCTCGGCGTCGACAGTGGGTTCGGCCGCAAGCTGCGCCAGCACAAGGTGGTCGGCACTGAGCTGGGCAATTACATCGAGCGGGTGGTCCACAACTTCATCAAGCACCGACATCACGGCGAACGCTTCGCGCAGTGGGCGATGCGAGCCGACGAGGACGACCTGCGATGAGCGATCAGGTGAACGGCTGGACTGAGGCGCAACTTCGGCAGCTGGCGGCGCACGGGGCAGCGGAACTGGACGGCGCCAGCGCCGGTGACGTGTTGCGTTGGGCCGACGAGCATCTCGACGGTGTCAACGGTCCCCGCGGGTGGGCGACCTGCGGCTGGGTGGTGGCCTCCAGCATGCGAGACGCGGTCCTGGTGGACCTGGCAGCGAAAGTACGCCCCGGCGTGCCGGTGCTGTTTTTGGACACCGGATATCACTTCGTGGAAACCATCAGCGCACGCGACGCGGTCGAAGCCGCCTACGACGTCCAGGTGCTCAACATCACCCCCGAGCACACGGTAACCCAGCAGAACGATCTGCTAGGCAAGGATCTGTTCGCCCGCAACCCCAACCAGTGCTGCTGGCTGCGGAAGGTCGCCCCGCTGGCCAAAGCGCTGCGCGGCTACGCCGCTTGGGTCACCGGCCTACGGCGGGTCGAGGCACCCACCCGCGCAAACGCGCCGCTGATCAGCTTCGACGAACAGTTCAAGCTGGTGAAAATCAACCCTTTAGCCGCCTGGTCGGATCAGGACATGGCCGACTACATCGCCGAGCATGATGTGCTAGTCAATCCACTTGTCTACGACGGTTATCCGTCGATCGGCTGCGCCCCCTGCACGGTTAAGCCCGCCAGCGACGGCGACCCCCGCAGCGGACGCTGGCAGGGCCTGGCCAAGTCCGAATGCGGGTTGCACGTCTGAGTGACCAAACTCGTGCTGACCGCGCACGGCAGCGCGGACCGGCGGCGTTGGCGTGCAATGGCGTAGCCGGGCGGTCGTGGCCCTCGACTCCATGCCCCATGCGCAGACAGTCTAACCAAGCCAGCTGACATGAAGGTGTTCATGTCTTCCGTTATGGTCGAGCATTACTGTGTTGTCGTCCGGAAGGTGAACTGTGGCCGCACCCCCACCGTGATACCGGCTCGCCCAACCCGGCATTTTGTGGTGGTGCCGGGGCGTCGTACCACGTTGTTCGCGTTGCCAGAAAGGCGTTGAGCCGCAGTGGCGTTGGGCTCGTTTTTGGCCGGACCGATCGCGCAGTTAGCCGGGAGGCCGCCCTGGTAGGCATCGCATCTGGGGTGCTATGTCGTCGGCTGGGAGCCGGGTCTTGCCGCGTTGCGGGCGCTGCGACACAAGAGCCTCGACGTGGATGCCGGCCGCCCCGACCGCCGCGGCGACCATCACGGATGGTGTGCTGTTGATCGTCGCCACCTCCTGGGATCACCGATGCTGACCTGATCGAGATGATCGAATGGGCTGCCGCCCTTGATGAGTCGAGCTACGACGACATGACCGCTCTGACGCGCGTGTTGCCATGGTGTAGACGGCCACACTGAAGTACTTGTGGAGCAACCACCGCGCAACCTTCCGACGGGTGTACCAGCGGTTTGCAGATCATGTTCGACAGGCACCGTTTTCTTTCGAGTATTGCGATCTACTCGCCGATTTCGCTCAGCGCACGGTGGTCGAGACCAAGGACGCGAGCATTCTGCGCATGATCGTCGCCGCACTGATCCGGCTCGGGTACTACCACAACCGCTGGCATGTGCGTGACGTGCTTGTGGAGATTCTGCAGGGAGTGAAATCCGAGGAGATGGCTCTGGCGGCCGTCGAGGCGCTAAGGGCTGCAGAGCCCGATGCCGTCGACTGGTCGATCAGCGACTTCGCCGTGCGGACGCTCTCGCCGGCCGTCCGGGCCGGGGTCGAGACCTTGCGGGCCGCCGAATGACTCTAGGCCACTAACGCGACACGAAAAACATTACAAGCCAATTACTTCCACAGACTGGAGCCCTTTCGTTGAAACCCGACCAGTACATTAATCTGAAGCCCCTTGTCAGCGACAACGAAAATCTGCGTGAACCCCAAATCGATGCGTTCGGCGCGCTCGCTGGGCACGACTTCAGCCGAACCGACAGTCGCGAGGTGTCCATCGTGTTGCCGGTCGGCTGCGGCAAGTCTGGCTTGCTGGCGCTTGCGTCGTTCGCAACACAGTCGCGTCGCGCCCTACTGGTAGCGCCAAGTCTCAAGATCGCCGAGCAGCTGCTGCGCGACCTAACGCCCGGTGATCCGAAGTACTTCTACGCCAAGCGCGGAGTGCTCAGCGAACCGCCGTTTCCAGAACCCGCCGAGATTCGCGGCACAAGCACGAACATCGGCGATCTTGAAGAGGCCGACATCGTCGTGACCAACATTCACCAGTTGCAGCGCGACGACAACACCTGGCTGGGCGCCCTTGCCGGCGATTTCTTCGACTTGATCATGTTCGACGAAGGGCACCACAACGTCGCCGAGAGCTGGGATACGCTGCGTCAACACTTCCCGGGCGCCCGGATCCTCAATGTCAGTGCGACACCGGCCCGTGCGGACGGGCGCGTCATGACCGGCGAGATCATCTACAGCTACCCGATCTCGCGGGCGGTCGCGAAGGGCTACGTCAAGCGCATCAACGATTATCGGCTCAACCCCAGCACGCCACACTACGTTCGCTCGGAGGTCGAGGTGACGCTTAACGAGGTACGCCGCCTCGGTGACGAAGACGCCGGTTTCCGGCGCAGCATCGTCAGCTCGGAGGCCAGCCTGACCACCATCGCCGAGGCCTCCCGACAGAAATTGTTCGAGCTGCGCGACAAGACGGGCGAGACCCGGCTGAAGATCATCGCCTCGGCGCTAAACATGGAGCACTGCAAGCAGGTCGTCGCCAAGTACCGCGAACTCGGTCTGCGGGCCGATTTTGTGCACAGCAAGGAAGACGGCCAGGCCAACGAGCGCGTCCATCAGAAGCTGGAAAACCACGAGCTGGACGTTATCGTGCAGGTGCGCAAGCTCGGTGAAGGGTTCGACCACCCCTATCTGAGCGTGGCTGCAGTGTTCAGCATCTTCGGCAATCTGGGGCCGTTCATACAGTTCGTCGGCCGCATCATGCGCGTCATTCCTGGGGTTGGTCCGTTCGACGCAGGCAACGAGGGTGTGGTCGTTTTCCACGTGGGCAGCAACATCACCGGGTCTGGAATGACTTCCAGGAGTTCGCTGAAGCTGATCAGGAGTTCTTCGCCCAACTCATCGACGAGAGCGTCATCGAACCCACACCGACCCGCGAGCCCAGCGGCCCGCGCGACACGACCACCGCGCAGCCTGTGATCACCGCCCAGGAGAACGTACAGCTGGAGACCCTCACGTTGATCAGCATGAGTGCCGACCCCGAGGTAGTGCAGGCCCTGGCGGTGCTGCGCGAGCGAGGGATTACCGGCGGCGCCCAGTTCGACCGCTGCAGCGTATCCAGCCCACGAAACAGGAGGCGCGCCAAGCCAAACGGAGCCTGCTCGATGAGTTGGTCAAAACCGAAGTCGGCAAGTTCCTGGCCAAACACGGCCTCAAACATGCCGGCCGAGACCTCGACCGCACCCGAGAGAAAATCAAGGCGGTGAAATCAGCGATCGACCGCCGGATCAAAGAGGTAGTGCCCAGCGGTGCCACATCCCGCAAGGACTACACCTCCGACGACTGCGACTACCTGATTGAGCAACTGCCGAATCTCGTTGAGACCGCTGAGGAGAGGCTGAAGAAATGAGTGGCCAACGATCACTATTGCGATCGATTTCGGCGGCCAGCCCCGGGAAGCGTCACGCCTGCCGTGCGAACTCGAAACACGTTCTGTTCAAGGATGATCCGATACTTGTCGTCAAGATCGACCGCGACAACTTCCACTACTGCACAGATTCCGCACGAAAGTTCATCGCCACCGCACGAGAGAAGCTAGATAGCCTGGAGGCCGATCTACTGCAGGCATCCCCCGCTGAAGCCCGGGGCCAGCAGATACCCAATTAGATGGAGGACGAGGCGATGGCTGAACTTGGGCCGACACATCATTTGACGTTGCATGTTGCTAGAAATGATGAGAAAGATCGCCAACGACGCTGGATTGGGTCATTCAGACGATTGCCGACCTGGACTACATGTACAACATCCTTGCTATCCCCAACCTGGCCGAGTATGGCGCGATTGATGTTTCGGACCTCGTAAGGTTTAACAACTCGTTACTACAAGCAGGCTATGCCGTTCCGCCGCAAGTTATTAATTCGAATATCCGCGAGCTAATTCCCTCGACCGAGCAGGCTCAGCTTGAAACGCTGCACGCCGGTAAATCGTTCGGTTTCAAGTTTAGTGGGTGGGGGAAGGTTATCGATGCGCTTGCAAGAGTCTTCGACCCCGCACGTCGACACGCTCAGCGCGAAGAAGACCGCCATCGAGAAAGAATGAATCGTCTGGAGGAAGACGATAAAGCGACGGACGTCGTGGCACGTTGCAAGACAACCTGATTCTTGCTGCCCGCCCATCGATCTCTAACCTCAATGAAAAGAGCCGTGTAGATGTTGTCGACGTGGAGGTGGAGGAAAGTGCCTGACAGGCCCTAGAAGTTAACAGCTAGGCCAGCTATTTACCGAACTGCCGGGGATAACTTGTCATGTGGCAAATACGGCTACATAGACATTCCCCTGACCATGTCGTATAGTCTGCCGGCACAGACGGATAACGGACTCTTTTTTTCGCATCGCGGTGGTCGGGACACCGAGGGAATGAGGTAGTTCGTGACTCCGACAGTTCTATAGACATCGGCGATCGACCTTCCATCCAGCGGGCCGCTCCGAGCCCACTGAGTTGACGGCAGTTAGGCCTCGGCGGACCGGGCCAGATGGGCGGTGCGGGATCGCGGGTTTTGGGAGTCAGGTGGACCACTGCGACGATTTATCGATCGATGAAAGGTCCTGCCGCGAATCGTTGATCGTCGCGGCGCTGGATCTTTGTGTCAGCCAGGGGTATGACGGCACCACCATCCAGCAGATGGCCGCTGCCGCCGGCGTATCGGCCGCTGACTTCACTTGCTACTTCGCATCCAAGGATGTGGTGATCATGTCTCTCGTCGAGGACGTGCTGCAGGCCACCGTAGCCGCACTTGCCGGTGTAGAGACAGACATCGACCCGACCGAAGCGCTAATGCTCGCGACCAAGGAATCGCTAACTGCAATCACCAATGGGCGCGGCGTCATGACGAGTGATCGAATGGTCGCGATGGTCGACATCATTCTGTCAAGCCGAGATTTGCAACAGCGGGCCTCTGCAGCCCGCAAACAAGTACTGGCATATGGGCTCGCCGACTGGATGCACGTCGATCCGCAGAATCAGCGGGTGCAACGGGCTGTCACAATGTGGTCGGCGATCGCAGCCGGTCTTTACATCGCCCGCCAATATGTGCCTGATGACTACGATCCGCGACATGATGATCGCCTGCCCGAGCAAATAACCGCGCACCTAACCGAGACCTTTGAACACGTCATAGGCCGGACCCCCTCGCAGGAAAGGCTGACACGTCCCGGACACGAACGTTTGCGGGCCGACGCCTAACAGCTGCCGATTAGTGTCTCCAACGGCGGCTGGAATTATCGATTCTTATCCATCAACTAGACGCAGGTCGGTGCCCGGCAGCGGCCGACACAAGCACGGTAGACGTCACCGTGACGAACGGTGTGCTTGAGTTGCTCGCCGATTCTGTCGAATTGAAATGATCTGGTGGCGCGTGCCTGATGCCGACGGCTTTCGGCTTTCCCTCACCTGACCAGCCCGCCACCCTGGCGTACCTGCTGATGCTGGAGCGTCGTCATCGAAGGTAGGCGGGTGCGCCGCGGCGCAACATGCTGGCCAGGCGCATGCGTGAGGCTGCCGGCTATTACGGACGGAACACGCAACATGAACAACCGCTTGCTGATGTAAACCTTGCAGCCCAATGTATTTCGCCGATAATCAGATACTATGTCAGGTAAAGCTGAACTAGCCTGCACCGCAACGTCTCTGGCGCAGCACGCACGCAATAACAACGACCGCCGTCGTTCTTCTTCCGTATCCTAGCCATATGGGCGGATAGACCAACCCCTGCCTGGATCGCCGCTCCTTAACGGGGAATGTGACCGATTCTAAACACCGGACAGCATCACCCGATCACTCGATCACAATGGGAGTCGGGGCGGTTTCGTCACCGTGACGGTTCTACGGATGCAACGGATGGTCTGGCATCAAAAGAAGTCGGGCGATTCGCTCACGGCCAGAGGTCCCAAGGAAGATGTGGGCTGTATGGGATCTTTTGCGGCGTTGCTACGCGGTGAGGGTTTCTTCCGGCGGCCGGTGCCGCGCTTGCCGTCGGTTGGTTTAGCACAAACGACTCCGGCCGATGGCAGGCGCAATCCCGTGTCAGCGTTTGACTGCGGCAATATGGCTGCCGGTTCGCTGCCAGCAGGCGAGCCGTCGCTGGGTGCCCGAGCGGATGTGGCGATGATCGCCAGGGCGGCAACGACTATCGCGTTACCGATGGCCTGCAATTCGCTCAGCGGCTCCCCCAAGACCAGCACTCCCAATAACAGCCCGATAACGGGCACAAGCAGCGTCCAGGCCGTCACGGCGCTGATCGAAGCCCTGCGCAGCTCGGTAAACCATAAAACGTAGGGCAGCGCGCTGCCCGGCAATGCCAGCACCAGCACAGCGACCATAAAATTGAGCGTGACTGTGTGCTGAGGTGCTCCGTCGACGATCGCCGCAATGAGCGCGAGGATCACGCCGCCGATCAGGAACTGGCCTGCGCCCAAAGCGAATACATCCACAGCGGTCAACCGGCGGGCAAGCAACGCCCCAGCCGCGATGGCCGCGGCCGCCAGCAGCGCCAGCCATGCCCCACGGGCACCGCCAGTAGGACCCGCGACCAGCAGCAGGCCGCCGAGACCCGCCGCGACACCGGCGATTTCAAGTGGTTTTGGTCGTTCTCCGAACAGCCACCACGCCGGCAGCACCACAAGCAAGGCTTGAGTATTGCCGAGTACTGAAGCGACTCCGGTGGTCATAGAGCCGACGCTTGTAGCCATCGCCGCGAAGGCCACCGCCACATTGAGGATGCCTAACGCCGTGATCAACCCCCACTGGCCAAGCAACGTGGGCATGGCATCCGGGCGGCGCCGACGCAGGAACACGACAAAACACAGCAATGCCAGCCCGGCGATGACCGCACGCCAGGCCACAAACCACAGCGCCGAGCCCCCGCGCGCGCCCCACTGCAGCAGCGGGAAACACGATCCCCATGCTGCGACGATCACAAGCATGCGCCATGGGCGCACCCGGCTATGCACGGCGCCCACCTTTCCAGCACCACCTGCCGGACCGACAAGCGGATGGACCTTCATACCCGTTGGCCCCGCGTGCAAAGACCTAATCCCCTACCCGGTAGGGGTGTCCGCGTGCGACTATGAGGACACGCGGACGACAGGATGAAGAATGCAGAGTTTAATGAAATCTGGAGTTAGGACAGCAAGGGCATCCTGGCATTGCCAAATCAGCTGCTCTACGCCGAACGGTGTCGCGGAGGTATGGTCGTTTGGCCAGCGATGAAAGCGGCTTGGGTCAACCTGGGCTGTTAGGCAGGATGCACGAGCAGCTCGACGAATTGCTCACGGCGCACAATCAGTTGGAGCAACTGCTGCGCGTGATCGTCGAGATCGGTTCAAATCTCGACCTCGACGCAACTTTGCGTCGGATCATCCTCGCAGCCAGGGAATTGACGTCAGCCCCCTACGGAGCCCTGGCTGTCCGTGATCCCGAGGGCACGTTGCTCTCATTCGTCCACGCGGGGATGGAAGCTGACACCGTCAGCAGAATCGGGCATTTGCCGGTTGGCAAGGGAGTCTTGAGTGTATCGCTTGATACACCAGCTTTGCGTCTGGATGACCTGAGCATGCATCCCGCTGCCTGCGGATTCCCGGAGCACCACCCCCACATGCGGGCTTTTCTTGGGGTGCCGATCACGATTCGGGGAACGGTATTCGGCAACCTTATCTGACCCACGATGATCCGGGGCGGGTGTTTTCTGCATCCGATGAGTTCTGCACCCGCGCGTTGGCTTTTGCTGCAGCGGCCGCCATCGATAATGCGCAACTATTCGAGCGCGAGCGCACGTCGGTGAAGTGGATAGAGGCCAGCCGCGAGATCACTACCGCGCTGCTGTCCGGCGCAGAGCTGCACCGGCGGCCACTGCAGTTGATCGCTGAACGCGCATGCACGCTCACCAATGCCGAGCAGGCGATCGTGCTTGTTCCAGCCGACGCCGACGTCCCGGTCGAGGAAGTCGACATGCTGGTTGTATCTGCCGCGGTGGGTCTGTATGCGCTTGACGTGATCGGCCAGCAGATTCCAGTCGACGGCTCGACCAGCGGTGCGGTTTTTTGCTCCGGCGAACCGCTGATCACCGAGGCGTTGAGTTACCCGATTCAGGCGTTCACCGACGTCGGACAGCGGCCCGCGATCGTTATGCCGCTGCGCGCCCACGATGAGGTTGCCGGAGTGATCGCGATCGCCCGCGGCACAGACGAGCCACCATTTGACAGTGGTGATCTCGAGCTGGCGAGCGATTTCGCCACGCACGCTGCGATAGCCCTCGCGCTCGCGACTGGCCGCGAGCATGCGCGCCAGTTGACCATCCTGGCTGAACGCGAGCGCATCGCGCATGACTTGCATGACCACGTCATCCAGAGGCTATTTGCCGCAGGCATGAATTTGCAGGGGACGCTTGCTCGGGTCCGATCGCCGGAGGTCGTCGACCGGCTCAACGGCACGCTCGATGATCTGCAAACCATCATCGAGGAGATCCGCACCACCATCTTCCAGCTGAAATCTCCACTAGCGCGCGAAGGCGGCTTCCGGCGTCGGATTCAGCGAGTGGTTGCCGACCTGACCGAGAATCGTGACATTATCACCACCGTGCGTATGCATGGACCGATGACGGCAGTCGGCGACGAACTTGCCGAGCACGCCGAAGCGGTCACCACCGAGGCCATCAGCAACGCGGTTCGTCACTCTGGCGCCTCACGGCTGACCGTCGAGGTCAGTGTCGCTGACATGTTCACCGTCGACATCATTGACAACGGTTGTGGCGTGCCCCTCGACAATAAGCGTCGCAGCGGACTAGTCAATATGGCGCGGCGCGCAGAACAACTTGGCGGCAGCTGCGAGATCACAACGCCATCCGAGGGTGGCACTCGAGTCCACTGGACCGCTCCATTTACTGACAGCTAACCCGACCGCGCGATAGACCCGTGGTGGTCTTCGACATCATCTACTGTCCACCGACAAGCCGGCATTCACTGTGGCCGCGGCGTATACTATCGCGGCTGGCATCACTTGCCGGCTGATTGCCGCGACGTTCGGGTGGATCGACTGGTTGAATATCTTCTCCGACACGCGGGCCAGGCGTATCGGCCTGGTGCCCGGGCTGGGCGCTGCTCAAGTGGGTGCACGTTTCAACGTGGTGATACTGGGTTGAATCCGTGATGCTTGAAGGATCTCGGTCGAGTTGTGACTCAGGGTCCGCGTATTTCTCATCGGCAGGGATGAGCGCATACAAACCGTTTCGGGCTGCAGCGCTCCGAGTCTCGGTGCCCACGGCAGTGACATAGCGTTGTGAAGTTGTCATCGATTCGTGCCCGAGCAGCTTCATCAGGGCCTACACGCTGACGTCGGAGCCGGCGAGTTCCCGCAACGTGCGTTGACGTGTCAAATTCCGCGAATAGCTTGAAGGCAAATGGCCCCCTTTGATCAACCCCTCACTCAATCACTGAATCACGATGGTCACGAACTGCTTTCGTCGCTGTGACCGTTGGTTGCGTCCCGCTACAGCGTGTCTCCGACTCTTATCGTGATGCCGATTTCGGAGGGCGCGGGCTGCCAGCTTCTGGTCAAACGTGGCGATCGACGCGCCATGGCGCTAAGCCGTGGAGAGAACACAACAGTCAGGCATCTTCAGGTTTGTCGCCGCACGGAGCTCGCCCAGACGCAGCGCTTCGGGAAGCTCCAATTCCTCGATGCGTAATTGCTCGAGGAGCTCGTTGAGGCGCTGCGGCATACCCAAACGAGCTGCGCCGGTAGGAAACTCGACCAAAGTGATCACGCTGGCCGCGAACGAGTCCGCCAAATGAGCGGTCAGCAGTGCGGTCGCCTGAACGTGGCGCACGTCAGCGGGCTCGAAGTGCCCGAGCAACACGCTGGCATCCAACAGAATCACTCTGGCCAATCTTCTCGTAAATCAGCCAGATAGCCGGCCCGAAGACTCCGGCCAACGCGCCGCTGGTGACCTCAATCGCTTGGCGGCGGGCCTTCTCCGTGGTGCCGATATCGTGAACGAGACTATTGCGGTCGGTCAGAATCAGCCGGCGCAGCAACGCGCCCGGCTTGTCAGCAAGGTGCGGCCATATCCGTCGCGCCACCGAAAGCGCGGTGCTGGTCTCATCGGTCTCGGTGATGGCAGAGCGCCGGTGCGTCGTCGGCATACCCGAAGAGTGCCACTCATCTCTTACGGTGTGACACCTTCGCGGGTGGAGGGTCGCCGAGCAGTTGCCGGTGCGACCCCGATTCCGCGAACTCCACACAGCGCTCAGAATCGGGTGCCGAAATTGCGACGCCCATTTTAGGACTTTAGTCCCTACCTCGCCCGGGTTATTGTGGACTTTAGTCCTCTACCCCCGTAGGGTATAGGCGGTGTAACATTCCAGGATGACGCAAACACCAGAATCCGCCGAACCGCCCACGGCGGCAAGGCAGCCCGAGTATTCGGATCGATCTGAGCGGGCGGGTCGGCTCGATCAACTGCTGGCCGTGGTGGGCATCACCGCCGGTGCCGTATTCGTTGTGGCCGTGATCTTTTTCTCGGGGTTCTGGTTGGGCCGGGCCTCAGAGGGCGGCTACCGGATTCCCGGCGGCGAGCGTGTCGGTATTTGCCCGATGATGGGATCCGGCGCAGACATGGGACCCGGCACCATGGGCCCGGGAGGATCCATCGGCCCCCGACCAACGCCTAGCCCAACACCGCAGCCGACGCCGCACCCGTAGCCCCGGTGCACCTTGCAGGACGCGCCAAAACCGGCGGCGCCTGGTCAATTTGCCTTCGGTGCAATCAAATTCGGACGCCATATCAGACTCAGAGCGCTGCGTTTACAGGCCTTAGAAAGGGGTTAGGAAGATGATGAAAAAACGCTGGCATCGAATCGCGCTGGCAGGCGCGAGCCTAGGCGGTACGGCGGGAATGATGATCCTGTCGCTGCCACTGATTCCGCAGGTAGGCGCCCACATGCCTCCTGAGATGGGACCGGTAATCCCTCATTACACGTACTTCGCCGCGATCGCCTACTCCCCTACCGGCGCGTCCGGTACATCGGAAGGAGGTTACGCGACGCAGACACTGGCCAACCAAGTCGCGTTGGAACGATGCGGCCAACAGGACTGCAGAGTGATCATTAGCTTCAAGAAGTGCGGTGCGGTCGCTTATAACGGCTCGACTTACCAGGGAGGAAGCGGCTTCACACGTGCAGAGGCAGAAGCTGACGCCTTGAACAGGCTGGGCGGCGGGAAGATCGTGAAGTTGCTGTGCATTGTAGGTTCGTAAGGCTTGGTCGTGCTTGCTTGGTCGTGCTTGGTGCAAGCTGACGGCGTCGTCGCCGACGATTGATGCGCTGTCGTCAACAGCGCACGGGGGCACCTCCCGCAATGCTGGCGACGACATCCACGGTTGATAGTCGCCTCGTTAAGTTCAACCATCACGCTCACGACGAGCCGTCGCATGTGAGTGAACTGCTCCGGCATTGCTGAAGACCCCATCGCGTTTTGCGGATGTGGCGGTGATGCGGGCGGCGATCGAAAACAGGCGTAGCTGTAAACGTTCGGGTTCCCAGCGCCGTGCGGGGACATCGTGCAGGACGATCATTTGCAGCCAGGAGGTCAGTTCCATCGGCCACTGGATAGGGGCGCATCAGATCCGTTCTGGTCGAACTTGTGCAGGGGAGATTGGCCAGTCCGGATGTCTCTGGCGGCGTGGAGAGTCTTCGCAGCGGCCCGTGGTCGGTGTCGTAGTTCCAGGTCAGGCAACTGGCCGAGGGTGGCGTTGGTGACCAGGGCGGTCAGCCGGAACCCGTTGTGATTGGTGAACCGCAGCTTTGCACCGGTGTGGTCGGGTCGGGCGGGCATGGTCCGGATCCCGGGCGGCCAGCTCGACCGATCGCACAGGCCGCTGACCTCGGCGACCCATGCCACCTCACGGATCTGCTTGTCGGCGTCGTAGGTCGGGTCCAGGCCGTCGCGGGGATCAGATCCATTCGCGGTGGCCGTGGTTTCGGTCAGACGGAATCCCAGCGAGGACGAGATCGGCGGGCATGCAGGTAGTCGAGGAATTCGTGAGTGGCCCGGCGCCGTCGGTGTGTACCAGGACTTTCTTTTCCGCTCGATACCGTGCTGGCCTGACCGAGGACCGTGGTGGGTAGGCAGCGGTGTTGGCCCCAGCATTACCGGGGAGTAACTGGTAGAAGGTTGTTAAAACTGCAAGCTTCCTCGTTAACAAGCCGTAAACGTCTGTCACCCTAGCCCTTTCGATCGGGAATGTGGAGTCAGGGGTCGTTAGCCTTACGCCAACGCACAGGGGCCGTTACGCGAACACACAGGGCCGATTCACCGCCTGGGATAGACACTTTCGAACAACGAGGAGTAATAGATGTCGTTTCTGACAGCACTTCCTGAAGAGTTGCTCGCCGCACAGGCGCTGTTGGAGGGAATTACCAGTAACCTGACCGCGCAGAATTTGGGTGCTGCGGCCCCGACGACGACCATCCTGCCTGCAGCTGCCGACCCGGTATCAGCCCAGCAGGCGGCGATCTTCGCGGCTTACGGGACCCAATACCAGACGATTGCCGCCGAAGCTCAGACCCTTCAAGAGCAGTACGTGAGCACCCTGGGCACCAGCTCGACCACCTACAGCACCACCGAAGCCGCCAACGCGGCGCAAGCGGCGGCTACCCCTAGCGGGAATATCATTGACATAATTTCCGGGCTCCTGGGCGGTCCCTCCGGAAGCCTCAATGGCAACCCGTTCAGTCTGTCCAGCAACCTGGCGAACTACTTCAATATCGGTGGCGGCAACTGGGCGTCCGCGGGGTCAGACCTGCTGGGTCTTGGCGGTCTGCTGAATGCACCTGCTGAGGCCGACGCTGCCGCAGCAGCGGACCTGGCCGGTGCGACCGCGCCCGCGAGTGGGGCCGCGCCCGCCGGTGGCATGGGCGGCATGGGCGCGATGCCGGTGGCGGCGGTGGGTCAGGCCACCATGGTGGGCAACAGGTTGTCGGTTCCGCCCAGTTGGGCCGGGACGGTCACGTCGGCGACCAGTCCTGCGACCGCTCTGCAGACTGTCGGCTGGACCGCCGCTGCGCCACAGGCCGGCGCCGGGGCGATCGTTCCGGGCATGCCCGGAATGGTGACCGGCGCGCGTAGCAGCGCCGGGTTCGGTGCCCCGCGTTACGGCGTCAAGCCCATCGTCATGCCCAAGCCGACAGCCGTTTGAGAATCGGCGTCAACCGTCTGCAGATAGTCGACAACTAGCCAGTCAATAGAAACGGGATACAGAACAATGGTGTTGGATTTCGCAGCTATACCGCCTGAAATCACCTCAGCGCTCATGTACGCCGGTGCGGGTGCAGGACCGCTCATGGCCGCCGCGACGGCTTGGCACAACCTGGCCGCCGAGCTGACCACCACTGCGACCCAGTGGGAATCGATCATCACGGCACTGACGACCGAGCAGTGGACGGGAGCCGGGTCGGCAGCGGCGGGCGCCGCCGCGCAGCCCATCGTGAGTTGGCTGACTACCACGGCGGCGGCCGCCGAGCAGGCGGGCGTCCAGGCCACCGCATCGGCGGCGGCGTACGAAGCGGGGTTCGCGGCTACGGTGCCCCCGCCGGTGATCGCCGCAAACCGGACTTTGCTCGCAACCCTGGTCGCGACGAACTTCCTGGGGATCAATACGCCGGCGATCATGGCAACCGAGGCCCACTACGCCGAAATGTGGGTCCAAGACGCCACGATGATGTACACCTACCAGGCCGCCTCACTGGCGGCGGGGGTTCTTCAACCGGTGACGCCGATGGCACCGGCCACGAACCCGGCCGGCCCGGGCCTGCAAGCGGCATCGGTCGCCCAGGCCAGCGCGTCTACGCCTGCGCAGGCGTTGACGAACGCGGTGTCGGCGGTTTCCCCGGCGGCGAGTCTTGCTAGCCCTACCGATCTCATCACGTCGCTTGACGGCTTAATCGGAACCCCGTTCATCTTCAACGGCGTCAACGGCGTCGTGAACACCGGGGCTTGGTTCACTATGAACGCCATCCCGAACGCGGCGTTGATGGGTAAAACTCTTGGCGTCGTGCCGGGTTTCACGCCCGCCGCGCTCACGGACTCTGTTGCACCCGCCGTGGGTGCGGCTGAGGTGGAAGGGGCCATGGTGAGCTCGGTGATGCCGACCGGCGGCTTGGGCGCAGCGGCCTCGGCCAGCCTGGGCCAGGCGGGTTCGGTCGGTGGATTGTCGGTGCCGGCCGGCTGGTCGAGCGCCGCGCCGGCCACCACCGTCGGCGCGACGGTTGCCGAAGGCAGCGGCTGGACCGCGGCCGCCGAGGAGGCCGCACCGATTGCCGCAATGCCCGGCGGGCCGGGAATGGTGGCCGGCGCCAAGGGTGCCGGTGCCTACGCCGGGCCGCGATATGGCTTCAAGCCGATCGTCATGCCCAAACAGGTCGTCGTCTGATTCGGAAAGCTGCCATCCGTTTGAGACCGCCGGGACAACATTCCGCAATTTCGAGATAAGGAGAAATTCATATGGCAACGCGTTTTATGACCGACCCGCACGCGATGCGGGCGATGGCGGGGCGTTTCGAGACCCACGCCCAGACAGTTGAGGACGAGGCCCGCCGGATGTGGGCGTCCTCGCAGAACATCTCGGGTGCGGGCTGGAGCGGTGCCGCCGAGGCCACCTCCTACGACACCATGGGTCAGATGAACACCGCCTTCCGCAACATCGTGAACATGCTGCACGGTGTGCGCGACGGTTTGATCCGCGACGCCAACAACTACGAGCAGCAAGAGCAGGCGTCGCAGCAGATCCTCAGCAGCTAGCGGTAAAAGCCGAAGCTGCCTACCTTTTCCGACGTTAGGAGAACACCGAGATGACGATTAACTACCAGTTCGGCGATGTGGATGCCCACGGCGCCTTGATCCGTGCCCAGGCTGCCTCGCTGGAAGCCGAGCACCAGGCCATCGTCCGCGATGTGCTGGCTGCCGGTGACTTCTGGGGCGGTGCCGGTTCGGTGGCCTGCCAGGAGTTCATCACCCAGTTGGGACGCAACTTCCAGGTGATTTACGAGCAGGCCAACGCCCACGGCCAAAAGGTCCAGGCGGCCGGTAGCAACATGGCCAGCACGGACAGCGCCGTCGGGTCCAGCTGGGCCTAGCCTCGTGTTTTCACCGTGATTCGGGTTGATTGAGCGGCGTTCACGAAGAATGGTGCTCTGAACTGTGAGGACTGAAGTCAATGTCGCCGCGGTTCAAGGAGCACCAATGTGTGAGGAGGCCTGTGTCGCCCTACCGGCTCCGGGTGAGCTGAGGCCACGGGATCGGTGTCGTGTCGCAGCTGGGCACGTTCGCGGTGGCACGTACCGCCCAGGCCACTGGCCTCATCGGTGCCCGGTCGGCAGCGTTGGCGCCGCGGCGCAAACAGTGGACCATCCATGATCCGGGCAAGAATTCATGTGCCGATCACGACCCATCTGCGGTGGGCATGACTGCGCTGATGCAGTCGGCAGTTCGGTGGGCTTGCAGTGATGGTCGGGGCGGTGGCTGCCGGGTTAGCAACGGTAGCACCTTGTGGGCGGTAGTCGCTTGATGGCCTAGATGTGGCGGCACTCAACGTGAGGGTCCCGCCCCGCTGCGAGCTCAGATCCGAAATAGCGTGCTGAGGAACAGCAAAGTCATACCAATAGCCATCCCCGCCTGACTTAGGTTACCCAGCGACCTAAAGCGCGACGGTTCATGGTGGCGTTTGATGAAGTACCAGTATGTCCAGAAAACCGCTGCAACGGCGAAGCCGACGGTCCCGAGCCAGCTCACCGCGCTGAACCATACGGGCGACCCGCTGCTTGCCGGCATGTCCATGTCCGGCATGTCCATGCCCGGCATAGACATAGCCGGCTGAGCGGCGCCGTGGCTGCTCGATCGGAACGCAAACAACTGAGCGTTCATGATGGCATACATCCAGCCCGTTGCCAGCATCATCACAGCGTGGTACCCGTACCGTACTCGTAGGGCGGTTGTTCGGGCCACCACGACGGCCATCGTCACGAACGTCAAGGCCGCCAGCAGGAAAAACGCTGCGGGTCCAGTCGTTGGCACCTGTGCACCCCAGGGCCATGCCATCACCACCATCGCCACCGCCATGACGAAGTGCAGCCCGTGGCTGACGACCCAGGTCCACGGTCGGCGCTTGGCGACGATTGCTGCGACACATTCCGCGGCGGTCAGTGAGAACAGTCCGGTGACCACCCAACGAAGCACCAGGTCATGAATCATCCAGGCTCAACCGCTTCGATCGGGGCGAGTCGTGAAGTTGCTATGCGCTTCGCCACCGGTGTTTTCGGGCCCAGTCATGCGTCGCGGCCGAAGCGGCGTAGCCGCAGCGAATTGGTCACCACGCTGACCGAGGAGAATCCCATCGCCGCACCCGCCACGACCGGGTTCAGTAATCCGAAGGCGGCCAAAGGGATGGCGGCTGTGTTGTAGCCGAAGGCCCAGCCGAGATTTTGGTAGATCGTGCGCAGGGTCTTTCGCGAGAGCCCGATCGCACGCACGACACCGTCGAGTTGGTCAGACATCAGTGTGATGTCGGAGGCCTCGATGGCCACGTCGGTGCCGGTGCCGATGGCAATGCCCAGATCGGCTTGTACTAGGGCGGGGGCGTCGTTGACGCCATCGCCAACCATGGCGACCACCCGGCCCTCGTTTTGGAGTCGTCGAACCTCGGTGACCTTGTCTTGCGGCAACACCTCGGCCAGCACGCGGTCGATGCCAACCTGGTTGGCGATGGCGTTGGCCGTGCGGGCGTTGTCGCCGGTGATCATGGCGACCTGCAGCCCCATGGCGTGCAGCTGACGGACCACATCAACCGCGTCGTCTTTGATCGTGTCGGCCACCGCGACGACACCCACTACGTGGTCTTCGCGGCCGACGAACACCGCGGTGCGGCCCTGCTGCTCGAGTTCCGCGGCGGCAGTAGCGAGGTGCTCAGACAGTCGCAAATCGTGCTCGTCTACCAGCTCGCGCCGCCCGACCAGCACCGGCAGGCCGTCGATCCTGGCCCGCACCCCATGCCCCGCGACGTTGGCGAACGCCGTAGCGGGTGGAATCGGCAACCCGTGCTCGCGCGCAGCGGCGACGATCGCCGCACCGATGGGGTGTTCGGAGCCCGACTCGACCGCAGCGGCGATCCGCAGCACCACATTAGGCTGGCGGCGCTTGCCAGCAACCACATCGGTCACCCGCATCTGGGCGCGCGTGAGGGTGCCGGTCTTGTCGAACACCACCGTGTCGATCTTCTTCGAGGCTTCCAGCACCTCGCCGCCCTTGACCAGGATCCCCAGGTCCGCACCGCGGCCGGTGCCGACCATGATCGCCGTCGGGGTGGCCAATCCCAGCGCACACGGGCAGGCAATGATCAGCACCGCGACCGCCGCGGTCATCCCGCCAATCGGGTCGCCGGCGATCAACGTCCATCCCGCAAACGTTGCGACGGCAACGCCAATGACGGCCGGGACAAACACCGCCGAGACCCGGTCGGCCAGCCGCTGCACCGGGGCCTTGCCGCCCTGTGCCTGTTCGACCAGTCGCACAATCTGGGCTAGCGCGGTATCGGCCCCGACGGCGGTGGCTCGCACGGTCAACATGCCATCGGTGTTGACCGTTGCCCCCGCAACGTGGTCACCCACCGATTTCTCGACCGGGACCGACTCGCCGGTGAGCATCGACTCGTCGACGGCGGCGCGCCCGTCGACGACCTCACCGTCGACCGGGATCTTCTCCCCCGGCCGCACCCGCACAAGGTCTCCGACTTGGACCTGATCGACCGGAACGAGCAGCTCCGCGCCGTCCACTAGCAGTGTGGCTTCCTTGGCGCCCATTTCCAGCAGCTTGCTGATCGCCTCACGCGCCTTGCCGTGGGCTCGGGCCTCGAAATAGCGGCCCAGCACCACGAACGCGATGATCAGCGCCGAGGTGTCGAAGAACAGCACCCCACCGGCAAACAACTGATAGGTGGAGTAGACAAACGCGGTCAAGGTGCCCAGCGCGATCAGCGTGTCCATGTTGGAAGTCAATGCTCGCGCCTGCTGCAGTGCCCCCTTCAGGAATGGCCACCCGGCCACGAATTGCACGGGCACCGTCGCGGCGAAAGCTAGCCACCCCGCCCACGGGTAGGCGCCGAACAACATCGTCGACCCCATGGCCAGCAGCCCCAGCGGAAAGGCCAACCACACCCTGCGGAGCCATTTGCGCCGCTCGCGCCTACTATGCTGGTCCGGCGATAACTCGCTCCCGGTGACCGGCCCAGACCCGCGGCCCCCGCAATTCGCGGCGTCCGGTGGACCGTCTTCCTGACGACGGCGCAAGCCCAGAAACGCAAGCCCGATCCCGCTGGCGATCCTTCGCACCACTCCGATGTCAGCCGAGTGCGGGGCACGCGCGGGCACCGATTCGGCAGGGATGTGCTCGGCTTCGGCGATTGCTGAGAGCACCGTAGCGGTGTCACAGTTGTCGGGCGAATACCAGATCACCACTGATGCGGTTCGCGGATACGCTTGCACGGCTTGCACGCCGGTCACTTGGGAGACGGTCTCCTCGATCGCGACCGCCCGAACCGCGTCCACACCAAACCCGCTGACGTGCACGCGCATCCGCCCCGACGCGTCGGATACAACTTTCAGCGCGACGTCGCCGTCCAGGACACCGGTGGTCATTTGTCGTCGCCCGAGTCCACCACCGTCAGCGGTGCAGCGTCCTGCCCGGCGCGCTCTTTCGCCTCGGCCACCACGTCGGCAACCGTCAGCCGAGCCTGCTCAGCACTCGCCCCGGCTTTACGCCCGGCCTCGCGGCCCACGCGGATTCCCCAGGCGGTAGTAATGACCGCGGCTTTCCGCAAGGGAGCCTTCCCCACCGCCTTGCGCAGTCCTTCGTACGCCGCAACCCCCACCACGCCGGTCATCACGGTGGGCGCCGCCTTCGCCATCAATCCATGCAAAACCATCTCGAACCACTCCCTTTCATATCGTTGCCCCGCCGAGCGGTAGCCGTACCTTCGGTGACGCTGCTCTCTCCCACGCCCTTAAGCCGTTACCGGCTCGCTTCTAGCGGCGGCGAAGTTCATATGAGCTTCTGCCACACACCACGCATGACCCGCACTCCATGCCTGCACCGCGAAGACGAGATCTGGTGATCGTCATGCCCGGCCACCTGCGGTCGCTGGTTCCTTACCGGTGGGTTCGCCGACCACGGCACCGCCCAGCTGTGCCTGCGGGCCGGTCAATGCGGGCGTGAACTTGACGGCATCAATGAGCTCGTCAATGGCCGCTTGCCCGCGGCCATCCAGGACTGCCGTGGAAAAGCAGGTCTCCAAGTGGTTGTGCAGCATCACCCGGTTGGCTCGCTCCAGCGAGGACTGAACTGCCGAGATCTGCTTCATCACGTCCACGCAGTAGGCGTCGGACTCCAGCATCCGAATGATCCCGTCGAGATGGCCCCGAACCGTTTTCAGCCGGTTCAGGGACGCTTGCTTCTTCGCCGTCAATTCCATGTCCTTGCTCACAATTCGCACCCCCACCGGGCCTATTCATCATATCCCACCCCACCTGGGGTGGGTCCCACATTTCACTACGCACGCCACAACCGCGTATGAGCGTTCGGCCTAGTAAAGCTCGACCCCTCACTGGTAGCACCACATGGCACCGGCCACAGTCAGGGCTACCGAGATCAGCGGCCCCCCCATGATGAAAAGCGTTGTGGCGGTGAGCAACAGCCCTACGGACCACTGATCTCGGGCCGCACCCGGCGCGGCCAAATGTTCGGCGCGGTCGAGCACATCGACGCCGGCTGCCCCGACAGCGCCAACCGGTGTCATCGCACCCGTGGACAGCGCGAGCAACGCGTCCAGCAGTGTCTGTGAGCCATAGCGGCGTGCCGCCGCATCATCGGCGGACATCTCTAACAACCGAGCAATCTCTCGGGCGCCCGTGCCGAACAGCGCCACCTGGGGAACGGCCGCCGCCAACGCGCGCGCGAACGCGAGGACATGGTGATGGCGCCCGGTCAAATGGGCGCGCTCATGCGCCAGCACCGCATGAAGGTGGCGATCGGTGAGCGCGTCAAGCGCCGCGCTGGTCACGACGATGGTGTCCGGGCGCCCGGCCACGCAGTAAGCGGCCCGCTCGGGAGCATCCACCACGACCGCGTCCACGCCATCGATTCGGCGGCCGATTACGCGGGCTCTCTCGGCATGCCCAAGGCTGCGCTGGCGTGCGCGCCACAGCGAGCTACCCAACCGCCAACCCAGGACACCCAGTGCGCTGGCTGCGAGGCCGGCCAGCGCCACAATCCCGGCCTGCACCACTGACCCGAACCCGCTATCCAAGAGCTGGCGCAGTTCCGCGAAACACGCGGTGGCGAGCTGGCCCGGCCGATGCCGATGCCGGGCCAGTGCCCCGATCAGGAAGCCCGCCGCGACCAACCATGACCCGACAACGCTGATCATCGCCGCCAGCCACGCAACCACTCCCAGCCGCGGCCAGGTGCCCGCGCGGGTCAACCGCCGCAGTACCCCCGGTGAGAACACCACCACCGCCAAGCTGTACACCAGCAGACACAACGCGACACTCATCACGCCGTCCTTTCCTGGCGCTCGAAGCGCAATAGGCCCAGAGAATTGGTGACTACGCTGACTGAGGAAAAGCCGGCCGCCACGCCGGCATCCCGCGGTGTCACCCGATAGCCGACTTGCTCGGCCGCGGCGCGCAGCGCATCGGGTTCGGCGGCCTGCCCGACAAGCACGACGGGGGTGGTCTCCGTCGCGTAGTTGACCGTCGCGGATTCGACACCGGGCTGCATGCTCAGGATCCGCTGAACGCGCGTCGCGCACGACCCGCAGACCATCCCGGCCACCGCAAAATCGAGGGTCACCGGTGAGGGGGTGGTTCGCGTCATGGTGTCAGCCATTTACAGCGACCGCGTAACCCTGGTTCTCGATCGCGGCCACTGACGCGTCGTGACCGATTAGGGCCTCATCGACGTCCACGCTGACGCGCCTGCCCGGTATGTCGACAACCGCAGAGCGCACACCACAGGGGTGAGAACGCGCTCGATCGTCCTTGCTTCCCGCGCAAGAGATTTCGGGTTCCGACGACCGCGATGCTCACCGCGGTTAGCTCCGATGCCGGTCCCCTTGGCTCAGCGCTACGGCCACCACCTGACACCAATCCAGTGTTATCCTTCCAGTGCACCGGAAGGTCAAGGAGGACCGCATGCAAATCGGCGAGCTGGCGAAACTCGCCAACACCAGCGCCAAAACCATCCGCTTCTACGAGGATTCGGGGCTGCTCCCGCCCCCTGCACGCACTCCGTCCGGGTATCGCGACTATGGACCGGAGATAGTGGAACGGCTGCGGTTCATCCATCGGGGCCAAGCGGCCGGGCTGACCTTGCAGAAGGTACGCCAAGTCCTCGCAATCCATGATCGCGGCGAGGTGCCATGCGAACATGTCCGGCAGGTCCTGAACACCCGCCTTGCCCAGGTCCGCGCGCAGATCGCCGAACTCGTTGCCCTCGAAGGCCACCTACAGACCCTGCTTGACCGCGCGTCGCGCGGCGCACCCACCGAACACGACCATTCGACGGTCTGCTGGATTTTGGAAGGCGACCTCGATGCGCCGGCGGATGTCGAACTCACCCAATCCCGCGGCTAACACTGCAGCGAAAGCAGTTGACTTCGACGGCTATTCGACTACGGTCGCGGCGTGCGTGACGTGCTAGGAGCCGATGTCGACGGTGGTTGACCGGGCACCTTCTTACCCGTACCGGGTATGTCCCTCCCAGGACTCATCCCACCGTACTGGACCCGCCCATCTCGCAGCGCCTCATGTTCGGTCCGCTGGACTCATGCGTCGACCAGGCCATGAATCCCGCCAAAAGACCGCCGCCACGATGAAGACAACCCCGCCAAGCAATGCCAACCGTTGCCGCAACTTGATTACGGCGGCCGGGCCGCTTTGAGCCCACCCTTCCAAGACTGGGGTCGGTAGCCGTAGCGGTAGATTCACTTGAAGCTCCAGGTGGTTGAGTGATGCGCATCCGGGAACTCGGTGCGCTACCAAACCCCAATTGCCCGATAAGGTATCGTCTAGGTACCTACGTAGTAGGTCAATAGCTAAGTGGCGCTGGCCGTGATCATCGGCCACGCAAGTCTGTAGCGTTTGACAAGTCGATGAGGCATTGCTATGCGAGCCAGTGGCCGACGTCCTCGCCGCCGTGCCCAATGGTCGCCCCATGAAGCGACGACCGCGGCTGCTCGGGCGATTGCAGGCGCATGAGTTTCCCTGCTCCCACGGTCAAACCGGCATTGTCAGTATGCGATTTCGCGTCTACTATCTACGTACACACACAGTAGTTAGGTAGGTTCTCGGCAAACGTGATTGCAACTGCGCGAGCCATCCGGGCGGCAGAATGTTCAGTACCACGACGGGTTTGGCCGAATACGCCTCCGTGATGGGGTCCAGATTTGAGTTGGGAAGGCGATTATGGCTGCACTGAGGAGATGGATCACTCTGCCCGCCGGTGTTGACATCGAGAAGGAGACGGTGATCAGAGGCCGGGTCCTCGACGAAGCCGGAGAGCCGGTAGGCGGCGCGTTCGTGCGGCTGCTGGACGCGTCGGACGAGTTCACCGGCGAGGTCGTCTCATCGGCCACCGGTGACTTCCGGTTCTTTGCTGCGCCGGGATCGTGGACGCTGCGTGCGTTCTCCCCCGTCGGACGCGGTGACGCCGTGATCACCCCGGCGCGGCCAGGCATTCACGAGGTGGACGTCAAAATCGTCGCCTGATGCGGCTCCCCGGAAGCGGTGGATGGCTGAGATGACAGGGGGTCGTGGTCGTTGGAAAATAACGGTGTGCGCCGAAGACGGCGATCGTTTACTCCCCAGTTCAGGTTCGACGCCGCACATCGCGTCATCGATGCCAAGGAGCGAGTCGCCGATGTCGCCCGCGAGCTGAATCTGCATCAAAGCGTGCTACAGACTTGGGTGCGTGATGAGCGGTGGCGGATGGCCGAGGCCGGAGCTGGCGGTCGGCCGGACCTTGTTGGCGGCCAACCGCTTTCGGCTAATGAGCGTGCGGAGTTGAGCCGACTCCGCGCGCAAGTGGCTGAGCAGGCGCAAACCATCGCAGTGCTGAAAAACGCCTCGGCGTATATTGCGGCGCAGCTGCACTGTCCGGAGTTTCGTGCGCACTATCTTTCGTGGGAAAAATGCCACGATGCCCGGCAAGTACGATCAGAACATCAGGGGCAAGCCGGTCCAGCTGGTCGGTGATAGGGCCGATGACTATGCCCCGCAGTACGCGATGATCGCGCACGATAAGACGTAGACGCTGCCCAGCTCGGTGCGCCACTTCAGCAGTGAAGCTGTCGAGGTCCGCCAAGCGGACTCTGACCATTCGCCACTTGTGTCGGGCCTGAGCGTCTTCGACCAGGCAGGGACGGAAGCCCAGTCGTTTCATCAGCAATTTGTGAGTTGACGAACAGCGTCAATCTGGCTTGGCGTGCACGGCCCGCGCCCGAGACCTGCAGCGGATCGGCCCGGTCCAATTGGGCGTGGCGCAGGGCGGGCACGAACTGCTGGCAGCGGTGCAGCGTGGCGCGCACCGGCGGTGAGTTCAGATCCACGTGGGTGGTGGATCACTGTCCGGGTTCGACCAGCCCACCGTGCAGTTCGCTGTCTCACGGTGCGAGCCTGACAAAGCCCGGCGGCATGCGGGGCGCCGGCGGTGACTCCACCGGACCGCCACCTCCGTTGCCACCACTTCCGCCACCGCCGCCGATCCCCCCACCGCCGGTGCCACCACTGCCACCACCACCGCCGGCAGCGCCCCCTGGTTGAGGAGCAGTAGCACGAGGCTCCAGCTGTTGCGGTGGCGGTGGCTCTTGCGGTGGCGGCGGCTCTCGCGGCGGCGGCGGGGATTGTTTTGGTGGCGGCGGTGCCGCGATTGGCTGCGGTGGCGTCAGGATGTGCGCCGTCGGTGGCGGTGGTGCCGAAGTCTGCGGGGGGTTGGGCAAGTCGGGATCTCCCTTGGGAAACGCTCCGAATAGGGAAGCGGGCACTGTGCCAGGCGCGTCACGGGTCGACCGGTCGTCCCGGTAGCGGCCCGCCACGAAAACGTCGCCGTCCATCAAGTGTGGCAACAGCACCACACCGTTGCCCGGCAGTTCCTGCCGACCCGCCGGCATGTTGATCATGTCCAACCACGGTGGCGGCTCACCAAGATCGCTTCCTGAGAAGACCGTGTTGTGTGTGTACGCGGCGACCCGGTGCGTCGGTTCATTCGATCCCGGCACGGGATTAGCCATAGTGATGATGGAAGCTATCTTTGGTTGATCGTACGGGCAGTAGGCCTCCACTGCCGCAGTGATGAATCGGGTGAGGGTGCGCGTGAGGCGCTCGGGGGCGTACTGGCGCTCGGGCGGGTCGACGTTGAACGCATTGTTCCTCATCGAGTCCAGTAGGTCGTCCACCGGCATGCCGCCATCGAGTTTGCGACAAACTTTATGGGCTGTGGCGATGAGGCTTGGCACGTTGCGGCGGGCGGGGATCTGTTTTTTAACGAGCAGCGCCAGAAACTGGTCGTCCTGGTCCGGGTCGGCCGCTGCTGGGCCGAGGCCCAGAATTTCGGTGCCGGTTAGCATCACAATTGCGGTAACCAGGGCGCCGGCGTGGCGCGTGATGCCGGCGAACATGGCAGGGGTTCCATTCTATTGGGCCATCTGCTGACGGCTTTTGGATGCTGATCTACGCCACTCCTCCCAACAGGAAATATGTACTGCCTACTATAGTACTTAGTAGGTACGGACGTAGCAAGTGTTGCTAGAGGCCAAGCGTGGTTGCAGGCATCGCGACCGAGATCTCCCACTGCGAACCGCGCAGCATTGGCGGGTGTTGATCCGGCTGACCGAACCGCCGGGGGTGAGTCCGTGGCCGGGTTACCCACGACCTTGTTGCGGGGCAGCCTTTGCCGGCATGCCGTTATGTGAGCGCAGGGTGCTAAAGACGGTGTCATCGTCTGCCGACGCCATCTCGGCAATCACGTTTGTCGGTGATCGGGCCGATGGTGTCCCTAGACACACGGCCCGGTGGGGTTGCGGCGGGTGGTTGTCAGCTAGACCTTGGTTTGGCTGGGCGGGATCAGCGTCGTGAATCTCGATACCTCCCTGGCGATGCTGCCATCGACCCAGTGGCGGTGATCGTCATGGTGTCGGCGCGGCCGTAGCCTAAAGCGACCGCAGGCTTCCACGTCGCATTGTCGGGCGTCATGATGCCCGCGATGCGGGTGCCCTATTTGTTGAACATCGCAGCGCGGCGTTAGTGGGCGGACAGGACCGCACGCGTCCGCAGCCGAGCTCACCACGGCTGCTCCCGACGCTCCGATCAACACGAGCACCGCACCCAGTAGGGTTGCGGCCACACGTCGGCGCGTGTGCAAAGGTCCCCACATCCTCGAAAATCACTAACTGCCTTTCGATTTCGCGCATTGATACAGCGAAAGCTGTGCGGTGACATGTACGACTAGGCCGACGGCCGTATTGGATGTTCCTGCCGTCCTATATCGGCTTCGCGACCTTGACCTGGATGCTGTATATACGCCGGCGCGTCGCGGTCGGAAGCGCGCCACAGTCCGTGCCTCAAACCGAGCCCGCCACCGTCGAGCAAGGGCAATGCATCAGCAATTGTGTGGTAACGCGGCCGAAACGCCCCGGGCATACACAGGTCATATGGCCCAAGGAGAATACGCGCCGCTGTCCGGCTACCGGGTAGCTGTCACCTCATTTCGGCGTGCCGAGGAATTGTGCGCGCTGCTGAGCCGACAGGGCGCCGAGGTCTGCAGCGCGCCCGCGATGAACATGATCGCGCTGCCCGACGACGACGAACTGTACAGCCGCACTGAGGCTTTGATCGCCGAGCCGCCCGACATTCTGGTCGTGCACACGGGCATCGGTTTCCGCGGCTGGCTGGCCGCGGCCGAGGGTTGGGGGCTGGCCACTCAACTGATCGCGGCGTTGTCGAAGGCGCGGATCGTGTCACGTGGGCCCAAGAGCACGAATGCGGTGCGCGTCGCCGGCCTGGGCGAGGAGTGGTGTCCTGAGTCCGAATCCTCACGGGAAATGCTGAAATATTTGCTCGAGGCGGGCGTGTCCGGGCTGCGCGTCGCCATCCAGCTGCACGGCGCCGCCGACTCCTGGGACCCGTTCCCGGAATTTGTCAGCGGTCTGCGTTTCGCGGGCGCCGAAGTGGTGCCCATCCGGGTGTACCGATGGAAGCCGACACCATTGGGCGGTGATTTGGATCAGCTGATCACCAGGATCGCACGACGGCAATTCGATGCAGTCACCTTCACGTCGGCGCCCGCGGCGGCGGCGGTGCTGGAACGTAGTCGCGAGTTGAGCATCGAGGACCAGGTGGTGGAGGCCCTCCGCACCGACGTGCACGCGATGTGCGTCGGGCCGGTGACTTCCAAACCGCTGATCCGCAAAGGCATCCCGACGTCAGCGCCCGAACGAATGCGGTTGGGCGCCTTGGCCCGGCACATCGCCGAGGAGCTACCGCTGCTGGGATCGCGCACCGTGAAGGTCGCTGGTCACACGGTCGAAATCCGCGGCAGCTGCGTGGTGTTGGACGGTTCGATCAAGCTGCTATCGCCGTCTGGCATGTCGGCGCTACGCGCGCTGGCGCAACGACCGGGCGATGTCGTCGCGCGTAACGACATCTTACGGGTGCTGCCCGGCAACAGCAACGACCCGCACGCCGTCGACACGGCCATGCTTCGACTGCGAACGGCCTTGGGCGACAAGAAGATAATCGCAACGGTGGTCAAGCGCGGTTACCGGCTCGCCATCGACGACCCGCCGAGCACCTCATGGACCTGATCCTGGCCGCACATGGCACCCGCAGGCCCGGCGGTGCCGCCATGATCGGATACCTTGCCGCGTAGGTGAGCGCGCTTCTCGACCGCCGGGTCCAGGTCGCGTTCGTCGACGTGTTGGGCCCCACACCCAGCGAGATGCTCGCGCAGGCGGCGCCCGGCGGCCGCCCCGCCGTCGTGGTCCCGGCGTTCCTGTCGCGCGGATATCACGTGCGCACCGACCTGTCCGTCCACGTCGCGGACAGCGGGCACCCGAATGTCATCGTCGCCCCCGCCCTGGGACCGAGCGGGGAGATCGCGCGCGTGGTCGCCGACCAGCTGGCGAAATCCGATTGGCGGCTGGGCAATTCCGTGATTCTCGCGGCGGCGGGCACCACTGACCCCAGAGCGCGCGCCGATTTGCACATAACCGCGACGACGCTGTCCGCGCTGGTTGGCTCGCGGGTGCGGCTGGGATTCGCGGCCAGCGGCGACCCGTCCGTGGATGAGGCAGTCGGCTACGCGCGCCGCGACTGCGCACGCCGCGTTGCGGTCGCCTCGTATTTACTAGCCGACGGACTGTTTCAAGAACGACTGGGCGCCTGCGGCGCCGACCTGACAAGCCAACGCTGGGAAACCATCCCGGACTGGCTCTGCTGATCGCGAACCGATTCCGCAGGGCCGCACCGGGGCTCGTGCCCCCGACAACGCGACACGCATCGCGCCGGCCCAGCCTGCGGCGAGCACAGGGACCCCACGCACTGCCCAACTCCCAGGCGGACATTGCCCAGCTGCCCAGGCCACAAGGCTTGTCCTCGCCGGGGGCCGCTGATCCCGCCGTCTCACTGCAGTCGGCATCATGTGGCACTGCCCGGGAGCCGTCTAAAGGCGAACGGCGGCCGAGCACGCGTATCTGCGTAACACGAAGTTGCAACACCGGATCGGGGACAACCGCACCCATCCCGAACGCCGCCGATCGCCGCCCTCACGCGACAGGGTCCGCCTCAGGGCACCATTTTCGGAAAACTGATTCTCGACAAGCAGATGGCCCCAGAGCCAAATCGTTTGCGCTGCAACGCCGCCTGGCTTTCACCATCTGGTTCAAGCGGTGCGGCCATTACCCAGCCGCGACGATGTCGTTGGTCGTGACATTTGTAGCCCGCTGGAATGACGGGATGATCCAACGCAGGTCGAGCTGGCGCTCCCGATCGGCAAGAGGCCGTTGATCGACCCGAATGATTGTTGACTTACCTATGTAAGTTACATACCATTTTAGTTGTGACTGCCCGCCAGCCGCGATGCCGGTGTCGCGTCGGCCCTGCCAGCTTCGAGGTACGCGCGAAAGTCGAGCGTTTCGCTGAACCCGCCGTGCTGTTGTTGTTGGCGGAACGGCCGAGCCACGGCTACGAAGTCGCGGAATCGCTGGAAGGCCTGCTCAAGGAAGGCAGGGTCGACTTCGGCAACCTATACCGGCTCTTGCGTTCGCTTGAGGCCGAAGGCCTCGTCAGCTCATCGTGGAACGACGACGTCGCAGGGCCGCTCAAGCGCACATATGAGCTCACGGGCGAGGGCGCTGGCTTGCTCGGCGCCTGGGCTGCGTCGCTGCGGGATCGAGTGGAGCGGATCGATGCAGTGCTGCAGCGTTACGACGCGATCGCCAAGCGGATCGAGGAGATCCAGAAAGGAGAGCAACAACCATGACAACAATCCAGCGAGGCGATGCCCAGCACTGGCTGGGTGATCGCAGGTCCGGCTGCTGCGGAGGATCGAAACGCCAGGGCGGCATTGATTGCGGCGTCGAGGACACGGCGGCGGTCAGACGCCAGGCACTCGAAGCGCATCAGCGCGACCTGGAGCAGGAACTCGCGGACGTCGCCGAGCAACTTCGTGATCTATCCGCCGACGAGCCCAGCGAGTGATGCCAGGTTGCAGAAGACCAGCGCGCCTACATCACTTTGAATGACGGACGATGAGAAGTGTCACCACCTCGGTGAAAGGGGTGAGCCGCTCTCCTGCGGTCGGCTCTTGGAACGCAGGCTGCGGCCCCGCACTACGCACCTGCGTCGCGTTGAGAGCGTGAGGATTACGGCACAGGTCATGAGTCAGGGTTGCGGGCTCGGCTGCTCGTCGGCGGCGGCCCCCAATGCAGCGACTCCTCCCCACAGTTTCCGCAACTCCTCGCGCAGGTCGGCGATCTGGCGATCCAACTGGGCGTCCCGCTGAGAGGTGCCCATCACGCGGCAGCCACCATGCCGCATCCTCCGGATGCCGAAAAGCAAACCGCCGTCGCCGCACAAAATCGCGACGAGCGCGGCGTCGAAACGTGGATAACCGCCGACCTACTAAGCTACTAAGTAGTAGCGTATGTTGCTGTCGATCCCTCGAACCGCCCTGCGAGAAAAAGGTAAGCACCTATGACAGACTCCGCCTCCTCTACCCCGAGCACTAGCAGCCCGACTTGGACTCGCTGGCTCTACCCAGCCCTTGCCGCCACCGGCATCTTGACCGGCCTGTTCATCATCGCCGCCGGCCTCTATCTCCTCATCGCACAGCCAGGTTGTTGGGGCTCCATGAAGGGCGATTGTTGCGCCTCCATGAAGGCAGACATGGAAAGAATGACGAACGACATGAAGAAGGGTATGTCCAACATGCCCATGCCCTCTATGACGAACATGCCCTCCATGTCGCCAATGCCGTCGATGCCGGGCATGCCCTTGCCCACCCCCGGCCGGTGAATGTTCGGAGGTGCAATCGCGGGGGACAACCCACGGGCCGACGACCGACCGGCGTCGTTGCCAGGGCCACCATCTGCCGATCAAACGGCAGTGCCTGGTTTCTCAAACGAGAACTACTTTTACAACCAGCGTCGAATCGTGAACTCGCAGTTCGTGCTGTCTCATTTTTTGTCTAGCAACGCGTGTCTTGAATCCTCTCCGTGGTTCGGACCGCCACCACTCGGACGCTAGCGGGTAGCCAGGCTGAGGCAGCGAGGCAAGATGTCGATCGGCTGCTCGCAAGGGGATCCGCTGACGCACCAAACACGGCGACCGCCCCAACGAACCCACGGTCGCTTCGCCTTTCCTGAAACGTGTCTTCTCGGGTCGTGATGGACGCTGCCTTGATGACGAGTTGCGCTCGCTGACGGTCTACGAAATGCGGGTGACCGATGGAATCCTTGAAACCGCCCGCAACTAAACCATCGGCAGGATTTACCATCGGGGTGACGGCGGCACGCCGGTCCGAAGAACTTATTGCCCTGTTGGAGCCCGCGGCGCTACCGTTGTGCACGGCCCGGCGATCCGGATCCTCCCGCTCACCGACGACATCGAATTACGGCTAACCTAGACTGAGCGCTCCAGCATCACCTGGTCGTTGTCGGCCAAAACGACCCGCACTGCCGCGATCTGGTTGACCGGCATCGAGATGCTCCCGGTTGGCGTGGCGTTATGGCCCGGGATGGCCACCCAGGTCGCCAGTCGCGTTTGGCTACCGTCGCGACCGACCACAACCATCGCCACTGTGTCGTGGGGGGCATCCGGTGGAGCCAGGCACACGAAGTTGAGCGCGATGTATGTTCCCCACTGCTGGCTGCTCAGGGACACCGTCGAGGCCAGCAGTGTCGTGCCGACCTGGGCCATCGGCTGCGCGGACACGCTCGTCTGCGGCGGCGACGTCGGGGAATGTCCCTGAAAGCCAACCAACCCACCAAACCCCAGCACCGCGGCCGCGGCGGCCGTGGCCGCCCAGACCGTCAGGCGGGTACGACGACGGCGCCAGCGTACCCGTGTCAGCAACGACCGCAGCAACTCCGGCGCCATCTCCGCGGACCCGTGGTCGAACTTGTTGATCGCGTAGACGTCAGTGCGGTCGAGTTGCGACAACAGCCCCGGCATGCCGCTGAGTTCAGCGACGCCATCGCGGCACACCGGGCAATCGGCCATGTGGGACTCGAATTCGCGGCGATCCGTTGCGGATAGCGATCCCAAAACGTAAGCGGCATCCCACATCGCGTAGCGGTGGCTGTCATCTCTGGGCACACGCCGGTCACCTGGGATGCCGAATCCGCGTTGCGCTGACGTCATGACGGGCCCCCATCTGTTAACACCACACATATTCGGCGCCGACGACCGCACGAACGGGCCGTAGCGCGATCTGGGGAGCACGCCAATCGCCGAGGACCATCTGACATTCGGGCCCGATCGGCCACCGGGTGCGCCGTGTCACCGTCGTCGTGCCGTTCCCCCGGTGATCGAAAATTCATACTCCTTCGGTGATTTGGAGATCGGCGGCGATATGTGCCCCGATCCGACCCCGGTAGTCGCAGCGTTCGAGCACCACCGGATGTTTGACGCCGCGCCTCAAACAGCGTCTCCTTGACGACGTTTTCGGCACGGCCCGCATGACACGTCAACCGCACGCATCGCTCCGCACTACCGACGTGCTCGTTGGAGGGCGCCAACTGGCCCGTGGCTTTCAGTTCCGCCTGTCCGCCAATCTGAGACACTTCGATCACCTCACCCAATACACGAGTCGAACGGCTACTAAGGTTCACAATTTCGTCCTGACGGTCACGTCGTCCCGAGAACCGCAAAGGCGGCTGACGTGAACATGGGCTGACCCGGCATCGCCCTCTATTACTATCTGTGTACATAGACAGTAGGACGGTCGATCGTCGCATGGGATGTATTGCGCGATTGCCGTTTCGAGGCAGGGTAAGGAGGATCAGAGCGTGACGGATCTAACGCGGTTTCAGCATCCTCGTTTTGCGCGGATGTATGAGCGGATTAGCGCCGAGTCCGAACCCCGGGGGAGTGCTGAGCACCGCGATCGCGTGCTGGCGGGGTTGACGGGGCGGGTGATCGAAATCGGAGCCGGTAACGGGCTGAACTTCGGACATTACCCGGACACGGTTGACCAGGTGGTCGCGGTCGAGCCCGACCTTACCTTGCGCGCGCTGGCCGAGGCCGCCGCCGAGCGGGCCGCTGTGGCCGTTGAGGTGGTGGCCGGGCATGCGACGGCGCTCCCTGTCGAAGACGCCGGCTTCGACGCGGCGGTCACGTCACTGGTGCTGTGTTCGGTGCCGGATGTTGGCGGCGCGTTGGCCGAGATAGCGCGCGTGTTGAGGCCCGGCGGCGAGCTGCGGTTCTTTGAGCACGTGCGCTCGAACCGCCCGGTGTTCGGCCTGCTGCAGGACGCCATCACCCCGGTGTGGTCGCGCGTGGGTGGCGGCTGTCATCCCAATCGGGACACCACCGCGGCGATCGAGGCCGCCGGTTTCGTGATCGAGGAGATCGCCCGGTTCTCCTACGCTCCGTTGCGGTTCTTTCCGAAACATACCCATATCCTCGGGCGTGCCCGGGTCGCCGGCTGAGTTTGGTCGGCCCGCTTGGGGGGCGGTGAGATGGCGGGTGATCTGAGGTGTTGGGTCTCATCCGGCGGCCTGGTCCCACCCTGGAATTTGATGTGTGCGGCTCAGTGGTGTTGAGCCCGCGTGAAATTGTGTGCGCTGGGACCTTCATCTACTGTATGGGTACGTAGGCAGTACACGGTCGGCGCCATCGGATGCGGCGTGCGGCAGTGTGGCGTTGATCGGAGGCTTGGCAAGTGCGAGTACGCGGGTTCGGGGAGTTGGAAGCGGTGGTGATGGACCGCATTTGGAGCCGGGACGACACTACGACCGTCCGCGAGATCTTTGACGAGCTCGCCGCCCAACGGGAGATCGCGTACACCACGGTGATGTCCACCATGGACAACCTGCACACCAAGGGGTGGCTGGCGCGTGAACGCGACGGCAAGGCCTACCGGTACTGGCCGACGCTGACCCGGGAGCAGCACAGCGCCCAACTCATGTGTGAGGCGCTGGACGGCGGAGGGCGCTCCGAACTGGTGCTTAGCCACTTCGTTGAACAGATCAGCTCTGAAGAATCCGCTCGATTGCGGGCTGAGTTGCAGCGGCTGGCTAGGCGTGCCCGACGCAAGTAAGCATCGCTGGGTAGGTGGAAGGTATCCCGGCGCTGCGATCCCCAAAGTTTGATTGCCTCGCGAACCCCGGCGGGGCGGCCGTGAAGATGCCGCCGGGTTAGCTTAATACCACGACGCTTGCCGCCCACGTCATCTCTAATCTCATCCATCGAATAGGGAAGCCGTTGCCGGGCAGTGGGTTTACGGCAACCACGCGATGTCCCTGCCCAGTCAATATGATGAGTCTCGTCAAGTGTTTCGGCCCCAGCGATCTTCACGAATTTCGGCCCCGGCGGTTAGACCGCACTGTCAACTTTGAAGTAACTCTTGACGTGAGGATGGGAAATGGCCGGCTGCACGCTGGCCAAAAGGTGGCCTTGCTTGCGGCGAGCGGTAGATCGGTAATGGCCTTAGCCTTGCGCTGTCAGCCAATTGTCGCGAGGAACCGCTCGATGACGGCGGCGCAGCTGTCGGGCGTTTCGGTGAACGGCACATGACCGATGTCGAAGTAGACCTGCAAGCCGCATCGGGGGATCGCCTGCTGTGTCGCCAGGTGGTTACGCAGCGGTACATGGCGGTCACGGTCGCCACAGATCAGGATCGATGGGATATCGAGGTCGGCGAGCTCCGGTTGGCGTGTAAATGTACGCATCGCCCGGGCCGCGCCCTCGATGTGCTCGCGCGAAGCTAATTCGATCACCGCCATCAGTGTGTGGAAATCTTCCTCGGACACGTGGCGGAAAGCGGCGCGAGCCAAAGTCAGTTGCTGTTCACGTGTTGGGTGAGCAAGCGCGTCGAAGCTCGCCTCGTCGGGCAAGAAGTCAAGTCCCGTCGTTGATGCGGGCGCGATGAGTACAATCCCGGCGAACCGGTCGGGCCTGGTCAGTGCGGCACTGAGGATGGCCGCAGCGCCGAGACTATGACCGATGACGACTGGTCGGTCTATGTTGAGCACATCGCACAGGGCGATGAGGTCGGCGCCGTACTCATCGATCGTGCAGCGCTTCCAGCTATCCGCACTGCTACTCGCGCCGCAACCCAACAGGTCGAACGACGTGAATCGATACCGGTTTTCATCGAGCCGCTCGATCAGCGGACGCCAAGTCGTGTGGTCGTTCTGAAAGCCGTGGATGAAAACGAGGTCGCGGTCACCTTCTCCTGTCTGGCAGATGGCGAGGTCCGCGCCCCTAATCACATGCCGTTGCATTGACCGGACTCTGGTTCAGGTGCTTCGCCGGTCACCCAGTCATAGCCGAGCAGCATACGAGCGAAACGGTCGACGTCAGCGCGCAGTTCGTCGACCCCGTGCACCGAGCCGACATAGTGCGGTGCCCCGAGGAAGTCGTGCAGCGACGCGTCGAGCCGGTTGGGGTCGAGGCCGAGAGAAGGGCCGATTGGCTCCGCCACGGAAGCTGAGCCTACCGAAGGGGACCGACGTTTCCGACGAACGGCGTGAACGGGCCTCGTTCAGCCTGCCCGTCTGCGTCGGGAAGCGGTCTTGGATGTGCGCAACCGATAAGAGACGGTGCCCGTTTCGAGGATGCGCGCGTTGAACGTGATTCTGTCAACAATTGCGGCGACCAGCCGGGGAAAGACGCCCGCGCCACCGAAAGCCTCATGAACGGCCGAGGTGCGGCTAGCCAAGATCGGGGAACACCGATCCCCACTGTCAGCAGGTCAGGTAAATTGGTGTCTGGGCGCCCTAGTTGCACGCCCAAGTGAGTATCCACCCGCCGCCGAGCCGGGTTATGGCGTCGTCTTCCGCCATGCTGCGCGTAAAGCCGATTCCGCCCGCGGAAGTCGAGCCGTCGTAGGCGAGCGCGCCGCATTGGGTGAAACTACTGAGCACTTCGCAACTGGTAATGCCGCACATGTTCATTGCGGCGTTCTCTGCTTGCGCTTTAGTTCGCTGATCCCATGATTTACCGAATGCGCCGTTGGGGGCATAGGCGATCGCACCATAGCGAATGCCTAGAGGGAGGAGAGGCAAATGGGTCATGGAACCGTTGTCCGCGTGGGCGCTTGCGGGTGAATGCAGCGTCACGGTCATCGCGGCGGCGATCGCCACGGTCGCGACTGTAACCACCGTTCGACGTTGTCGTTTTGTTGTCATTCCGAAACCCCTTTCCTTGGGCTGCAATCCAGTGGGTTGAGTAGGTCGAGACGAATCGCTGCGGTGCGGTGCACCGCAGGGCGAATGGCTTGGAGGGGAAGCCAATAAACCCGACCTCGGAATGGGCGGTTTGGTGTGCCGTTGAATCGGTGCAGGGCAAGTACGGCGACGATGCTGACGAGAGCTAGTGCTGCCCACGGGAGTTCGCTGATTTGGAGCGGTGTGTGGACACCGAATATCGATCCGGTGGCGAGACTGCCGAGGAGGATCCCGGCGCCGACGATGGTGCAAAACCCGTAATGAGTGGCTACAACTCGGCCGCCGCCGAGTTCGATGACGGTGTCCATCTCGAAGGGGAACACCGCAGCCGAGCCGATCCGAGCAGGCCCGCCGATAGCAGTAGGGCGCCCACTGCCGCCGGCGCGCCCAGGCGCTGAATGCCGGACACTATGAGTAGCGGCACGAGCGACGCCGCCAGAATCGTCGTGCCGATGAGCAGACTGCGCCCCGAGTTGCGGCGAGTGGCCAACCAGCGGGTGATGCGCAGCTGTCCGGCGACCGGCGGCCGGTACGGTGGAAAGTGCTGCCGCGAACCAGGTTTGGGCGCGTGGCGCGGGTCGTAAGTCCAGGATGCCGCCGGTGGATTCGACGCCCCGAGCGCCGGGATGCAGCTCACCGTCGGCCTGGCCGAGCTCCGCCATCTGGGTGGCGAGGGGGTATTTCATGCTGGCGCCGGGGTTGAAGCCTTCTACCTTGGCCCGAAATTCCCGGTTGGGCGGGCTCAGCGGTTCCGAGATCCGCAGCACAAAGCCGTGACTTAGTGTGGCGCCGGGACCGGAATAGGCGCCGGCGCCGGGTCCGCAGCGGGGCGGCTTGGGAGTCTTTAGGGCGTTGATCGGGTGGACCCGATTAACAAGGGACGCAACGCCGGTCATAGGCATGGTCGCTTCGGTGCCGGGGCCGCGAACCAGGGCAGCGGCCGTTGACAAGGGTCGGCGATCACCGGCCGTCGTGGCAGGGCAACAACGACCTGGCGCTGACCAGTCAGCGACGAGACAAGCAGAACCGCGTCAACAGATCTTGACCGGTAAGCACACTGGCCGGCGTGACCGGCGGGCCGCGTCCGCCCGAAATGATAAGCGGCGCACGCCATCCCGTAAGGATGACCGCCGCCACGACTGCACCCAGCACGGCCAACTCGGTCACTGACCGCGGCGGGCCCGCGGTCGCGAACTGCCCCGGACAACCGTGTGACGAACCGTCGCCAAGGGAGGCGTCTTCAGCGTGGGCAGCCAACCGTTGACCCACCGACGCCAACACCGACTGCGGCGCATGAGCCCCATGTGACTCAGCCTGGTGCAATCCACACAGGCCAGCTGTGAGCACCCACACCACCGCCGCGGCGATCCCCGTGCCGACGATCAAACCTCGCCATGATGATCCCCTGGCGCCCATCGGCCTCACCGTGCCTAGACTGCGACTTCACTGCTAGGCGCAAGGGACTGCACGACCGCTACAGCACAAGCAGCTTTCGACCCGCGACCAGACGCCCCATCGACCGACCTACCCAGATCGATGCGAGCGCCGCAAACGAGCGGGAAACACTTCACGATCCGAGAATAGACCCTAAGCCGTATACCCTCAAGGGGTATGGTGACAAGTATTCGATAAGTTCGGATCCTTCGACGGTCACCGGGCAGGAATATCGCATGGATTATTGTGTTACCGCTATCCGCTGACATTGCCGCGCCGGCAGCTCTGACGCCGCTTAGGCGGTGATGGCATCGGAGTGCGTGGGTTGCAGGCGATGCGCACGGTCCAGAAGGTTTAATGCCACAGCGGCGATGATTCCGATGAGAATCAGTCCTGCCCATAGCAGTTCGCCGACGCCGATCCGTCGTGCGGCGTCTATCACGGCGCCAGTGGCCAGATTGCCGACGAGGATTCCGGCTCCGATGATGGTGTTATACAAACCGTACTGGGTGGCCACCAGTCGTTCGGCCAGCGAGACCACGGTGTCCATCTCGAACGGGAAGACCGCGGCCGAGCCGACGGCCAGCAGTGCCGCTGTGATTAAGAGCGCGGCGACTGCCGGAATGGCGCCCAAGCGCTGGCGGTCCGGGATGGCGATCAGGGGCAGGAACGACACCGCCAGGATGGTTAGGCCGACGGCCAGACTGCGTCTAGACCCCCAGCTCCCGGCGAACCAGTGGGTGATGCGCAGCTGCCCACCGACCGCGATCAGGCCTGACACCGCGAAAAGCGCTGCGACCAATAATGAATGGGCGCCTGGCGCCAGCATCGATGCCTGCAGGGGCAGCGCGAGGTAGATCTGGAACGACAGCACGTAGGAGCCAATCATCGCCGCGGCGAACAACAGGAAAGACCGGTTGCCGACGACGACCCGCCAATCCTGCAAGATCGAGGTTTTCTTCGGCGCAGGGACGGCACCGTGCTGAGGCAACGCGAGCAACTGCGTCACGGTGAGCACAGCGAACAGCACCGCCGCCCCTGCCGCGGTGACCCGAAAGTCAATGGCCATCAGCGCCAGTCCAACCAGCGGGCCAAGCAAGATCCCGGCCTGATTGCAGATGTTGAACATCGCGAACGCCTCAACACGGCGCTCGCCGACATCGGCGGCCAGATAGGCACGGATCGCCGGGTTGAACAAAGCACCGGCGAAACCGATGGTCGCTGCGGCGATTAACACCGCGGGTATTGACTGGGCGGCCACCAGTAGCGCGCACCCGCCGGCGCGTAGCAGGCACCCAGCCACGATCAGCCACTTGTAGTTCAGCCGGTCAGCTAGCGTGCCGCCCACGAGGAACATGCCCAATTCGGAGAAATCGCGGGTACCCAGCACCAGACCGACAACCCACGCCGCCAGCCCGAGCGGCCCGGCCAGGTAGCCGGCCAGATACGGCATCAGCATGTAGAAACCGACGTTGATGCCGAACTGATTGATCAGCAGCATCCGGCTGGGCTTGTCGAAACCGCGGAACCGCGTCAATAAACTCATCACTTCCGCACCTTCATGCTTCAACTCCGGCTGCTCGGTGACGATGCTGTCAGGTCGTTTGTGGCAGGTCTTTGCGGAACCGGCGCAGTAGCAACGCTGCTGTCATTGCGAAACCGGCGCTGAGCCCGATCCACACTCCTGGGCCCTGCAAGTGCGCGGGGAATGCTAGCAGCAGCATGACGGGCAGGCCCACCAGCCAGTACCCGATCGATGTTGCGCGCAACCCGGCCGCGGTGTTTTCGATTCCGCGTAACAACCCCACGGCGATATTTTGCGTGAAGTCCACGATCTGCTGAACTATCGCAAAGAACAGGAAGAGCTCGGCCAACACAATAGTTGACGAGTCGGCGGGGTCGAGAAATGGCCGCAACACCACCTGTGGGGCCGCCGCGTACAGCACGCCGATAGCCGCGGTGGTGAGCCATCCCAGGACGAGCGCTGCGGTGGCTATCTGCTGAGCAGCTTCTTCGTCCCCCCTGCCCACGGCACGGCTGACGAGAATTGATGCGCCGTGCGATAGGCCGATACTGACTTGGAAGGCGATGCGCGTCAGTTGATTCACCACGTTGTAGGCGGCCAGCGCAATCGGGCCGAAGGCCCCCATTACCACGGCGGCCAGCGAGGTGATGCCGGCCTCGGATCCGTATGTCAATGAGATGGGGATGCCCAGACGTACGATGCGCCGCGCTGTGTGGGCGTCGGCTTTCCAGCCGTGTATCGATAGCAGCGGGGCAAGGTGCTTGTCGCGCCGCAGCATCCAGTAGAACGCGATAACGGTAGCCGCCTGTACCAGCGTTGTGGCCAATCCGATACCGGCCAGACCGAGCTTGGGGATTCCCAGCAGCCCGTAGACGAACATTAGGTCTAACGCCGCGTTGAGTGCGATGGACGCGATGCTGACAGCTAACAGGGGGCCAGGTCGACGCATGCCGACAGAGAACTGGCGCAACACGTTGAGCCAGACCATCGGGATCAGTCCCGGGGCCAGGGTGATCATCATGGGCCGCGCGAGTCTTACCACTTCCTCGTCTAGCCCGAACAGTGGCAAAACGTACCCTAAGCCGATCAGGGCGACGGCGAGGAGCACCGCGGCCCCGGTGGCGACCAAGAAAGCTGACCGGGTGATCTGGCGTATTTCGGTCTGCGCCTGGTCATCCGGGTGGTCGGTGCCCGAGCGTGTTTCGCCGCGCCCGGCCGCACCGGCGACCATGTTTCCCACCGCCGTCACGACACCTACGCACATGGTGCGCATCAGGTTGTACAAGGTGGCGGCCAGCCCGCCGGCGGCGATCGCCTGGACCCCGATGAGACCCATAACGGCCAAGTCGGTAGTGGTCAAGGCCACTTGGGCGAATTGGACGCCGGCGATCGGTGCCGCCAAGGTGGTGAGTTGCCGGCTGGTACGCATCAGGTAAGCAAGGCGCGCTTTGCGGGTCTCAGCCACGGGCGGGACGCTCACCGTTGATAGCCGTTTTCGTCGAGCTGCCAGCGGAACCGGCCGTGGCCGGGGGCCACTACAACCTTGGGGGGCAAACGGAGTAGGTGAAATTCGGATTCGTTCTTGTCCATTTGGTAGCCCGCAGTGTTGGGGTAGACCAGCAGGTCGCCGTTCCGCGGTTCGCGCGGCAGTATGACTTTGCGCCAGGTGAGCATGTCATATTCCAGGCAGCTCGCTCCACCAACGCACGCTCTGACGGGGCGTGTCGGGTGGAGTTCGTCGGGGATCTGTTGTGGCCACAGCATCGGGTCTGGAAGGAACTCGCTGGACTTCCATTGCTCGGACAAGCTCATGCTCAATCCGTTGACTGTGACGATCCCGTAGTCGCCTCGCCGCTTGAATCCCTGCACGGGGAAAACGGTGAACCCAGCCCCATCCAGCAACGCCCGGCCCGGCTCAATGAGCAGTTTGGTTCCTGTCTTGATCAGTTTTTCGGCGACTGTGCTTGTGCCGCGGCCTGTTTCGCTGGACAGGATCGCGGCCAGCATTTCCGCGCCGGTTGGGGACTGGTGGTATGGGTAGAAGTGGGTGAACGCTTTTCTAGCGTGAAAATCCGTTTGCTGACTGTCACGCAAGAATCGGGCCCATGTGTCGGAATCGAGATAGCTCACGGCGAACCCGCCGCCGATAGAAATGGAGGTCGCTGCCAGCCCCTGCGTACGTGCCTCGACCAGGCGGTCCACCAAGTGGGCCGCTAACTCCGCGCGTGGCTTGACCTCGTATCCGTTGAGGTGAAACGAGAACCCTTCCATCGATAGCCGCGACCGCTGCAGAGCACACCGCTTTAGGGCGATATCCAGTTCAGTCGGATGGAAGCCAAATCGGCTGTCGGGGTTAGCCTTTGGGAGCACCCGCAACAGCATGCGGACGATCTCGCCTCGACGGGCCAACGCGATCACCCGGTCGAGCTCGTCATGGGCGTCGACAGCGATCAAACAGCCGTGCCGCGACGCCAGCCAGAGCAAATGCTCGCTTTTAGCTGGACCCGTCACCACGATGTCGGAGCCGCGCACCCCGCGGCTCAGCGCGTGAACCAGCTCGGGGGCACTGGAGACATCAACTCCGGCACCAGTGTTAGCGCACACCTGTAGCCAACAGCCCGCCTTGTTCGCCTTTTTGGCGAAAAACACTTGCCCACCTACGCCGGACGAGGCGAGGACGTCGCTGAATTCCTTGAGGTTACCGGCGAATCGCGGCGGAAACAGCACATGGAACGGCCCTCCGATCGCGTGTGCGAGATCATCTAATAGTGAGCGGTCGGCTAGGGCCTGCCGAAACCAGGCCGGCATGATCGCCGGCACCGACAGGGACTCTGGCGCTAACTCCACAGCCGGATGTCCTGGCCGCGCCCCAGCGCGATCGCCTGGGTAGCCAGCCCATGGGCCACAGGTATATCGGTGATGGCCATGCCGCTGTTGAAGACGAACACCCGATCAGCCGCAGCTCCTCGGCCCGGCGCTCGTCCGGCAAGGATGTCGGGCAGTTCCGCGTCCAGTGGCAACGAGCCGTCCTCGTTGGCGAAACGGGTACCGGTTACTGCGAGCTGACCCGCGGTGGTTGCGACAGCGTAGTCGGCGTCGCGCAGCGACGATGGGTGCACCCCGGTCCCGTTGACAGAGATGAACAGCGCCCCAGGTTTGAGCCAGCTGGTGCGCAGCTTGACGTCGGTGGCGGGGCCGGCCGACGTTGCGACCATGACATCCGTATCGCCGGCGGCTTTCTCTGGATCGGTAACTATCTCGATGTCTCGATCCGGATACTGTTGGCGCAAATAGGTTCGTACCGAGGAGATTCCGTCCGGATGTGTGGCGAACAGCAGCAGCCGGTCCAGGTCCGGAAGCGCGGTCAGCAGGAACGGGAACGTTTCGCGGCCTTGGGCACCCGAACCGGACACCAGCGCGCTGCGCGCCCCGGCGGGGGCACATGCGCCGGCGATCAGCGCGGTGCTGGCCGCGGTTCGTAATGTGGTGACGCGGGTGCAGTCCATAAAGGCGATCGGCACACCAGCCTTATCGTCGTAAAGCAGAATGGTGATGTATTCCTTTTTCCCTGCGTCATTTTGCATGTAATAGTCTTTGAAGGCTAATATTTGCAACCCGCCGTCATAGCCGGGCATCGCATACGAAGCCGAATCCCTATACGGTGAACGCATCATGATCTTCGCCGGCGCTACCGAAGATCCTTGCGCCACACGTAAATATGCGCCCCGCACCGCCTCGATCACGTCGCTGGGAGCAATGGGAAGATCGGCGAGGTCGCTGCGGGTAAGCACAGGCAGCGCCACATTCTCACGGGAAAGGATCTGCTGCACCGGTTGGCTTGTTGTCGCAGAATTCATGGCATTTTGCTCCGTCCTGGGTATAAGTCACGATCAAAACCAGTAGATGACTGTGGTTGCGTGTTGTTTTCGTTCGCTGTGATGGGCTTGTGGTTAGGCGGGGATTTTCTGGGGGTCGTCGGGGGTGGCTGGGACGGCGTGTGGGTGTGGTGGTGTGGTGAGCGGGGTCGGTGTCGTGGTGGTGGGGTCGATGATGGTGGTGCAGCGTGTCCAGCGCGTCACGATGGTTTCGGTGGGCGTGCTGATGTGCTCGGGTCGGTTGGGCGCTCCGGCGCCCAAAAGCCCGTGGTCATGGCAGTAGTCGTCGTTGTAGATGGTGTCGAAATAGCGCTGGGGGCCATCGGGGAAGACGGCGGCGATGGTGGTGTGGCGAGGGTAGGTGCGCGCGGCCCACCCGGCCACCAGCGCCACCGCCCCCACACTCCACCCGCCGCTGGTATAGGCGGTGGCGGCCAGGGTGCGCGCGGCCCACACCGCCTCGGCCGGGGCCACCCAGTGCACTTCGGTGAAGGCGCCGTAGTCGACGTTGCGGGGATAGATGCTTGAGCCCAATCCCCGCATCAGCCGGGAGGTGGCGGCCTGGCCAAAGATCGTCGAGCCGATGGTGTCCACGCCGATCAACACCAGATCGGGGTTGTATTGACGCAGCACCCGGGCCACCCCGGCCGAATGCCCGCCGGTGCCCACCGAGCACACCAGCACATCGATGTCACCCAATTGGTCGAGCAACTCCAGAGCCAGCGGCCGGTACGCGTCGATGTTGTCGGGGTTGTTGTATTGGTTGGGGCACCACGCGTCGGGCTCGGCGTCCAGCAATTGTTGGACCCGGTCGTTGCGGGCCTGCTGCCAGCCGCCGACCGGGTGGGCGTGGGCGACCACATCCACCCGGGCGCCGTAGGCGCCCAGCATGTGCTGGATGATCGGTTCCATGCCGGGGTCGGTGACCAGGGTGACCGGATGCCGGTAGGCCATGCCGGCCAACGCCAGCCCCAATCCCAAGGTGCCGCTGGTGGATTCGACGATGCGCGCGCCGGGCAGCAGATCGCCGCGCAGGCGCGCGCGCTCAACCATATGCATGGCCGGGCGGTCTTTCATGCCACCGGGGTTGGCGCCTTCGAGCTTGGCCCAAAAACCGCGCTCGCCGGCGCCGAAGGGTTCTGAAATCCACAGCACCGGAGTGTTACCGACCATCGCACCCACCCGGCGATACCGATCCGGGGCATGGCGGCATGGCTGCGGGGCAGGCCGAAACCCCTCACCGGGCAGGCAATGGCCGCGGCGGGCCAGCCGGCGCGCGCCGTGCGCCACCGCGGTATCCAAAGACAAGACGTGGTTCATGTGCTCCTCGCTTGAGCATCACGGGCCGCCACACCGGGCGCGCCCAATTGACGTCGGTCAACGATCACCGGCCATCGATGCCCACAGCACCACGGCCTGACGCTGACCAGTCAGCGACGAGAAAGGCAGAACCGAGTCAACAGATCCTGACCACCAACACCACGAGCCAACCCCCACGGCGGCCCCCGCGAGGCGGGCACCACCACCGCGCCCAACACACCGAACACGGCCACAACCGCCGCCACCACACCCAGGGCGGCCAACCCACTCACCGCCCGCTGCGGCAACACCGCGGTCGCGAACTGCTCCGGATGATGCGAATGCGCCGACCCGTCCACCAGCTGCGCGTGATCGACCCCGACCGCAAACTGCGCCCCCCACGACGACACCAACCCATGCCCCGCAGGAAAACCGTGGCGCTCCCCCAACACCAGCGCGCCATGCGCACCCACAGCAACCAGCGCCCACACCACAGCGGCCACCACCACCACCGACACCCACCACGACCCCCCACGCGACTCGGGGGACTTCACATGGGCGATACCGCTCGCTCCCCCGACTTCACGGCCAGCCGGCGCCGACCCTGGCACACGCTGGCTTGCCGGCGAGCCGAACACCACCTTGGCGACCTCCACGCGGCCGAGTTTATACCCCCCACCCGTACCAAGTAAAGGACCCAGCTCTCGTCTATGATACCCCCAGAGGGTACTTGCGCAATGGGTGTGCCGCCGCTACTCTCACTGCCATAGGTACCCCCGGGTGGTATGCAGAGGAGAAGCTGTGGCGGCACTAACAACAACGGATTGGCACCTACGCGGTGAGTGGTTCGACGTGTGCAGTTGCAAGCTGCCCTGTCCCTGCAGCTTTGCGCAGGAGCCCACGCACGGAGACTGCCTGTTCACTCTGGTATGGCAGATCCATGAAGGTCATTACGCCGACACGGACCTTAGCGGCCTCGGGATGGTCGCACTGGGCGAGTTCACCGGCAACATGTGGCTCAACGACCCCAACGCCATGATGGAGCTGATGTTCTACATCGACGATAAGGCGTCCACCGCGCAGCGTGGTGCGCTGCAAGAGATTTTCACCGGCAAGGTAGGCGGATGGCCGGCAGAGTTCGCACGCTTGATCGGGGAACTTCGGGCAATCGAGTATGCACCGATCACCTTTGCTGCGGCCCGGGACCTCGCCTACTGGCGCGCGGAAATCCCCGGCAAGGTGGACGTGCGGGTCGATGCGCTGACCGGTCCGACGTCGGACCCCGACCGCCGGGTCACCACCGTGAACGCCCCGGGCGCCGAAGTGGGACCGGGGCAAGTCGCGACCTGGGGCGTGGTCAAGCGGGATGACGCATGCGGATTTGACTTTTCCCACGAGTATCGCGGGCAGTCGAGCAAGCACTTTCCGTTCGACTGGCGCCCCTAGCCCCCAGTGTGCCGGCAACCACAGCAGGTCGTGTGCGCTGCGTTGCCGATCGCGCAGAAGACTTGACCCGCAGGAGATTTCAGCGCAGCAGCCCGTTCCATTCGAACAAACCGCGTGGGATAGCCCTTCAGGAGCATCGCCATGGCGGAAAAGTTTTTGCCGACAATCACAAAGGAAGGAACGATGATGACCCCGCCCACAAAGTCGGTAGCACCGGACTCCGCGTCAGAGCCGCACGGCTACATCACCAACAAAGACCGCTACCTCGACCGGCTACGGCGCCTAGAAGGTCAGACTCGTGGAATCCAGCGGATGGTCGAGGATGAGCAGTACTGCATCGACATCCTGACGCAGGTGAGCGCACTGACTGGCGCTCTGCAAGCCGTGGCCCTCGGCCTGCTCAACGACCACCTCAAGCATTGCGTCGTCGACGCCGCCGAGCTCGGCGGCGAAGAGGCAGACGTAAAACTCAAAGAAGCCACCGACGCCATTGCGCGACTCGTACGCTCCTGATGCTTGACCGGCCCGGCTGAGCAGGCGAGAAACGCTGGACTTGCCGATTCGGCACTCCGCGCGGCAGCCCTAGCCCTGCGTCGAGGCCACCTTCGCTGCACAGCGAACAGGCGCAATCGCAAGATCGCGTTCTCGCCGACACCGGTACATTGATCGGTTTGCGCACGGCGCTTCGGCGAGCCGGCCATCGCCGCGGTCAGGAAACGCCCGGCGCTACCCGTGGTGTCGCCCGGACCTTCCGCCTTGCGCGACAAACACATCTGCACGCCAGACCAAGGGCGGGGGCGATCCATGAGAGTGATCGCGATCGCCGTAGCCACCGGCCTGCTTACAGCTAGGCCAAGAGGCTCTGCATGGTGTTGATCTCCTGTTGCTGGTTGGTGACGATGGACTGCGCCAGCGCGGTGGCCGGGGGGTAGCGACCGGACTTGATTTCGTCTTGGGCCATGGTGATGGCACTTTGATGGTGCTGGATCATCTGGGTGAGGAAAAGCTTGCTGGCCTCGACGCCTTGGGCGTTCTGCAAGGCCTGCATGTCTTGTTCGGACATCGTCGCGCTCATTCCGGGCATCCCGGGCATACCGCTGTGGCTCGGCATTCCGGGCATCGGGCTCCCCGACGGCATGCTGCCAGGGGTCATCGGCGTCGTCGACTGCCCCCACTGGCTCAGCCAGGACTGCATCGTTTGGATTTCAGGCCCCTGTGCCGCCTTGATCTGGTTGGCCAGCTGAATCACGCGAGTATCGATGCCCTGTTTGCCAATGATGATGTCGCTCATCTGGATAGCTTGCTGGTGGTGGGGAATCATCTGCTGGGCGAACATGGTGTCCGCGTCGTTATGCGGCTGCTGGCCCGGCGGCGCATTCGAGGCAGCCGCAGAGCCGGCCGAGGTTGTGCTGGAGCCGGCCTGATTGGCCGAACTGCTACATGCGGTAAAGGTCAGCAGAGCCGCGAACGCGGCCACAACCTTGGTTGCTAACTGTCGCCTCATCAGTGAATTGTCTCCTCTCTGGGCCGGAACAGGGGCATGCTTCACGACACCCGCATACCCAGTACGGGTATGCCGTAATAGTAGTAGACCACACATTGCACGGGGGCCCAGCAGTGGGATCAGCGCGAATGCAACCCGTCGTCAACGTTCAATGCGATGCGTTCGCGGTTTTGCGTGGTTCATGGTTCGGCTTGTGGTTAGGCGGGGATTTTCTGGGGGTCGTCGGGGGTGGCTGGGACGGCGTGTG
>NZ_JCALCG010000016.1:0-168355 GCF_059812225.1 Mycobacterium sp. NGS66 | reverse complement strand
ACAGCCGGGCCGCCGGAACACCATGCCCAGTGGTCGCCGCCCACCGAGCTCCGCACGGCTACCCGCTCATGCCCATTCGAGAGGGACAGGCAGCACGCCACAACGGCGAAGTCCGGCAGAAACGCGGCCGACGAGGCCGCCGCGGACTCCACACGCGGATATCCCAGAACTCACACCAACTACAAAAAGGACCACTCGCATGGGCCACTACAAAAGCAACGTCCGCGACCTCGAATTCAACCTCTTCGAAGTGCTGGGCCTCGACGAGATCCTCGACACCGGCGCCTACGGTGACCTGGACTCCGATGTCGTGCACCACATGCTCGACGAACTGCGACGCATCGCCGAAGGTCCGGTAGCCGAGTCGTTCGCCGACGCCGACCGCAACCCACCGACCTTCGACCCGCAAACACATGCCGTGCAGCTGCCAGAGAGCCTGAAAGCCGCCTACCGGGTGAGCTACGGCGCCGGCTGGGACAAGATCGGCATCGCCGAAGAACTCGGCGGCACACCGATGCCCCGCCCCGTCCTGTGGGCGCTGATCGAGATGCTGTTGGGCGCCAACCCCTCGGTCCACTTTTACGCCTCGGGCGCCTGCTTCGCGGACGTCTTCTACCGGCACGCCACCGAGGAACAGAAACGCTGGGCCACGATCTGGGCCGAACGCGGCTGGGGATCATCGATGGTGCTCACCGAACCCGACGCCGGCTCCGACGTCGGCGCCGGCCGCACCAAAGCGATCCCACAGCCCGACGGGTCTTGGCACATCGAAGGTGTGAAGCGGTTCATCACCTCCGCCGACTCCGGGGACTTGTTCGAGAACATCGTCCACCTCGTGCTGGCCCGACCCGAAGGCGCCGGCCCCGGCACCAAGGGCCTGAGCCTGTTCGCCGTACCGAAGTTCCTCTTCGATTTCGAAACCGGCGAACTGGGCGACCGCAACGGCGTCTACGTCACCGGCCTGGAACACAAGATGGGCCTGAAGGGCTCGGCCACCTGCGAGCTCACCTTCGGCGGCCACGACCGGCCCGCCAAAGGCTGGCTGGTCGGCGAGCGTCACGCCGGCATCGCCCAGATGTTCGACATCATCGAGATCGCGCGAATGATGGTCGGCACCAAGGCAATCTCAACCCTCTCCACCGGCTACCTCAACGCGCTCGACTACGCCAGACAACGCATCCAGGGCGCCGATCTGACCCAGATGGCCGACAAGACCGCCCCACGGGTGCCGATCATCCGCCATCCCGATGTGCGCCACAGCCTGATGATGCAAAAGGCCTACGCCGAGGGACTGCGGGCGGTATACATGTACACCGCCGCCCACTACGATGCCGATGTCGCCCAACAGGTTTCGGGCGCCGATGCCGACCTCGCACTGCGGGTCAACGACCTACTGCTGCCGATCGTCAAAGGCGTCGGCTCCGAACGGGCCTACCAGTACCTCACCGAATCCCTGCAAACCCTCGGCGGATCCGGCTACCTACAGGACTACCCCCTGGAGCAATACATCCGGGACGCCAAGATCGACTCGCTCTACGAGGGCACCACCGCGATCCAGGCCCAGGACTTCTTCTTCCGCAAAATCCCCGCGACCGCGGTGAGGCCCTCTCCCACGTCGTCGGCCAAATCCAAGAGTTCCTCAGCACCCAAGACGGCACCGAACGCTTGAAGCATGAGCGGCACCTGCTAGAGACCGCACTCGAGGACGTTCAGGCCATGACTGCGACGCTGACCACACACCTACTCGGCGCCGGCGAGCAACCAACCGAACTGTACAAAGTGGGCCTGGGCTCCGTGCGATTCCTGTTGGCCGTCGGTGATCTGCTTGTCGGTTGGCAACTGCTGCACCAAGCGCAGATCGCCCTGACCCAGCTCGACGCCGGCGCGACCGGCACCGACGCTGACTTCTACCGCGGCAAAATCGCTGTCGCACAATACTTCACCCGTACCGTCCTGCCCGGGCTCTCGGCAACCAGGACGGTACTCGGTGCCCTCAACGTCGAGATCATGGACCTCAACGACGCGCTGTTCTGACATGCCCGGCACAGACATACAACTACGCGGACGAACACACAGCGACATCGGCCCACTGCAGGCAGTGCTCGCCAGCATCAGCAACAAGTGGGTTACCACGGTGTTCGAACACCTCAGCGACGCAACGGAACTCAGCTATAGCGAGCTCCATCGCCGAAGCAGAGCATCCCGCAAGATGCTGTCAGCGACACTACGCAACCTCGTGCGAGACGGACTCGTGCAGCGCCGTGCAGCATCAGGCCCCGTGCCAAAACGCGTCTACTACCGCCTGACTGACCTGGGTCGCTCTCTCGACGCCAACCTCGACGGACTCCGGGACTGGGCCAACAACCACATGCACACCATCGAGACCGCTCGGCAAACCGGTAACGGCCCAGCTGGAGCGAGATGCAGGTAATCCGTCACGATATATGACAAGCAAACGATCGCGCGATCGCTCATCATCAGCGTCACCGAGGCTGGCACATTCAGTCACCGCCGTCGACGGACCTTCCTTGTCCCCTTGGGGCTACCCCACCATTGCCGAGCCGCCATCTCGCCGGCGAGGAATACGGCGGAATCGAATACCGAGGGTTACCAGTCGTATGCGCACGAAACTATGCTGCAGCACATTTAGGATGCGGATAATTCAGCCAGGTCCGCGGTCGTCGTTGCAATAAAATACGACGCTGGCGCTGACGCTGGCTGCGCTCAGGCTTGCGCGGACACAGAGATGGGCGTTTCCGCGCGTCGGTCGTTGCGTCCTTAGGTGCTCGATACGCCACTGTGACGTGTGGATCGCCAACTGGGGCGTGTACCAGCATCTTCCGCTAGGTCGCATGGAGAATTGAAATATCCGTCACGTCCAAATTCGTCATGATACCGACCGTGACGCGCTGGTAGTCCTGGGTCGCGCTCCGACCCCCGCCGGGTCACCGGCGCCAACGGAGCCCGCGCTGTCACTGCGATAACGGCGCACCGTTGCACAGATTGGCTAGAACTGAGCGTCTGGCCACACCGCACCGATCGGCCTATCGGTCCCTTGCTGGCGCCGCTGCTGCGAGGCACCCTGCGACGTGACCTTCGTCATGCTGTTGACCGATCGCGGGAAACCGCGCGTGCTGAACCTACCGCGGCCCCTGAAAGCCTTTGGCTGACGCAAAGGACGGACAGGTCGACGGCCCAGCGCAAGGCGCGTTCTTTACCCCGGCCATGGCCTCAGGCCATCCCGAGGTCATCGCCACCGAGCTGATCCGGCAGGTCAATCCCCCCGGCTCCGCATTACTAGGCGGGCGGGATCGACGATCACTACGGCATCGGTTTCGAGCTGTATCCAGCCTCGGGCGGCGAAGTCATGCAACGCCTTATGAGCTGCTTCCGGCGAAGCGCCTGCGAGCTGGGCGATCTCGAGGGGGCTCACATCGCGGACTATCGATGCCGCGCCGCCGGATTCGCGCAAGTCGAATTGCTGGGCCAGCAGCAGCAGCAGCAGCTGTTTAGCTACTCGCCCGGGCATATCGGTGAAGACATGGCCGGCGACGGTGTCGTTGGTACGGCGCATGCGGCGTGCCAGTACACCCAGTAGCTGCCCGCCGATCTGCGGGTGAGCGGTCATCCAGGCGCGCAGCGCATCACGGTCCATCCAGACCGCCGACATCGCGGTGATGGCGATCGCGCTGCAGGTGCGCGGTCCCGGGTCGAAAACCGATAGCTCACCGAACATTTCGGATGGCCCCAAGATCGCCAGCAGGTGCTCGCGCCCATCAGCGCAGCACTGTGCCACTTTGACCGTGCCGGATTTGATGATGTAGAGCCGATCGCCAGGCTCACCCTGAGCAAATACCACCTCGCGGGCCGCGAACTTGACACGGTGTAGCTGGCTTCTCACCGCAGCCAGACACTCGGATTCGACTCCGTCGAAAATGGCGGCCTTGGCCACGACCTTGTCCACAGCTCAAGCCCCCTCGGGTGTCCCGGCCAGATAAGGTGTCCTTGATGGAATTGCGGGGCAGCACTGCCCGATACCACGACCCGATACTCCCGCGTCGGTCGTGGTATTGGGGATGTGCAATTACGCCAGGCGGGGACTTGTTTCGAGCACATCGCATCAATGCGAATCACTTCGACGGTACCTCGCAATCGTCCTGAGAGCTTTATCCGCACGCACACGACTTTGGCGGGTCGATTGTTCCCGCGGACAACCGCGCGGCGTGTCGCACCAACTAGCCCCACGTGGCGACGAAGCCATGCGACGTTGCTGCGCCGCGCCGGGCTGCTGTTGCTGCCGGCGCCCGAGCCCCGCGCTAGGTCGAGTAGGTGCACTGTGTCCCAGGGTGTTTGGTTTCCGACGGCAGGCACCGTCGAGTTATCTGAGGTTCGATGGAAGTGGTTACCACTGTTCCCGATTGGGTCGAAAGATGTGGAACACTCAGAACAGGTGCTCCCGTTGGGCCTACAACCAGGTGCATCGATTGAGGGTGTCGGCTCGTGACGTGCACCGACGCGTCACTTCTGGATACGCGGATCCACAAGCGGCCCCGGACCTTTGGTGGCGCAGCTTCGGGTCCCCATTGCCCTACACGGCTAGCGCCGTTACTGTAGCCCGTTACGCCACATCACCAATACCGCGGTGGCGCAAGGGGGCGGCACCCTGTCCGAGATGGACGGGTTGGCCCGAGGGGGGTATTGGGCGGCGCTGCGCCGCGAGGCCGTTGCGGCATGCCCGGTCGCAGACCACTGGGCGAGTCAGCACCGTTGTGTCGCTCGTGCGGGGAAGGGGGGTCGACGAGATGACCGCGCACTGTCCCGTGGACTTAATGTCCACAGCCGCCTATATCGTTCGATCGTTTAACGATCGGAGTCAACCAGATCGCCTGGTCGAGGGGTGTTTAGCGGTATCGGATGCGTACCGGACGATGGATTCGGCCGCCCTCCTCGCCGAGGGCATGCGTCAAGCGATGATCCACATGCTCGGTGCACTGCAGCGCTCCTCGGTGGCGTTTGATGTTTATGACCGCGGCCTGCACCCCGAAGACGTCGCTATTGCGGTGGGGCACTAGCTGAAGCCGTCGATGCCTTCAGTGGTGCGGCCCAACATCTTTGCGATGCGCAAGCCGCCCTGGCCCATCAGATGCGTGGCGGGGCCGTCAGCGGCCACCAGGGCGCGCGGAGTGGTTGCTGTTCTGACGGAACACTGTTTTCGTCGGACTGAGACGGCGTGCTCAGCGCCCGTGGGTCCCCCCGACTGTCGGGCTGCGGTTGGGATTCGGGCACCACCACAGCGGTTTTCAAGCTGCTTTGGCTAGACGGCATCGGTGTGCTGTGTCCTGGCGGACATGCCCAAACCCGGCACGGATACCGGTCATCCCCCTGTTTTCGAGTCCAGCCCGATGGATCGCGGCGGGTTCCCTGGACACGACGCTTGGTGGTGAGCCATGCCCATTCAGGTCGAACCGGGCATGGCGGTGACAACGTGGAATCGATCGTGCCGACCATATTGGATACTTACGCTGTGCTGATGAGCGAGAACAACGTGGTCGGCGCATTCCAGCCGGCTCGAATGGTCGCATCCGCCCTACTGAAGAGGTTGCCTGAGCTAGCCGAAGAGCTGGCTCGCCAGATTGCCGACCGACTCGAGAGCTATCGCGCCGATCTGCTCGTGCCGCGAGAGGACCTCTACGACGCAGTGCTTGCCAATATCGAGTTCCTACTGCGCCACGTCGCGCACGAACAATCCATGGATCTCGACGCTCCCCGACAGACCGGCGCTCGGCGGGCCGAACAGGGCGTGCCGTTGGCCGCAGTGCAAAGCGCGGTTCGCCTGGGTTACCAATTTATGTGGGAGGCGATCGTCGACGAAGCGCAATCATCCGGCACAGCAAGCCACGCCGATCTGGTAGCCATGGCCTCGGATGTGTGGTCGGTCAATGACAACTTCACTACCGCAATGATGAATTCCTACAACGAGACCATGGCCGAACTGATGCTACGCCGTGAACAGGAGCGGTCGGCGTTGGTCGAGGCGGTGCTGCAAGGCAAGATCAGCGACGCCAGGTCACTATGGGAATTGGCCGACCTGCTGGACCTGCCGTACGAAGGGGCCTTTGCCGTGGTCGCCGCCGACGCTCCGCAAGTCGGCCGGGCGCCGCTACCGACTATCGAAGCGGCCCTGCGCACACGCGGTATCGGATCGGCTTGGCGATTGACCCCGGGCCTACAGATCGGGATCGTCTCGCTGCGCGAGGTCTCCAGGGTCGATCAGCTTGTTGACGCTTTGAACGCGCAGGCGACCGGCCGGGTGGGGGTAAGCCCGGTCTACTCCCGACTCGACCGAACCTCAGATGCGCTTGGTCTTGCGCGAATCGCTCTGGCCAATGTCGAGCCGATGAGCGTGGGTGTGACCGTGTTCGACGATGCCCCGCTGTCGATGATGGTGCTCAGCGCGCCGACGACCGCTTACCGGATCGCTAGCCGGATCCTAGGACGGTTACTGGGCCTGCCGGCAGATGATCGCGAGGCGTTGCTGACTACCCTGTCGACCTATTTTGAGGTCAATGGCTCCGCCGCCGAAGCGGGCAAACGGCTTTATCTGCATCCCAATACCGTGCGGTATCGCCTGCGACGCATTGAGCAATGCACCGGGCGCTCACTGGAATTCCCCCAAGATTTATCTGAACTCTATGTCGCGATGCAGGCCATCCGGCGCTTGCCCGGCGGCATCATCGATCCGTTGGTATGACCTGATCTCAGTGTCAGCTTCGGGCCGATCCGCGCTGTTCACCGGAACCATTCACGCGCCTCGGGATTGTTCCGCCGACTAACGACAAAAGCGCTTACAAGCACAATACTCGCAGTGTGATCGCAGTCACGCCCGTGGGCCAGTGCACTACCAGGTTGGCGCTTTCGCTTGAGCCATGGACGTTTCCAGCGAAGTGTTCGACCTGACCCGGATGAGTCAACTGGGGGGGTGATTTAACGTGACAACTGCTCGAAGTGGGTTGACGGTCTCTGCCAAGGCGGTCGCGGGCTGTTGTGTGCTCACTGTCCATGGCGTATGGGACGCCAGCACGTATGAACTTGTGCGTCACGCGGTTATCGCGGCCGCGCACGATGAACCTCGGGCGTTGATCCTCGACGTCAGCAGAATAGCGATCGCGGCCGAATCGGCGTGGTCGAGGTTCGCCAGCATCCGGTGGCCGAAGCCGGAGTTACTCGGCGTCCCGATAGTGCTGGTGTGTGACTCCATTGCCGGCCAACGAAGATTGCGCCGCAGACACATCAGCCGTTACCTGCCCCTGTACTTCAGCGTGCAAGCCGCGATCGCCGCCCTGACCGAGGGCGAGGGTCCCAGTGTCAGCGGCGCGAACGCCGAGCGCCTGGTCGCCGAGGCGCCAATAAGCCCGGCCGCGGCGCACGAGCTGCCTCAACGACGATGATGCCGCCGATGATCATCTTCGAGCAGCATGTGGGTGAGGGTATGCGCCGAGTGAAGGCGCGGCCGGTACCACGACGCATGCAGACCGCCGTCGGCCGCTACATTGCAGCCGAGATCACCCAGCACGCGCGCGCCCAAAGTCATCGGCCACTGCCCTTCGGCCGCGACGGCCAGGTGATCGAGCTAGGTCAACAGGTGTGCCACCGCCAAGGTGCATCGGCATGAGGACGCCACGGCGTTCTGGCTGGCTCAACGACCGCGCAGCGCTATTGGTCAGACTTCTTCAACAGCGCCACGGTCTGGCTGTAGCTGACGGCACTGCGCGCCATTACATTTCGGATCAGCTGGACCGCGTTGCCGAGATGATGGGCATCGGCCGGCAAGCCGCAAAACTCCATGTCACCGATGACGTCGTCAGCGACGTGGCCGACCGGATAGCCACCGCCGTCACATTGCACCCCGCCTCATCGAGCCGCCAGACTCGAGAAGCCCAGCTGGTGAATCTTGACGTCGAACGCCGCCGTCGCCGCTGATCATCTCCAGTCCAGAAGCTACGGCGGGTGGGCACGCTCACCGGGACGACCGAAGCGTTCGAGGTGAAGTAGCGTGAGACGCAAAAGACCCTCATCTTCTCGCCAGGCGATTTCAGGGTTGACGCAACAGCCTCAAGGTGAGGGTCCGGTGGGTCGTTGAGGAACACGAATCAGAACTCAACGGCACCTAAGCAAGGCGAGCACACTTTCGTAGTGCTCCGACAGATTCCGACGACGGCACCCGCTACGATTGCGTACTCAATGGTGGCTGGTCGCCGTCGGCCTTCGTTGTAGTCGGACAGCAATTGATGAACCCGGCGGGGCTGCGGCGGTCTTCCCATGAAGGAAAGAATCTGCGATCGTGCGCGGGGTCATCCGCCCGCGCGTGAGCCGATCAGTTCATCGCTGCTGCTGCGCTCGACGACCGCAGGGTCGATTCCTGCCAGCGTCAAATCACCGGCCAGCATCAGCCGGTCGGTCCTGCTGCGGCAACGACTACCTCACTCGCGTGTGTGCATCCCCGCCGAGAGTGGTGTCCGCACCATCGCCTCACCAATGCCACGCGATGACACTCATAGCTGTCCGATCGCGGGTCAACTCGTAGCCGTACGAGCGGGGCCCACCCAAATCCGTGATCCAACAACTGGATTCCGTTCAAGCGCGAAGGAGGAAAGGCGATGACTGAGGCTGATGGGCACCTGCGGAGTCGTGCTGACATAGTCACGTTGGCCGAGGACTGCCCGGCGCTGCGTTTCAGCAGCAAGTTCGCTGATATCGTCGCACTCGGTTGCGGTAGGGCCGGGTTACTCAGCCCGGTATTCGACCGGCGCGCGACCGGCAGCGTCGCCCCGAGCCGGGGCGGTGGCCGTGAGGTCGCACTCGTGTTGGGCGCCAACGGATTTGTCGGCACGCATCTGGTGGCCGCCCTGACCCGGCAGCCAGGTATCCGCAAGGTATACGCCGCGGTTCGCTCAACGCCCGATCTTGCCGGCGGCGCCCGACTGCAGGCCACCCTGACCCGGTACCGGATCCACGACATCGATCTCGACAAGATCGTCCCGACGCCCGCAGACCTGACCAAGAGAAATTTCGGGTTGGCTGATGACGAGTACACACGCCTGCTGGAAGACACCGACTTCGTCTTCAGCTGCGCAAGCTCCACCGACTACTCCAGGAGCTACCTCGAGCTTCGAAACGACTGGGTACTTAGTCTGTTGCGCGTCTTGCAGTTCTCGGTCGAACGTCGACGCAAGCATCTGACCTATTTGGGAAGCGTTGGGGCCTCCTTTTATCGCAACCCTAGCGACTTCCGCCGCCCCGACTCGTGGTGGTATTCGGGGTATTGCCAAATGAAGTGGGTTAACGGCGCGCTGTTGCGCGCGCTCTTCGATGTCGATGACGTCAGTGTCACGCTGTGCGAGGCGCCGTATGTCCTGGGGTCCACCGCCGTGGGCTTAGACCCGGGCCGTCACTACAGTTGGTGGCGTCTGATCGACCTGGCCGCCACGGCCGGGGCCATTTGGAAGGGCCCGGGAATGAACTACATTCCCGTCGACGTGCTCGCCGAGGTGGTTGCAAATAACGCGTTGGCCGACGGTCCGTTGAACTATCTGCTGCCGTGCAATCCGATCGGCTACCACAACACACTTTTCGCCGATCTGTTGGACCTCGATCTGGTCGAGTGGCCAGATTTTGTTCGGCTGGTTTCACACAGAATCTCGCCGCGCTATCAGGACACGTTGCTGTCATCCAACGTCGATGCACTGATCAGAATCGTCAACGAACCCGGCCCCACATTGCCGCGCGGCCACGACCCGTCCTGGTGCGACAACCGCCGTCTCTTTGGTATGTATCTGCGCAACATCGACTTTCGCGCTTCGTCCCGAAGGGAGGTGGCGTAGATGTGCACGGGAACAGTTGCGGTACAGGGTATCCGGGGCAACACTGCCGCGCTGTTGGCCGGTGTGGTCGGCGACTACTGGCGCTACGTGTTGACTTTGGTGTTCTACGCGACATGTTGGCCGATCGGCGGGATCGCAATGAGCATCGACAGATTCAGCGGATCTCGCAGCCTAGAGCTGCTGCTGCGGTTGTGTGAGGCGGTCGACGAAGGACGGTTCCGATGACTGTGCACCGACGGTCCTATTGGGCGCCGGCCGCACCGGCGGCGTTAGCGTTAACGGTCTTACTGTCGTTTGTCCTCTTCGCCTACTGGCGGACAAGGTACTTCTTCCGCGATCCGGTTCGCCAGATCCCCAGCAGCGACCACAAAATCGTCTGCGCCGCCGACGGCTTCATCACCTACGTGAAGCGCATCGAGGCAGGAACGGTGCCGATCGCAATCAAAAACCGCCGATCGATCGCGCTTTCAGAATACTGCGGGCTGGGCATCTGTGAGAGCGGTTACCTCATTGGCACGTATATGACCGAGCATTCGGTTCACCGAAATCGTCTCCCGATTTCCGGTGTCATCCAAGCACGTGAACACCGCCGCGCGGCTCCGTTCAACCGCTCGATGGCACGCACGCTGGCAAACCTCATCCTCGACCGCAGGCCGTTCGACCGTGACTGCGAGCATCTGGTCTGCAATGAGCGCTTAACGATCGGCATCCGACATCGGTGCGGTGCCGTAGTGGCTGTCACGCAGATCGCCGACCTGTGGGTCAACCGGATCGTCGCCGATGTCCGGGTCGGCGATGTCGTCACACGCGGAAACCAGTACGGGATGATCCGCTTCGGATCACAATGCGACGTATTCCTACCCGATGCCCTGGTGTCGAAAATCCTGATACGCCCGCGCCAATACGTTCTCGCCGGCTCCACCGTCCTGGCGCTCACCAAGCCGACACAAACCTGCGACATACCCTGCGCACAGTCCAACGAGGTGGCGTGATGATCTCAGTCCAAGCAGTCCAAACAGGTTCGCACTGGCGGGCGTTTCGTCGAGTACCGCGCGCTGCATACCGTCATGACCCGAACTGGATCCCGATCGAGCTCGTCGACATCGACCGTTTCCTGATCAACCCCTCGCCGCAGCGGCGAGCCCGGGCAACCACGCAGGCGTTCGTCGCGTTCGACGAGGGCAAGCCGGTAGGTCGGGTGGTCGCCATCGCCGACCACGACTTCATCTCGCACAGCCGCACACGGTGCTGCTTCTTCGGCTTCTACGAGGCCGTCGCTGACGACGAGGTCGCATTCGCCCTCCTCGACGAGGTCCGCACCTGGGCACTGGGCAGATCGCTGACCCAGCTGTGCGGCCCATTCAACCCGTCGATGGTGTACGGCGCGGGCGTGCTGGTCGGCGAGGCCGCCCAGCGCCCGCTCATCGGGATGCCACACAACCCGGGGTACTATGCCACGCACCTCGAGCGCTGGGGGATGACCGGTGTCAAGGACTTCCACAGCTACTTGATCGCCGACCCATACTCGCTGCTGCACTCCCCCGCGTTCGCCACGCAGTTCGCGATGTGGCAACGGTTCAGCGCGCGATCACCAGTGACATTCAGGTCGATGACCCACCAATCATTTGACCGAGATCTCGAGACCGTCCGGACACTGTACAACCGTGCCTTCGGCAACTTCATCGGATTCGCGCCGCTTCCCGCTGAAGAGATGCAAGATCTTGCCGACACTGTCCGGCCGATCCTGGACCTGCAACTGACCGTGATCGCCGAGATCGATTGCCGGCCAGTCGGATTCTTGATGGCCATTCCCGACGTCAACGAACTCGCCTCGCGCAGCGCGCTTCGGTGGCAAGCAAATCTATGGTCACGGACCCTTCGACAGCGGCTCACCGGCGCCGCTACACCTATGACCGCCAACATACGGGTCGACATGCTGGTAGTGGACCCCGATTGCGGCTATCAACCCACCGCGGGGCTGCTTCTGGTTGAGATGCTCCGCAGAATCCACGACCGCGGCTACGCAACCGTCGAAGGAGCGCCGGTGCTGGAGGACGGTTCCTGGATACAGCCGTTCCGCAGAAAGCTCAACCTCACGCCACACCGGACCTACCGGCTATATAGCAAAGACATCACCAACAGCCTTGAGCGCCGAGGGGAGCCACAGAGCAATGCTGAACAGCTACTCGCAGTTTGATGTCCACTCGCTCAAACAGCACGCCAGCACCGCGCAACACTGCGGTGTAGGCGCTTCGGTCATCGACTGTTTATGCAGCGATGAAACGCAACCCACACAAGCTCGATCGCTCGGGCAGACGATTCTGCAGAGCCGCCCAGCCGCCAGGCTGTACGCCAAGCTTCGGGGCCCCGCCGGACGGGCGACGCTAGGGGGCATGTCCCCGGCCGGGGAGCGCGCGGTAATTCGTGACAGCCTGCGCCTCACCGAAAGAACAAACGTCCTCGACGTCGGATGCGGACCCGGCAACTTCACCAGTTTCATCGCTACCGAACTGCCCGCCAGCGGGCTGGCCGTCGGTGTGGACATCTCGATGTCGATGCTCGAGCGCACTGTTCGTTGCACCGAAGTCTTCAACACCGTTTACATTCGAGCCGACGCACACGAGTTACCGTTCCCATCAGAAAGTTTCGATGGTGTGATGTGCTATGCCGCGATGTACATGATGAGTGACCCATACCGTGCGCTGGACGAACTCGTCCGCGTGCTAGCACCGGGCGGACGACTGGCCGTGATGACGACATGCACCGCCAACAGCCGCGCCGGGCGACTCGTGCAGTGGCTACTCACCGCACCGCTGGGTATCCGCATGTTCACCCGCCGCGACGTCGAGCACCAGCTCCGCGAACGCAACCTTCGCGACGTCGCGGTCCAGGTACACGGCATGTCCCAATTCATCACTGCTAGCAAATAGCCCAAGCCGGTCCTGCTCGGACCAGAGAGCGCACATCGACATCAAGCGAGATCGCGACACAGCCCGCGGGGGTCCAGGCGGATCATTTTCGACCGCAGCCGGAATACGTCAGGCTCGATGCCGAGCTGCTCGGCGAACGCGGCGAGGGCCGCCGACGGTGTCGCCGGCTGAAGGTCGGTGCGGTGCTGGTCGCGGCTCATTTGGGGCGTACCTCGGTTGCCTACGCCGCCGCATACCCCGACATGAGTTGTCCTGCAGGACACCGGGCGGCTTGGACACGAGTTTGAGAGCTATCACCAACCGCCGCTGACGACGCTCGCGAACTCGATCGACTTTGACGACCCGCGGCGCGCGCGGGCGTGCGTGGCGTGGTGGTGGTGGCTGCGGGTGTTCTACTATCTCCGCTGTAATCCCTTGCGATTACATGGAGTTGGGCGACGATCGCTTCGCGGAGGAACTGCGCAAAGGTGTAGCGTCGGCCGGTGACACGTCCAACGATGCGTACGGCAGCGCGGACACGCTGGTGTAACTCGGTAGGGATATTGACCTTACTGACGTCACCACCAACGCCGCCGGCGGCGGCGATTCTCATCACTCACCGTCACATCCGTCACCTTGCCATGTTGGCGAATCGCGACAAATGCAGTTGATGCGCGACGGTCACTGTCTTTGTGGGACCGTTACGGTGTTTGGCCAGAATCAAATCCGCCTCTCCCCCGCGCGGATCATCGCGGTCGAACGCATCGGGCCGGTGCAATAGGATGACAACGTCGCTATCCTGTTCGAGGCTATTATGCACTGAAATACCTTGTGCCACAAAGTTGTTCGTTCCAGGAACGGTGCCGTCGTAAACGTTCTGCTCCCCCAGGCTGGTGATCTCAGCCACCGTATCCCAATACACGTCGCTGGTCGCCAGCGCATGAATCTCGCGATCGTCCAGCAGCGCCGCCGCACGGTGGAGTCTCGGCCGGCTGGGAGAGTGCTTCCACAGCGTAGATCCCCAGAATTGGATGCCCATAGCGGCCGCGAACGTACGGTGCGTTATCCCCTTGCCGGACAGCGCCGTCCGGATCTGCCCCCATACCTCTTTCGGCGCGGTGTCCTGGCTTGTATTTCGCACCACATATTCGAGACGAGACAATACCTCTTGCGCCGCTACTCCTCTCGCGCCATGCACGCCGACGTGACGAAGGAACCTGGCCTGGTTTTCCGCACCGTAAATCAGTAGGTGCCAGCAGTCGCGGTAGCCGAATTTCTGCGCGCGCTTGATCCTCGTGAAGACGCCAACCCGAAGCAGCAGTTGAGCGACGTCATCGACAAGACGCCGGCTAGTCGACGCGTAATAGATCCGGCCCTGACCCGCCGTTGCGTCCCACCGCACCGACCCGTCCATCGCCCACAGATGCCGCAGGAACAACGCCACCTGATCATTGGGAGCGCGAAACACCGCTTCTGGCACGAACTTTTCGTAACTGCGCATCCCAAACAATCCGAGGCTGTCGAGCCAGGCAGCGATCGGGTTGCGCCGACCTTGCGCCAAGCGCCCCGGCGCCAGCATGCGCAGCGTTGTCACCCGTGCGGCGGGATACTCGTCTCGAACCGCTGTCACGCCGAAGTGCGCGGCCGAAATCGTCACCGGGACGAGGTTCGCCTCGTCGACCGACGCATAGCGGATCGGCTGGTTCTTCACACATGAACCGTCACCGATCATGTGGGCCAGCAGAATCAGCTCCGACTCGTCCATCCGCTGGGTGTCGACGGGTTCAGGCACCCGCCGAGGCACCGCAATACGATCACCAATCTTCAACTGCTCCAAGGGAGTCCAGCCCTCGAGCTTCATAAACGGATGGTTACCCGTTGCCTCAACCTCGCGCCCCGAGGCCAGCCGCAGTCGGAAAACCTCCTTGCGGCCACTGGAGAACACATTGGTCATCGGACGGGCGACCATGCGCAGCCGCTCATCCAGCGACCACACCAGCGGACGCTCGCCGGTCCGCATCAACTCTCCGAGGGACACCTCGGTACCCGTGTCGGCGCGCAGGATCCGGGTTGCGGCGGTCAGGCATCCCGACTCGCGGAGGTCGGCCAGCATGGGCTTCTTGTCGGTGCGCTGCTCAGGACCGCGGTTCAGCTGGCTGATCGCGACCACCGGAACCTCGAGCTCCTTCGCCAAAAGCTTGAGATGCCTTGAGAACTCGGACACCTCCACCTGTCGCGACTCGTACTTCTTGCCCGATGTCATCAGCTGCATGTAGTCGACCACAATCAGCCTGAGGTCGGCCTTCTGCCGCAGCCGCCGAGCCTTGGCGCGGACCTCCATCATCGTGAGATTGGGCGAATCGTCGATATAGAGCGGGGCTTCGCTGATTTCGCTCATGCGCCGCGCCAGCCGGGTCCAATCGTCGTCGCTCATGCGGCCCGAGCGCATATCGGAGAGCTTGATTTTCGCTTCCGCCGACAACAGCCGCATCACGATCTCAGACTTGCTCATCTCCAGCGAGAAGATGACGCTGGCCATGCGGTGCTTGATCGAGCAGGACCGCATGAAGTCCAAGCCCAGGGTCGAGTTGTGGGTCGGAACCATGCCCCTTCCGGCCAGGTAGAGATGATCGGTGCTGTCCACCTGGACGCAGCGCACCGCGACGCTCCGCACGCGACGCACCGAATCGACCTGCAGCACCGGAGTCAATACAGCGGTCTGCGCCTGCGCGAAATGCGCGGCCGATCCGGCTGCGTTGATAGTGTCCAAGCCGCAACGCAAGTGGTTCGATGTCCGGATGCCGTAGCTCGTGGGCCACTGGTGATCGGCGTCGGCGACAATGACTGTGCCGTCGGAGAACTCGATCTCGTAGCAGGGGCGGCCCAACAAAACGTCAGTCGCGGCCACAACCCGCGTCGGCTTCCCGTCGGCGCCGAGCAACTCGTCGCCGACACTGACATCGCCCATCGTCGTCCAACCGGACGGCGTCGGCAGCGGCGTATCCAGCGCAAGCGCTTTCCCCACCCCCGGACGGGCCGCAACTATGATCATCTGCCCTGGATGCAGACCGTTGGTCACTTCGTCGAGTTCGGTGAAACCCGTTGGCACACCGCGCGCCAATCCCCCGTTGGAGGCGATGGCGTCGATCTCGTCCATCGTCGGCTGCAGCAGATCCTCTAACGGGACGAAGTCCTCGGACAGCCGACGGTCGGCAACGTCGTAGATTTCGGCCTGCGCCCGATCGACCACCTCGGCCACATCGGCGCCCTCGGCACCGGCGTATCCGTACTGCACCACCCTTGTCCCGGCCTCCACCAGGCGGCGCAGCAGCGCCTTCTCGGCGACGATCCCGGCGTAATAGCCCGCGTTGGCGGCCGTCGGCACCGTCGAGATCAGGGTGTGCAGATACGGTGCGCCGCCGATCCGGCGCAGCAGCCCGCGCCGGTCCAATTCGGCGGCTACGGTCACCGCGTCGGCCGGCTCGCCGCGGCCGTACAGGTCCAGGATGGCGTCGTAGACGTTCTGGTGTGCCGGGCGGTAGAAGTCGCCGGGCCGCAACCTTTCCAGTACGTCGGCGATGGCATCCTTGCTCAGCAGCATCCCGCCCAGCACCGACTGTTCGGCGGCCAGATCCTGCGGTGGCTGGCGGCCGAAGTCCTCACTGGGCGGCGTGGCATCCATGCCCGGGTGCCCCAGATCGTCAACGACCGCCATGCGCTCTCACCTCCTCCGACCAGGCACCCGAACATACATTCGACAGCTGCTCTCAAGAGCGTAAGTTGCGGCACCGACAAAAGCCGTTGCTCCCGGTGGCCGACTCGTGGAAGCACCTGCCGTCGCCTCGCGCCGGGATGACGCTAAACGTTGCTGGAAGGTACTCCAAGGGGTGCTGTTCATGAAGCTGTGCATCGCGTGTGCATATCCGTCGGCACCTGTGTTGAGCGGGGTGTGGAAAACCTGTGGATCAATGCGGGTTGTTACGACATCACTGCTGATAAAAGTCCCACGACGTGCCGCATCCCGTGTGGACAACAATCTCTTCGGCGTGTCGGGCCAGGTTGCCTAGTCGGGCGTGTTGGTTTTCGGCCAGATTTTCGGCGCGTTAAGCACCGGTAACGGCGGCCACCGCAAAGGATGCTCGAAAATGTTCGCCAGCCGCGACCGCCGCAGCGGGCGGCCGGGGCATGTACCAACGCGGGAATTCGGCTGCACCGCAGCCGCGTTGGCTCTGCGTTCACGGCGCAAAACTACGAGTGAGACCCGCCACCACCGCAGAATGAAAAGCTCTCTACCGCACTCGGTGCGGCCTGCCGCGGAATCAGCTCTCGGCGACGACCTCGAGGGCAAGCTCGACATCGACCTCGGGATGCAGGTGTACCGAGACCGGGTGCGTACCGATGGCCTTGATGTGCGCCTTGGGCAGCCGGACTATTCGCTTGTCCAGATTGGGCCCGCCGGCCTTCTTGATGGCGGCGACCACGTCGTTGGAGGTCACCGAGCCGAACAACTTACCGGAGTCGGCCGCCGTCTTCACCGGCAACGACACCGGCCCCAGCGCCTCGATGGCCGCCTTGATCTCGTTGGCGTGCTCCAAATCGCGCACCGCCTTGGTTTCGCGTGCCCGGCGGATCTCGTCGGCCTGCTTCTGGGCGCCACGCGAGGCGACGATCGCCAGTCCGCGCGGCAGCAGGAAGTTGCGGCCATACCCGTCCTTGACCTCGACGGTGTCGCCGACGGAACCGAGGTGGTCAACGTCGGACGTCAGAATCAGCTTCATCGTATTGCAAACTCTCCGTTGGTATTTCGCGGTCAGCGCGCCGACGAGGTGAAGGGCAGCAACGCGACCTCGCGGGCATTCTTCACCGCGAGCGCGATGTCCCGCTGGTGCTGCACGCAGTTGCCGGTGACCCGGCGCGCCCTGATCTTGCCGCGTTCACTGATGTAGGTCCGCAGCAACGTCGTGTCCTTGTAGTCGATCACTTGTTCCTTCTTGGCGCAGAAGACGCATTTACGCGCCTTGATGGGCTTCTCCGGAGCCGGGCGCCGCTTGCTGGATTTGGCCATCTCTGTCTTTCTTTCCGTTCAAAGTGTGTTGAAGTGTCGTGCAATCAGAAAGGCGGTTCGTCGTCACCGCCGCCGAACGAGCCCGACGCCGGGGCGCTGCCCCATGGGTCGTCGGCCGGTGCGGCGCTCGGCTGGGCCGGCGCGGGCCGCGATCCGCCGCCGCCGCCACCGAAGCCGCCGCCTCCGCCGCCGCTGCGGCTGGCCTTGTTGACCTTGGCGGTGGCATACCGCAACGAGGGGCCGATCTCGTCGACTTCGACCTCGACGACGGTCCGCTTCTCCCCTTCGCGGGTCTCGAAGGAACGCTGCTTGAGCCGGCCGGTGACGATCACGCGGGCCCCGCGGGTCAGGCTTTCGGCCACGTTCTCGGCGGCCTCGCGCCAGATGTTGCACCGCAGGAACAGCGCCTCGCCGTCCTTCCATTCCCCGCTCTGACGGTCATAGATCCTGGGGGTGGACGCCACGGTGAAGTTGGCTACCGCAGCACCCGACGGCGTGAACCGCAATTCCGGGTCGGCAGTCAGGTTTCCGACGACGGTGATGGTGGTGTCACCAGCAGCCACAATTTCCTCCTGAGGACGTGTTCTGGCCGAGCCTACGCAACCGCGCTGACAGCAGACAGTCAGTGCTTGTCGGTGCGCATCACCTTGGTGCGCAACACCGACTCGTTGAGGCTGAGCTGACGGTCTAGCTCGGACACCGTCGCCGGCTCGGCCTTGAGGTCGATGACGACGTAAATGCCCTCGGCGTGCTTGGCGATCTCGTACGCCAGCCTGCGCTTACCCCAGATGTCGACCTTGTCGACCGTTCCACCGTCCTTGCGGACGACGTTGAGGAACGTCTCCAGGGACGGGGCCACGGTGCGTTCGTCGAGCGTGGGGTCAAGAATGACCATGATTTCGTATGGACGCATGGAAACCTCACCACCTCCTCTGGTCTTGAGCGGCCACGGTCTGTCCGTGGCAGGAGGGTCGCCTGCGTCGGCAACCCCGCTAGGTTACCGGACGGCAGGTCAGCTCGGAAAATTACTTCCTGGCTTGCAGGAATTCGGCTGCCCTGGCCTGTGTCGCCGGGTCAGCCTTGGCCAGTGAGCCCGCATCGAACGGCGGCTGCGGGTCGTATTCGATCAGCAATTGCGCGGCCTGCGCGGCCTCCCGATCGACCAGCAGCTCAACCAGCCGCAACGCCATGTCGATGCCGCTGGACACCCCCGCGGCCGTGATGATCCGCTGCGGCAGGTGCTCGACGACACGGTCGCTCACATACCGCGCACCCAACTCGTTGAGCAGGTCCGCAGCCCCCCAATGCGTCGTCGCGGTCAGTCCGTCGAGCAAGCCCGCCGCCGCTAGCAGCAGCGCACCGGTACACACCGACGTGGTGAACGTGGTCTGCGCATGCACCTGCTGCAGCCAGCCGCGGATGACTTCGTCGTGAATCAGCCGTCGGGTGCCGATCCCACCGGGGACGACCACGACGTCCGGCGTCGCGATTTCGTCGAACGCGGCGTCGCAGCTGAGGCCGAGCATCCCGTTCTCGGTGCGCAGTTCACCGCGCTGATGGCCGACGAACACCACGTCGACGGCCGGGATACGTTGCAGCACTTCGTAGGGTCCCACCGCGTCGAGTGCGGTGAACCGGGGAAAGACCGGGATCGCGACCAGCATCAGCCGCTCCCGACGCCGGCCGCCGCTGCCCCGGTCTCGGAGGGCACCGCCCGGCGTAGTCCAGCCGGGCGCAGCCCCTGAGGCAGCCAACCGGGTGCAGCGTCGGGCGCCCGGTCGAAAGGCCCGCCCGCCGGATCGTCCAGGCGTCCGTTCCACCGCACCAGGTCCTCGTCGGGGCGGTAGATCTGCCGAATCACCAACGCGCACAATGCCATAACCGCGATGTCGCGCAGCAGCACGGTCGTGGTGAACCACTGCTCGGGAAGCGAGCGGTTCGGGTTGCCGTAGAGGTAATACATCCGCGGCACCCACACCAACGCGTCAATCGTCATCCAGGCCAGCAGTATTCGGCGATGCGGCAAGGCCAGCACCGCCAGCGGTACCAGCCACAGCGAAAACTGCGGGCTCCACACCTTATTGGTCAACAGGAACGCGGCCACCGTCAAGAAAGCCAGCTGCGCCAACCGCGGCCGCTGCGGGGCGGTGAGAGCGATGTAAGCGATTGCCGCGCAACACACCACGAACAGCCCGGTCACCACCGCGTTGAGCACGGTGGGCGGCTCCCAGAAGCCCAGGCTCGGATCGAAACCCCGCCAGCCGGTGAACGATTTCACCACGTTGTACAGCGAGTCCATGTCGTCGCCGCGGCGGGCGTTGAGCCGGAAGAATTCCGACCAGCCGCGCGGAAACAGCACCAGCACCGGCAGATTCACCAACAACCAGGTCGCCGCGGCCGACGCAGCCGCGGCGGCCACCGCCCGCAGCCGCCCAGAGCGGATGCCCAGCACCAACATCGGGCCCAGGAACAGCAGCGGATACAGCTTGGCCGCGGCTCCCAGCCCGATCAGCAGCCCGGCCAACACCGGTTTGCGCCGAGCCCATGCCAGCAGCCCGGCCATCGCGAATCCCGTTGCCAGCGCGTCGAAATTGGTGAAGATCTGAAAGATGACCAGCGGCGAGGCCGCCACCAGGGCCGCATCCCAGATTCGGCGTCCGGCCAGACTCGCGGTTGCCCACACCGTCGCCAGCCAGGCCAGCGCCAACCCGAATGCGGCCACGTCGAAAAACACCACCACTTCGGCGATGACCGGCAGGGGGATGAGTTTGCTTGCCGCGGTATAGGTTTTGGCCACCGCCATCGACAGGTACTGGTAAACCCCGGTCAGCACCGGATACTCCATGTAGCGCACGGCGGGCTTGCCGTCGTAGCGGGTCTGGGGAGCGCCGCTGGGGTCGGTCTCGACCCAACTGGACTTGTACGGAAACTTGCCCTGGTTCAACAACTCCGCGCCGTACAACGGCACCGTGTCGGAGTAGCACAGTTCGTAGTAGGCGCGTTGATTCTCCCAAACCGCGACCCGCTGGTCGCCCGGCCCGGTTCCGGTGCTTTGCAGACACGCGGCCTTGGTCGACCAGCCCAGGGCCAAGAACACCAGCGCGATCACGAACATCACCCGCAGCGGCGTCATCACTCGGGCCCGGCCGATGAGCGCGTGCCGACCGACCGGCCCGCCGATGACGTCGGCCAACGCGGCGCCCAACGGGTCTGTGCGACTTGGGCAATCGCGGTTGTCGATGCTACGCGGATCCGGGGCCAACGGGCCCGGCGAGATGATCGGGGGCTGCTGCTGAACACCACTCACGGCGGCGAGGGCTCACCGGGCGGCGGGGCGGCGGGTGCCGGTGGTGGTGGCGGCCCGACGGTGACCGTCTGCGGCGGACCGACCGGGACCGTGATACCCGGGGCGACTTCCACGGTCGGCTGGATGACCGTCACCGACGGTGGCGGCGCGACGGGCTTGGGCGGTGGCGCGGGCACGCCCGCGTAACCACCGATCTCGGTGGGCTTGGGGAAGGATTCGTTCGAGGTGCCCTTCAGCGCCCCGTCCATGGTCGCCTTCCAAATGTCCGACGGCAGGCCGGAGCCGTAAACCGCTCCGCCAGAGGCGGTTACCAACGGTTGGTCACCCCTGACCGTGCCCACCCAGACAGCGGTCGACAGCGACGGCGTGTATCCGACCATCCACGCGTCCTTGTTCGATTTGGTGTCCCCCAACTGCGTGGTGCCGGTTTTGGCCGCCGACGGTCGGCCACCGGACAACGCGTGGCCCCGTGAATAGGCGGCGATCGGCTGCATGGCCGCGGTGACGTTATCGGCCACGGCCTTGGCGATGCGCTGTTCGCCCGGGCCGTCCGCGGCGCCGGCGTCGAAGAGAACTTGGCCTTCGGCGTTGACGACCTTCTGCACGAAGTGCGGCCGGTGATAGCTGCCCGATGCGGCCAGCGTGGCGTACGCCGAAGCCATGTCGATCACCCGAGTTTGATACTGGCCCAGGACAATTCCGTTGTTCGGCGGTCCACCCTTGCCGTCCTCGGACAGGGTGTGCGGGACGCCGGGGAAGCTGGTCGCAACCCCTGCGCGATGCGCCGCGTCCGCCACCGCCTGCGGCCCGTTCTTCAGCTTCAGCATCAACCGGTAGTAGGACGTGTTCAACGACTGCTTGAGCGCCTCGGCGATATTGCAGGTGCCGCAACCCTCGCCGTCGACGTTGGTGATCTTGATGCCGTCGACGGTCAAGGGGGAACTGTCGACCTGGTAGCCCAGGCCGATGCCTTGCTCGAGCGCGGCGACCAGCGCGAAGACCTTGAACGACGATCCGGTCTGTAGCCCGGCCTGTGCGAAGTCGAATCCGTTGGCGTCCGAACCGCCGTAGTAGGCGCGGATGGCGCCGTTGCGCGGGTCGATCGAGACCACGGCGGCCCGCATGTCGGGATTTTCCCCCTGGAGGTATTTCGATACCGCCTTCTCCGCGGCCTGCTGCGCCTGCGGCTCAATAGTGGTGGTGACTTGCAGCCCCTGGGTGTTCAACGTCTGCTCGTCGATGTTGAACAACTCCATCAGTTCCTTGGTCACCTGCCGCTGGATGAGCCCGTTGGGGCCGGTGGTCTGGAACTGCGCGCGGGCCTGCTCCGGCGGCACGGTCGCGGGAAACACCTGTGCCGCACGATCACTCGCGGACAGGGCCTTGGTTTCCACCATGCCGTCGAGGACCCAGTTCCACCGCACGTCGGCCCCCTTGGGATCGACGGCCGGATCAAGCGTGGACGGCCGGCGGATCAGCGCCGCCAGCAACGCCCCTTCGGAGACCGTGAGCTGCTCGACGGGCTTGTTGAAATACGCCTTCGCCGCCGCCGAAATCCCGTAGGCGCCGCGACCGAAGTAGATGATGTTCAAATAGGCCTGCAGCACATCGTCTTTGGACCACTCCCCCGACATCTTGGTGGCGATCACCAATTCCTTGGCCTTGCGCATCAGACCGCTCCACCCGTGCTGCGCGGAACCGACCAACGCGTTCTTCACGTACTGCTGGGTGATCGTCGACCCGCCCTGCAGATCACCGCTGCCGAAGAGGTTGTTGTTCACCGCCCGCGCAAATCCGCTGAACGAGAAGCCGGGATTGGAATAGAAATTGCGATCTTCCGCGGCGATGACGGCCTGGCGCACATGCACCGGCACTTGGCTGATGTTGACGTCGACCCGGTTACCTTCGGGCGGAATGATTTTCGCGATCTCCGAGCCGTCGCTGGCCAGGATGGTCGACACCTGGTTGGTGCGAATATCACCCGGCTTGGGAATGTCGACGATGAAGTACGCCATGGTGAAGGTGACGATGGGTAGCAGAAACACCATCACGGCGGTGAGAACCAGTGCGCGTCGCACCCATTTCCAGTTGACCTGCTGCTTGAACTGTTGGAACCACGGTGGATTCGAGCCCGGCCCGCGGCCACGTCCGCCGGGCCCTCGGGGAGGTGCGGGTGGCGGGGTCGGTCCGCCCGGTGGACGCCGTCCGGCGCTGGGCCGTCGTTGCCGGGCGGGAGCGGGGGCGTCCAGCGCCGCCTTGACCTCCTCGATGGGGTCCATCCGGACCGGGCCGCGGTCGTCACGAACCGGCGGGATGATCGAGGTCAATCGGTCGTCGGGAGGAACCTCTCGGCGCGGGGCCCGCGGACGGGGCTCCGCCGCCTCGTCCGGACTCGCATGCTTGCCTGCCCGTTCAGTCGGTGACCCCTTCGGGCCGTCATCGGACTGATCGTGGCGCCCTTCGTTATTCACTGGCCGTGCGGGCGCCGTTGCGCGCCGTCCGCGTGCCGCGCGTTCCCCTGGGCGGAGGTGCCGGGCGTGCCGCGCCGAGCACATACGACTTGACCAAGTGATTCCAGCTGCAGGTTCGGCATACCTCCACCACGTGGACAGCGAACTCGGAGAACCGGGTGGCCAGCAAGACCAATTCCTCGGCTGTTCGCGCCGACCCCGAGACCGCGCCCAGATGCTCCCCGAACACCCACGACACCAACGTGAGCTGCTCCTTGCGGCAGATCGGACACATCACCCGACTCGGTTTCCCGTGAAACTTCGCCGCGCGCAGCAGATAGGGATTCGCGTCGCACACCTCCGAGACGCCGGTGCGCCCCGCATACACCTCGGCCAGCAGGGAGCGACGCCGAAGCGTGTAGTCCACCACCTGTCGCTGCAGTCGCACGCTGACCAGAGTACGTCCCCCGCCGCGGCGCCGTTAGGCAACCAACGCGGTTGTCCGCCCCGTTGACCGGCCTGAGCGGCGGTATTGCCGATCACGATTGGCGCACGACTTCTACGATCAACCCGTGGCGAAATGGCTCGGGGCACCACTCGGCGGCGGGTTGACAACTGCGACCAGGGCCAAGGACACCGACCGTCAGGAGATTTGCACGCTGCTTGACGCCGCGCTCAGCGACGGCCAAATTTCCGGTGAAGAGCACCGGGAACGGATCGGCAAAGCCACCAACGCCGTGACGCTCGGTGATTTGAAGCTGCTGGTGTCCGACCTGCAGGGCAACGCGGCACCCGCCCGACTGCGTGGCCCGAAATTTCCGCTGAACACAGCGCGCTGGCGCGCACTGGCGGCCGGCTTCGTCGGGTCCGTGCTGCTGGGCGTTCTCATCGGTTGGGGGCTGTACGGCGACACCTCCTCACCGTTGGACTTCGGCGGACATGCCGGGGACCCGGGCGCCAAACCCGACGGGATTGCGCCGGTGGTGTTGACACCACCCACTCAGTTGCATTCGCTCGGCGGGCTGACCGGACTGTTGGAGCAAACACGCAAACGGTTCGGAGACACCATCGGCTACCGGATGGTGATCTACCCGACCTACGCCGTCTACGACCGGCCGGATCCTTCCGACGACCGGCGCAAGCTGGCCTACGACTACCGCGGTGGCTGGGGCGATCCGACGAGTTCCGCCAGAAGCAGTGGTGACCCTGATGTGCCCGTCGACCTCAGCAAGTTCGACGTGACGAAGGCCGTGGGCATCATGCGGGGCGCGCCGCAAACCCTCCACATCAAACCCGCCGACGTCAAGAGCACGTACCTGATCATCGAGCCCGGAAAGGATCCGTTGCAGCCCGATTCGTTGAGCCTGTCGGTGTACGTGTCCAGCGACTACGGCGGCGGCTACATCAACTTCGCAGGTGACGGCACCATCAAGCGGTTGAATCTGCCGTCTTGACTCCACGCTCGGCGCGGCTCGGCCGCCGAAAAGCGTGGCTGTGACTAATAACGCACGAACACCCGGTGGTGTTGTCGCAAATATATCGGAACGATACGATGGCACGAGGCGTCGAGCCGCTAAATCGCTGAGCAACTAGCCGAGCAAAGGAGGTGAGTCGGTGCTGGAGCTCGCCATCCTGGGCCTCCTGATCGAATCGCCAATGCACGGCTACGAACTACGCAAGCGGCTCACCGGTTTGCTCGGTGCATTCCGCGCATTCTCCTACGGTTCGCTCTATCCCGCCCTGCGGCGCATGCAAGCCGACGGCCTGATCGCGGAGAACGCCGCCCCGGCCGGTACCCCGGTCCGCCGCGCGCGCCGCGTCTACCAGCTAACCGATGAAGGCCGGCGTCGGTTCGCCGAATTGGTCGCCGACACCGGCCCGCACAACTACACCGACGACGGCTTCGGGGTGCACCTGGCCTTCTTCAACCGGACTCCCGCCGAGGCGCGGATGCGCATTCTGGAGGGCCGCCGCCGTCAGGTCGAGGAACGCCGCGAGGGGCTGCGTGAAGCAGTGGCGCGGGCCAGCAGCTCGTTCGACCGCTACACCCGCCAGCTGCACCAACTCGGACTCGAGTCCAGCGAACGTGAAGTCAAGTGGCTCAACGAGCTCATCGCTGCCGAGCGGGCGATGCCCGGCCTTACCGAGCAAACATAAATCCCGCACCACAGGGAACAGTTAACCCAATACCTGAGACAGCAGATATGAAGTTAGGAGAACGCCCAATGAGTGAGCACCAGCCGTTGAGGCCGGAGGCAGGACAGACGCAGACAGACGTACGAGTCGCGATTGTCGGCGTTGGTAACTGCGCCTCCTCGCTGGTCCAGGGCGTCGAGTACTACCAGAACGCCGACGACACGTCCACGGTCCCCGGCCTCATGCACGTGCGGTTCGGCCCGTACCACGTCCGCGACGTCAAGTTCGTCGCGGCCTTCGACGTGGACGCGAAGAAGGTCGGTTTCGACCTGTCGGATGCGATCTTCGCCTCGGAGAACAACACCATCAAGATCGCCGACGTCGCACCGACCAACGTGTTGGTGCAGCGCGGCCCGACGCTGGACGGCATCGGCAAGTACTACGCCGACACCATCGAACTGTCCGACGCCGAGCCCGTCGACGTGGTCCAAGTACTCAAGGACGCGAAGGTGGACGTGCTGGTGTCCTACCTGCCGGTGGGCTCCGAAGAGGCGGACAAGTTCTATGCCCAGTGCGCGATCGACGCCGGTGTGGCTTTCGTCAACGCACTGCCGGTGTTCATCGCCTCCGACCCGGTATGGGCCAAGAAGTTCGCCGACGCCGGTGTGCCGATCGTCGGTGACGACATCAAGAGCCAGGTCGGTGCCACCATCACCCACCGCGTGATGGCCAAGCTGTTCGAGGACCGCGGCGTGCAACTGGACCGCACCATGCAGCTCAACGTGGGCGGCAACATGGACTTCCTCAACATGCTCGAGCGCGAGCGACTGGAGTCCAAGAAGATCTCCAAGACCCAGGCCGTCACGTCCAACGTGCAACGCGAGTTCAACGCCAAGGACGTGCACATCGGCCCGTCCGACCACGTCGGCTGGCTGGACGACCGCAAGTGGGCCTACGTGCGGCTGGAAGGCCGCGCGTTCGGTGACGTGCCGCTGAACCTGGAGTACAAGCTCGAGGTGTGGGACTCGCCGAACTCGGCCGGCGTCATCATCGACGCGGTGCGGGCCGCCAAGATCGCCAAGGACCGCGGGATCGGCGGGCCGGTGGTCGCGGCGTCGGCCTACCTGATGAAGAGCCCGCCCGAGCAGCTGCCCGACGACGTGGCACGCGCGCAGCTCGAAGAATTCATCGTCGGCTAGCTGTGCGCGCGGCGCTCCTGCGCCGAAACTGCGGTCAGGGCGGGTCGTCGGCAGTAGTCGACGCCCTGAGCGCAGTTTGGTCGCCACCTCCGCAGTCTCGACGCCCAGCCCGGCACCGAGCGTCACGCCAGCGTGACGCATAGAGTCGGAGATCGTGACTGAGATCTCCGAAGACGAACTGGCCGGGCTCTCCGAATTCGCGTTGTTGTCCGAGAACGCCGAGCAGGCCGGCGTTTCGGGTCCGCTACCGAAGGTCGAGCGGGTGGACGCCGGAACCATCAGCGCGCTGCGCTGGGGTGAGCGCCCGCGGATCATCTTCCTGCACGGCGGCGGGCAGAACGCCCACACCTGGGACACCGTGATCGTCGGCCTCGGCGAGCCCGCGCTGGCAGTGGACCTTCCCGGCCACGGCCACTCGGCGTGGCGAGAAGACGGCGACTACTCCCCGCAGCACAACGCCGCCGCGCTGGAGCCGGTGCTGCGGGAACTCGCGCCGGATGCCGAACTTGTCGTCGGCATGTCGCTGGGCGGGCTGACGGCGATCCGGCTGGGCGCCCAAGCACCCGAGCTGGTCGACGAACTCGTCCTGATCGACGTCACGCCGTCGGCATTGCAGCGGCACTCCGAGATGACCAAGGAGCAGCAGGGCACGGTGGCCCTGATGCACGGCGAGCGAGAGTTCCCCAGCTTCCAGGCCATGCTGGACCTCACCATTGCCGCCGCCCCGCACCGCGAGGTCAAAGCGTTACGCCGCGGCGTGTTCCACAACTCCCGCCGGCTGGACAACGGCAACTGGACGTGGCGCTACGACGCCATCCGTAAATTCCCCGACTTCGGCGCGCTGTGGGACGACGTCGACGCATTGGCGGCGCCCGTCACGCTGATCCGCGGCGGCTCGTCGGGCTTCGTCAACGACCAGGACGCCGACGAACTCGCCCGTCGCGCAAAGCATTTCCGGGCGGCGCACATCGTCGAGAATTCCGGGCACTCGGTGCAAAGCGACCAGCCACGCGCACTGATCGAGCTGCTGCGCAGGGTACTCGACGGACGCTGAGTCGGCAGTCGGCATACGTTAGTCAGATGACTTCCGATCGCCCCGTTCGTATCGGCGTGCAACTGCAACCGCAGCACGCCCCGCACTACCGCAACATCCGCGACGCCGTCCGCCGCTGTGAGGACCTCGGCGTGGACATCGCCTTCACGTGGGATCACTTCTTCCCGCTCTACGGCGACCCCGACGGTCCGCACTTCGAATGCTGGACCGTGCTGGCGGCGTGGGCCGAGCAGACGTCGCGCATCGAAATCGGCGCCCTGGTGACGTGCAACTCCTACCGAAACCCCGAGCTGCTGGCCGACATGGCCCGTACCGTCGACCACATTTCCGACGGCCGGCTGATCCTGGGGATCGGATCGGGTTGGAAGGAGAAGGACTACACCGAGTACGGCTACGAATTCGGCACGGCCGGCAGCCGCCTGGACGACCTGGCCGCCGCGCTGCCGCGGATCAAGTCGCGCCTGGCGAAACTCAACCCACCACCCACGCGCGACATCCCGGTGCTGATCGGCGGCAAAGGTCCCCGCAAGACGCTGCGCCTGGTCGCCGAATACGCCGACATCTGGCACGGATTCACCACCGTGGACACCTACCCCGCCGCGGCGGCGGTGCTGGACGAGCACTGTGCGGCCGTCGGGCGAGACCCCGCCGCCATCGAACGGTCCGCCGGGGTGGAGAACGACACCGGCGTCGCCCGCGGCGAAGGCACCGACGCGCTGATCGCCAACGCCGAGGGCCTCGCCGGGCTCGGGGTGACGCTGTTGACCGTCGGCTGCAACGGCCCGGATTACGACCTCACCGTTGCCGAGACGCTATGCCGGTGGCGTGACCGCCGCTGAATTGCGGGCGTTTGCTTCGGCTTCTGATTCAAACCCCTAATAATTCGCGCCGAGTCGTGAGAAACTTGCCGCGCTGATCTAGGGGTTTGAAAGAGGCCAGCTGAAACCCATGCCCAAGAAATACGGGGTGAAAGAAAAGGACGAGGTTGTCTCGCACATCCTCAACCTGGTGCTCACCGGCAAACTGCGCAGCGGCGACCGGGTCGACCGCAATGAGATCGCGCATGGCCTCGGAGTCAGTCGTGTCCCGATTCAAGAGGCGCTGGTCCAACTCGAACACGACGGGATCGTGTCGACGCGCTATCACCGGGGCGCGTTCGTGGAACGGTTCGACGAAGCCACCGTTTTGGAGCACTACGAACTCGACGGACTGCTGAACGGCATCGCGTCGGCCCGCGCGGCCACCAACCCCACGCCGCGGATCCTCGGACAACTCGACGCGCTCATGCGCGCGATGCGCTCGGCCAAGGAATCGCGGGCGTTCACCGAAGTGGCTCGGGAGTACCGGCGCACCATCAACGACGAATACGCCGGACCACGGCTGCACGCCACGATTCGTGCCTCGCAAAACCTCATCCCCCGGGTGTTCTGGATGACCTACCACATCAACCGGGACGACGTGTTGCCGTTCTACGAAGACGAGAACGCCGCGATCCATCGGCATGACCCGGAAGCCGCGCGGGCGGCCTGCATTGCCCGGTCCTCTTTGATGGCTCAGACGATGCTGGCCGAGCTGTGGCGGCGCCGGGTATTCACCGCACCAGGCACGCCCATCCCCGCACACGTCCGGGTACTGGCCGGAGCCGACGCGGCGCGCACGGAACCATCGATTGCGCTCTGAACGGTTCGGCCGTCGGCCGATACGGTGGCGGTGATGAGTTTGTGTGTGAGTCTGCCCGCCAATCGCGTTGCCAAGCTGCTTTCAATCGTCGTCGCGGTCCTGATGGTGGGTGGCCTGACGTCGACGACGCTGGCCGGGCTGGCATTCGCGGACCGAAATCAGTGCGCGCCACCGGGTTTGGACAGCGCGACCACGTTGCCGAAAGACCTGACCGAGAATCCGGCGGTGGCCCAAGACGACCCGAACACGACCCCGTCGGTCGAGCCGCTGAGCTCGGTGGACCTCGGTGCATTGGGCCTCGGGACGCCGGGGGTTCTTACCGTGGGCACGCTGTCGGATGCCCCGCCCAACGCCTGCATCAACCCGACCGGACGATTCAGCGGGTTCGACAACCAGCTGTTGCGTGCCATGGCCAAGAAGCTGGGCCTGCAGGTCCGCTTCGTCGGCACGAATTTCGCCGGACTGCTCGCCCAGGTGGCGTCGCGGCGCTTCGACGTCGGCTCCGCATCCATCAAGGCCACCGACGCCCGTCGTCGCACCGTCGCATTCACCAACGGCTACGACTTCGGCTACTACGCGCTGGTGGTGCCGCCGGGCTCCGCCATCAAGAAGTTCACCGACCTCGCCGAGGGGCAGCGCATCGGCGTCGTGCAGGGCACCGTCGAGGAGTCGTACGTCGTCGACACCCTGCAACTGCAACCGGTGAAGTATCCCGACTTCGTCACGGTGTACGCCGCCCTCAAGGCCCGCCAGCTCGATGCGTGGGTGGCGCCGTCATTGCAGGCCCAGACGGTGATGCGGTCCGGGGATCCGGCGACGATTGTCGCGAACACCTTCAGCCCGGGTTCCTTCGTCGCCTACGCGGTGGCCAAAGACAACCAGCCACTGCTCGACGCGCTGAACTCGGCGCTGGACGAGGTGATCCGCGACGGCACCTGGACGAAGCTGTACAACGAGTGGGTTCCGCGGTCGCTGCCGCCGGGGTGGAAGCCCGGGTCGCGGGCCGCTCCCGGCCCGATCCTGCCCGACTTCGGTGCCATCGCCGCCAGCCACCACCACAAACCGGTAAGTCCGGCAGCACCGAAGTCCACCCTGGCCCAGCTGCGCGACTCGTTTCTCGACTGGGACATGTACCGGCAGGCCATCCCCGCGCTGTTCACCACCGGGCTGCCCAACACGTTGATCCTCACCGTCAGTGCCGGCGTCATCGGGCTGGTGGTCGGCATGGGCCTGGCGATCGCTGGAATCTCTGGTTCTCGCTGGTTGCGATGGCCGGCGCGGGTCTACACCGATGTCTTCCGCGGCCTTCCCGAAGTGGTGATCATTCTGATCATCGGGCTCGGTGTCGGGCCGATAGTGGGCGGCCTGACCAACAACAATCCTTATCCGCTGGGGATTGCCGCGCTGGGCTTGATGGCCGCGGCCTATGTCGGTGAAATTCTGCGGGCCGGCATCCAGAGCGTGGACCCCGGCCAGCTGGAGGCCTCGCGTGCGCTCGGCTTCAGTTACCCGGCCGCGATGCGGCTGGTGGTGATACCGCAGGGGATCCGCAGGGTGCTGCCCGCCTTGGTCAACCAGTTCATCGCGCTGTTGAAGGCCTCGGCGCTGGTGTATTTCCTGGGCTTGGTCGCCCAGCAGCGCGAGCTGTTTCAGGTGGGCCGCGACCTGAACGCGCAGACCGGCAACTTGTCGCCCCTGGTGGCTGCCGGCGTCTTCTACCTGATGTTGACCGTCCCGTTGACGCATTTGGTGAACTACATCGACGCCCGGCTGCGCCGCGGACGCGCGGCAGTGGAACCAGAAGAGACTCCGGACATGCTCAAGTCCACCTTCGGTCAGGAGATGACATGACCGAAGAGAAAGTGGACCGACGGTCAGTGTCCTTGGTAGGCAAGGATATTCACCAAACCCTCAACGGGACGGTGGTGCTGCGCGGTGTCGATATCGAGGCTCCGGCGGGCCGCACGGTGGCCGTCGTCGGCCCGTCGGGTTCCGGCAAGTCGACACTGCTGCGCACCCTGAACCGCTTGCACGAGCCCGATAGCGGGGACATTCTCCTCGACGGACGGTCGGTATTGCACGACGACCCCGACGAGTTGCGTCAGCGCATCGGCATGGTGTTCCAGCATTTCAACCTGTTTCCGCACCGCAGCGTTTTGGACAACGTCGCGCTGGCGCCGCGCAAGTTGCGTCGGTTGTCCGCCGACGCCGCACGTGAGCTGGCATTGACACAGCTGGACCGGGTCGGCTTGAAGCACAAGGCCAATGCGCGCCCGGGCACGCTCTCGGGCGGTCAACAACAACGGGTCGCGATCGCTCGGGCTTTGGCGATGTCCCCGCAGGTGATGTTCTTCGACGAAGCCACTTCGGCGCTGGACCCCGAGCTGGTCAAGGGAATCCTGCAGCTGATCAGCGACCTCGGCGACGACGGCATGACGATGATCGTGGTCACCCACGAGATGGGCTTTGCCCGCTCGGCATCGGACACCGTCGTCTTCATGGATCACGGCAAGGTGGTGGAATCCGGGCCACCAGAGCAAATATTCGAAGCTGCGCAAACAGAGCGCTTAAAGAAGTTCCTTTCCCAAGTACTTTGACGATCTAAGCCTTTTCCAGGTAACTACCGACTACGTGCGGCATAGCGCGTTAGACTGCCGACTTATGGCGGACAGCGAATCCACCGAGCCCGAGTTGGCGGAGCTGGCAGAAGGCCTGCACCGCGCGCTGTCCAAGCTGTTTTCGATCCTGCGCCGAGGGGATCCCAACGGGGCGGCAGCCGGTGAGCTGACCCTGGCCCAGCTGTCGATCCTCGTCACGTTGCTGGACCAGGGGCCCATCCGGATGACAGACCTGGCCGCGCACGAACGGGTACGCACGCCCACCACCACCGTGGCAATCCGACGGCTGGAGAAGATCGGCCTGGTAAAGCGCTCGCGTGACCCATCTGACCTGCGCGCCGTGCTGGTCGACATCACCCCCCGAGGCCGGGCAGTGCATGGCGAATCGCTGGCCAACCGGCGGGCCGCCCTCGCCGCCATGCTCGGTCAGCTCCCCGCCGCGGACTTGAACACCCTGATGAAGGCACTGAAGCCGCTGGAGCGCCTGGCCTCCGGCGAACCGGCAGCCAGCGCCGCGGGTGAATCGCCGGCGCGCAAGCAGGCGTGAAACCCGACCTGGTCCGCGTCAAACGACGAGGTTGACCAGCCGGCCGGGGACGACGATCACCTTGCGCGGGGTGGCGCCCGCCAAGAACGCCTGCACCTTGTCGTCGGCCAGGGCGGCGGCCTTCAACGTCTCTTCGTCGGCGTCGGCGGCCACCACCACCCGGCCACGCACCTTGCCGTTCACCTGTACCGGGTATTCGACCGTTTCGTCGACCAGGTAAGCCGGATCGGACTGCGGGAACGGACCGTGCGCCAACGAGGTGGTGTGGCCCAGGCGCAGCCAGAGCTCCTCCGCCAGGTGCGGGGCCAGCGGTGCCAGCATCAGGACCAGCGGTTCGACCGCCGCTCGGGGCACCGAGTCACGGTGCTCCTTGGTCAGGTGGTTGGTGTATTCGATCAGTTTGGCCGCCGCGGTGTTATTACGCAGTGCCGCATAGTCTTCCGAGACGCCGGCGATAGTGCGATGCAGCGCTCGCAAGGTGTCGGTGGCCAGCTCGGTATCGATCACCGTGGTGTCACCGGTGTGTTCGTCGACCACCAATCGCCACACCCGCTGCAAAAATCGATGCGCGCCGACGACATCCTTGGTGGCCCACGGTCGAGAGGCTTCCAGCGGGCCCATCGACATCTCGTACACCCGCAACGTGTCGGCGCCGTACCCGTCGCAGATCTCGTCGGGCGATATCGAATTCTTCAGGCTCTTACCGATTTTCCCGAATTCCTGAAACACTTCGATTTCGCCGTCGGGTGTGGGGTAGACGAATCTTCCGTCGCGCTCGATCACCTGCTCTGCGGGCACATAGGAGCCGCGCGCATCAGTGTAGGCGAAGGCCTGGATGTAGCCCTGGTTGACCAGCTTGCGGTAGGGCTCCAGGGAACTGACCTGTCCCAGGTCGTAGAGGACCTTGTGCCAGAACCGGCAATACAGCAGGTGCAGCACGGCGTGCTCGGCGCCGCCGACGTACAAGTCGACGCCACCGGGGTCGTCGGGGCCGTGCTCAGCGGGCCGCGGACCCATCCAGTAGGCTTCGTTCTCCTTGGCGCAGAAGCGATCCGGGTTGTGTGGATCGGTATAGCGCAGTTCGTACCAAGAGCTGGCCGCCCATTGCGGCATCACGTTGGTGTCGCGGGTATAGGGCTTCAGGCCGTCGCCCAGGTCCAGCTCTACGTGCACCCAATCGGTTGCCTTGGCCAGCGGCGGCGAGGGTTCGCTGTCGGCGTCGTCGGGGTCGAACAGCACGGGCGAATAGTCCGGCACGTCGGGCAGCTCGACCGGCAGCGCGGCCTCGTCGAGCGCGTGGGCGCGTCCGTCGCTGTCATAGACGATGGGAAACGGCTCACCCCAATACCTTTGCCTGGCGAACAGCCAGTCGCGCAGCTTGTATTCGATGCGGGCCCGGCCCTTCCCCTCGGCCTCCAGCCGGGCGGTGATCGCCTCCTTGGCTGCCGCCACGTCCAGGCCGTCGAGATAGCCGGAGTTGACCAGCGTGCCGTCGCCGGCGTATGCGGCCTCCGAAATATCGCCGCCGGCAATGACTTCGATGATCGGCAGGCCAAACGCGCGGGCGAAATCCCAGTCCCGCTGGTCGTGGCCGGGGACCGCCATGATCGCGCCGGTGCCGTAGCCGAGCAGCACATAGTCGGCAATGAAGATAGGGACGGGTTTGCCGTTGGCCGGATTGATCGCGTGGCTGCCGAGGAAGACGCCGGTCTTCTCCCTGCTCTCCTGACGCTCCAGGTCCGACTTGGCGCCGATGGCACGGCGGTAGGCGTTGACCGCGTCAGCCGGTGTGGTAGCGCCGTACGTCCATTGCGGGTTCGTCCCGTCCGGCCAAGCGCCCGCGACCAGGTCGTCGACCAGTTCATGTTCGGGCGCCAACACCAGGTAGGTGGCGCCGAACAGAGTGTCGGGCCGGGTGGTGAACACCTCGATGTCCACCGGTTGGCCGTGCCGGCTGGTCGCCGTGAACAGCGCCTCGGCACCGGTTGAGCGACCAATCCAGTTGCGCTGCATGGTTTTTATCTTCTCGGGCCAGTCCAGCAGGTCCAGGTCGTCGAGTAACCGGTCTGCATAGGCGGTGATACGCATCATCCACTGCCGCAACCGTTTCCGGAATACCGGGAAGTTGCCCCGATCACTGCGGCCGTCGGCGGTCACCTCTTCGTTGGCCAGCACGGTGCCCAGCCCGGGGCACCAGTTCACCAGCGAGTCGGCCCGGTAGACCAGCCGGTGGCTGTCGACGACGTCGGCCCGCTCTCCCGCCGACAGCTGCGCCCAGTCCCTGCCGTCCTCGAGACGACGTGCACCGGAATCGAATTCGGCGATCAGCTCGGAGATCGGCCTAGCCTTGTTGGCCTCGACGTCGAACCAGGCGTTGTAGATCTGCAGGAAGATCCACTGGGTCCACTTGTAGAACTCGACGTCGGTGGTGGAGAAACTGCGTCGACTGTCATGGCCCAGGCCCAGCCGTCCCAGCTGGCGCCGGAAGTTGACGACGTTGGCCTCGGTCCTGGTGCGCGGATGGGTGCCGGTTTGCATCGCATATTGCTCGGCGGGCAGCCCGAATGAGTCGAATCCCAAGGCGTGCAGCACATTACGGCCAAGCATCCGGTTGTAGCGGGCGAAGACGTCGGTGGCGATGTATCCCAGCGGATGCCCGACGTGCAGTCCGTCACCGGAGGGGTAGGGAAACATGTCCTGGACGAACAGCTTGTCCTCCGGCACGGCGCGACCGTCGGCGGGAGCCAGCGAGCCCACGGGGTTGGGCACAGTGAATGTCCCGAGCTCAGCCCATTTCTGCTGCCAGTCACTCTCGATGCGGCCAGCCAGTTCCGCGGTGTAGCGGTATCGCGGCGCATCGGGGTCCGGGACAACAGCACCTGCGTTGCCTCCGGGGGCGGCGGTCGGGGATTCGCTCACGTGAACAGGGTAGTGGGCGGTGCCGGTCGGCCCTCCGGCCACAGGTTGGTATCGGTTGCGTAGCGCACCGATCAGAGCTTCATCCCAGCTCGATTTCAGCCCTATTCCCCCCTTTGACCTCTGATTACAGTCGGCCTGAAGCACGGGCCCCGAAAAGCTGGGGTAGGAAGGATCGACGCAAAATGTTTGAGGTCGCACGGACGTGGCTGGCCGTCACTGGAGGTCTGGCCGCCGGCGTGATCGGTGTCACCGCCTTCGCCGGTGCCACCGCATCCGCGGCGCCTTTGCAGCCACTCCCCCCGCCCACTCCCGGTGTCACAGCTCCGGCGCCAGCTCCGCAGAACATCACCGGCCTGCCAGGCAGCACTAACCGGTTCGCGCCGACGGCGCCGGGGGCCAACCCCGGGACTCCGGTCAGCCCGCCCATTCCGACGGCCGCGCCGGCACCAGGGGCGGGCACCCCGATGCCGGCCACCGCGACCCCGCCGGTCACCGGGACAATCCGCGACTACCTGCAGTCCAAGGGCGTCAAGCTGGAAGCGCAGAAACCCCAGGGCTTCAATGCGCTCGACATCACCTTGCCGGTGCCGACCCGCTGGACTCAGGTTCCCGATCCCAACGTGCCCGACGCGTTTGCCGTGATCGCCGACCGGCTCGGCAACAGCCTGTACACCTCGAACGCACAGCTGGTGGTGTACAAGCTGATCGGCGACTTCGACCCCAGGGAGGCGATCACCCACGGCTTCGTCGACAGTCAGCAACTGTCTGCCTGGCAGACCACGAATGCCTCGCAGGCCGACTTCATGGGCTTCCCGTCGTCAATCATCGAGGGCACGTATCGCCAGAACGAGATGGCGCTAAACACCTCGCGGCGCCACGTCATCGCAACGTCCGGCAAGGACAGGTATCTGGTGTCGCTGGCAGTGACCACCGCCCTGTCGCAGGCAGTCGCTGACGGTCCGGCCACCGACGCCATCATCAACGGGTTCCGCGTGACGGCTCCGACGGCGCCGGCCGCTCCCGCGGCTCCCGTGGCTCCCGCGGCTCCCGTGGCTCCGGCGGCTCCCCCGCAGGCGGTCGTCGCTCCCCCGCAGGCGCCCGTCGTCGCTCCCCCGCAGACAGCCGTCGCTCCCCCGCAAGCGCCGGTGGCGACGCCCACCCAGATATCGGCCGCGGCTCCGGTCGCCGTGCCTGCGCAGGCGCCGGTGGTGGCACCTCGTGCACCGACCCTGCCGGCACCCGCGGGAATTCCCGCGGCGGCGCCGCCGGCACCCGGCCAGTCGCTGACCCCGCAACCCACGCCCAATCTGTTGGCCCTGCTTCCTGGGCTGCCGCCGTTGCCGAACCTGCACCTGAACCTGCTGGGCACCCAACCGCGCTAAGCGGCAGGAGCCCGACGAGCGGGTCGCCGGGCGGGCTCGTATTGTGAGCCCATGCTGATCGCGGGCGTGCTATGCGTGTGTGCGGCGGTGGTGTCCGCCGGCTTCGGAACCTGGTCCCTTTCCCACGCGCCCACCGCCGACGCGACCCAGACGGCTCTGCGTGCCATGGCGCCCACTCAGTTGGCGGTCGCTTTGATGCTGGCGGCCGGCGGCGTGGTCGCTTTGGTCGCGGCGCCTCCCACCGCCTTGGTGCTGGTGATCATCTGTGTAGCAGGCGCTTTCGGCACGCTGGCCGTCGGGTCATGGCAGAGCGCACGGTTTGTATTGCGCCGCGGCGCGGCTACCGAGCCGGGCGTCTGCGCCGGCAATTGCGCGGTCTGCACGCTGTCCTGCCACTGAACGTCATTTTGGGCGGCGATGGTGAGCGCGTCGAACGTGTGGGCTATGCACGGAAATTGATCGGCGCTTTTCGTCCATACCACCCACGTTCGGTGAGTAAGCCCGCGGGCGATCCGCTCAGTTGCGGCTGACGTCGATCGGGTGAGTGGCCAGCAGCGAAAGCGGCAACGGCTGCCGGCGCAGTACCTGACCCCACAGGTCGGACCGCGGACCCACCAGAACGTCAGATGGCAACGCAGACAAGACAATCCAGTCGTCTCGTTCTATCTCGCCTTCGAGCTGCCCGATGGTCCAGCCGGAGTACCCCGCGTATATTCGCACGCCCTCCACAAATGGTGCGATCTGATCCGGGTCGGCATCCAGATCCACCATCGCCATCCGTCCGGCCACATGCCGTAGACCAGGCGCCCCCTGCGGATCGACGCCGACGCGCAGCACCGCCAGACACAGCGCCGCGTCCCGCTTCACCGGCCCACCGATGAACATGGTCTTCGGCTTGGCCGCAAGCTTGGCCCACTGCGGCAAGACGTTGTACACCGCCGTCTCGCTGGAGCGGTTGAGCACCACACCTAATGTGCCGCCGTCATTGTGCTCGACGATGTAGATGACGCTGCGACGGAACGTCGGTTCCAGCAGATCGGTGTTGGCGAGCAGCAACGTTCCTGCACGCACCCGTTGCGCGGCAGGTGCGACATAGTCCTCGGGATCCTCGGGCTGCGGCACCACTCCATCATGGCACTCCGGCTGGCATCGCCGGGCCAAACGTGCACGGCTCGCGGATATTTGTACTGTTGTTGGGTCGGCGCCGAGCGAGGTGACCCTTGCTACCCCCGATCGTTGGAAGTGGGTGCTGTGGATCAACCCCGAATGCAGGGGAGCGCGCCCGTCGCCCTTTGGCGGTCGGTGCGCAGTCTGCCCGACTTCTGGCGACTGCTGCAGGTGCGCATGGTAAGTCAGTTCGGCGACGGGCTTTTTCAGGCGGGCATGGCCGGAGCGTTGCTATTCAACCCGGAACGGGCCGCCGACCCGATGGCGATCTCGGGTGCCTTCACCGTGCTGTTTCTGCCCTACTCACTTTTGGGTCCATTCGCTGGCGCGCTGATGGATCGGTGGGATCGACGGCTGGTACTGGTAGGCGCCAACCTGGGCCGGTTGGTGCTGGTCACTGCCATCGGGACGATCCTGGCCACCCGGGCGGGGGAGTGGCCGTTGCTGTGTTTGGCGCTGCTGGCCAACGGCCTGACCCGGTTCGTGCTGTCCGGCCTGTCGGCGTCGTTGCCGCATGTGGTGCCGCGCGAACAGGTGGTCACGATGAACTCAGTGGCTACCGCGTCGGGCGCGGTCGCGGCCTTTGTCGGTGTCATCTTCATGCTGCCGCCCCGCTGGCTGGCCGGCGCAGGGGATAAGGGCTCCTCGGTCATCATCTTCATCGTCACGATCCCGCTGGCGGTCGCGTTGCTCTTGTCGTGGCGATTCGCCCCCAGGGCACTGGGCCCGGATGACACCCGGCGCGCGATCCACGGATCGGTGTTCTACGCCGTGATCACCGGTTGGGTGCACGGCGCACGGACTGTGGTGCAACTACCGACGGTCGCTGCCACCCTGTCCGGTTTGGCCGCGCACCGGATGGTGGTCGGCATCAATTCGCTGCTGCTGTTGCTGCTCGTCCACCACCCGAGTAATCCGCAGAAAAGCGGACTGGCAACCGCGCTGATCTTCTTTGCGGCGGCGGGAATCGGCGCCTTCCTCGCCACCGCGCTCACTCCGCCCATGGTCCGTCGCTGGGGCCGCTACGCGACTGCAAACGGTGCGCTGGTGGCGGCCATGCTCATCCAGATCGCCGGGGCCGGACTGGTGATACCGATCATGGTGATCTGCGGCTTTCTGCTCGGGGTGACCGGTCAGACGATCAAGCTCTGCGCCGACTTCGCGATGCAAATCGATGTCGACGACGCGCTCCGCGGCCACGTGTTCGCTGTGCAAGACGCGGTGTTCTGGGTCGCGTTCCTGGTCTCGATAAACATTGCGGCGACGATGGTTCCTGATGACGGTCGCGCGCCGGGGTTTGCGCTGTTCGCGGCGGGACTCTATCTGGTTGGGCTGGTCGCTCACGGCATCATCGGGCGGCGGGGCCAGCCGGTGCGGGCAGCCGACCGTTCCTTGACTCGCGACCAGGATTCCTTCAGGAGGTAACCGTGGCTGGTGCAGCACCGATCGTCGCCGACCTGCGGGCCGAAAGCGAAGAGCTCGATGCATTGGTGGCGCCTCTGCCGCCGGACCGTTGGGCCGATCCGACCCCATCCCCGGGATGGACGATCGCGCACCAGATCGCGCATTTGTTATGGACCGACCGGGTCTCGTTGATCGCGATCACCGACGAGGCCGGGTTCGGCGAGGTGCTGGCCGCGGCGAGCGCCGATCCCGCGGGCTTCGTCGATGCGGGTGCCGAAGAGTTGGCGGTTATGGCGCCGGCGGAGCTGCTAGCCGACTGGCGCGGCACTCGAGCCCGGTTGCACGACGCTCTGGTGTCCGTTCCCGACGGGCGCAAGCTGTCGTGGTTCGGACCTCCGATGAGCGCTGCGTCGATGGCCACCGCGCGGTTGATGGAGACCTGGGCGCACGGACTTGACGTCGCCGATGCTCTGGGCGTCGACCGGCCCGCCACCGAGCGACTGCGCTCTATCGCGCATCTTGGAGTGCGCACCCGCGACTACGCCTTTGTGGTGAACAATCTGGCGCCTCCGACTGAGCCTTTTCGGGTCGAGCTGCGGGGACCCGGCGGCGACACGTGGTCGTGGGGTCCACCCGACGCACTGCAGCGCGTCACCGGGTCCGCACAGGACTTCTGCTATCTCGTCACGCAGCGACGTGGATTGAACACCCTGGACATTGCGGCAGAGGGACCGGATGCGCAGCGCTGGCTGGAGATAGCTCAAGCCTTCGCCGGACCTCCCGGCCCCGGTCGCTGAGCGCGCCTCGCGCGCGAAAGAGAGCCGGGGCCCATCAAACCAAGCCCCGGTCGCTGAGCGCGCCCCGCGCGCAAAAGAGAGCCGGGGCCCATCAAACCAAGCCCCGGTCGCTGAGCGCGCCCCGCGCGCGAAAGAGAGCCACTTATTGCGGGATCTTCGCTGTGATTGCCTTGACGATTGCCAGGCCTTGGTCGCCGACGTTCAACCCGTTGGCCGCGACGTCGATGATGACGTTGTTGCGGACAGCCAACACGCGCTGAACACTGGCTGAGCTCCGAGCTTGAGCGGTGAATCTGATGACCAGAAAACCGTCGGGCGTGTCCAACGACCCGAAGGTCCAACGGCTAGGAGTTTCGTTGGGGACGGTAAGCGTGAAGGATCGCCCAGCACAGGCCGCCCATTGTCGGTGTTGATCGTCGAAAACCTTACGAGCCGCGTCCGCGGAGAAAAATGCGACCACCGCTTGCTCGACCATGTTCGGGCCGGTCGGGTTGGCGACGATCTGGAGCTGCGATCCGATCGATCCAGTGTGGGCGTAGGCCCCCAGGTCGGCCGGTGCATACGGACCGGTGCAGTCCTTCTCCGAGATAGCCGGGGTGTCATCGGTGAAGCCGTTACTCGAGGTGTTTTGCACGACCATCGAAGGGACGCCGAATATCGCCGCGAGCTCTTGCGTGGACAGCAGCAGCCCAGCCAATGCCGAGGCTGGCTGCAGTGCTCCTGGACCCGTCGCCGACGTGGTGTCTGACGAGATAGCCGGTGGATTGCTGGATGCCGGCGAGTTTGATACCGATGCTGCGGCGGCGGGCGGTGAGTGGGATCGCCAGGTACGCGCGACGGCGGTGACCACTGTGGCGGCGACCACCAGAACGACGACTATTAGCGCCGCGATCCTGCGGCGTCGCCGCCTGACCGGGGGCGGGGGCAACGGGAGACCGGGCCACGGCGGATAGCCGGGTGGGGGCATGGGCTCGCCGCGAATCTGTTGCCGCATAACAGGTGTCGGCACAACTGTTGACGGTGTCGCGGCATCGGTGAGCGCCTCGGCGGCGGCGGCGGCCAGCTGGCGCGCCGACGAGAACCGCCGGACGGGGTCTTTGGCCATTGCCGTAGCAATCACCGCATCCATCCGCGTTGATATGCCGGGCAGCAGATCGGTGACTCTTGGTGGTGGGGCGTACAAATGCGCGGCCACCACGGCCGCCATACCCGGATCCGTGGCATACGGCTCGTGGCCGGTAAGCATCCGAAACAGGGTGCACCCCAAGGAATACAGGTCCGCCCGGGCGTCAGCCGGTCGTCCGGCGAGCACCTCCGGTGCCGCATACGGCAGCGTGGCGAGCAACGAGCCCGTGCCGGTCAGTCCAGCATCGCCGAGCGCGCGAGCAATCCCGAAGTCTCCCAACAAGACTCGCTCATCGGGACCAATCGTGCCGGACAGCAACAGGTTGGCCGGCTTGATGTCCCGGTGGATTACGCCGTGCTGGTGGGCGTAGTCGAGCGCCTTGGCGGCCTGGCCGACGATATGCACCGCGCGCGCCGGCGACACGGCGCCCGCGCGCACCGCTTTGTCGGCGTCGGTGCCGTCGACGAACTGCATCGCGATCCACAGCTGACCTTCGCCGGTTTGGCCGCGGTCGTAGATCGACACGATGTTCGGGTGATCCAGCCGGGCGGCGACATCTGCTTCCCGGATGAAGCGGGCCCGGAAATCGGCGTTGGCCGACAACTGTGCGCTGAGCACCTTCAACGCGTCATAGCGTGGAAGATTCGGATTCGCGGCCAGATAAACCGCTCCCATGCCGCCCGAACCCAGTACCCGCTCGATGCGGTAACCCGCCACCACCGACCCGACGCTGAGCATGACCATTTGGGTCTCAGATTAGTGGCTGGCAGCCGGTGGCCAACTTGACCGCAAGCGCGCTATTGGGGGATTTTCGCGGCGATGGCGTTGAGAATCTCGACGCCCTTCTTGTCGACGCTCATGTTGCAGGCGCCGACGTCGATGATGACGTTGTTGCGGGCGGCCAGGGCGCGCTGACACCCGGCGTAACTTCTGCCTTCTCTGGATGTCGTCAGTACCAGGGTGCCGTTGGGAGTGCTCAGCGGGCTGAAACTCCACCGATGAGGTGCCTCTCGGGGAAGCGTGAGCGTGAAGGTGCGCCCCGCGCATGCTGCCCATTTCTGGTGTAGATCGGCGAGCACCTTTTGGGCGGCGTCGGCGGTGGGGAAGGCGATGACAGCCTGCTGGACTGCTTCTGGACCGGCGGGATTCTCCATCTGCTGAAAGTGCGAGGCGACGGCTCCGGAGTTGACGTACGTCGCCTGGTCAGCCGGTTCGTAGGGTCCGGTGCAGTCTTTGTCGGAGATGTAGGGGGAACCGTCGGTCCAGGTGTCGGCGGACGACGAGACAGAAGGCATGTTGGCTCCGCCCATGATCCGGCTGACTTGCTCGGCGGGCAGCAATAATCCGCTGAGTGCCGAACCCGCCACCGGCGGCCCCGGAGCCCCACTTGCGGTGCCGGGCGGCTGACCATCCGCCGAGCCGGCCGACGTCGGCGGTCCGGATGCCGTCGGCGGCGCGGTGTGTGGTGGCTGGGATCGCACAGTGAACGTCAGCGCCATGACCATGGCAGCGACGACCGCGATGGCGGCCGTTGCGACAATCGCAATCCGGCGTCGATCCCGCCGTCGTCTTCCTGGCGGCAAACCCGGGAACCCGGGCGGTGGGGGAGGCCATGGATATTGCGGCGGCGTGGGCGCGGCCGCCATCGTGCGCGCGGCACCCGGCTGCCACCACTGCGCGGCAGTCGAGGCCGTCGGTACCGAGTGCGAGCTCACCTGGGCACCCGAAATCGGTTGCCACGGAGCAGTAGTCGAGCCCATCGCGTCATGCAGCGCTGCCGTAGCAGCGGCCGCCAGTTCACGGCTAGATGAAAAACGATGCGCCGGATCCTTCGCCATCGCGGTCGCGATCACCGCGTCCATGCGCGGCGACAACCCCGGCGCCCAATCGCTGACCCGCGGCGGCGGCGCCTGCAGGTGCGCGGCGACCACAGCCGCCATGCCGTCGACCCACGCGAACGGCGCCTTGCCCGTCAGCAATCGAAACAACGTGCAGCCCAACGAGTATTGGTCCGCCCGTCCGTCGAACGGGAGGCCACTGAGGACCTCGGGCGAAGCATAGGACACCGTCGCCATCACCGACCCGGTGACCGTCAACCCCGCGTCGCCGAGCGCACGGGAAATCCCGAAGTCCCCCAATAGGACTCGCTCATCGGGTCCGATCGGGCCGGACAGCAGGAAGTTCGCCGGCTTGACGTCGCGGTGCACGACGCCGCACTGATCGGCGTAGTCCAGCGCCTTGGCGACCTCGCTGATGATGTACACGGCGCGTGCGGGGGTCATCGTGCCCGCGCGCAACACCTTGTCGGCGTCGGTGCCGTCGACGAATTGCATCGCGATCCACAACTGACCCTCATCGGTTTGCCCGCGGTTATAGATCGACACGATGTTGGGGTGGTCCAACCGAGCCGCGACATCGGCTTCCCGGATGAACCGAGCGCGAAAATCCGGATTGCCCGACAACTCGGCATTGAGTACCTTGAGCGCGTCGTAGCGGGGAAGACTCGGGTGCGCGGCCAGGTAAACCTCACCCATGCCGCCCGAACCCAGTACCCGCTCGATCCGGTAACCCGCCACCACCGACCCGGCGCTGAGCATGTCCTATCCGACTCCGAATGCGTGGCGGCGGGCACCGGCGCTGACAAGCGCTGACACTGCAGTCACCCGTTCAGTATGCGGGCGCCGAGGCGCCCGCGGCAGACGTCAACGACGAGGCTCCGGCGGCGGGTGTTGATCGCCTCTGCCCTCGCTATCGTCAGCCTCAGCCGATTCGACCCACTCCGGTAACGGTGTCGGCGGCACACCTCCATGCATCAAATCCAGGTACGGGGAGGCGTAGGGGTCGGCGCTTCGTGGCGGAAATCCACCACGGGACTTGCGCAGGTAGGTGATCACCAAGACGCTGCAGCCCAGCACAAGAAAGGCGAGCAGTGCGACCTTGCCGAGCAGCAACCAATTCATCAAGGGCAACGTTACCCGGCCCGGAGGTCCCGTGGACGTTTACCTGTGAAAACCACTGCTATGCATCAGCTTCCGCACAACGCTAAAAATGACGTGCATCAAGCTGGTCGTCGTCGCTCAGACGTCCTTCAGCTGGTCGCTGGGGACGACGACGCGGGCGCGGGCGACGTCCTTCTCGTTCTCACCGCCGCCGCCACGCGCCGACATGCCCGCCGACGTCAACGGCATGGGAGCACCACCCATTCCGGAAGTCGTTGTGGGACTTCGTATCTCGGTGGCATTGAGCACCCCGGCCCGTAGGCCCACGGGCCTGCCGCCGGTTTCCGGCTCGAAACTACTGGTTGGCCTTGTGTAGCTGGTCAGTCCAGCTCCGGGAAAGGACCCGACTGTGCCGGCGCCGCCGGCGGACGCACCACCGACCCCACCTCCGGCCAGCACCGGTTCGACGGCCGCGGCCGCATTCGGCGCGGCGGTCGCGGGAAACATGCCGGCCATCGATTGCAGCATGGTTTGCGGCAGGCCGGTGATTCCCTGGAACGCCTGGAGCGGCGCGTGGACCAGCTGCTTGAGTGGCTCGGTGGCGCTGGACATCATCGACATGGGTTGCTGCACAAGCGAACTCAGTTGGCTACTCGCGTCAGGGGGAGTGGCCGCGGTGTGCCCCGCGGTCTGGGCGGCCTGCGTCGATGCCTGCATCGCGTCGTTCACGCCGGTGTGTGCCGCGGCCTGCCCGACGGCTTCTGCGGCGGCCGCCGGGGCGCCCGGTGACGCTCCGAGCGGGGCGATGGGCGGCGGCACGCCCAGAACGGCAGTCAGCGTGCCCATGACGCCGGAGTACGTCCAGCCGCGGATCGAATTGTGCGGCCAATGCTCGCCGAAGTATTCCGTGTCGCGTTCGACGATCGCCGGGGTGTTCTGACCGAAGAAGTTGGTGGCGTTCAGCACGGCCCATTCGTCTCGGTTGGTCTGCGAGACCACCGATGGGATGACCGTGGACTGCGCAATGGTGAAGGCCTCGACGGCGGCTTGGGTGACGCTGATCTTGTGCGCGGTCCAGCCGACCAGTGTCTGCAGTCCCGCGTTCAGGCCGGTCGCGGCGGCCATCGAGCCGGTGGCCCCCAAACCCTGCCATTGCGCGGCCGTGACAAGGGTGTTGACCGCCGAAAGTCCCATCGACAGTTCCTTGGTCGCGGTCTCGGTGACCCATACCAGGTTGTTGGCGATCACCGATGCCGCGCTGCCCGCCTCGAAGATTGCCGCTACCACCTCGGGCGGACCTGACCACCTCGGGTCGGCCATGTCGTCCTCTTACAGCAGGCCCGCGCTGATCGCCTCGACGGCCGTCGTGGTGGCGGCAGCCATTCCTTGGGCACCCGAAAAAGCCGCGCGCTGCCCGACGTGCTCGGCCGCCGAAGCCAGGTACGCCGTACCGGCGGCGTTCAGCGCGGCCGCGAACTGGATGGAGTCCGCGTCGGCCGCCATCGGTAGGACCCCGGTGAGGGCCGCCGCTCCGGCCGCGGTCGTGGCCGCCATCCCCTCGCTGATCCCGGCCTCGGCCGCTGCCGACAAGTCGACGCCGTCCGGAGTCATGCTGAACAAGCCGCCCATATATCGATCTCCCTTGTGTGTGAAGGCCCCGCTGGAGCTGTCTGAGTTTAAGAAGGGTGCTGGATGCTGTCGAATCAGGTTTCGACCACCTAGGTTTCCGGGTTCCCCACCAGCACGCCTTCGATCGCGCCGTCGGTGGTGACCAGCAGACCGCGCCCGGGCGGCAGCTGCTGGGCGCTCACCCGCCCGAAGACCTTCACCGCCGCGGGATCGTTGTCCATGAACAGCGTGGGCGCGCGCGAACTGGTCATCTTCTGCAAGAAGGGATTCGTCACCGACACCCCCGCCCAGTTCCCGGGTAGCCGGGAGACGATGACATGCAGTCCGATTTCGCGGCTGCGCTCGATCAATCCCCACAGCGGCGCTGTGGCCGCGTTCTTGCCGATCACACCGTGCGGCCGCAGTTCCTGTTCGTCGTCGATCAGCAGGAAATGGTGCGGTCCCTGCCAGGTGCCCCGGTTCAGCAGCTCTTCCTGGCTCAAACCCGACGGCGGCAGGCGGTCGCGCATGATCTGCGCCAATCCCTCGATTACCTCGTCGATGTCGTCCTGGGTATAGGCGTACGCGCGCACATGCGGCCCCCGGACTTTTCCGATCAGCGATGTCTTGGGATCGACGATGCTGATCTGTGCCTCGTCCGGGCTGAAACGGCTGACGATCGCTTGCCCGAACGCGGCCAGCGCCGTGGTCTTCCCGCACAGCTGGCGGCCCAGCACGAGGAGGTTGGGCAGCACCCGGGCGGGCAGGGCGACCGGCTGCAGCGCACTCTCGCCGATTGCGAAGGGGATGTTCAACGGGTCTGCCGCGTCGGCGGTGTCCGCGAAGGCAGCGATCACGCGAGGCAGCGCAATCTCCTCGGGCAGCCGCGCCAACCGCTCCACTCGGCCGGCGCCGGTCAGACCGGCGATCAGCGGGCCGAGCTCGCGGGTGCTCACGCGCGCGCCATTGCTCGCGATGATCTCCGGTACGCCGACCAGCAGCTCATAGCCTTCGCGGGTGACCCCGAAACCAGGCCTGTCCAGTGTGTTGCGGGCCGCCTTTCGGCGTTCGAAGCCTTCGCCCATCTGCGTTTCGTCCGGGTTGCTCAGCCGCAGCTGGATGCGTGCGTTCGAGACGTTGACCAGCTGTTGCTTCTGTCCCACCAACCAGGCCGTGGCGCTGGTCATGACGTGCACCCCGTACGACAGGCCCTGGCGGGCGATTGCGATCAGCCGGTCTCCCGTCGCGGCGTCCTTCTCGTAGAGGTCGCTGAAATTGTCGACGACGAGGAAGACGTCGCCGAATTTGTCGTCGGGATCGGTCGGCCCGACGCCTCCGCTGCCGAACCGCCGATCGCGAAATTCGGCGATGTCGATCTGGTACCGCTTGAACGACGCTTCCCGGGCAAGGATCAATCCCTCCATCGATGCGATCGTCCGCGACACACCCTCGCGGTCGGTCTGGCTTACCACCGAGGCCACGTGCGGCAGCTCTTCCACCGGATACAGCGAGGCCCCCACACAGAAAAACGTGACGCGCTCGGGTCGGTACATCAGCGCCGCCGAGGTCATCAACGTCATCAATGTGGTGGACTTACCGCGCTGCGCGGTGGCGACCACCATGACGTTGTCCATCTCGGCGTCGATCGCGTGCACTCGTTGCGCGTGCTCGTCGGGGATGTCCACGATGCCCACCGGAAACACCAGGCCCGGGTTTTCGCCGTAGTCGACATCCCAGGGCTTGCCGCGCCATCGCGCCACCAGCGCATCCACCGGCTCGCTGACTTCCAAAGGGGGAAGCCAGATCTGATGTGGCGGCCGGGCCGGGTGCGACACCAGCGACTCCCGGATCACGTCGACCAGCTTCTTCTTCCGGAATCCGTCTGGATGGAAGAGGAACTCGTCGGGCTCCTCGGGTTCGTCGGCCACCGCCAGCGCGGCGCTATCGGATTCGCTGAGCGGCTGATATGCCCAGGTGTACGAGCGTGGTTGGGAAAAGCTCACCGCCACAGTCTTGTTCACGTTGACCGCGCGTTTGGGCACCACGAATGGAGCGGACACGTAAAAGCACCGGAACTGCTCGAGGTCACGCGGCCCGACTTTGAGCAACGCGTACCCGTTCTCTTTCGACGGAAGATGCAGCGCCGAGTCGCTACCGATGACGTCGCGTGAATCTTCTGCGGTCTCGGCGCGCAATGCCACCCGGAAGGCGATGTTGCTCTTGACCTTGCTCAGCGACGAAAGGTCCAGCCGCTGGCCGCCGAGGGTGAAGAAGACGTTGCAGCCGCGACCCTCCTGCCCGATGTGGATGACGAGGTCGATCCACTCCGGGTGGTGAATGAACAACTCGAGGTACTCGTCGATGATGACGAGCAGAATCGGCACCGGCTCCAAATCCCGTCCGGCGAGCCGCATCTCCTCGTACTCGTTGGCGTCGCGGGCGCCAGCATCCTTGAAAAGCCGGTAGCGCCTGGCTATCTCGCCGTTGATCGCCTTGCGCATCCGCTCGGCCAGATGGCGGTCGTCCTTGCCCAGGTTCGACAACGAGCCGGCGACGTGCGGAAATCCTTGCAGATCTTGGGCAGCAGACTCGAACTTCATGTCGACGAAGATGACGATGAACGTTTCCGGCGAGTGTGTCAGCGCGATCCCGCTGCACAACGACAAGAAGTACTCCGACTTGCCCGACCCGGAGGTCCCGATCACCACCGAGTGAAAGCCGTAGCCGCCAAAATCCTTGGCGCGCAAGATCACATACTGCAGCTCACCGCCTTGCTTGACGCCGACGGGCACCATCGCCCACCTCTGGTCGCCGCGGCCCCGGCTATCGGCCCAGAGCCTGTCGACGTCGAGTTCTCGCGGATCGCTGATACCGAGTGCCCGCAGCAGTTCACCGCCCTGGCTGTCGGTCTCGGACAAGTCGCCAGCGCTCATCGGCGACCACCGCGCCAGCGCCCGGGCATACCTGTTGGCGGTGCTCTCGGCGAGCATATCCGCGACGGCGTAGAACGTTTCGCGGTGGGTGAGCCGGCCCTCGCGCAGCGTGAACCGCTGGTTGGCGCCAAACCCGACGCCGACGCCTTCCCGGGTGGCCAACCGCAGCACCGTGATACCGGCCATACCCTTCTGTCCGGTCACGCCCTCCCATTGCTCGGGCGTGCCCGCGTTGTCGTCGACGATCACCCAGTGCGGGCCCAGTGCGGGGCCGCCGAGCGACTCCACGGGCGACGGCATTGACGTCGGGCTGGAACCTACCGGCGGCGTCCACGGCCCGCGGCCCTTGCGATGCAACTCCGCGTCGAGCGCTTCTTCCAACTCCACCGGGGATGCAAACACCAACCGCCGCAGCCCACATGCATCGAACATCTCGTCATGCTGGTTGTGCGGCAGCCATACCAACCAGGACCAGAGCTCGGGATGGCGGGTGACCACCATCAGCTTGAGGTCGCTGGGGCTGTGATAGACCGCGAGGGAGCACAGCACCGACCGCATCAGGTGGTGCAAGTCGCTCGGCTCTTCGCCGATGAAGCTGAAGCCCGGGCTGGACCGCAGGCTCAGCACCTTGCCGATCCCGCGAATCTTGCTCTGCTCGAGGATGAAATCCCTTAGCGCGCCGCCGGTTACCGGCTCCAGCTCCTCGCCGACCGGAACGTCCGGCCATTGCAGTGAAACCGCCGCTTCGCCCGCTTGTTGCACACCGATCCCCAGCCGGACGTCGAGGAAGTCTGGGTCGCTGGGCCGGCGCTCCCACATGCGGGGCCCGCCGATGACGGTGTCCAGCCGCTGCGGATCGGCATGGACGAACAGCTGACCGCGGCGCTGCTCTTGCGCGGCGCGCTGGACTTCGTCGCGGTCGTCGTCCAGCTGGCGCAGGTAGCTACGGCGTTGCTTTTCTTGTTCGCCCCAACTGATGCGGCGAGCCCGCCCGAACCGTCCGCTGAACATCAGCGTGCCGAACCCCACCAAGCCGATCATCGGGAAGAACCCGGACTGCAGGGATCGAACGCCCGAGGCGTACATCACCACCAGCGTGCCGATGATGCCTACCAGCAGCGCCGGCAGCGCGATCATCAACAGGATGTTTCGCGGCTCGCGTTCCGGCAGCGCCAGCGGCGCTTCGATCGCGATTCGCACCGGCGGGATGGTCGGTGCGGGCTTGCGGGCGGCGCGGACGAAACCCCGTTTGGACATGTCTAGCTCCCGTTGTTCTGATCGTTGGGATCGGGAATGGGTGCCACCATCCCACCCCCGGGAATCGCGTCGCGGGCCACCAACGCGGCGTCACGGCTGATCGCCGGCCCGGTCGCAAACGTGCGGACGATCGGCCACGGAGCTTGCGCTGCAAGGCGCGAATCCAGCCCCAACGCTCGCAGGGTCCGCTGATCGGATTGGATGCCGTACCGAACCCCTTGCGGGGAAAGCCAATACAAACTCTCCCGGCTGCCGGCGGCGACAACGCCGCTCGTCGTCGCAACGAAATTGGCCGCGTCCGGCAACACCAGCGTCTGGTTGGCCTCCACCGAATCGGGATGGCGGTCGTCGCGAACCAACTGCACCAAGCGGGAATCCATGCCGATCGGTACCGGCAGACCGCGCCCGCTGAATACCGCGACCCGGGCCTGGGGATCACCGGCTTGCTTCTCCCATCCCACGCATGTCACCGGATTCGCGGACGTATCAACGAAATCCAGCTTTCCGGTTGGGTAATAGTCGACATTGAGCACATCGACCACCGGGATGTGTATCAGCTTGTCCGGCGCCACCAGCGTCGGCGTCGTCGAACCGTGCGAATCCCCGGAGCGCAACAGGTCCGCGACGAAACTGCTGATCTTCTGCACGCCTCCGGCCAGCAACACGTAGAAGCCATTGACGGCCCCGCTTGCATCGCGGGTCTCCAGAACGCTGCCCACCGAGGCCCCGGGCAGCCATTGCGACGGCGTGCCGGCCGCCGGAACGGCAGGCAACACAAGGGGTTCCGTCGACGGCATGGCGTCGAACAGGGCGTTGGAGATTTCAACGGGATAGGTCACTCCGGGGTCGAGACCGAGGTTGAAGGTGACCGCTCGCTCGGTGGGCTCGATCCGGGACCGCTGCCCGTGCCAGATGACGTAGGTGGCGCCACGATGAGTAGCCAGGATGGCTTGGCCAGGACCCATCGCCGCGGCCCTCCCGAACGGCGAGAGTTGACCCGCAATCGCCGTCACCACGGCAGCCGTCCCGCCGGCCGGGGTGGCGCCCCGGTTGGCCGCGGTGTCGCACACCGACCACGCCGATACGGCGCCCGACGTGACCGGCAGGCTGTCCGGAACACCGGGGATGCCTATCGTCGGTCCGGTCGGGTATTTGGCGATCTCGCCCGCTTTGACCCAGGCGGGGGCGGCGGCATTGCCCACCGCCAATCGTGCCGAGGTCAGGTTGAGCGCCGGGTAGAGGCGCCCGTTGATCTTGGCGTACACCGCGCCGGTGTCGCGGTCACCGACGATCGCCGATTCGCCGACCAGACCGGCGGGTTTCATGATGTGCAATAACGCCATCCAGGCGACGCCGATGACGACGAGCACCATCGACAACGCCACCGCCGCTTGCTGTTTGCGATCGTCGTGCTTCATGCGTACGGAGAACCTGGTGATCGCAGCGCGCAACCGCCGGTTATAGAACAGGTGCCCTGAATTCTGGTCCCGATTGGACAGATTGAGTGGCACTCTTCATTTCCCCCTTCGACAGGATCATTCGTCGGGCAGCCCCAGCACGCTTGCGTGCTGCGGCACCGCCGTCAGCGCAATTGGCCGCCGTACCTGGCCTGGTTCTCGGCTTGTGCCTCCGCCCGCAACGCTGCGATGGCGAGGTTCAACCGGTCGGTCAGTTCCCCATGTGCATATCCGGTCATCACGTCCGGATGCAGCGTCAATTCGAGCAATCGGCCGTCGGAATTCGCGACGGCATGAATATCGCCCAAGTCGACACTGTATGTGACGGTTTCTGCCTGCGCGACAAGGGCTTCCCACTTGTCCGCCGCCTCGCTCAGCTCGCGCAGAACTGATTCGACGAGATCTTTGTCCGTCAGGTCACTCAGCTCACCGCTGCGACCGTCCGACCCCGACACGATGACAGTATGTCGACGGCCCCCACCAGCGTCAATTCAAAGGCTCAGGGCTCCATTGACGGCTCACCGCCGGTCTCCCACCGGGTCACCGGTGGGGCGTTCAATTTCTGGAACCAGCAGAGATGGTAATTCGCCGATATTCGGTCCCCGGTGACAAATCCTTCGGTGGCCGCCAACAACAGACAATTCAGCAAATGCGCAGGGTCGACATCCGGAAATTGGGTCAGCAGTTGCTGATACGCGGTGTCGCGATGCACGCGAAGCAGATCCACTTCGTCGTCGACCACGCCGGTTCCCGCGGCAGCGGCCCTCGCCAGGGTATGCACCATCCGCGGTACGCCATCGCGCCAGTGCGTGGCTTGGCTCAGATCCCAGCCCAGGTCATCGATCGGCGGCAGTTCGCGTGGTTGCACCGACGTCGGCGTGGCGGCGAACTCAGCGGGCCAGTCCATAGCGTCGCCAGGCGCATAGGTCACCTTGCGCAGGGTGTCGCCCAGCAGGGCTGACACTTTGCCGGTGCGCCGTTCGGGCGCCAGCAGGCGCACCTCTTCGGGGATGGCGATGCCTGCCGGAATCCAGCCATGCGCTAGGTCAGTGACCAGCACTGTCGTCCCATCCGGGCAGTCGCCGACGGCCCAGTTCAGTCTGGGATCTTGACGAACGACGAACGCGAGGAGTCGTTGCAGTCGTTCATCCTCGGACTCCGCGGGAACCGTGGGCGCCGGGGCTGGTGGTGGCTGCGACTGCGATGCCGGCTCGGCGGCGAGGTCCGCAGAGCCGGTCGGCGTCGCGGGTGTTGGCGCCGCCGATGCGTCAGGGACCTGGCCGTCCACCCGCACCGCACCGGTACTGAACGTGCTCTGCGGCGCCGCGCTGGGCGGCTCTGGGTGCCGGACAGGCGGCATGACCTGCGTCTTGTCCAGATCCATCGCGGCGGAGTCGGGCGGTTTCGCACCTCGTGCGGGCGGTGGAGCCGTCATCGGCTGCAAATGACGAAGTACCGACTCGACTCGCCGCACAGCGCGGGCTCGAGATTGCTCGATCACGCGTGCCTCTTGTGCCCGCCGGACCGGATCGGCCATCCCGGCGCGTCTCATCAGCTTGAGCTCATCGTTGGCGTTACGGGCGATCCGCTGCAGGTCGTCGCGGAGATGGTCGGCAAGCGCGGCGTTCTCGGGAGTGATCGTCGACAGCTCGGCCGGCCAAAGACCGCCGATGACCCATGCGGTGCAATCGATGGGAGAGCTGAACGCCGGTATCGTCAACGATTCCTGCGTCGCTCTGCGCAGGCGCTGGCGCGCCGTCATCCGACCGAAGATCGCCACCGGGAAAGCGTACCGGCGTCCGGGGCTGACGTGCGCAGACGGTGAATTGTGTGGCCCTCGCGGCGTGGGTAGCGTGGGGACATGGCTGATTCTGCGCTGCAGCAGCAACTCGACGAGGTGCGTGCGCTGCTCGGCCGGGCCCGAGAACTGTTCGGCGCCAACCCAATCGAGCCACCCGCCGATATCGTTCCGAACCCTGACGCGGCCAAGACCTGGCTGGTTTGAACGTCAGCTGCCGCGGCGGCGCAACTGATGCGCCAGTAACTTCTCGATCGCCGCATCCAAGTCGTGCGGGGTTGGCACCTCCGGTGAGGGCGAGTGCCCGGCGGCCACGATCTCGTCGCGCACTTCCAGCAAAGCCTTGAGGCACGACACGTCGGCCGTCAAGAGAATGGCCTGCGCCAGGGTGGACGCATCGGTGTCCATCGCCTCGGCGCTCAGCGCGACGCTGTGCAGGTATCCGCCGCGACAGGAACGGACCAGGATGTGTCCGCTCGGATGAACGGTGTCGAAGGCCGGATTGGGGTCCGTCATCGACCGCCGTCGGCGACGCCGCCGAGGTTGCGTGCCGCGTCCTGTTCGTGCTGCTCCCACGCCGTCGCGGTCGCCCTGAGGTTGCGGGCCATGTTGGCGTGGTCGTCGGCCTGTTGTTCGTAGCACCGTCGTCTCAGCTCGAGCAGTTCGCGTCCGGCGTCGCGAAGCTCGCCGAAGATCGGCCCCAGCGAGTCCAGGCTTTCCTGGATCGCTGGATGCGATGACGGCACGGTCCGTAGATAACCGGAGACCTGCTCGTGATGCGCCGCCGCTGCACGCAAGTGCGCGGGCACCACCTGGACTTGCTCTGCCATCCGTTGTCTCCTACTCGTGCGCTGGGGCGCTCACTCTGTAAGCCGCCGGGCGGGTCGGTGTCGGTGGTTCGGTTTGCGCCGGCGCCGTGCCCGGTGCCGCATTCGCCGGCGTCGGCGGATGCTCCCAGCCTAGAAAGCTGGGTCCGCTGACTGTCGAGATGTGCTGGATTTGACCGTCCATGATCGCTTTGCTGTGACCGAGCGCCAGGGCGTGACGATCGGTGAACATACCGACGTCACCCGGAGTGACCCGGGACGGTTCGAGAGGATGAGCAACCGGCGTCCCGGGCGGCGGAATCGTGATTCCCTGCTGGCGAAAGGCCTCGGCGATGGGAACTCCGGCAGCCGCGGCCTTGATGGCCGCGGCCAATTGCGGGCTGGCGGCCGTCACCGTTTCGCCGTCGGGCAGCGTCACCGAGGTCGGGCCCGCCGGCTGCGGTTCGGGCACTGCCGACGACGGCTCCTTGCGCTCGCCGTCCTCGTCACGGGGGTCCTCGGGTCCGCCGTGGCCCTTTTCGGCCCGCGGGTGCGTGTCCTCGTCGAGGTCGCGGAGCGCCGGATCCATCTCGCCGCCCCTCGACGCAGTGGGCAGCGCCAAGCCGCTCGGCAGCCCCAACCCGGGCATGGAGGTTGGCAGTGCGCCGCCGGGCGTCGCTGCTCCGCCGAGATTGGGGATGCTCGGCATGGCGGGAGCCACCGGCATGGCAGGCGCTGTGGGTGCGGCGGCGACGGCCGGCGCCGGGGACTCCCCGGCGAGCAAGCCGGGATCGGCACCCAGCAGCGCATCGAGGTAGGGATCCGCTCCGTCTCCGCTGACTCCGCCGGCGGGTGCCGGTGCGGGCGTGGCCACCGGCGACCGCGCTTCACCGGCACCAGTGGGCACCGCCTTGGACGCCTCGTACAGCGATGTCCACGCGGCCATCAGGGCGGACTTCGACGTGTCGTCAAGGCTTGCATCAGCGACCACTGCCCGGATGTCGCGGAGCTTGCCGATGAGAAACCGCTGGAAGTCGCGCGCGCCCGCGGGGGTGTCGAGATCGGATCGCGTGCGCAGCGCGGCTTCGATCTCCTGCTGTAATTTGGTCAGCGCTGCCCTGCCGTCCACGGCTTTGAGGTGTGCATTCAGAATCGCCGAAATCACTTGCAGATCGAGCTGCGAACTGGCCGAATTCTGGTGTGCCAGAGCGGCTTCGGCCCGCGCTATGGCTTCGGCAGCGTCGCTGTCCGGTCGATCCGAGGGCGGCCTGTCGGTGGCCGGCGGCCTTCCCGTCGGCCCTTCCCCAGGCGCACCCGGCCCGGCACCGAACAGCTGGGGATGCTGCTTGCGGATCTTGCCCAGAATCGCTTCTATCTGTTCTGGACGAGCGAGCGGCAGGTTGATGACGGCCGCCACCTCGTCCGGCGTCAGACCCGTCTTCCATGCCTGCGGGTCGCCGGTGGCGGCCTGGATGCGCGAGAGCGCTGCGGCCAGGTCTGCCCAAGTCGACATCGGCTACGCCTACCGCGTTTGCGGGTGCCGCCGCGCGTCCTCCATGCGCGGTGACAGTACGCAGGCGGCTGCACCGCGACAATTCACCTCACTGTCAGTGCGGGGAGAACCTGCGAGTCAACCCAGAATCTCCTCGACATAGCGCTTCAACTCGGCCGCTTGGGTAAGGGAGATCCACACCTGGTGGTAGTCGAGGGCCCGGTACTTGTGATCGGCGATTATCCGTACGCCGATGATCTGCTGCCAGGGCTGAGCCGGATACTCTTCGCGAAACTCGGAAGGTATATGGGAAGCGGTTTCTCCGATGCGGCCTAGGACGGCCTCTGCTGCGCGTTGCTGGCGCCATTGCGTCAATAAGCGCTCCCGGCCGTCGGCCACCAGCTCCGCCGCTTCCCCACAGAATTCGCACAAATCATCGAGTCGGTCGACGATGCGGTCGCCATATCTGCCCGCAATGTAAGCGCGGCCGGTGCGCGGCGGCATCAAACGGGCAGCGCGTCCGCCACGACCCGGCGACCGAACCGTCCCCGCAGGCCGCTCTCGCTGATGACCTCGACCGGCACTCCGAGCAATTCGCGCAACTCCCCTTGCAGCAAAGCGACATCGCCAAGCGACGAACCCGGTCGAAACCTCACCACCAGATCGATATCACTATCAGGGGTGTCCGTTCCACGCGCGACCGAGCCGAAGACTCTCGGGTTCTCCGCACCGTACTTGCGCGCAACGGCCCGGATCTCCTCGCTGTGCCGACGCACCAGCTCCGACGGACGCACCCGGGTCGCCTCCTCGATCCTGGCCAAGACTCGCGGGGTCACCGGGCGTGCTCCGCGTTCGTAGGCAGATAGATGCGGTTGCGCGATGCCAGTGGCTTCGGCGAGCTGTGCTTGGGTCATTGCGGCCCGTTCACGAAGACCCCGTATCCGATCGCTGCTCACGTCGTCGAATATACCATCTACGGTATGTCGGCGCTTTGCCGCGGCGCCGCGGCCAACGGCTGACGCAAGAATTTCGCAAGTCCCCGGCGATAACCTACGGCCGACGTCAGCCGAGGAATCAGATGAACACCATCCGCACCGTGAAACCAACTCTTGCGAGGGCATTACTGTCAATCGGCCTGGCGCTGGCCGGCTTTGGGCTGGCCGACGGCACAGCCGAGGCCAAAACCGGCCCGCCGCCGCTGGGCGCCTGGCCCGGGTGTCCGGAAGACCATCCCGCCGGGCCGTGTCACTGGTGCCCGGGGGATCCACCGGTTCAGACCGGCAATCTTCGGGTGAACCCAGTGATTTGGGACAACAACGTCTGCCACACCTACTGGTATGTGTACTTCGGGCAAGGCAATGTTGCGCAGAACATCTTTGAGGGGGAGGTTCCGCCACCGCCGCCTCCGCCGCCGCCCCCGGCTCTGATCAATAAGGACAATTGCCGCTTCATCCTCGGAAACTTTTGCCCGCGGGCATGAAGCAAATCCGTCTTCGGCTAAGGCCGCGGGGCTTCGTAGTGCTCCCGTAAGCCCTGCAGCACAGCGCTTTTCGCCTGGGCAACGTCGCGGACGTGCGCCATGACGGCTGCGATCTCGCGCTCTTTGGCAACCAGAAAACGTTGAAACTCGCGCGCGCCCAAGGGGGTATCGGCGGCGGACTGGTCCGACACGGCCTGCTCGATTTCGGCTGCGATCGCATCGAGTCGGCGCACGCCCTCGCGCATTTCGGCATGAGCGGTGGCCAACGCGTCCATCAGCGCCCGGTCGGCGTCAGAGATGGCGCTGTGCCGGCTCGCCAATCCCGCCTGTTGCGCCTGAATGGCCGCTATTGAAGGTCCGGTCTGCTCCGCCATGATCCTCCTCAAACCGGCCGACGAATTTGCACGTAATTACCCAATCGGCTGATCCGCACCGATGCGCCAGAGTAGGGCGCTTCGACGACCAAATTGTTGCCGATCGCCATCTGCACGTGTCCGGAATGCGGAAAGACGAGGTCGCCCGGCCGGACTTGTGCGCGCGGCACCGGAATTCCGTCGTTGATCTGTTGATAGGTAGTGCGGTCCAGGTGGACTCCGGCTTGCGCGTAGGCCCATTGGACCAAACCCGAACAGTCGAACTGGTTGGGCCCGGATGCACCCCAGACATACGGGCGGCCCAGCCGCGACAGCGCGGCGCGCACCGCAACGGCGGCCCGCCCGCCCGTCGCCGGTAGCCGCAACCCGGTCGGTGCTGCGCCGCGATGGTGGGTCAGCCGATATCGCAACGCGCGCAACGCCGCAACATGCTGTCGCGCCCGCCACCGGGCTGCCAACACGTGCGCGCGCTGAGCCCGCAGGCGCGCCGCCCGACGCCGTATCGCTTCGCGCTGCGCCATCGGCGTCGCGGGCGCGACGGCAGCATCGGCGCGAGCCGCATCTAGCACTCCTTTGGTCAGCTCATGTGCCCGCGCCCGGTCCCGATGGGCGCCCGCCAGCACGGCCGTTATCGCGCTATCCGTTCGTGTCGCCGACAGCAAGGCGTCCCGGCTCCGGTGCACCGATTCGCGGTAATAGCCATGTGCCGCAACGGCATTGGCTGCAGCAGTGCGCTGCAGCAGGTCGGCGTGGTGTCCGCTGCCGGCATCCACCGCCGCGGGCCGCGTGTCACCGGCGAACAGTTGGTGCGCCCGGCTCAACGCCTCGATCTCACTCTGAACCACTGGTTCCCCCAGACTCGATGGCGTCGGTAAACGCGCGCATGCGGGGGAGAGCGCCCGGCGGGATGGCTCCCCCGTTTCGGATATCCCACACCTCGTCACTGCCGACACCAAGCAGCGCGGCGATGACGGTTTCCGGTAAGCCCGACCGCGCGCACGCGCGATCGAACCGCGCGCTCAAGCTGGTCGGCATCCGCTCGAGCAGCGCACTGCGCGTCTCCTCGAGTTGCTGCAGATGTTCCATCAGCCGGCCGGTCGAGTCGGCGCCGGCATTCACCGCGACCCGCCAGGAGCCGGCGGCCAACAACTCGGCCTTCACACACTGTGCGATCACAGAGAGAATATACGTCTCGTATTCGTTCGACGTCGTCGCAGGCAATCGCTCGATTACCGATTTGATGGCGTCGAGCTGGGCTTCGGCGTAACCCTCGAGCACTTCGGTGTCGCTCTTGCGATCCACGACGACCGTGCCAGAACGTCTGCCGGCGAACTGCCCGGGTGGCGCAGCGGCGATGAGCCGGGCGAGCTCGGCATCCGGATCGGCCGCGACCAGCAGCCGCGAATAGGTGCCGGGGGGCAACCCGAGCCCGTTTTCTACCTTCTGAACAGTGCTCTTATGCGGCTTGCGGGCGCCACGCTCCAAATAGCTCAAACCCATGATGCTGACACCGGTCGCGGCCGCCAGATCCGCCAGCGACAGATCGCGCGACTCTCGCAGCGCTCGTAGCGCCGCGCCGGCCGATTCACGGCCCATCGCCCGCTCCGGCCACAGAGCGGATATTACACAAGCGGGCCGTCATTCCAGGGATATACGTTTTCGTCACGTTTCGCTTGCCTCCTCACGTGTTTCGTGTATACGATTCCGCCTACGTTTTCGGCCTCGGACAAGGAGAACAACATGGGACATCCCTGCGCGGTGAACCCCGAACTGTGGTTCGGCTACCCGGATGACGACGGCGGTGACGGAGCCGCCAAGGCTCGCGCGTACGAGCGCTCGGCCACCGAGGCGCGGATCCAATGCCTGCGCCGCTGCCCGCTCGCCCAGCAGCGGCTGTGCGCCCAGCGTGCGATCAAGCATCGCGAAGAATACGGCGTATGGGCCGGCGTCAAGCTTCCCGGCGGGCAATACCGCAAGCGTGAACAACTCGCCCGCGCCCATGAGGTGCTGCGGCGGATCGCCGCCGGCGAAATCAACGCCCGCGAGCTGCCCGAGAACGCGGCGCTGCTGGCGCGCCGGGAGCGCGATGCCCTGCCGGCGGCCGCGGTGGTGTTGCACCTTCCTCCGGCCCGAGTGGGACCGCGTCCTGCGGCCTGACGGTGCGGTCGGCGGGGCAGTTTGTTGACCGATTCGACGGGGTAGCCGCGCAGGCATGACGTTCGACCTGACGCCGACGGCAGCACAACACGACCTCGCCCGACGCACTCACGAATTCGCCGAAGATTGCATACGCCCCGTTGCGCTCCACTACGACCAGCGGCAGGAGTTTCCCTGGCCCGTGCTGGAGGAGGCTGCGCAGCGCGGGTTCTACAGCCCGCTGTTCTATCGCGACTTGATCGGTGACCCGACCGGCATCTCGCTGCCGATGTTCATGGAGGAGTTGTTTTGGGGTTGTGCCGGTATCGGTTTGGCGATTGTCATGCCGGCGCTGGCGTTGTCTGCGATCGGTCAGGCCGCGTCGCCCGAACAGATGCTGGAGTGGGCGCCCGAATGCTTCGGGACCCCGGGCGATCTCAAGCTCGCCGCGTTGGCCATCTCCGAGCCCGAAGGCGGCAGCGACGTGCGCAACCTGCGCACCACGGCGCGGCGCGACGGTGGCGACTGGATCATCGACGGCCACAAGATGTGGATCGGCAACGGCGGGATCGCCAACGTACACGTCGTCAACGCGGTCGTCGATCAGGACCTCGGCCACCGCGGTCAAGCGCTGTTCGTGGTGCCGGGCGGCACGCCCGGACTGGAACTGGTGCGCAAACTGGACAAGCTGGGCTGCCGCGCGTCGCACACAGCCGAGTTGCGGTTCGACGGCGTGCGGGTTCCGGCAGCGAATTTGCTTGGCGGACAAGAGAAACTCGACGCCAAACTGGCGAAGGCTCGCGAAGTGGTGGCCGGCGGTCAACGATCCGGCTCGGCAACGCTGGGCACCTTCGAACAGACGCGCCCGATGGTCGCCGCGCAGGCGATCGGGATCGCCCGCGCCGCACTGGAATACGCGACGGCCTATGCCACCGAGCGCGAGGCGTTCGGCGGACCGATCATCGACAACCAGGGCATCGCATTTCCCTTGGCCGAGCTGGCCACCCAGATTGATGCGGCCCGGTTGCTGACCTGGCGTGCCTCCTGGATGGCGGCCAACGGGGTACCGTTCGAGCGAGGCGAGGGCTCGATGTCCAAGTTCGCCGCCAGCGAGGTCGCCGTCAAGGCGACCGAGCGTGCCATCCAGACCATGGGCGGCTGGGGTTACATCACCGACCACCCGGTGGAGAAGTGGTACCGGGACGCCAAGCTGTACACCATCTTCGAGGGCACCAGCGAAATTCAGCGGATGGTCATCTCCAACGCGCTGGGCGCGGCGGTGGGCACGCCGCCACTGCATGTGGTCTTGGAGCCCTCCGGTGGGCCGTTCAATCGGATGTTCGGTCGCGGTACCCCGTTGCGGTCGCGCGCTGCCGATGTCGCGCTATCGATGCAGGATCGGGTCCCCGAGCCGGTCATGCGGTTGGCGATGAAGGTGCTGCGGCCACCGGGCCGGTGAGTCGTTAGAACACAGGTAGCGTCGGGCTGGTGAGCAATCTCGAGGCGGCGCCGGTGGAACTTGCCTGCACGGCGTCGCGGGCCGCAGGTGTCGAGGTGCTGCGGCCGCGCGAGGTTCCCCTGGGCGGCCCGCGCGCGATCCCGGTGCGACGTACGCTGCCGCAACGCCGGCGCTCGCTGATCGGTGCTTGGTGTTTCGTCGACCACTACGGTCCGGTCTCGGCGCGGATGGACGTTCCGCCTCATCCACACACCGGGCTGCAGACGGTCAGTTGGCTGTTCAGCGGGGAAGTGGAACACCGCGACAGCGGCGGCGTCCATGCCATGGTCCGGCCGGGCGAGCTGAACCTGATGACGGCGGGAGTCGGCATCTGCCACTCCGAGGTTTCGACGGGATCGGATGCCGGCACGGTTCTGCACGGTGCACAACTGTGGGTGGCACTGCCGGATTCCGCTCGCGACACCGGACGCGGCTTCGCCCACTACGCTCCCACGCCGATTTCGTTGGCCAATGCGGTGGCGCGGGTATTCCTCGGGGAACTGGCGGGCAGTCGTTCGCCGGTGTCGACGTTTACTCCACTGCTGGGCGCCCAGCTCGACCTCGACCCGCGCGCAGAGTTGGACATCGACGTCGACCCCTCGTTTGAACACGGTGTGCTGTGCGACAGCGGTGAGGTGGAGATGTGCGGGACTGCCCTGGCGGTCGGCGACCTCGGGTACCAGGGAACGGGGCACTCGATGCTGCCGCTGCGCAACACCGCCGAGCGGCCCGCGCGGGTGCTGCTGCTGGGCGGCACACCGTTCGACGAAGAACTGGTGATGTGGTGGAACTTCGTGGGCCGCAGCCACGACGACATCGTCACCTATCGCCGGCTGTGGGAGGACGCCGACGAACGCTTCGGCGCCGTCTCGGGGTATCACGGTGCGGTCACGCGGCTGCCCGCCCCGCCGATGCCGACCAGCCGGCTGCGGCCCAGACCGATACCGACCAGAAGGGAATCCAGATGACTGCGGACAAGACGGGCGCCGAAACCACGGTGAGCTTTGAGGACGGGCGGTACACCATTGCCGTCGACGGCAAAACCGTCGGGGTCGCCGAATTCGCCGATCGTGGCAATCAGCGCGTCTTCCACCACACCGAAACCGACCCGGCATACGGCGGACGAGGATTGGCGACGATCCTCGTCGAGCATGCGCTGAAAGCGACGCGCGAGGCGGGCAAGCGCATCGTCCCGCTGTGCTCGATGGTCGTCACGGTGCTGAAGAAACACCCCGAATACGACGACATCACCGATCCCGTCACCGTCGATGTCCAACAATGGGCGCAGACCCTGCCATAACCGCGTCGGAGGCAGGCCGCGGGCTCAGCCGTCGTCGTCGTCCGTCGGGCGCACGCGTGAAGCGTCCCGGTCGCCGAATAACGGTCGGCGTACCTGCTGGTGCCCGTATACGCCTTCGGCATAGGCCGTTTCGGCGTGCTGGGTGAGGTCGACCCCGCTGACCTCGTCTTCGGCGCTGACCCGGAATCCCATGAATCGCTCGATCAAGGTGGCCAGTAGATAAGTCACTGCGAAGGCGTACAGCCCGACCACCACCATCGCCAGAGCCTGTTTGCCCAGTTGGCTCAGGCCGCCGCCGTAGAAGAGGCCGTTCGGGCCGTGAGTCATCACCGCGGTGGCGAGCAGGCCGATCAGCAGCACGCCGACGACTCCGCCGACGAAGTGCACCCCCACCACGTCAAGTGAGTCGTCGTAGTTGAGTCTGAACTTCACCGCGACCGCGAAGGAACACACGATGCCCGCCATCAGCCCGACGACTGCGGCGCCCACGGTGTTCACCGTGCCGCACGACGGGGTGATGGCCACCAAGCCGGCGACCACTCCGGAGGCGGCGCCGAATGTGGTCGGCTTGCCGTCCCGAACCCGTTCCACCGCAAGCCATCCCAGCATGCCAAGGCAGCCGGCGACCAGGGTGTTGAGGAAGATCGCCGACGCCAACCCGCTGGCGGCCAGGGCCGAACCGGCGTTGAACCCGAACCAGCCGAACCACAGCAGTCCCACTCCGAGGAGCACGAACGGCAGGTTGTGCGGCCGCATGGCCTCCACCTTGAAGCCGATGCGCGGGCCGAGGACCAGTGCCAACGCGAGCGCCGACGCGCCCGAAACGATCTCGACGACCAGTCCGCCGGCGTAGTCCAGCACCCCGAGCTTGGACAGCCACCCCGTCGGCGCCCAAACCCAATGCGCCACAACGGAATACACGGTAACCGCCCAGATGGGCACGAAAACCATCCAGGCCGCGAACTTGGCGCGGTCGGCGATCGCGCCGCTGACCAGCGCGACGGTGATGATCGCGAACGTCAACTGGAAGGTGGCGTACAGCAGTTCGGGAACCTGTCCGTGCAAGGTTTCCGGACCGATGCCCCGCATCCCGGCGTGTGCCAATCCGCCGAGGAATCCGCCCGCACCACCGCCCGAGAACGCCAGGCTATAGCCGACCAGCAGCCATGCCACCGTGACCAGAGGTATGGATATGAAGCTCATCATGATCATGTTGAGCACGCCGCTGGTGCGCACCATGCCCCCGTAGAAAATCGCCAACCCGGGCGTCATCAGCAGCACCAGGGCGGTACTGGCCAGCAGCCAAGCGGTGGCGGCGGGATCGATGTTCAACTTTGCGCCCCTCTCGATAACCGTCGATGAGGATATCGGCGCGATTTTGCACACCAGCAGCAGACGGGGCGATAGCGGGCGTCCCCATGACTAGGCTTGCCGGGCCATACCGCCCAATCGATGGGCGATCTTGGCGACCGCGTCGAGCTCGCCGGTCGCCACCGCGATCACCAGATCGAACTTGTCGTCCTCGGAGGCAGAGATTGTGTAGCCGTTGTAGCCGTAGAACAGCCGCATGGCGACCCAACCGAGCCGCTTGTTGCCGTCGACCAGGGCGTGGTACTTGACCAACGACTCCAGTAGTGCGGCGGCCTTCTCGTGGATCGCCGGATAGGCGTCCTCGCCGAACACCGAGGTCCGGGGACGGGCGAGTGCGGATTCGAGCAGGCCGTAGTCACGGACCTGTGGGGGGTGCCCAAGATAGGCCGCAGCCGCGGCCAGCAAGTCATCGAGATCGAGGTATTCGCTGCTCATGCATCCGCTAGGCGCTTGAGCAACCCGGCATCCTCATCAACGATCTGGGCCAGCAGGGCGGCACGGCGTGCCTCGCGGTTGTCGAGATATTGATCGACGGCCTTGAGAGCAACGGCCTGCATTGACAGACCCTCCCGAGCAGCAGCCTCGCGCAGCCGCGCGGCCTGTTTTTCGGTCAGTCGCAATGTCATCGCCATGATGATCATGGTATCGAGTGATACCAGCCGATACCACTGCTACCTCGGTACCTACCTGTTATAGCCGACGCCTCGACCGTCAACCGCGTAAAGAGGCGCTGAGCTGCGCTTACCGTGGTGGGCGAAGGGGGACTTGAACCCCCACGTCCCGAAGGACACTGGCACCTGAAGCCAGCGCGTCTGCCATTCCGCCACTCGCCCGAAACAACCGCAGGACCATACCACTGTAGTAGTAGCGTCCCCCGGCCGCTCAGGGGCCTGCAGACCGCTGCAGCCCGCGATGCCAGTTTCTTAACGAGACTGTGAACATTGGGGCGCGATTCTCAGGATTCTCACGGTGCCGAACGATCGCAATGTCCCGATACCATGCTTGGGTGATCAATACGCGGGGGAGTCGTTTGCCTTGCGGTCAAGATCCGCCCAGATAAATGGGGTGCGAGTGCTGAAAGATGGGTAGCCAAAAAAGGCTCGTTCAGCGCATCGAGCGCAAACTCGAGACGACCATAGGAGACGCGTTTGCCCGGATGTTCGGCGGATCGATCGTGCCGCAGGAGGTCGAAGCCCTGTTGCGCCGCGAGGCGGCCGATGGCGTCCGGCCGCTCCCGGGAAATCGCCCGTTGGCGCCCAACGAATACATCATTACCCTCAGTGTGCACGACTTTGAGAAGGTGGGCGCCGATCCAGATCTCACGACGCGCGCCTTCGCCAGGTACTTGGCGGACTACGTCCACGAACAGGGGTGGCAAACGTATGGTGATGTGGTCGTCCGGTTCGAGCCGTCGTCGAACCTGCATACCGGCCAGTTCCGCGCCCGCGGTGCTGTCAACCCCGACGTCGAGCCCCGCCCGACGGTCACCGATTCCGCCCGACCACAATCAGATCAAGCGTTTGGCGCAGAACCAGGAGTACCACCAATGACCGACAATTCGAGCTACCGCGGCGGTCAGGCGCAGGGGCGACCCGGCGACGAGTATTACGACGACCGCTACGGCCGTCCGCAAGACGGCCCGGATCCCCAGGGTGGCCACGACCCGCGTGGCGGCTATCCGCCGGAGCAGGGCGGCTACCCGCCCCAGCAGGGATACCCTCCGCCCCGGCATGAGCAGGGCTACCCCGGCCAGGGCGGCTACCCGGATCAGGGCGGCTACGGACAACAGGGCGGCTACCCGGGGCAGGGCGGATATCCCGGCCACGGCGGATATCCCGGCCCAGGCGGATATCCGGATCAGGGCGGCTACGGCGGCCAGGGCGGCTATCAAGACCAAGGCGGCTACCAGGGCCCGGGTGGCTACCAAGACCAGGGCGGTTACCAACCGGCGCCGCCGTCGTATGAGCAACAGCCTCCTACCTCCTACGGCGGCGCCCAGTACGACCAGGGCTACCGTCAGGACGCGGGCAGCTATGCGCCGCCGCAAGGCGGTGGGCAGCCCGGCTATGCCCCGCCGCAAGGTGGCGGGTACGGCGACTACGGGCAGCGCCAGGATGAGAGCGGCTACGGTTCCGCCCCGTCGGCCCCGGCCGAGCAACGGCCGGCTTACCCGGATCAGGGTGGTGGTGGATACGACCAGGGTTACCAACAGGGCAGCCCGGGCTACGGTCAACAGGACTACGGCCACCAGGACTACGGCCACCAAGATTACGGCCAGCAGAGCTACGGTCAACAGGACTACGGCCAGCAGGACTACGGCCACCAGGACTACGGCCAGCAAGATTACGGTCAGCAGGACTACGGCCAACAGGACTACGGTCAGGACGCTTTCACCCGCTATGCCGATGCCCCTCCCGGTGCCGGCTACGCCCCTGCTGCCGGCGGCGACTACGGCGCACCCGCCCGGAGCGACTACGACTATGGTCAGTCGGGCGGAGCCGCCGACTATGGTGCCGCCGGCGGCTACGGCGGCTACGGTCAAGGCGGCTACGGGGCTCCGGCCGCGACGGTCACCCTGCAACTGGACGACGGCAGCGGGCGCACCTACCAGCTGCGCGAAGGTTCGAACATCGTGGGCCGTGGACAGGACGCTCAGTTCCGGCTACCCGACACCGGCGTCTCCCGCAGGCATCTGGAAATTCGCTGGGACGGGCAGGTCGCACTGCTGTCCGACCTCAACTCGACGAACGGCACCACGGTCAACAACGCACCGGTACAGGAGTGGCAGTTGGCCGACGGCGACGTGATCCGTCTGGGCCATTCCGAGATCATCGTCCGCATTCACTGACCTGCTGGGGCCACAGCCGCCGGGCTTCGCCACGCGTCGACCACTGTCCAAGTATCGTGACGTTGCCGAAGTGCTCGGTGGCACGGATGCGGGGGATAGGGCGCCAGGACGGAAAGGACGCCAGATGCAGGGATTAGTACTGCAGCTGACGCGCGCCGGATTTTTAATGTTGCTATGGGTATTCATCTGGTCCGTACTGCGGATCTTGAAGACCGACATCTACGCGCCGACCGGCGCCGTCATGGTGCGTCGTGGCCTCACGTTGCGAAATACGCTGCTGCCTTCGCGCCAGCATCGGCATGCCGCCCGCTATCTGGTGGTGACCGAGGGGGCGCTCGCCGGCGCGCGCATCACGCTGAGCGGGCAGCCGGTGTTGATTGGGCGCGCTGACGACTCCACCCTGGTGCTCACCGACGACTACGCCTCGACGCGGCACGCCCGGCTTTCTCAACGCGGCTCAGAATGGTATGTCGAGGATCTAGGATCGACGAACGGCACCTACCTCGATAGGGCGAAGGTGACGACTGCGGTACGAGTCCCAATCGGAACGCCGGTTCGGATCGGCAAGACAGCAATCGAGTTGCGCCCGTGACCCGCGCCGGCGACGATGCAGAGCGCAGCGATGAGGAGGAGCGGCGCTCGTGACTCTGGTCCTGCGATACGCCGCCCGCAGTGATCGCGGCTTGGTACGCGCCAACAACGAAGACTCCGTCTACGCCGGCGCGCGACTCCTGGCGTTGGCCGACGGCATGGGCGGCCATGCGGCCGGGGAAGTGGCCTCCCAATTGGTGATCGCCGCGCTGGCGCACCTCGATGACGACGAACCCGGCGGCGACCTGCTGGGCAAGCTCGAGGCGGCGGTGCGCGCCGGCAACTCCGCCATCGCCGCGCAAGTCGAGATGGAGCCCGACCTCGAGGGGATGGGCACCACGCTCACCGCAATCCTGTTCGCCGGCAACCGGCTCGGGCTGGTGCACATCGGCGACTCGCGCGGCTATCTGTTGCGCGACGGCGAGCTGACCCAGATCACCAAGGACGACACCTTCGTGCAAACCCTGGTGGACGAAGGACGGATCACCGCCGAAGAAGCACACAGCCACCCGCAGCGCTCACTGATCATGCGCGCCCTGACCGGCCACGAAGTCGAGCCCACCCTCACCATGCGGGAAGCACGCGCCGGCGACCGTTACCTGCTGTGCTCGGACGGGTTGTCCGACCCGGTCAGCGACGAGACCATCCTCGAAGCGCTGAAAATCCCCGACGTCGCCGAAAGCGCTTACCGGCTCATCGAATTGGCGCTGCGCGGCGGCGGCCCGGACAACGTGACCGTGGTGGTCGCCGACGTCGTCGACTACGAGTACGGCCAGACTCAGCCGATTCTGGCCGGAGCCGTTTCCGGTGAAGACGACCACGCAACCCTGCCCAACACAGCCGCCGGCCGCGCCTCGGCCATCGGGCCGCGGAAGGAAATCGCCAAGCGCGTCCCCCCGCCCATCACGCCACCGCGTCGGTCACGGTGGTCGCGCTGGCGACTGCCCATCATCGGCGGCCTGGTCACCTTGTTGCTGGTGGCCGGTCTGTTCGTGGGTTGGATGTTCATTCAGCAGAACTACTACGTGGCCGAACACAACGGCAACGTGACGATCATGCGCGGTATCCAGGGCGGGATCTTCGGCATTTCTTCAAACGACCCCTATTCGGTCGCGTGCGCCGACGCCAGCAACCCCCCGCAGTTGTCCTTCGTCCCTTACGGGTCCAAGGGCCGCAGCTGCCAACTAGTTACCCTCAAGGATCTGCGCGGTCCCGGGCAGGAGCAGGTGCAGAACAGAAAGCTCCCGGGCGGCAACCTGGGTGACACCGAACGACAGCTCAAGGAGTTGCTGACTCGCAACCTGCTGCCAGTGTGCACGAGGCATGGCGTGTCCCCCGAGCCGTCGGAGCCTCAGCCCAGCACTTCGCAGACGACGACACCCTCCACCTCATCCGCCGCCTCAACAACCGGCTCGCCGCCCAGCACGCATTCTTCAGGCGTCACCACATCGACCAGCCCGCCCAGCACGTCCCCGTCACCGGTGAGCACAATCCCGGGACCGTCGCCTCAGAAGCCGGGCGTCGACTGCCGGGAATCCGGATGACGACCCAAGTTCAGCCGCCGGTGGCGGTGACGCCTCCGTTGCCGACCCGGCGCAACGCCGAACTGCTGCTGCTGTGCTTCGCGACGATGATCACCGTCGCCGCCTTGCTCGTCGTCGAGGCCAACCAGGAGCATGGCTTGCGCTGGGATCTGGCCGGCTACGGGTTGGCCTTTCTGACTTTGTTCGGCTGCGCGCATCTGGCGATCAGGCGTTCGGCCCCCTACACCGACCCGCTCCTGCTGCCCACGGTCGCATTGCTCAACGGACTGGGCCTGGTGATGATTCACCGGCTCGATCTGGCCGACAAAGCCGCGCATGCCCACCGTCATCCCGAAGCCGCTCACCAAATGCTGTGGACCCTGGTCGGTGTGAGCGCGTTCGCGCTGGTGGTGACCTTCCTGAAAGATCACCGACAGCTCGCGCGGTACGGCTACCTGTGCGGACTGACCGGTCTGGTACTGCTGGCGATTCCCGCGCTGCTGCCCGCGTCGCTCTCCGAGCAGTACGGCGCCAAGATCTGGATCCGATTTCCGGGCTTCTCGATCCAGCCCGCGGAGTTTTCCAAGATTCTTCTGCTGATCTTCTTCTCGGCAGTGCTGGTGGCCAAGCGCGGCCTGTTCACCAGCGCCGGCAAGCATGTGATGGGCATGACCGTGCCCCGCCCGCGCGACCTGGCGCCCCTGCTGGCCGCTTGGGTGATCTCGATCGGCGTGATGGTCTTCGAGAAGGACCTGGGGACTTCGCTGCTGTTCTATGCGTCTTTTCTGGTGGTGGTATATCTGGCCACCCAACGCTTCAGTTGGGTGGTCATTGGGATGGTGTTGTTCGGCGCGGGAAGCATTGCGGCGTACTACTTTTTCGACCATGTCCGGGTCCGCGTGCAGATGTGGTGGGACCCCTTCTCCGATCCCGACGGGCACGGCTTCCAAATCGTGCAGTCGTTGTTCAGCTTTGCCACCGGCGGCATTTTCGGCACCGGGCTGGGCAACGGTCAACCGGACACCGTGCCGTTCGCCTCGACCGACTTCATCGTCGCCGCGTTCGGCGAAGAGCTTGGGCTGGTCGGGTTCGCCAGCGTGTTGATGCTGTACACGATCGTCATCGTGCGGGGCCTGCGGACGGCGATCGCCACCCGCGACAGCTTCGGCAAGCTGCTGGCCGCAGGCCTGGCGTCGACACTGGCCCTTCAGCTGTTCATCGTGGTCGGCGGGGTCACCAAACTCATCCCGCTGACCGGGTTGACAACCCCATGGCTGTCGTACGGTGGGTCGTCGTTGTTGGCCAACTACGTGTTGCTGGCCATCCTGGCGCGCATCTCGCACGGCGCCCGGCGTCCCATACGTACCCGTCCGCGCAGCAAGACGGCGCCGATCGCGGCGGCCACCACCGAGGTGATCCAGAAGGTATGAACACCTCTCTCCGCCGGATCTCGGTGACCGTGATGGCGTTGATCGTCCTGTTGTTGCTCAACGCAACGTATACCCAGGTGTTCACCGCCGACGGACTGCGCGCCGACCCCCGCAACCAGCGGGTCCTGCTTGACGAGTATTCGCGACAGCGTGGGCAGATCACCGCGGGCGGTCAGCTGCTGGCGTTTTCGGCGGCCACTGACAACCGCTTCCGGTTCTTGCGGAAATACCCCAACCCGGAGGTGTACGCGCCGGTCACGGGCTTCTACTCGCTGAATTACTCCAGTTCCGGACTGGAACGGGCCGAAGACGCCCTGTTGAACGGCTCCGACCAGCGGCTGTTCGGGCGCCGCCTGGCCGACTTCTTCACCGGTCGAGATCCGCGCGGCGGGAACGTCGAAACCACGCTCAGCCCACGCGTCCAGCAGGCCGCCTGGGACGCGATGCAGCAGGGCTGCGGCGGTCCGTGCAAGGGAGCCGTCGTCGCCCTGGAACCGTCGACCGGGAAGATCCTGGCGCTGGTGTCGTCGCCGTCCTATGACCCCAACCGGCTGGCGTCACACGATCCGGGCGAGCAGATGCGGGCGTGGCAGCAGTTTCGGGACAGTCCGGATTCCCCGATGACCAACCGCGCCATCTCCGAGACCTATCCGCCGGGCTCCACGTTCAAGGTGATCACCACCGCTGCCGCGCTGCAGGCGGGGATCAAAGAGGACCAGCAGCTGACGGCGGCGGCCAGGATCCAGCTCCCCGACAGCAAGGCGTTCTTGGAGAACTACGGTGGTACCCCCTGTGGCAGCGGCGAGACCGTCTCGCTGACACAGGCTTTCGCCCTGTCGTGTAACACCGCATTCGTCGACTTGGGCCTCAGCATCGGCGCCGATGCGCTGCGCAACATGGCGCGTTCGTTCGGCATCGACAGCATGCCGAGCGTGATACCGCTGCAGGTCGCAGAGTCAACCGCTGGACCCATCGCTGACCGGGCGGCGCTGGCCATGTCGAGTATCGGACAGAAGGACGTTGCGCTGACCCCGCTGGAGAATGCGGAGATCGCCGCCGCCATTGCCAACGCCGGGGTGATGATGCAGCCGTACTTGGTCGATAGCCTCAAGGGGCCGGACCTGGCCAACATCAGCACGACGGCCCCCTATCGGCAGCGCCAAGCGGTCTCGCCGCAGGTCGCCGCTAAGCTGACAGAGCTGATGGTCGGCGCCGAGAAAGACGCACAACAGAAGGGGGCCATTCCCGGCGTGCAGATCGCTTCCAAAACCGGTACCGCAGAGCACGGGACCGATCCCCGCCATACTCCACCGCATGCGTGGTACATCGCCTTCGCGCCCGCGCAGCACGCGAAGGTCGCGGTAGCGGTGCTGGTGGAGGGCGGCGGCGATCGCCTGTCCGCGACCGGCGGTACGCTGGCCGCGCCGATCGGGCGGGCCGTGATCGCGGCCGCAGTGCAGGGGACGGGACCATGAGCCCACGAGTTGGTGTGACCCTGTCCGGCAGGTACCGCCTGCAGCGCCTCATCGCCACCGGAGGCATGGGGCAGGTGTGGGAAGCCGTGGACAGCCGGCTGGGCCGACGTGTCGCGGTCAAGGTGCTCAAAGCGGAGTTCTCGCAGGATCCCGAGTTCATCGAACGGTTCCGCGCCGAGGCGCGGACCACGGCGATGCTCAACCACCCGGGAATCGCCCAGGTCCACGACTACGGCGAGAGCCAGATGAACGGTGAGGGCCGTACCGCCTACCTGGTCATGGAGCTTGTCAACGGCGAGCCGCTGAACTCCGTGCTCAAGCGAACCGGCCGGCTGTCGTTGCGGCACGCGCTGGACATGCTCGAGCAGACCGGCCGGGCCCTGCAGGTCGCACACGCCGCCGGTCTCGTCCACCGCGACGTCAAACCGGGCAACATCATGATCACGCCCACCGGGCAGGTCAAGATCACCGACTTCGGCATCGCCAAGGCCGTCGACGCCGCGCCGGTGACCCAAACGGGCATGGTGATGGGTACCGCCCAATACATCGCGCCCGAACAGGCCCTGGGTCACGAAGCGACCCCGGCCAGTGACGTCTATGCGCTGGGAGTCGTTGGCTACGAAGCGGTTTCGGGTAAGCGGCCGTTCGTCGGGGATGGCGCGCTGACGGTGGCGATGAAGCACATCAAGGAACCTCCGCCGCCGCTGCCGACGGAGTTGCCGGCCAACGTCCGTGAACTCATCGAGATCACCCTGGTCAAGAATCCGCAGATGCGCTACCGCAGCGGGGGACCGTTCGCCGACGCCGTCGCCGCGGTCCGGGCCGGCCGGCGGCCTCCGCGGCCCAGCCAGACACCGCCGGCGGGCCGGGCCTCCCCGGCCGCCATCCCATCGGCCGCGCCGGCCAGGGTCGCCGCCACGCCGGGCGGCCGCGCGGCCACTGCCCGATCCCGGCCCTCGACCGGCGCCCGGCGCCCGCCGGCACGGCGCACTTTCTCGTCAGGCCAGCGCGCGCTGCTGTTGGCTGCCGGGGTGCTCGGAGCCCTGGCCATCATCATCGCCGTGCTCATCGTCACCTCCCACGGGGCAAACGAGCCCAGCCGGCCAACAATGACCCAGACCGAAACCAACACACCGAGTGGTTCGGCACCTGGCCACCCGCAGCTGAATTGGACGGATCGGGTCCAACCGGGTAATTCTGGACGTCAACCGGCCGCAGTCGGCTGGGTTGTCAGGTTGATGCCGCAACCCGGTTCGTCGCCGGCCCGACCTGAGACACCGGAATGACCACCCCCCAACATCTGTCCGACCGCTATGAACTGGGCGACATCCTCGGTTTCGGGGGTATGTCCGAGGTTCATCTGGCCCGCGACCTCCGCTTGCACCGCGACGTCGCGGTCAAGGTGCTGCGCGCGGATCTGGCCCGCGACCCCAGCTTCTACCTGCGCTTCCGGCGCGAGGCGCAAAATGCGGCGGCGCTGAATCACCCGTCCATCGTCGCGGTGTACGACACCGGCGAGGCGGAAACGCCGTCGGGCCCGCTGCCCTACATCGTCATGGAGTACGTCGACGGGGTCACGCTGCGCGACATCGTCCACACCGACGGTCCGATGCCACCCCGGCGGGCCATCGAGATCATCGCCGATGCCTGCCAGGCCCTGAACTTCAGCCACCAGAACGGCATCATCCATCGCGATGTCAAGCCGGCGAACATCATGATCAGCACCACCAACGCGGTCAAGGTGATGGACTTCGGCATCGCCCGCGCTATTGCCGACAGCGGCAACAGCGTCACCCAGACCGCGGCGGTGATCGGGACCGCGCAATACCTTTCGCCCGAACAGGCTCGCGGTGACCCAGTCGACGCGCGGTCCGACGTCTACTCGCTGGGCTGCGTGCTGTACGAAATCATCACCGGCGAACCACCGTTCACCGGTGACTCGCCCGTCGCGGTGGCCTACCAGCATGTCCGCGAAGACCCCGTTCCGCCGTCGGCGCGGCGCGAGGGCATCTCCGCCGATCTGGACGCCGTCATTCTCAAGGCGCTCGCCAAGAACCCCGACAACCGCTATCAGACCGCGGCGGAGATGCGGGCCGACCTGGTCCGAGTGCACAACGGCGAGACGCCCGAGGCTCCCAAGGTGCTCACCGACGCCGACCGGACTTCGCTGCTGACGTCCGCGGGTGGCGGGTACGGGGGACCGCGCACCGATCCGCTGCCCCGGCAGAACTTCGACGACGACGGCGACCGAGGCGGCGGTTCGGTCGGCCGCTGGGCTGCCTTGGTCGCCGTGCTGGCGGTCCTGACGATTGGCGTCGTCATCGGCTTCAACACGTTCGGCGGAAGCACCCGCGACGTACAGGTGCCCGATGTGCGCGGTCAAGTGTCCGCCGACGCTATCGCTTCGCTACAGAACAAGGGCTTCAAGACGCGCACGCAGCAGAAGCCCGATCCGACCATCCCTGCCGATCACGTCATCGGCACCGAGCCCGGGGCCAACACGTCGGTGGGTGCGGGCGACGTGATCACCATCAACGTCTCGACCGGTCCGGAACAGCGCGAAATACCGGACGTCTCCTCGATGTCCTACGCCGAAGCCGTCGAACGCCTGAAGCGAGCCGGGTTCAGTAAGTTCAAGCAGACGACCTCGGCGTCACCGCCGGAGATGAAGGACAAGGTCACCGCGACCATCCCGCCGGCCTCCCAGTCGTATGCGATCACCCAAGTGATAACGATCATCGTCGGCACCGGGCCGGAGACTAAGCAGGTTCCCGAGGTCAAGGGCCAGACGGCCGAGGCGGCGCAAAGTTACCTCAACGCCTCCGGCTTCACCAAGGTCACCCAGGTCGATGTGGACAGCCCCCGCCCGAAAGGCGAGGTGATCGGCAGCAATCCGCCGGCCGGCCAGACGGCGGCCGTCGACTCGGTGATCCAGCTGCAGGTCTCCAGGGGCAACCAGTTCCTGATGCCCGACCTGCGGGGCATGTTCTGGGCCGATGCCGAACCGCGGCTGCGCAACCTGGGATGGAACGGGGCCCTGGACAGAGGCCCGGACGTGGACGCGGGCGGGCCCGGGCACAACAAGGTCATCACGCAAAGCCCGTCGCCCGGTACGCCGGTCAACTTCAACGGGATCATCACGCTGGCCTTCGGCCAGTAGCAGACCCCGTCCGTGGCGATCGCAAGCGCGGGGCAGCCGGGCGCGGCGGGTCGCCACCATCAGGTGCTAGCTGGCGGTGGAAGTTGGCAGGTGTGGCCGCACCGCGGCGCGCACGTCGTTTTCCAGCCGTCGAACAAGAGTGTCGTCTCGCGTCCATCCGCAAAACCCGAGCCAGTTGGCCAGCATCCGGTGACCACCCTCGGTCAAGATCGACTCGGGATGGAATTGCACGCCGTGAATCGGAAGTTCAGCATGCTGCACACCCATGATCACCCCGCTGCGGGTACGCGCCGTCACCTCGAGCACCGCCGGCAATGATTCCGGCAGGATGGTCAGCGAGTGGTACCGAGTTGCCGTGAACGGGTCCGGAAGTCCTTGCAACACACCGACATTCGTATGGAACACCTGGCTGGTCTTGCCGTGCAGCAACTCGGGGGCCCGGTCGACAGTGGCGCCGAACGCGACGCCGATGGCCTGGTGTCCCAGGCAGACTCCCAGCAGCGGGGTCCGCGTAGCAGCGCACGCACGCACCAGGCCGATCGACGCGCCGGCGCGTTCCGGCGTGCCCGGTCCCGGGCTGAGCAGGACGCCGTCGAACCGCTCGACGGTCTCGTCGGACAACCGGGCGTCGTCGTTGCGCCACACCTGGGCCTCGACGCCCAGCTGGCCAAGGTACTGCACCAGATTGAAGACGAAGCTGTCGTAGTTGTCGACGACCAGGATCTGCATCGTCCCAGGCTACCGTCAGTAGCCGATGGGGCCCGCGGGCCGGGCGAAGTGCATCCGGACCGGCTCCGTGCGCCCGACGATCTGCATGTCCGGCTTGACCTCCTCGCGGTAGCCGAGGCCGAACCGGACCACGTACTGCTTGTACACAGTCACCAGGGGAGCGGCGGCGAGGGCCGCCTGCATGGCGGAGGCATTGCCGATCGCGCTGATCGTGTAGGGCGGGCTGTAGGTGCGGCCGTTCAGCAAGAGCGTGTTCCCCACACAACGCGGCATCGAGGTGGCAATGATTCGCTGGTCCTGCATCTGGATCGCCTCGGCGCCCGCACTCCACAGGGCGTTGAGGACGGCCTCGATGTCTTGCTGATGTACCACCAGGTCGTCGGGAGACGCATCCCGTGGGAAGCGGCCGTTGGTGTCGCGCTGGGCATCGTCGAGGGTCACCGTCAGCCCCGGCCCGTGAACCGGGTTCATGCCGGCCTCCCCGGCCAGCTCGCTCGAGCGTCGCAGCATCGCCGCCAAGGCGGTATCCGAAGACCTGCCATGCGTCGTGTCGATCTTGCCGGCCAGCTCGTTGCGCTCGGCGTCCAGCCGGCTCACCGACGCCCGCGTCTCGCGCACCAGGTCGACCAGTCGCGGCGCGTCACTGCGACGGATTTCGGCGCCGCCGGACACCCCATGCGTGGCGGCCAGCAGCAAGCCGGCCAGCAGGCATACCAACGGCACGCCGAAACGCCAAGGTGAGCGACGCGCGTTCTGCGCATCCTTCATGGGCGCTCCGTTTCCTAATCGCGCTGCGAGGTGGGTTAGTCTCGTAGCCGAACTGAGCCGAGGCATGCACTCGTTATCGTTGCATCCTTCCCGCTCGCTGCGTTATCGAGGTTGTTGAGCCAGTCCCCGAGGTAGTTCGAGGTAATCATGCCCAAGTCGAAGGTCCGCAAGAAGAACGACTTCACCGTCAGCGCGGTGAGCCGCACACCGGTGAAAGTGAAGGTCGGGCCGTCCAGCGTGTGGTTCGTCGCATTGTTTGTCGGCCTCATGTTGATCGGCCTGGTCTGGTTGATGGTGTTCCAGCTGGCGGCAGTGGGCACCCAGGCTCCGGCCGCGCTGCACTGGATGGCAGAACTGGGGCCGTGGAACTACGCCATCGCGTTCGCTTTCATGATCACCGGATTGTTGCTCACGATGCGCTGGCACTGAGCCACCTTAGACACGTGATGAATTCATTTTGGTGCCACTGCTTTACTGAGCCAGCAACTTTCGCGTCATTCAATCACACGCGTGTGATTTATCCCCACTGTTGATAGCGCTTGTGGATAACCGCATCGGCAGTGGTGGGAGGGTGTAGAACCCGCATGCAGCAAACCCAATGGGAGCCGCCCGCGGCCGGAATCGCTGGTTGTGGCGTTGCGGGCATGGTGATGGCTACCCTCTGTGTGACCGTGGTCACAGACGCGCCAGGGCGCGTTATGGCGGGGATTGCCGCACTGGGTTTGATCTTGTTTGCGGGCTTCTCGTGGCGCGCGCGGCCAAAGCTGGCAATTACCGCCGACGGGCTGGCTGTGCGGGGGTGGTTTCGCACGCAGCTATTGTCCCGCTCCGCTATCAAGATCATCCGGATCATCGAGTTCCGCCGGTGGGGCCGCACGGTGCGGTTGCTCGAGATCGAGGACGCCGAGGGCAATCTGTTCGTGCTCTCCCGGTGGGACCTCGGCACCAACCCCTTGGACGTACTCGACGCCCTCACCGACGCTGGCTACGCCGGCTAGTCAGCCGGCCCGGCGAGCGTGCGTGTATGTACACCGACACGCCGGTTGCGGCGGCATTTTGCGCACCCTCGTCGCGGTGCTGCCCCTCAGGAGATCGTGACCGACTCGATGACGACCGGCTCGGTGGGGCGGTCGTTGCCGTCGGTGGGCGTCGTGGCGATTGCGTCCACCACCCGCTGCGACTCCGGGTCGGTCACCTCACCGAAGATCGTGTGACGCCGGTTCAGGTGCGGGGTTTGCCCGACGGTGATGAAGAACTGCGAGCCGTTGGTACCCGGACCCGCGTTGGCCATCGCCAGCAGGTAAGGCCTATCGAACTGCAACTCGGGGTGGAACTCGTCGGCGAACTTGTAGCCCGGGCCGCCGCGGCCCGTTCCGGTCGGATCTCCGCCCTGGATCATGAAACCCTTGATCACCCGGTGAAAGACCGCGCCATCGTAGAACGGACCGGACGGACCGCCCGATGCGTTCTGGGTCGAGTACTCCTTGGTCCCCTGCGCCAAGCCGACGAAGTTGGCGACGGTCTTGGGCGCGTGGTTGCCGAACAGGGCGATCCGGATGTCACCGCGGTTGGTGTGCAGCGTGGCGGTGGCGGTCTGATAAGGGCTGTTGGTCACGGGATGACAGTCTGCCACTACGCGGGTGCGCGGCGGCACCGGGTCTCGCCCGACGCGGCCTGCCCGCAATGAGCCCGAGAACCGCCCGATGATGGCAGTCTGTCTATCGGCGAAGCGACGGCCGACACCGAAAAGAACGAACACCGAAAGGCGGCAGATGAGCGCGAAGACGCAAGCGCGGTTAACCCCTCGGGAACGGCTGACCCGAGGGCTGACCTACTCGGCGGTCGGCCCGGTGGACGTCACGCGAGGGGTCGCCGGGATGGGGCTGCAGTCCGCGCAAGCGGCGACGTCCGCACTGCGCCGGCGCTACCAGGAAGGCCGGCTGGCCCGGGAACTCGCGGCCGTCCAGGATTCGCTTGCTCAGGAACTGGCCGCCGCCCAGGAAGTGGTCACCAGTCTGCCGCAGGCGTTCCAGGAGGCGCGCCGGTCGCGCCGCCACCGCAGGCGACCGTGGGTGATCGCCGGGGCCGCCGCCGCGACGCTGGCCGTCGGCGCCGTCACGTTCAGCATCGTGCGGCGGTCGATGCGCCCGGAGCCGTCGCCCCTTCCGCCGAGCGTGGACGTCCAGCCGCGACCCTGAGCGGTCGGGGCTCGACGTATGCCCCATACATAATTTCCGGGCGCAACATTCCCATTGTCGGAGTTGAACCACCGGTTAACTCTGGTCAAACTCATATAATCTTATTGAGCGATTTCCATTTGCCCTGCTGATCAGTGCAAATTGTATTTGCAAACTCATACTTACAAATACGACGGCGCTAATTTTGTAAAAACCATTTTGCTCACTCTGAATCTTTGCCAATCTCGCTGGTCAGCGACGATTCCGGCGGATTTTGCGCGCTGAATGTGTTACCCGGCGACGCATATCTTTCCCTGACAACGACGGCTAGTTGAAAGGGACGCTCGTATGTCTTTCGTAGTTTCACAACCAGACAAGCTGGCGGCCGCGGCCAGCAATCTTCAGGAGATCGGCGCCGCATTCAACGCCGGCAATGCGGCCGCCGCCGGCCCGACCACCGGTGTTGTTCCTGCCGCCGCCGACGAAGTCTCGGCGCTGACGGCCGCGCAGTTCGCTCTTCATGCCCAGCGCTACCAGGCGCTGAGCGCTCAGGCGACCGCCATTCACCACGTGTTGGTGGCGACGCTGTCGGCTAGCGCGGCCTCTTACGCGGAAACCGAAGCCGCGAACGCGGCCGCGGCGGGCTGAGCGGCTAGGAGGCGATGGTGGACTACGGACTGTTGCCACCGGAAATCAATTCCGGGCGAATGTACACCGGCCCTGGGGCCGGTTCACTAGTGGCGGCCGCGGCCGGCTGGGGTGAGCTCGCCGCTGATCTGCACTCGACCGCCGCGGGGTTTGAGTCGGTGATTTCCTCTATGACCAGCGGTCCCTGGCTCGGTCCGTCGTCGGCAGCGCTGGTAGCGGCCGCGACTCCACATGTGGCGTGGCTGCAAACCAGTGCGGCGGAGGCCGAACTCGCCTCCAGCCAGGCGGCGGCTGCCGCGACCGCCCACGAGACGGCGTTCGCGGCGACGGTGCCTCCGCCGGTGATCGCTGCCAACCGCGCGCTGCTGGCGGCATTGGTGGCGACGAACTTCCTGGGACAAAACACTCCGGCGATCGCCGCTGCCGAAGCGGAGTATTTCGAGTTTTGGGCCCAGGACGCGGCGGCGATGTATGCCTATGCGAGTTCCTCGCTGGCGGCGTCCCGGTTGACCGATTTCCAGCAGCCGCCGGAAGTGGCCAATTCGTCCGGGGTGGCACGCCAAGCTGCGGCGGTCTCTACAGCGCAGACCACCAATACTCCCCTCCAGACGGCGCTGCAACAATTCGAGGCGCAATTGGACGCCCTGAACGTTACCCAGCTGACCAAGGCGATCACCGGCGCGGACATCGACAAGTTCCTGACGACTTACACCCCGTTGGCCGACATGGCTTCGCTGTACAGCAAATACGTCGTGCCGTACGTGTCCACCGCACAGTCGATGATTCAGTCGACGCAGGCCTTTGGACAGGTGAGCAACGGAATCACGGCCATGAGCACCTTCGGGAAGGCTCTGGCTCCGGCGGCCAAGGCGGTCGAGGGCGTGGCGCAGGCGGCGGGATCGGCCGCAACGCACGTCGCCGCGAACACCGGGAGTGTGGCGGCGGGAGTGGGGAGAGCACTTCCGCTGGGCGGGTTGTCGGTGCCACCGAGCTGGGCCCCGGTTAACGCGGTGACCAATCCAGGGGCCGCGGCCCTGATCAGTAACACCACGTCGGTGCCAGCGGCCGCCGAAGGTATGGGCGGCCTGCCGATGGCTCCATTGGGGCCGATGGGCCAAACCCGCTACGGGCGCATCCTTCCCACCTACGGCTTCAAACCCTCGGTGATGGCACGCCCGCCGGCGGCCGGCTGATCGGGGACCACGCAATCTGGCGTTGACTCTGCGGTGACGGCGCAGCCCACTCGCACTCTTGCGCCGCAGCCGCAGAGTCAGCGTCAAAAGGTGTGCCGTGTGTCATCCTTTGCGGGCGCGGACTAGACCATATGTGAGCCGGTCCGCTGTTGACTCTGCGCTGAGGGTGCACGCCACTCGCACTTTTGCGCCGTAGATGCAGAGTCAACGGAAAAATTGGCCAAGAGTGGAGCCTAGGGGAATCGAACCCCTGACACCTGCCTTGCAAAGGCAGTGCTCTACCAACTGAGCTAAGGCCCCTCGTTGCCACGGTCCTCGGGCGAATCGGTCACCGCCACGTGCCACACCTCGACGTCACGACGGGATCGCACCACCGCCGCCACCACAGCGAGCGCTGCCAGTGGCAATGCGAGCTTCACACAACGTCTTGACGGGCACATGGTTGTGGGCCTAGGAGGACTCGAACCTCCGACCTCTTCGTTATCAGCGAAGCGCTCTAACCGCCTGAGCTATAGGCCCGTACGCGGGTACGGCCGAGCGACGAGATTACCGCAATCGCCTCCACTCCCAAAAGCTGCTCGACTAATCGAGGTCGGCGAGGGTCACTTCGATGCCGCCGATCAAGTCGGTAGCCAAGTTGTAGATGAACGCGCCGATCGTCGCCATCGCGGTCAGCAGCACGATGTTGACCAAGCCGATCAGAACCGCGCCGCCGAAGATCGTGCCGCTGGAGACCAGTTCACCGGCGCTGCCGCTGGTGTTGTTCAGCAAGTCGCCGACGTTGCTGTTGAGCTTGGCCCACACGCCCATGCCGCCGAGCACCAGGTAGAGGAATGCGACAGCGATCATCCACACGAAGAACAGCGCCACCGAGAGCAACAGCGACACCTTCAGCGTGCTCCACGGATCGATCCGGCGGATCTGCATGCTGGCCCGCACCGGTCCCCGGGCCCGCCGCGATACGTGCACCCGGCCTTCGCGCTTTTCACGTGCCTCCCGGGCTTCACGCGCCTCCCGGGCCTCGCGAGCCTCCCGGCTTTCGGTGGCCTGCGTGCGGCCACCAACAGAAGTAGTGGACGTCTCCGAAGCGCGTTCGGGTACCGGTTTACGCTGCGGCGGCCGCGGTAACGGCCCCGACAGATCCGGCAACTCGCTGGCGTATGCCTCGGCCGGCGGTCCGTCACCGCGCGCCGGGGCCGCGTCGAACTCCTGGGTTTCGTTCCTCGCGTGCGCCGACGGGCCGGCCGAGGTGCCGGATATGAAGCGGTTCAGCCGTGCGTCGATGCCGCTCGTCGGGTTCGACGGTTTGGGCTCAGCCGGTGCCTCCGACGCCGACCGGCTAGCGCGGGTGGCCCCCCGTTGCCATGGCGGCGAGTCCCCGGCGTCCGGGCTGCGGCCGGGCGCGGCCCGGTGCGTACCGGTGCGTTCGACCCCATCGCCATTCGAGTTATCGCCCTTATTGGGGGAGCCCGACTCGTTCGGTGAGTTCACCCCGACTCCTAACCTGTGTACCCAGGCCGGCCTGGGCAGTGCAGTCGCATTATTCCTAGCCGGGCTCAGGCCCGACCACCCGACTCCTCCGCACCGTCGGTTTGCCCGCCATTCTCGTCGCCGCTTTCTTCGGCGTTGCGTGCGATGGCTAACAGTGTGTCGCCCTCGCCCAAGTTCATCAAGCGAACACCTTTGGTCTGCCGCCCTGCCTTGCGGACCTGGCGAGCCGCGGTCCGGATGACGCCGCCCCCGGAGGTGATGGCGTACAGCTCGCTGTCGTCGTCGACAATCAACGCCCCAACCAGCCTGCCACGCCGACGGTCGTACATCACAGTCAGCACACCCTTGCCGCCGCGGCCCTGTACCGGGTACTCCTCGATCGCGGTCCGTTTGGCGTACCCGCCCGACGTCGCGACCAGCAGGTATGTGCCCTCGCGGACGACATTCAGCGACAGCAGCCGGTCGTCGGCGTTGAAGCGCATGCCCTGCACACCGGAGGTGGCCCGGCCCATCGGCCGCAATGCCTCGTCGGTCGCCGAGAACCTGATGGACTGGCCGTTTGCCGAAACCAGCAGCAGGTCGTCGTCTGAGGAGCACAGCACCGCGCCGACCAACTCATCGCTGTCGCGCAGGTTGATCGCCACAATCCCGCCCGAGCGGTTGGAGTCGAAGTCGGTCAGCTTGGACTTCTTGACCAGACCGTTGGCGGTGGCCAGCACCAGATAAGGGGCGTCCTCATAGCTCTTGATCTGGATGACCTGCGCGATGCGCTCTTCCGGCTGGAAGGCCAGCAGGTTGGCGACGTGCTGACCACGCGCGGTGCGCGCGGCCTCCGGTAGCTCATAGGCCTTGGCTCGGTACACCCGGCCCTGGGTGGTGAAGAACAGAATCCAGTCATGTGTCGAGCACACGAAGAAGTGCCGCACAATGTCGTCCTGCTTGAGCCCAGCGCCCTGCACACCCTTCCCGCCGCGCTTCTGACTGCGATACAGGTCGGTCTTGGTGCGTTTGGCGTATCCGGTTTCGGTGATGGTGACGACGACGTCCTCGCGGGCAATCAGATCCTCGTCGCTGACATCGCCGTCGGCGGCGACGATCCGGGTACGACGGTCGTCGCCGTGCTTTTCGACGATCTCGCCCAGTTCGTCGCGCACGATGGCACGCTGCCGTTCGGGCTTGGCCAGAATGTCTTCCAGATCGGCGATCTCGGCTTCGATCTTGGCCAGGTCGTCGATGATGCGCTGCCGCTCCAGCGCGGCCAAGCGCCGCAGCTGCATGTCCAGGATGGCCTGCGCCTGGATCTCATCGATGTCGAGCAGCTCGATCAGGCCTTGTCGGGCGATGTCGACGGTCTCCGACGCCCGGATGAGCGCGATGACTTCGTCCAGCGCGTCCAGAGCCTTGACCAGTCCGCGCAGAATGTGGGCCCGCTCGTTGGCTTTTCGCAGGCGGTAGGTGGTGCGCCGGACGATGACGTCGAGTTGGTGCTCGACGTAGTGGCGGATCAGCTGATCCAGCCGTAGCGTGCGCGGCACGCCGTCGACGATGGACAGCATGTTGGCGCCGAAGCTGGTTTGCAGCTGGGTGTGCTTGTAGAGGTTGTTGAGCACCACCTTAGCCACGGCATCGCGTTTGAGCTCGATGACGATGCGCAACCCGACCCGGTCGCTGGACTGGTCCTCGATGTTGGAGATGCCGGCCAGTTTGCCGTCGCGAACCTGCTCGGCGATCGAGGTGATGAAATTGTCGTGGTTCACCTGATACGGCAGCTCGGTGATGACCAGCGACGTCCGGCTACGCGAATCTTCTTCTACCTCAACGACTCCGCGCATCCGGATTGAGCCGCGGCCCGTCGTGTAGGCGTCCGCGATGCCTTGCGAGCCGACGATCAAGCCAGACGTGGGGAAGTCGGGTCCTTTGACCCGTTTCATGACGGCGGCCAAGGTGGTTTCTTCGTCGGCGTCGTGGTTTTCCAAGCACCAGAACACCGCGTCGGCGAGCTCGCGCAGATTGTGCGGCGGGATGTTGGTGGCCATGCCGACCGCGATGCCGCCGGAGCCGTTGGCCAGCAGGTTGGGGAACCGGCTCGGCAGTACCGTCGGCTCAAGCACCCGGCCGTCGTAGTTAGGAATGAAATCGACTGTCTCCTCGTCGATTTCGCGCAGCATCTCCATGGCCAGCGGGGTAAGTCGCGCCTCGGTGTTGTGGCTGACGAAGCCGTTGGTCAGGAAGGCGTGGTCATCGGTGTCGACGCGCAGGCTGTACACCGGTTGCACGCCCGCATCGGTGATCGAGGCGACTTTGGCGTAGTAAAAACGGCCATCGGTGAGGTCGGTCGCGATCGCGCGGACATCGGGATCTGCGATGCGCGACAGGATCTCGGCGCCGCGGGTTCGCCATCGGGATAGCCGATCGATGTTGTGGCGGTTCAGCCAATCCTTGTCGACCCAGCGACTGCCACAGTGCTTGCGGATGAACTTCGCGAGGCCGGGCACATGATCGGTGTCCATACCGGCGCAGGGTGGCATCGACGCGAGGATTCCGGTCAGCTTGGTTTGCTTGGCGCCGCCGAAACCAATTTGTGTTGCGAACAATTCGGCCTGGGCGCGGTTGGTGATCACGACCTTGTATTCGCCGACAGCGTGGCGGTAGCGGCGTGAAATTACGCCGAACTCCAGCAGCATCAGTTGGACGTCTTTGGCAAGCCGCTCGCTGATCGTATTGTAGGAGATCTGAATCGTATTGCGCGGCAACGCGGAGCACGACCCATCGCCCTCGAACAACGCTTGGAGAAACACGCGCTTGACGGCGGCGGGGGAGTGCCATAGCCACTCCGGGACCGACTTGTCTGCTGACCGCTGCCCCATCATGTCCCAAAGGCGGCTCTGCTTCAGCGCGGTTATGTTGTAAACGTGGAGCTTTTGCATCAGAGAGCCTGACGCATTCTTCGTCTGGTAGATGCAGCGTTTGCCTCCTACGACGGCGTCATAGGCACCGGCCACCATGGCGAAGTAGTCCCGATCGCAATTGGCGAAGCCGGCATACCGTTCGAGAATGAAACCCTCGCTGATGAAGGCTCCCAAGAGCAGCGCTTCCATCACGTCGTGCCAGTCGGCCGGTCCGAATTCCATCGGGGGAGTGCGCTGGAGAACTACATGGTCGTCGGGGCGGATTTCCTCGATCAGTTTCCACAGCAGCGTCGGTACACCGCCAACGTCGACGAGGCACAGTAGTGGATGGTTCGCCGTACCGGTGACCTCATAGCCCTCAGCGGTGCGCACCGTGTAGGTCTGGTGCTCGCCGGAATGGAACAGTCGGTCGGCTAAAACTGGGTTGCCATGCCGATCGAGGACCTTCAGCTCGACGGTGTTGTCCGAGTTTGAGATGGCGCCAGGAACGACATCGCCGATCCGCATGGATTGCCCAAATGGCAAGCGCACCAATGCATCTCCAGATGTACAGTAGCGCATGGCGGCCGGAGGATCATTACCTGGTGAGCCGAAGTTGCCTTGCCCGTCGACCAAGGGATACCGCAGCGACCACGGCTGCGCCATGCGCACCAAAGTGTCGTAGATCGACGCGTCGCCGTGCGGGTGGTAATTACCCATCGTTTCGGCCACCGAGCGCGCCGACTTGGCGTGGCTGCGATCCGGGCGGAACCCGGAGTCGAACATTGCGTAAAGAACCCGGCGGTGCACCGGTTTCAGGCCGTCACGCACCTCAGGCAGAGCACGGCCCACGATTACGCTCATCGCGTAGTCGATGTAGCTGCGCTGCATCTCTTGCTGGATGTCGACGGGCTCGATCCGGTCGCCGGCCTCGTCGCCCGGCGGCAGCGTGGTGTCTGTCATCTATTCCTCGTTTAAACGTCCAGGAAGCGAACGTCTTTGGCGTTGCGAGTAATGAAACTGCGGCGGGCGTCGACGTCCTCGCCCATCAGAATGGAGAACAACTCGTCGGCGGCCGCGGCATCGTCCAGCGTGACCTGACGCAGCACGCGTACGGTCGGGTCCATCGTGGTTTCCCACAACTCCTTGGCGTCCATTTCGCCAAGACCCTTGTAGCGCTGGATGCCGTCGTCCTTATTGATCTTCTTGCCGGCCTTCTGTCCCGCCTCGAGCAGGCCGTCGCGCTCGCGGTCGGAGTAGGCGAACTCGGGCTCGCTGCGCTGCCACTTCAACTTGTACAGCGGCGGCTGCGCCAGGAACACGTGCCCGTTCTCGATCAGCGGGCGCATGAAGCGAAACAGCAAGGTCAGCAACAAAGTTGAGATGTGCTGCCCGTCGACATCGGCGTCAGCCATCAGCACGATCTTGTGGTAGCGCAACTTGCTGATGTCGAACTCGTCGTGAATCCCGGTGCCCAACGCGGTGATAATGGCCTGGACTTCGGTGTTCTTCAGCACCCGGTCGATGCGGGCCTTTTCGACGTTGATGATCTTGCCGCGCAACGGAAGAATCGCCTGGAACATCGAGTCGCGGCCGCTCTTCGCCGAGCCGCCGGCCGAGTCGCCTTCCACCACATACAATTCCGACTTTCGGGGGTCGGTGGAGCGGCAGTCTGCCAGCTTGCCCGGCAGGCCACCGAGATCGGTAGCGCTCTTGCGGCGCACCAACTCTCGGGCCTTGCGCGCGGCTATGCGGGCCTGCGCGGACGAAACCGCCTTGTTCACCACGGTTTTGGCTTCGGTGGGGTTGGCTTCGAACCAGTGTGTCAGCTGCTCGTTGCACACCTTCTGCACGAACGACTTGACCTCGGTGTTGCCCAGCTTGGTCTTGGTCTGGCCCTCGAACTGTGGCTCACTGACCTTCACCGAGATCACCGCGGCCAATCCCTCCCGGATGTCGTCGCCGGTCAGGTTGGGGTCTTTGTCCTTGAGCAACTTCTTGTCTTTGGCGTACTTGTTCACCACCGACGTGAGCGCGCTGCGGAACCCCTCTTCGTGGGTACCACCCTCATGGGTGTTGATGGTGTTGGCGAAGGTGTGCACCGACTCGGAATAGCCGCCGTTCCACTGCATCGCGATCTCGACTTCGTGGCCGTCACCTTTTCCTTCGAAAGCGATGACGCTCTGCTGGATCGGGCTCTTGGTCCGGTTGATGTGCTTGACGAAATCGATCAGACCGCCGGGGTAGTGGAAAGTGCGGTGCTTGACCTTGTGCGGCGCAGTCGATTCGGCGGCTTTTTCCTCCGCGGACTTGGGCGCTTCGGCGGTATCGCTGACGACCTCTTCGACGACCTCGTCCTGCTCCACGCGTTCGTCAGTCAGATTGATCGTCAGACCCTTGTTGAGGAACGCCATCTCCTGGAGTCGACGGGCGACGGTCTCGAAGTCGTACTCGATGGTCTCGAAGATGTCCGGGTCGGCCCAGAATCGGATCGTGGTCCCGGTCTTCTTGGTCGCCTCGCCCTGTTTGAGCGTTCCCGGCACCGCGTGGTCGTAGTACTGCGACCACTCATGCCCGTCGCGCTTGATATCGACTTCCAGGCGGGTCGACAGCGCGTTGACTACGGATACACCGACCCCGTGCAAACCACCGCTGACGTTGTAGCCGCTGTTCTCCCCGCCGAATTTGCCGCCGGCGTGCAGCTGGGTCATCACCACGTCGACGGTCGGGGCGCCGGTGGCGTGCATGGCGACTGGGATGCCGCGTCCGTTGTCGGTGACCTCGACACCGCCATCGTCGAGCAGACGCACGTCGACCTGGGTGGCATAACCGGCCATCGCCTCGTCCACCGAGTTGTCGACGACCTCCCAGATCAGGTGGTGCAAACCACGTTCGCCGGTGGACCCGATGTACATCCCCGGGCGTTTGCGGACAGCCTCCAGACCTTCGAGGACGGTGATCTGTTCAGCGCCGTAATTGGCTTGGGGCTTCTTCCTTTGGGCAGCCACGGTCGGAATGCTCTCCTTGGGGTTGCATGCGAGCGGTTCAGTCACCGCAGCGGTCGCATCCGTCCACTCTACCGTGAGGCACCGTCAGCACCGATTTTCTGGGCGCGTTTCTACCCAGCTAGTTGGGCCGTGTGCTTGACATCTCCGTTCGGGTCGCGTCCCGACGTTTGCCACGCCGATACGTTTCGTTCTGGTGGCTCTGAGGCCGCGTCGCCATGACACTTATATGACGCTTCGGGGGGCCGCTCGGTTCCCCTATCCGTAGGTGTCGCGCGGTCCGCGTCCGGCGATATGACGTGGCCCCTTCCGCCAGGACGGTGCGGCCGGGCCGGTGATCCGTAGCGAGGTCACCACACCGTTGCCCACCGCCGCGGCGATCTTGGCCAGCAGCTGGGCTTGCATCATCCGCAGCTGGGTCGCCCACGCCGTCGATTCGGCAGCCACACTGAGCACGCCATCGCTCAGGCCGGTGGGGGTGGCGTGGTCGGCGATCTGCGCGCCGACCACCGACGGCCACTGGCCCAATACCGTGCCCTCGGCGACATGCGCCGACCAGCCACGCTTTTTTGCCAGCTCGCGTGCCAGCCTGCCGAGCGGTTGCGGGTCACGCCCGTCGGGGCCGGGGCCCGACCAGCTGCGCCGCTGGCCCGCCACGCGGCGCGGTATCGGCGCTGACGCGCGGCCACGGCCGGAGTCCTTGCCCTGCGCGCGGGCCGCAGCTCGCGCTTCCTCCAGGGTCCGGCGCACCAAATCGATAGCCGCCGGCCGCCCGTCGTCGCGTTCCGTCACGATTGCACCACCGATATCCGACCGGAGTCGTCGTCGCGCATCTCTATGCCCACCTGCCTGGCATCCCAACCCGTCGGCAAATCCTCCTGCACCGCCGCAGTCACCAGCACCTGCTCCGCGGATTCGGCCACCGCGCCCAGGGCCCGGCGACGGGCGGTATCAAGTTCGGCGAAAACGTCGTCGAGTAACAGCACAGGTTCATCACCGTCGGTGCGCAACAACTCATAGGCGGCCAACCGCAACGCCACCGCGAACGACCACGATTCCCCATGGCTTGCAAAGCCTTTCGCGGGTTGGTTACCCAATCGCAATTCCAAGTCATCGCGGTGCGGGCCAACCAGGCACACGCCCCGTTCCAACTCGGCCGCGCGCCGCGCGGACAGCTCAGCCAACAAGGCGGCTTCCAGATACTCGCGGCCGGGCGCCGGGTCGGTCCCGATATCCAGGCTGGGGCGGTAGACGATGGAGGCGGATCGCGATCCGGGTGCCAACAACTGGTAAGCCTTCTCCACTTGCGGCGCCAGCTGGTCGGCCAGCGCCATACGAGCCGCCATCAGTTCCGCGCCATGCTCGGCCAACCGGCCGTCCCAGACGTCCAGGGTGTCCAACGCACCGCTCTCACCGCGATGCCGGGCCCCCGACAACGACTTCAACAAAGCAGTGCGCTGCCGCAGAACCCGGTCGTAGTCAGCGCGCACCGCGGCGATCGCCGGTCGGCGCTGGGTCGCCAGGTCGTCCAAATAGCGTCGCCGCTCCGCAGGGTCGCCGCGCACCAAACTCAAGTCTTCCGGAGCAAACAACACCGCCCGCAGCACCCCGATCACCTCTCGGGTACTGCGCACCGGTGAGCGGTTCAATCGCGCCTTGTTGGCCCGGCCGGCGGCGATCTCCAGGTCCACCGCGCACTCGCGGCCCTCGTTCACGACGATGGTCGATACCACCGCTCGGGTCGCGCCGGTCCGGATCAACGGAACGTCGGTCCCGACCCGGTGAGAGCCCAGGGTCGCCGAATACCACAGTGCCTCAAGCAGATTCGTCTTACCGAAGCCGTTGGGAGCGAGAAACACCGTCCGGCCAGGATGCAGTTCGAGGTCGGCGTGCGCCCAGGACCGGAAGTCGCGCAGTCCTAAATGCCGGACGTACACCTAACCGGGCAGCCGAACCGGCATCAACAGATAGACGTATTCCGTCGGCAGGGCCGGGAAGGGTGCGTTACCTGTCGGGTGGTCCTCTTGGGTGGCGGGACGCAGCAGAGCAGGCTTGCCGGGAGTGGTGAAACCGAACGACACGCGCTCGGAATGCACCGACCCCAGGCCGTCGGTGAGATACGTCGGGTTGAAGGCGATGGTGAGCGGCTCACCCGCGAAATCGACGGCCAGGTCTTCTTCGGCGCGGCCCACATTGTCGTCGCCGGCGGAAAGCCGCAGCATGCCGTCGGCGAATTCCATCCGGACCTGCGCGCCGCGATCCGCGACCAACGCCACCAGCTTGATCGCTTCGGTCAACTCGGCGACGTCGATGGTGGCCAGCGCGGTGTGTTCGGCCGGCAGCAACTGGCGGAACTTCGGGAATTCCGCATCCAACAGCCGGGTGGTACTGCGTTTGCCGTTTCCGCTGATGCCCAGCAGCCCCTCTTTTCCCACGCCCATACCGGCGCCCAGCGCCAGCCGCACCTCTGGGCCGTCGACGCCCGACTTGGCCACTTCGGCCAACGTCCTGGCCGGCACCAACACCGAAGCCTCGATGTCTTGTGACACCGCCGACCAGGTCAGCTCGCGCACCGCGAGGCGGAACCGGTCGGTGGCGGCCAGCACCACCGTGTCACCGGAAATCTCGACGCGAATGCCGGTCAACATGGGCAAGGTGTCGTCGCGGCCGGCCGCAACCGCGACCTGGTTGATCGCCTCGGCGAACAGCTCCGAAGGCAGCGTCCCGGTTTCTTCGGGCAGCATCGGCAGGGTGGGGTAATCCTCGACCGCCATGGTCGGCAGCGAGAATCTGGCGCTACCACAGGTCAACGACAGCCGATTACCGTCGACATAACAGTCGACAGGCTTGTTCGGCAACGCCCGGGTGATGTCCGACAACAACTTACCGGACACCAAAACGCTTCCAGGAGAAGCTATTTCGGCAGCGACCTGGGCTTCGGCAGAGACCTCGTAGTCGAATCCGGAGATCGTCAGGCCGTCGTCCGTGCCGGTTAACAACACTCCGGAAAGCACTGGGACCGTCGGCCTGGTGGGCAGATTTTTGGCCACCCAGGACACCGCATCCGCGAATGATTCTCGGACCAAACGGAACTTCAAGTCGGTGAGGCTGGCTCTCGTCGTCGCCGCGTCCATAGCGTCCCTTCACCATCGAGTTCGAGTTGAGTGGCTAGCCGCCCCGCAATGTTCTTGATAGGCAGTCGAAGAACAACCGTAGAGCTTCTGACCTCAACTTGAAAGCTAATCAGCAAGGGTGACAACCGGGCTGCGATGCCGGGTGCGAAGCGTGTTCAGCGGCGTGTCCCCAGCCGCGTTCTTCAAAGAACAAACGACGAAGAGATTTCAGTAACAGTAATAAGGGCTGTGCATGCTGTGGACAATTCGGCCTTGTCGCAGCTAGCGGAGTGGCACGGTTGTGGATGACGGCGGCGGCTGCTGTGGGGGTCATGTTGGTCCGGTGGGGATGGAGTCCGGATGTGCACGGGCTGGCGAGTAATTACAAATCGATCACCTGGTGTGTGCACAACGCTGTGCACAGTCGATGGGTGTGACAGGTGTGACCAGCGGGGGAGAAGTTTTTTGGAAGAAATCGGCCCGACGACGCCGTGCGCTCAGCGCTTGGACCGCTGCCGGATACGGGTGGTGAGCTCCTTGACGTGATCGAACACCTCGCGTCGTTGCGCCATCTCGGAGAGAATCTTGCGCTGGGCGTACATCACCGTCGTGTGGTCCCGGCCGAACGCTTGGCCGATCTTGGGCAAGGACAAGTCGGTGAGCTCGCGGCACAGATACATCGCGATCTGCCGCGACTGGGCCAACGCCCGGGTCTTACCCGGCCCGCGCAGCTCTTCGACCGTGGTGTCGAAGTATTCGGCGGTGGCGGCCATGATGGTGGCCGCGCTGATCTGCATGGTGCTGGCGTCGGCGATCAGGTCGCGGAGCACGATCTCCGCCAGCGCTTTGTCGATCGGAGTCTTGTTCAGCGAGGCGAACGCGGTGACCCGGATCAGGGCCCCCTCGAGCTCGCGGATGTTGCGTTCGATGCTGCTGGCGATGAGCTCGAGCACGTCGTCGGGAACCGCGAGCCGTTCCATTTGTGCTTTCTTGCGCAGAATGGCGATGCGGGTTTCAAGCTCCGGCGGCTGCACGTCGGTGATCAGCCCCCACTCGAACCGGGTTCGCAACCGGTCTTCGAGGGTGGCCAGTTGTTTGGGTGGCCGGTCGGACGAGATGACGATCTGCTTGTTGGCGTTGTGCAACGTGTTGAAGGTGTGGAAGAACTCCTCCTGGATACCTTCCTTGCCCTCGATGAACTGGATGTCGTCGACGAGCAGCACGTCCACGTCGCGGTAGCTGCGCTTGAAGGCGACCTTGCGGTCGTCGCGCAGCGAGTTGATGAAGTCGTTGGTGAACTCTTCGGTGGAAACGTACTTGACCCGCATTCCGGGGAAGAGCCGTTGTGCGTAGTTGCCGGCGGCGTGCAGCAGGTGTGTCTTGCCCAACCCGGATTCGCCCCAGATGAACAGGGGGTTGTAGGCGCGGGCCGGCGCTTCGGCGATGGCCAGGGCCGCCGCGTGCGCGAACCGGTTGGAGGCGCCGATGACGAACGTGTCGAAGGTGTAGCGGCGGTTGAGACTGGTCCCGCTGCCGTTACCGGATTCGGCGGGACGCTTGGTGAAGTAGGTCGGCCAACTCTTGTGAGTGCCGCCCAGCGTCTCCCCGTTTTCGTAGCCCTCGTCGCCGTCGAAGCCGTCGAGGCTGTCGAGACGATTGTCCAGGCCGGTGTCGGTGCCGAACTCGTCGGCTGGTGCGAAGACGTCGGCGGGGGACAGGGTGGCGTCGTCGGTGTCGTTCTCGGCGGTCGGCGCAATGCGCACGCCCAGTTGGATCTGTTGTCCGAGCCGTCGGCTCAGCGCATCCGTGATAGGAGTGCGCAGGTGGCGTTCGATCTCGTTTTGCACGAAACTGCTCGGCACCGAGAGCAGAGCAAACCCCTCGACGATGGTGAGTGGTTGTACCAGGTTGAGCCAGGCTCTTTGCTGGGGAGTAAGCGGGGTGACCAGGGTTGTGCCGCTACTGGTGCCGCCGTCGGGGTCTGACTCACCGTTGAGCTCGGAAACGACCGCGTTCCACACTTTGGTGAAACCGGAACCGGGATCATCGGTCAACGACGCATCTCCCTGGTTCTCGCAGATTTAGGGCCGGGTACAACCGTTTCAGCGACCGGAGCAACTGTCCACATGCTTATCCACAGCTGTGGACAGGACGATCATAAACTAGCCGCTCGGCGACGGCTTACGACTCGATTCTGGAGACAACCCGTGGAGGTCATCTGGCGCCCGTCGTTCTGCCACCCTTGCTTAGTTGTCGACCGCCGCTCCAGTCCGAGACCGAAGCTAACAGTTTTCTGTTCGGCTGCCAACAGTTTCGTGTCATTACGCGAAGGTTCATTTGCGCCGCGGGCGGGGTCCATTGGGGCAGGCCAGGTTTGACCCGGCGAACCGACGTCAGTACCCTCAGAAAGTCGCCCGAAAGTCGGCGATACGGCTGCGACCGAAGCTGACGCCGCAACGACAGCTTGGGGACCGCGCCGGCCAGTAGCAAGACAAGCCCCAACCGATCCCGGGCGCCCTGCGGACCGACTCAGTTGCAAAGCGCGTGCGGCCGGATGGCTCGGACACTCGAGCCAGATACAACGAGGAGAACGCCGTGGCCAAGGGCAAGCGGACCTTCCAGCCCAACAACCGGCGCCGAGCCCGCGTGCATGGTTTCAGACTGCGGATGCGTACCCGCGCCGGGCGTTCGATCGTCTCCAGCCGCCGCCGTAAAGGCCGGCGCGTCTTGTCTGCCTGAACGCAACCGGGTCCTTCGGCGGTGTTACCCGCACATAACCGCATGAGGCGGTCAACCGAGTTCGACGAGACGGTGAAGCACGGGATTCGTACCGCGCAGCCCGACCTCGTCGTCTACGTCCGGCGCGGCAGCGATGCCGACGGGGGTCCCCGGGTGGGGCTGATCATTGCCAAATCGGTGGGTTCGGCCGTCCAGCGGCACCGAGTCGCGCGTCGCCTGCGACACGTCGCCCGGACCATGCTGGGGCAGCTCGATCACTCCGACCTGGTGGTGATCCGCGCGCTGCCAAGCAGTCGGCACGTGTCGTCGGCCTGGCTGGAACAGCAACTGCGCGCCGGGTTGCGGCGTGCGGTGGAGTTGACGGGAGCCGCCCGGTGAGGGCCTCGCTGAGGGGCATGGGCACGGCTGCGGCGCGTGGCCTGATTTTCCTCATCCAGTTGTATCGGCACATGGTGTCGCCCTTGCGGCCGGCGACGTGTCGCTTCATGCCGACCTGCAGCCAATACGCCGTGGATGCTCTGACGGAGTACGGCCTGCTGCGGGGAAGCTGGCTGGCCGCCGCCCGACTCGCCAAGTGCGGCCCGTGGCATCGGGGCGGCTGGGATCCCATACCGGAGCGGCGCGAATCCCGTGCGGAACGCGTGGACGTCAGGAGTGACTCTTTTGTCGTTTGACCCTTTCAGCCTCGACTTCGTCTATTACCCCGTGTCGGCGATCATGTGGGTCTGGTACAAGCTGTTTGCCGCGGTGCTGGGACCGTCGAACTTCTTCGCGTGGGCGCTGTCGGTCATGTTCTTGGTGTTCACCTTGCGCGCGCTGCTCTACCAGCCGTTCGTCAAGCAGATCCGCACCACGCGTCAGATGCAGGAGCTGCAACCGCAGATCAAAGCGCTGCAAAAGAAGTACGGCAAGGACCGCCAGCGCATGGCGCTGGAAATGCAGAAGCTGCAACGCGAGCACGGGTTCAACCCGATCCTGGGCTGCTTGCCGATGCTGGTGCAGATCCCGGTGTTCCTGGGGCTGTATCACGTGCTGCGCTCGTTCAACCGGACGGCGACCGGGGGTTTGTTCGGCGGCGGGGTGGGTGGACCGCAGATGACGCCGGAGGTGAATCGCGCAACGCGGAACTACGTGTTCAGCCCGAGCGACGTCGGGCATTTCCTGGACGCGAACCTTTTTGGCGCGCCGATCGGTGCGACGATGACGCAGACCCGTGGGATCCAGGCGTTCACGCATTTTCCGGGGGAGTTCTCCCGGCTCGCCGTAATTGCCGTCGGCCTGCCGGTGATGATCCTGGCCGGCATTGCCACCTACTTCAACAGCCGTGCGTCGGTGGCGCGGCAGAGCCCGGAGGCCGCCGCGAATCCGCAGACCGCGATCATGAACAAGCTTGCGCTGTATGTGTTTCCGTTCGGCGTGGTGGCCGGTGGGCCGTTTCTTCCGCTGGCGATCATCCTGTATTGGTTCGCGAACAACATTTGGACCTTCGGTCAGCAGCACTACGTGTTCGGCATGATCGAAAAAGAGGACGAAGCCAAGAGGCAGGAAGCCATCGCGCGGCGCGCGGCCAACGCACCGGCGCCCGGCGCCAAGCCCAAGCGGCCACCCAAAGCGGCCGGCGGATCCGCGGCGCTTGCCGACGGCGAATCCGTATCCGAATCCGGGCCGGAGACCTCCGACGGCCAAGAGCCCGAAGCGACCGGGACCCGAACCAAGAAGGCGAACCCGACCGTGCGGAGCACCGGTCCGAGTAATCGCACACCGCGCCCTGGCGCTAGACCCAAAAAGCGAAAGCGCTGACCCAGGGACGGACACAGACACGCGAGACCCCCAAGAGACAGGCAAGGGAGAAAAGCCATGACCGATGCCGACACCACCGAGCGCGACCTGCGGGCCGACGAGGTTGGGCAGACCGCCGCGACGGCCCGTGGTAGCGAGCCGGCTGACAGCGGTGTCGACGTAGCCGACGTAGCCGCCGAAATTGACGAGGCCGACGACACCGCGCCTGCCGACGATCTCGAGGAGCGTCTGGTCGCCGAGGGCGAGATCGCCGGCGACTACTTGGAGGAGTTGTTGGATCTGCTCGACTTCGACGGCGACATCGATCTGGACGTCGAGGGCAACCGCGCGGTGGTGAGCATCGACGGCAGCGACGACCTGAACAAGTTGGTGGGCCGCGGGGGAGAGGTGCTCGACGCGCTCCAGGAATTGACCCGGTTGGCGGTACACCAGAAGACCGGTGTGCGGAGCCGGCTGATGCTCGACATTGCTAGCTGGCGACGCCGGCGCCGCGACGAATTGGCCGCCCTGGGCGACAAGGTGGCGCGGCGGGTGCTGGAGACCGGTGAGCGAGAAGAGCTCTCGCCGATGACGCCCTTCGAGCGGAAGATCGTCCACGACGCGGTTGCGGCGGTGGCCGGGGTCCATAGCGAAAGCGAAGGTGTGGAGCCGTCTCGCCGGGTGGTCGTGCTGCGGGACTGACCCCGCTCATGCCTTGCTAAGCCAGGAATGCCTGGGCAGCTGCCGCCGGAAGCCCACGAATCGAGGAATGTTTCACGTGAAACATCACGGCTCTTACGAGCGGGCGGCGACGGTGGGCACGGCCCCTGATGTGGCGGGCGCGGTTTTCGGGGCGAACCTTGCGGCCGCCCAGCGCTACGCTGACATCTTGGCAACCGACGGAGTGGAGCGCGGACTGCTCGGGCCGCACGAAGCTGATCGGTTGTGGGAGCGGCACCTGCTCAACAGCGCCGCCGTCGCTGAGTTGCTGGAGCCGGGGGAGCGAGTGGTCGACATCGGCAGCGGCGCCGGCCTGCCGGGGTTGCCGTTGGCGATCGCCCGGCCCGATATCGAGATGGTGCTGCTCGAACCGCTCCTGCGACGAAGCCAGTTTCTGCGTGAGGTGGTGGCGGAGCTGGGACTGCCGGTGGAGGTGGTACGCGGCCGAGCCGAGGAGCCGCAGGTGCGCGAGCGCCTGGCCGGACGCGATGTCGCGGTGTCGCGTGCCGTGGCGGCCCTGGACAAGTTGACCAAGTGGAGTATGGCGTTGATACGACCGGAGGGCCGGATGCTGGCGATCAAAGGAGAACGCGCGCACGACGAAGTCCGCGAACACCGGCGTGTGATGGCGGCGGCCGGCGCGGTTGATGTCAGGGTGGTCACATGTGGCGCGAACTATTTGGCTCCGCCCGCAACCGTGGTCTCGGCCCGACGCGGCACGCAGACGCAACCGGGCCGTCAGCGAACGGCGGGCAGGCGAAGGCGATGAGCGCTCCAAGATATCCGGCCGGCCCGCCCGCGGCAGGCAGGGAAGCGCAGCAGGAGGCGGCGCCGTCGGCGCACGGGGAACCTCCGGATGTGACCGCTGATGTTTCACGTGAAACATCGAGCGAGCACGACACCCCGATCGGCGCCGCGGCAGAACGTGCCATGCGGGTGCTGCACACCGTTTACGAACCGCTGCAGCGTCCGCCATCCCGACGGGTGTTCACCCTCGCCAATCAAAAAGGTGGCGTGGGCAAGACGACCACCGCGGTCAACCTCGCCGCCGCCCTCGCCGTCCAGGGGCTCAAGACGTTGGTGATTGACTTGGATCCCCAGGGCAACGCGAGCACTGCGCTCGGCATCACCGACCGGCAATCGGGCACGCCCTCCTCGTACGAGGTACTCCTCGGTGAGGTGCCGCTGCACGCCGCGCTGCGTCCCAGTCCGCACAGCGAGCGACTGTTCTGCGTACCGGCCACCATCGACCTCGCCGGCGCCGAAATTGAGTTGGTCAGCATGGTCGCCCGCGAGAACAGGCTGCGCACCGCGCTGGCCGCCCTCGACAATTTCGACTTCGATTACGTCTTCGTGGACTGCCCACCGTCGCTTGGCTTGCTGACGATCAATGCGCTCGTCGCAGCGCCTGAAGTGATGATTCCAATCCAGTGCGAGTACTACGCCCTGGAGGGTGTGTCACAGCTGATGCGCAACATCGAGATGGTGAAGGCGCATCTGAACCCCCGACTCGAGGTGACCACCGTCATCCTGACCATGTACGACGGACGTACCAAGCTCGCCGACCAGGTCGCCGCGGAGGTGCGCCGGTATTTCGGCAGCAAGGTGTTGCGCACCGTCATCCCGCGGAGCGTCAAGGTCTCCGAAGCCCCGGGCTACAGCATGACCATCATCGATTACGATCCCGGTTCCCGTGGAGCGATGAGCTACCTGGACGCAAGCCGGGAACTGGCCGAACGTCATCGACCACCAGCCGCGAAGGAACGACCATGACCAACCCGTCACGCCGGAAAGGCGGCCTCGGCCGCGGGCTCGCGTCGCTGATCCCCACCGGACCCACCGAGGGCGACGGCGGTTTCGGGCCGAGGATGGGTTCGGCAGCCGCCGACGTCGTCATCGGGGGACCGGGACCGGAGTCGCCGGCGATCGGCGCGGTGTACCGGGAGATCGCCCCGGCTGACATCGAGGCCAATCCCCGCCAGCCCCGGCAGGTGTTCGACGACGAGGCGCTGGCGGAACTGGTGCACTCCATCCGGGAGTTCGGTCTGCTGCAGCCGATCGTGGTGCGGGCGGTCAGCGGTTCCCAGAGCGGCGCCCGCTACCAGATCGTGATGGGGGAGCGGCGGTGGCGGGCGGCGCAGCAGGCCGGCCTGGCGACGATCCCGGCCATCGTGCGCGAAACCGGCGACGACAACCTGTTGCGCGATGCCCTGCTGGAGAACATCCATCGGGTGCAGCTGAACCCCTTGGAAGAGGCGGCGGCCTACCAACAGTTGCTCGACGAATTCGGGGTCACCCACGACGAACTGGCGGCCCGCATCGGGCGGTCCCGCCCGTTGATCACCAACATGATCCGCCTGCTGAAGCTCCCCATCCCGGTGCAGCGTCGAGTAGCCGCCGGGGTGCTGTCCGCCGGTCATGCCCGAGCCCTGCTCTCGTTGGAGGCCGGCCCCGACGCGCAGGAGGAACTGGCCGGCCGGATCGTCGCCGAGGGCCTGTCGGTGCGGGCGACCGAGGAAGCTGTCACCGTCGCCAATCATGAGGCCAACCGCAGCGGCACGGCCAAGCCGGCGCATCCGCGGCGCAAGCCGATTCAGATGCCGGGTCTGCAAGACGTTGCTGAACGGTTGTCGAACGCCTTCGACACCCGCGTGACTGTCACCCTCGGCAAACGCAAGGGCAAGATCGTGGTGGAGTTTGCTTCGGTGGATGACTTGCAACGCATCGTCGACGCGATGACCGCGTCCTCGGCATGACCGGGCTACCCCGTGTAATTACGTCACTGTGACACTGCGCCGGTTCGGCTCGCTCGGCAAGCGTCTCCGCCTCCGCGATCAAATCGAGAAAGACTGTGCGTCAAGCCATTTCGGCATGTGTCCGCGGCTCATGGTAAGGGGCGGGCGTACCGCGGTGATCGGCGCGTCGGGAGCGCGCCAACGGGCACGGCAAAACTGGCCCGACACTCCGAAACTCTCCTATCCTGGAGAGGTTGTCGGTGCAGCCGGGCCTGGGGTGCAGCCGGGCCGCAGTACCGCACGGAGGCCAGGAGACTAGTGTCTGCTCGAATCACACCGCTGCGGCTCGAAGCCTTTGAACAGCTTCCCAAGCACGCGCGCCGCTGCGTCTTCTGGGAGGTCGACCCTGCGACCCTCGGTACTCACGACCACCTCGCCGACCCCGAGTTCGAGAAGGAGGCGTGGTTGTCGATGGTGATGCTGGAGTGGGGTTCCTGTGGTCAGGTTGCGACCGCCATTCCCGACGAGCGCAGCAGCGCCGAGCCGCCTTGCCTGGGGTATGTCCTCTACGCCCCGCCGGGTGCGGTGCCGCGTGCGCATCGGTTTCCGACCGCACCGGTGTCTGCCGATGCCGTGCTACTGACGTCGATGGGTATCGAGGTCGGGCAAGCCGCCGATGACCTGCCGCACAGCCTGATCGCCCGGGTGATCGACGAGTTGATGCGACGCGGGGTGCGGGCGCTGGAGGCTTTCGGCCGTACGGCGGAGGTCGCCGAATTGCAGGACCCGCGCATGGTGGACCCGGACGTGCAGCCGGTGCTCGAGGCACTCGGCGACTGCTCGGTGGACCACTGCGTTATCGACGCGGACTTCCTGCAGGACGTGGGTTTCGTCGTGGTCGCCCCGCACCGGTACTTTCCGCGGCTGCGGCTCGAGCTCGACAAGGGTCTGGGATGGAAGGCCGAAGTCGAGGCGGCCTTGGAGCGGCTCTTGGCGAACGCTCAACTGCAGCAACCCGTTGGGGCGGGGGCTACGGCCACCAGCGCGTCGGACGGTTAGGTTAGGAACCGCTGCGGCTGCGTTCGACGGCTAATTCGTGGGCCAGCAACTCGGCGAAAGTGAATGTGCCCGTTGGGCGATCGTTCTTGCCCAACAGATACAGCCGCTTGACCGCCGCCAAAATGCCTTCGGCGATGGCGTCGCGGGTCTGCGTCGAGACCAACATCGCGCGATCGCGCGGGTTGGTGATGTAGCCGATATCGACCTGAACGGTTGGCATCCGGGTCAGCCGCAGCAGATCCCACGTCCGGCCATGGGTACGGCAGTCCCGTAAACCCGTGCGGGCCACCACTTCTCGTTGAATGAAGTCGGCGAGGTTGCGGCCGATGGTGGACACCGAACCATGCGAGTTGCCGAAGTGAAACGAGGCCACGCCGTTGGCTGCGGGGCTGGACTGAGATTCGCAACGCAGGCTGATCATAAGATCGGCGCCGACGTTGTTGGCGGTGGCTGCCCGTTCGGCATCCGACGGGCTGCGATTGGTCGGCCGCGACAGAAAGGTCTCCATACCAATGGCGGTCATCCGGCCTTCGAGACGACTTGCCAAGTCCCACAACACATCTGCTTCGCTGATCGGCCCGTCTGGACTCTGGGTGATCAAGCCGTGGTCCGCGCCACCGCGTCCCGGATCGATAATGATCCGCTTACCAGACAGCTTGGGTCCAGACCGTCGTACCAGCTCCTCTTCGCGAATTGCGTGCGGCGACCCGCCGGTCACCCGCGAACTCAGAAAGTACAAGGAGCGCAACGTTTCTGGACCGCAGATACCGTCGGCGGCCAGACCGTATTCACGTTGGTAGGACATCAACGCGTTGTGCGTCTGCAACCCGAAGTGCCCGTCCACCAGGCCGGTGTAGAACCCGAGGTCTTGCAGCCGGGATTGCAGGGTTGCCACGTCGTCGCCGTAAAGCGGCGCACCGAATTGGTGATACAGGGTACGGGCGCCAAGCCGGTACGACGCCTCCTTCAACGCCCGGTAGGTAGCCTCGCCGACGACGCCGTCCACCAGTAGTCCGCGATGCTGCTGAAAGGCGCGCACCGCCTGATCGAGCTCGTCGTCGAAAATATCGAGCGCTACATGCCTGCCGGTGCTCAGGTCCTCATCGGAATTGTCAAGCATTCCCAGCGCAGCGAGCGCAGCCCGTATCTCGGTAACAGCGGCGCTCCGGTCACCAGCGCGCAGCGCGTCGCCGGCTTCGCGGCGCGGACTCGACATGCCAAGGGCCCTCCGGGACTACCTGATCTCGCTAACCAATGCCTAATGGTTAGCCGGTATTGTCGCAGATACTCGCGGATTTTCGGAAAACCGCAGGCTAATCGAGCGTATGGTGTGGCGAACCAGAGCCGTTCAGCCGAGCCCGGGTACCGCGTCGGAAAGCTCGCGCAGCAGCGCCGCCTTGCCCTTGGCACCGACGATCCGTTTCACTGGCTGGCCGTCCTTGAACAGGATCAGCGTGGGTATCGACACCACCTGAAAATTGCGTGCCGTCTCGGGGTTGGCGTCCACGTCGAGTTTGGCGACGGTGAGCTGGGACCCCTGCTCGGCGGCGATCTCCTCGAGCACCGGCGCCACCATCTTGCACGGTCCACACCAGGTTGCCCAAAAGTCAACCAGCACAGGCTTATTGCTGGACAACACGTCTGTCGAGAAGGACGCGTCGGACACTTCCACTGTGGCCCCGGCGTTTTCGGTGTCGGTCATCGTGGTGCTCCAATCAAATCGGTACTGTCGGCGGTCCCGGCCGTTTCGCCTCCGGCAGCCGAGTCTGCGTGTTCGGCCAGCCAGCGCTCGGCATCGATGGCCGCCGCGCAGCCACTGCCGGCCGCGGTCACCGCTTGCCGGTAGGTGCGGTCCACTAGGTCGCCTGCTGCGAACACACCTTCCAGCGACGTACTCGTGGTGCGCCCCTTGACCAAGACGTAGCCGTCCAGGTCGACTTCGAGGGCATCGCGAACCAGTTCCGAACGCGGTTCATGGCCGATCGCGACGAACACGCCGGTCACCGGCAGGGTGGTCTCCTTGCCATTGACCGTGTCGCGCACTTTCAGCCCGGTCACGGTCGTGTCGCCTTCGACCGCGACCACCGTGTGGTTGGTGAGGAATTTGATCTTCTCGTTGCTGCGGGCCCGGTTGAGCATGATCTTGGACGCCCGGAACTCGTCGCGCCGGTGCACCAGCGTCACGCTGCGGGCGAACCGGGTCAAGAAGGTCGCCTCCTCCATCGCCGAGTCGCCGCCGCCGATCACGGCGATGTCCTGGTCGCGGAAGAAGAACCCGTCACAGGTGGCACACGAGCTGACGCCGCGGCCCAGCAGTTCTTGCTCGCCGGGGACGTGCAGGTAGCGTGCGGCGGCCCCCATCGCCAGGATGACGGCGCGGGCGCGGTGAGTTTCCCCGTCCGCGGTGACGACGGACTTGACCGGCCCGTCCAGCGACACCGACTCCACGTCTTCCATCCGCAGATCCGCGCCGAAGCGCAGCGCCTGCTCGCGCATCTGGTCCATCAGTTCCGGACCGGTGATGCCGTCGCGAAAGCCGGGGTAATTCTCCACGTCGGTGGTGGTCATCAGCGCGCCACCGAAGGAGGTGCCTTCGAAGACCAGGGGTGACAGCTGGGCGCGTGCGGTGTAGAGCGCCGCGGTGTATCCGGCCGGGCCCGAACCGATAACGATTACTTCGTGGACGGGGCCATCTGCAGAAGCGGTCATGCGAGCCTTTCGGGTGCGAGCCCTGGGAAGAGGGGTGAAACAGCTAAGCCTTCGAACGCCAGGGTAGGCGAGGCTGTTCCCGCGCTCCTCGCACCACGCCCTCGAGAGCCCCGGCTGCGCTAGGCCCGCGGAACCTGCGTGCTGGCCAGCAACCCGGTATCGACAGCACTGCAGTTCAGCCCAACTGCGAAGACCGCCAGCTCCTGAGGTGTATCACCAGGCAGCACGAGTAGTACCGCCGGACGGGAGTTCACCTCGATCGGTCGTGCGCCCAAGACCGGGGTGGACGGGGGATAGCCGAGGCCGCGCAGGCACGATGCCCGCCGCGGTGGATCCTCGAGAGCACCGTGTGCGCCGTAGTCCGGGCCGTGGTTGAGCAGTTCGAGGATCTGGGCCGCAGACAGCGGAATCGCGCCGGCCGGGCCGTTGGCAGGACCCGGCACCGTGATGTGGTCCGCCGTGGCCGACGTGCTCGATGAATGTGATGGCTTGTTCAACAGCGCCGACGCGCCTAGGCCGATGGCGACGATGAGTGCACCCAACCCGACGAAGCCGGCAATCAGCCGGCCCGGGCGGATCGGCGGACGGGCGGAATGAACGGCCGCGCGGGCCGCGTCGGGCGCGAACGCCGGACTCGAGTCGTTACCGGCGGCGGCGAGGTCGGTGCGCACCTTGTTCAAGGCCCGCAGGATGTCTTCGGCCTGCGGATCCGCGCGGACCCGGTTGCGGACTCGGGCCGCGGCCTCGTCGTCCAGCAGGCCCGCCTGCAGGTCGGCCAGCAGGTCCACCGTCAGCGGCGGGTCCGCATCAGCTGCACCGTGTGGCGGATCGGTATCGGGTTCACCCATCCGACCCAGTGTCCTTGATGCACAGTTCGATGGCTATGCACAGGGGTCAGGTCGTCGCGCTGACGCCGGTATTGAGGTAACCGAGCAGCTCGGCGAGCCGGGCGCGAGCCCGGGCGCACCGGCTCTTGACCGTGCCCTCGGGGATCCCCAACAGCCGCGCCGTGTCGGCGATCGAATAGCCCTCCATGTCGACGGCCACCACCGCTGCGCGCTGCTCGACCGGTAGCCGCATCAACGCGCGATGCACCAGAATCGCCGTCTCCACTTGCGCCGTCCGATCCGCTACCGGGTGGATATCCTGCAATGGGCTGGTCGGGTGCGCCTTGGCGTGCCGCAGCCGGTCCAGGCAGGCGTTGACCACGATGCGGTGTAGCCAGCTGCGCACCGCGGCATCATTGCGGAAGGTACCCGCGCCGCGGTGGGCGGAAAGCATGGCGTCCTGCAACGCGTCTTCGGCGTCTTCGGGGGAGCGGCTGGTGAGCCGCGCGAGCCGGTGCAGCTGCCGTCGGTGCCGGTGGAACAACTCGTCGAACGCATACCGGTCGCCGGCGACGTGGGCGGCCAGCAATTCGCCATCTGTGCGGTCCCGCTTGATGTTTCGCCCGAAGCCCACGAGCCGGGACAGTAGCCAACCGGGTGCTGTGCGGCACTTCACCCGCGCCGCTATTAAGACGCCGCTTGAATCGTGATTTCGGAGATGCTGGCCTGGCTCTTGCCGCCGGTGGTTCCCAGCGTGGAGATCCACACCAGCAGGTTCGACGTCGGCGAAGAGGACTTGACCGCAATGGTGTTGCGCCCGGGTTTGAGCGCCGTCGCCCCGGTCAGCAGCGTGGTGTCTTCGAGCTTGGCCGGCGTCGCCGTCTTGGCGGAGCGAATCTCGACCTTGGTGCCGGTGCTGGCTATGTCGATGGTTACCGCGCCGACGACTGTCGGGCTGGGCAGTTGCAAGATCAACCCGACGCCGTTCTTGAAGCCGGGAAACGGGACAGGGTCGCTATACACGTCGGTTTCCCAGGAGGTGCCCGGGTTGCCGTCGATGACGTTGCCGGCCGTGCCGGGGGAGTCGGCTTCGCCGCCGGGCGAGAAGACCGTGGCCTTGGTGGGTCTTACGGTGCTGCCGGCGGGTGCAGTCGCCGACGCCGAGGCCGACGCGGTCACCGACGTCGGCGTGTTCAGGCCGAGCTCTTCTTTATTGAAGCCGCCGCCGACGCCGCCGAAGATCTTGTTCACCAGTTGTGCGATCACCAGCAGGGTCACCACGATGATGACGGCAGCGGCACCGATACCGATCAGCACGTTACGGCGCCGATTTCCCAAAGGTCCGGCGTCGCGGACCGATGGCGGGCGCCGGGCGGCGGTGACCCGCGGTTCGTCGACGGCGTCGGTATCGTCGATCGGGCCAAGCACCTCGGTTCGGTCAGCCACCGCGGTCGCCTGCTGCAGCAAGTTCAAAAGCGTTGAGGCGCTTCGTATTCCGCCGTCCTCCTGAACGGACCTGACGGCGACCGCCGAAATCTGGAACGGGATGTCCGGTTCGATGACGGTCGGTTCCAGCGGATTGCCCGACGCGTCCCGCTTGGCCGGCGCCAGGCCGCTGCGCACCCCGGACTCCGGCAGCGGCCACCTGTTGACCAAAAGGGCATACAGCGCCGCACCGATTCCCCTGATGTCGTTCTGCGGACTCGCGTCGGGCATGGTCGCCGGGTACGCCAGGACGACGTCGCCGTCGATGCTGACCCGCACCCGGGCAGGATGGTCGATCGACAGCGCGACACCGGCCCGATGAGCGGCTGCGGCAGCGGCGGCCAGCGACTGCATCGCCCGGACGGCGCCTACGGGAGACGGCGCGGTATCGGCAACCTCCTGCAGCGAACCGCCGCGAATCCACTCCGAGACCACCAGGCCGCCGGCACCGGTGTGGACGACGTCGAGCACCCGGGCCACACCTGGGGTGTCGATCCGGCTGAGCCGCAGGGTGCGGGCCAGGATGTCCTGCAGCACCTCGGGGGGCAGCGCGCCGTCGGGATCGACGAAGGTCAGCGCCACCTGCCGGTCCAGCGCGGTGTCCAGCGCCTGCCAGAACTGCAGTGGCGGCGCGCCGCCGTGGAAGACCAGCAGCCGGTAGCGGCCGCCGGCGATGCGGGCACCGGGAACCAGATGCACGTCGTCGGTGTCGGACGCAGCTTCGCGGGGCGCGTCGAAGCCATGGCGCGGACGAGGGGCCTCGGCGGAGGGACCGCCGTTCAGCTCGTCGGGTGAGCGGGGCGCTGACGCCCGATCCGGGCCGGGAGTGTCAGCGGCGGGGGGTATGTCGGGGTGAAAGTCGTCGGCGACCGATCGCTGCACGTCCGGACCCCGTGTAGAGCCGGATGCGAATTCGGGCGAGGTGCTTTCCACAGGGCGGTCGCTCACCTCCAGTCCTCTCGCTATCCCGGCTCTAGCGACCCGCTCGGGAGGTCTGCGCCGGATCGGCTCTTGGACCGCTTTGGGTCCCGGCCGGGTCGAATTCCTCTGCTCAGGGTACGTGACCGGGCCGCGACGAGACGATTTAACCGGTACCGGGGCCGTCCCGGGCGGTCCAGCCCGGCCGATGCGGCGCCGGATCGCGCCCAGGGCCGCGCGCGCCTCGGGCACCTGCCCGCGCAGCATCACCGCCGCCATGATCGGCAGCATGATCGTCGCCAGTGCCAGCAGCCGCAACAACGAACCCGCGCCGCCGAAGTGAGCGGTCAACGCGCCCAGTTTCAGCAGCCGGTCGGCCACGTGGGCGATCAGGCCGGCCAGCAATGACGCGGCCGTCGTCACCAGGATCGTCCGCGCCTCGGCGGCGCCGACGAGCTGGCCGCCGCGGGGCAGCAGCGCACGCCGCAACAGGTAGTACCCGACGATCGCGCCGGCCAGGAACCCCAGGCCGTTGGCCAACCCGAGGTAGCCGGCCACCAGCTTGGGGTCGCCGGTGACATGCGGCGCCAGCACCGAGCCGGCGATCTTCACACTGGTGATGACCAAGATGATCACGATCGGTGTCCATGGTTGCTCGCGCGCGTAGAACACCCGCAGCTGCAACAACACCAGCGCGTAGGGGATCAAGGTGAACGCCGACAGCGAGATGGCCGCACCCAGGTATCCGGCGTCCACACCACCGAAGTGGCCGTAGGCGAATAGGGCACTGCCCATGGCCGGACCGCCGACGGTCATGAACGCGACGATCGGGATGAGCGTGATCATGGTCAGCCGGGTGGCCAGTGACAGATCGGCGAGGACAGCCTTGATGTCGTCGGCGGCGGCGTTGCGGCTCAGTCGCGGCATCACCACGGTCAGTACCGTGACCCCGATCATGCCGAAGGGCAGCATCAACACCAGCCAGGTGTAGTTGTAGATGGCCGGCCCGGATGCGGCTGCCGTGCTGGCGATCTGGTTGCCGACGACCAAGCCCAGCTGGCTGATCACCACATAGAGCACCATCGCTGCGGCCATGGCGCCGAAACGCTTGAGCCGTTCGTCGATTCCCCACAGCGGGCGCAGGCTGATGTGTTGACGGCCGATCGCCACCAGCAACACCCCGGTCTGCGCGAACACCCCCAGGCTGGTGCCGACCGCGAGGACCAGCAACTTGGTGTTGCCCATCCGGACGGGGTCGACCGACAGCTCTCCCGGCACCAACAGGTACACCACCAAGGTCGCTATCGCCACCACGTTGTTGACCACGGGCGCCCACGCCGGCGGCCCAAACACATTGCGGGTGTTCAGGATTGCCATGAACACCGACGTGAGGCCGTAGGCCAGGACCTGCGGCAGCAGCAGGTAGGCGAAGGCGGTGGTCAGTGGCTCGTTGACCTGCGGGTTGCGGCCCAGCATCAGCCGCACCAGCAACGGCGCCGCCAGCACGGAGAGCGCTGTGGCGATCAACAGCAGGGTGGTCGTCAACGTCACCAACCGCCGCACGAACGCGGCGCCGCCGTCGGCGTCGCCCTGCTCGGCGCGGGCCAGCACCGGGACGAAGATCGCGGTGAACGTGGCCTCCAGCACCAGCGCGGCGACCAGGTTCGGTAGCTGATTGGCCACCGAGAAGGCGCTGGACAGCGCGGCGCCGAGGATGGCCGCCAGCAGCACGATGCGGGCAAACCCGGTGATTCGGCTGATCAGCGTCGCGAACGCCATTCCCCAAGACCGCGACACCAGCGCCGCGTCGGACAGCTCGGGTCGCCGAGCTGCCGGCTCCGGTGCGGGCAGGCGGGGCGGAGTCACGACCTGAGCGGGTGCGGTACGTCGCTGCGGTGGCCGCTGTCGGTGCGACGGCCGCTCAGGCCGACGTGCGGCGGGTTTCATACGCGGTGCTTCTCAACCCGATCGGCGGCCCGAGGCGGCAGGTCCGGTTGCTGGGGCGGCGGGTCGGGACGGTCGAGGTCGGCGCGGTCGGGCTGGCCGCGGAAACGATGCCACAGCCGACGCCCGGCCAGCGTCACCAGCACGGCCGCAGCGGTCAACGTGATTGCGAACAGCACTTTGCCGTAGGCATTGCAATGCACCGAAAACCGCACCGGCTCGCCCAGCCGCATGCCGTCCTGCGTCCGTAGCGATACGTCGATGGCGACGCGTTGGGTGAAGCGCACTTCGATCGGCACCCGCAGCGGCAGGTATCCCGGCGGCAGCTCGATCTGGCCGACGTCGGTGACGCTCATCCCTGGCGGCGTGTCGACCTGAAGCCGTACCCGGATCGGCACGGCCAGGCCGTTGTGCAAGGCCAGCGGGAGTGGACTGTGCTCGGTGGCCAGGGTGTAGGAACCGCCCGGGTTGACGATCGTCACCGCCCCGAACAGGTCGTTGATCGTGTTACCGACGACCGCCAGCCGCTGCTGGGCCAGCCCGTTGCGGGTGTCCGGCGGTTGGGACTGACTCAGCGCGCGCAGCATGTCCTCGCGCAGCGGCGCGGTGTACTGGACACCGGTCAAGCCGGTGCGGTCATCGGTCATCAGCGCCGACGTAAGTCCCCACAACCGGCCGACCTGGCCGGCGATCTGGCCGGTGACATCGTCGCCGAACTGTCCGCGCGCCGACGGGTAAGGACCCGGCGGTTCCGGTGTGCCGATGCCGATTTGGGCGGCGGCATCGGCGACGACGGCGGTGAGCGGCCGCGGCACCGCCAGCCCCGACCGGATGGTGGTGGCCAGCGCGGTCAAGATCAGCTGCGCGTCATCGCCCTGCAGGTTCCATGACGCGGGCGGCACCAGCAGTTGGGTGCGGGGCGCGGCGGCGCGATCCAGGCTGCGCCAGAACATGGAGCCCAACGCATCCTGACGGCGCGCGGTGAGCGAGTCATGCGTCAGCCGCACCGCCAGCGACGAGTCCAAATAGGTGGGAGTGAGCGGACTGTTGCCGGCCCCGGCCAGTGCGGCGCCGACGGCCGGGTCGAACGGCGCGACCACCACATGCGGGGACAGCCGCCGCGGAACGGTGTCGGCGGCATGGGATCCGCCGGCGGTGTCCTGGGCGGAGAAGTCGGCCGCCGCGATCGCAACGGTGCTGTCGTTGGCGTTGAGCAGGTCGACCGCGCGGTGGGTCAAGGGGCCATCCGGGAGCACGGTGGCTGCTCGGGTGGAGGTCACATCGAGGATGTGGTCGACGACGTCGCCGGCGCTATGGGTGGCAATCGCGCTCAGCCCGCGGTCGTTGACGCGCTGGAGGGCGTCCAGGTCGGCTTGGGCATACGGCAGCGGCGTCACGCAGATTCGGTGCGCCAGCGTCCGTAGCCGGTTCAGCCAGGTGGCCGCCGATGCTTGACCGGCGCCCGGATGGGTTTGTGGACCGGCGCTGCCGGCCGGTTTGGAGACGACGTACCCACCGGTCATCGCGTTGACCGTGACCAGCAGGTCCGGGTCGACCGCCAGGCACAGCGCTCGCCCCACCGCGCCGTCCGGGTCGACATCGTGGCTGGTGGCCACCTCGGCCGCGGAGAGCAGGATGTCGAGCCGGCCCCCGGTGGCCAGCGAGGCGGCCAAGTCGTCGTCAACCAGGCGGACCGGAACTGTCCCACCGGGGGCGCCGGGGGCCAACCGGGGCCGGTCGGCCAGCGGCCACAGCATGGTGATCCACACCGGTTTGGAAGTGTCGGGTGCCACTGCGGCACTCAGATCGTCCGCCTTGTCCGGGGGAATCCCGAGGACCGGCAGCAGGAAGCGGGCGTTGTCGAGCCGGGCCGGGGCACCGTAGTCAGGAGTGCCGTTGGCGTTGACCAGTAGCGGGTAGACCCCGGGCTGCTCAACACCCAACGAGGGCTTGACCAGTGAGCGCAAGGGCGCGGTGAGGGTGAAGCCGGTTTCCTGGCCGCGCTGCAGTTCGGGGGAGATCGTGACGAAATCCCCGGCCGGCTGGTATTGGTCGGTGCTGCCGTCGAGGGAGGTGCGCAGGCCGGCTGACGACGTGACGGGCGCCGCGTGCTCCAGCCGGACCATCACGTCGTGGACCGGGCGGTCGCCGACGTTGGTGACCGTCCCGGTGACGGTGACGATCGGGTCGCTGGTGGTGGTGACGACGTCCGGGCTCACCTGATCGATGCGCACGTGGATGAAGGGGGTCGCGCTGGGTTCGCCGGCGATCGCCCGGGGCACGGTTGATCCGGTGAACACCACGGCAAAACCGGCCACCATGCCGACGACCGCGGCCAGGCGCAACCAACCGGTCCACCGGGTTCGCGGCGTGGTCACGGCCCCGGCTCGCGGCCGTTCCGTGGGCCCGCTGCGCGCTGGTCGGAATGGCGGGTGCGTGAGTGTGTCTGTGGTCTGCGCCGGGGCGAGCTGGGCGGAAGTGGCGGCAGCGCGGCCGGGCCGTCGCTTTGCAGCTTGTCGATCAGCTCGTCGGCCACCTCGGCCAGGCGGCGTTCGTCGGCGTAGGCCAGCCGGGACGGGAGCTCGCGCATCGGCACCCAGGCCACCTCGGCGACCTCGAGGTCCTCGTCGCACAGCTCGCCGCCGGAAAACTTCATCAGATAGTGGTGCACGGTCTTGTGTACGCGGCGGCCGTCGGTGACGAACCAGTAGTCGATGCGTCCGAGGGCGGCGAGCACGCTGCCGCGGATACCGGTTTCCTCGGCGACCTCACGAATGGCGGTCTGCTCGGCGGTCTCGCCCATCTCGATGTGGCCCTTGGGCAGCGACCAGAGCATCCGGCCGCGCCGGTCGATACGGCCGATCAGGGCCGCCACCTGCGATTCGCGGGGTCCGTCGATGCCGTCGATGACCAGCCCACCGGCGGATGTTTCGTGCACGGTGCGCAGCCGCTCCGGCGCGCGGCGCGGCGAACGAGACCTCCGCGGTTTCGTCGTCGCTGCGTCACCGGTCGGCTGGTTGTCCACGTGATTCTGGGCGGAACCTGCAGCGCCACGACCGCGGCGCCGGCCCCGGCGCCGACGTGGTTTCGCCTGTTCGCCGTCCGACACTCAAGCGATAGTAGCTGGCAGGGAGGGTGCCTCCGCCGCGCGACATCGGGTGCGAGGCCAATTAGTCACATCGGTCACTTCAGCACCGGCGCGGGTGGGACCGATCGATTGTCGAAAGCGATAGCACATGCGGTAAAGGTCCACCCGCGTATGCGCAATGCGGGCCGTCCCCACCGGAGCGTCGTGGATTAGGCTGGTCGAACGTGCCTGAACTTGCCCAGCATGCCGAACTGCTGACCAAAGCCGCGGTCGCGCTGAATCAGCACTCGGTTGTGCTGCGCGAACTGGGATCGCTGTTCGACGCCGCAGGCCATGAGCTGTATCTGGTCGGTGGTTCGGTGCGCGACGCCTTGTTGGGCAGATTGAACTCGCCGGACCTGGACTTCACCACCGACGCCCGTCCCGAGCAGGTGCAGCGGGCGGTGCGCGGGTGGGCCGACGCGGTGTGGGACACCGGGATCGAATACGGCACCGTCGGCGTCGGCAAGGGCGACTACCGACTGGAGATCACCACCTTCCGCGCCGATCGGTACGACCAGGTGTCGCGCAACCCGGAAGTCTGCTTCGGCGACCGTCTCGAGGACGACCTGGTGCGCCGGGATTTCACGGTGAATGCAATGGCCGTCCGGGTCACGGGCAGCGGGCCGGGCGATTTCCTGGATCCGCTGGACGGTTTGGCGGCGTTGCGCGCCCGGGAATTGGACACCCCGGCCGCGCCGTCACGGTCCTTCGGCGACGACCCACTGCGGATGCTGCGCGCCGCGCGCTTCGTGTCCCAACTCGGTTTCACGGTGGCGCCGCGGGTGCGGACCGCGATCGAGGAGATGGCCCCCCAACTGGCCCGCATCAGCGCCGAGCGAGTGGCCGCCGAGCTGGACAAGACGCTGCTGGGCGACGACCCGGTGGCCGGCATCGACCTGTTGGTGCAGACCGGGATGGGGGAGGTGGTCTTGCCCGAGGTCGGCGGCATGCGGATGGCGATCGACGAACACCACCAGCACAAGGATGTCTACCAGCATTCGCTGACGGTGTTGCGCCAGGCGATCGCGCTGGAGGACGCGGGCCCGGACCGGGTGCTGCGCTGGGCCGCACTGCTGCACGACATCGGCAAGCCGGCCACCCGGCGGCTCGAGCCGGACGGCGGGGTCAGCTTTCACCACCACGAGGTGGTCGGCGCCAAGATGGTCCGCAAGCGGATGCGGGCGCTGAAGTACTCCAAGCAGATGGTCGACGACGTCTCCCAACTGGTGTATCTGCACTTGCGGTTCCACGGCTATGGCGACGGCAAATGGACCGATTCGGCGGTGCGCCGCTACGTCACCGACGCGGGGCCCCTGCTGTCGCGGCTGCACAAGCTGGTGCGCGCCGACTGCACCACCCGAAATAAACGCCGCGCGGCTCGTCTGCAGGCCAACTATGACCGGTTGGAGGCCCGGATCGCCGAACTGGCCGCCCAGGAGGACCTCAACCGCGTCCGCCCCGACCTGGACGGTAATCAGATCATGGAGCTGCTCGGCATTCCGGCGGGCCCGCAGGTGGGCGAAGCGTGGCGCTATCTCAAAGAGCTGCGGCTGGAGCGCGGTCCGCTTTCCCACGAGGAGGCAACGGCCGAACTGCTCGCGTGGTGGAAAGCCAAGGGGAACCGTTAGCCCGCACGAACCATCCAACAATGCATGGAGTACTGCATGGGCGCCGACGACGGCACGGCGTCAATCTGGAATCGCCCGTTCGATCTCGACCTTGACGGCGACGGCCGCCTGGACGCAATCGGCCTCGACGTCGACGGTGACGGCCAGCGCGATGACGCGCTGGCGGATTTCGACGGAGACGGCGTGGCTGATCACGCCGTCGTGGACCTCGACAACGACGGAACCCCGGAAAGCTACTTCACCGACGACGGGTCGGGGACATGGTCGGTGGCAGTCGACCGGGGCGGCCAACTCCGCTGGTTCGGACTCGACGGCGCCGAACATACCGGCGGGCCGTGGGTCGACTTCGACGGCCAGGGCCGCCCCGACGACCGGCTGATCGACGCGGACGGCGACGGGGTGGCCGACCGGGTGTTGTGCGCCGGCGAAGACGGCGTGACGGGATATGTCGACACCGATGGCGATGGCCACTGGAACGTGCGGCTGACCGACAGCAACGGCGACGGCCTCGCCGACGGCGCCAGCGCCCTGTAGCCGGGACCACTGTTTCGAGCCGAACAGAGGAGGTAGCGGCAGGCAGCCAGATCTCGACGAATTGTCGCAACAACGGCGTTCTGCAGTGGTTTGCCGTTCGTGGGTTTATCGTTCCGGCTAAAGACTTGCTGACCACTGCTTTGGAGGCGGCCGTGGAGGGCGGGACGCCGTTCGGACGTTACCGATTGTTGGAGCTGTTGGGGCGGGGCGGCATGGGCGAAGTGTGGCGCGCGTTCGACACCGTCACCGAACGAGTAGTGGCCTTGAAGGTCTTGCCCACCGAGTTCGCCGACGACGCCGTATTCCAGGAACGCTTTCGCCGCGAAGCAAAATCCGCTGCGGGGCTCGACGAGCCGCACGTGGTGCCGATCTACGACTTCGGTGAGATCGACGGACGGCTTTTCGTGACGATGCGCTTGATCAAGGGCCGCGACCTGCAGAGCATCATCAGCGAGGGGCCAATGGAGCCTGCGCGCGCGGTGCGAATCATCGACCAAGTCGCCTCGGCGCTGCACGCTGCCCACCAAGTCAACTTGGTGCACCGGGACGTCAAGCCGTCCAACATCTTGGTCTGCGACGACGACTTCACGTACCTGATCGACTTCGGGATCGCCCGCGCCGCCGGGCAGAGCAGCCTGACGGGCACCGCCCATGTCGTCGGCACCTGGGCTTACCTGGCGCCCGAACGAATAACCGCCGACCAGACCGACGCGCGGGCCGACATCTACGCCCTGGCCTGCGTCCTGTACGAATGCCTGACCGGCAGCCAACCGTTCCCGGGAAACAGCCTGGAACAACAACTGGGTGGGCATCTCAGCGCGCCGCCCCCGCGCCCGTCCGAACGGCGGCGCGATGTGTCCGCGCAACTCGATGCCGTCATCGCCAAGGGCATGGCCAAGAGTCCCGACGACCGCTACCGCACCACCCGCGAGCTGGCCCGGGCCGCTGCCGCGGCCGTCACAGGACCGGTGGTGGTACCCAATCCCCCGGCGCCAACCGCGGCAGGACCGTTCGCGCACACTCAGTCCACTTGGCAACCGCAGCACCGCTATGGCAATCCTTCCGGCGGTCCGGCCCAGTACCAGCCGATGCAGTACAGCCAACCGTCGCCGGCTGCACCGACGCACGCTCCCGCACCGGCCGACCCGAACCAGTACCGGCCGATGTTCTATGGCACACCACCGCCGGCCCCCAAGCCGTCCCGCAAAGGCCCGCTCATTGCGCTGGCCAGCATCGGGACCGCGTTGGTGGTCGTGGGAGCCGTGGTAGCGCTGGTGCTGGCCAATTCCGGCGACGACACTCCTCCACGCCCCGGTCCGGCACCGGCTGCCACGCCCAACACCGGTCCTTTCACCGGGACTTTTTCCGTGGAACTGGGCCGCGCGGCGTTGTCGAGCGGAACCGCTGCGCAGGACGCCGACGCGGGAGCATTCACGGAATCGTGGCGACTGCGCTCGGCCTGCAACGACGCCAGCTGCGTCGCTACGGCTTCCAGCGGTGGCCGGTATCCCACGAAGGACTTGGTCTTCGACAAGGTCGGCGCCGGCTGGGTTGCCGTCAGCACGTCGCGAAGAAAGTGCGGTAACCGCGACAACGACGAGGCATGGAACACCATTTCGGTCCAGCCGCAGAGCGAAGGAGCGATGACCGGTGAGTTCACCCAAGCCACGGTCAACGGGTGTTACCTCAAACGGAGCGTGACCTTCAACAGAACGGGAGACACCGACGTCACCGCCCTGCCCGACCCCAGCAGCCTGCCGCGACGGGTGGTGTCGCCGGCGGGCGCACTGCGCGGTCGGTACGAAAGCGCGACCATCTATGCCAATGGCGACAAGTGGGTCGACCAGTTGGCAGTGCGGACCGACTGCCTTCGCACCGGCGATAGGTGCGTGAGCCCCTTCCTGGACACCAAGAACGACACCGACCAGGTGTTCGTCTTTGCGAACGGCACCTGGACGCGAAATACGGAGTTCGACTCGACGTGCTCATTGGGCGGGACCGCGCACGTGACGAGCACCGCCTCGCTGCAGATTCCGCAACCGGTCCAGGATCCGATCCCCTTGCTTGCCGGGCACGGTTACGCCGATCTGGCGCCCGGGTCGAAATGCCGCAGTCAGGCTTACGACGAGAGCTTTACTCGCACCGGCGACTAGCTCGTGGCGGGTCGCCACCGTTTGGCTCGTGGCGATCGCAAGCGCGGCGTAGCCGGGCGCTGGGGGACCCCGGCGAGTTTCCGTTTGACAGGCGCGGCATCCTGGTGTCCACTGAACAGCCTGTTGGGCGGCGTGCGCCTGCGCGGGCGGTGAAGTGACAGCCTGCGACTGCCGGTCTACGTTTACGCAGAACCCGGCCCCGGGAGCTCAGGAAATCAAGGAGAGACACATGGCAGACGGCGCCACGACCAAGGCGTTCACCGAATTGCTGCGGACCACGCAGCAGCACATCGAGTCCGCGCTGCAGACCGCAACGGCTATCGCAAACGAGTACCTGCACGGCCACGAGGACGTCGTGAACGTCTCGTCATGGAGCGGCCAAGCCAGTACCGCCTCGCTCGCGACGGCGGCCCAGATCCACCACGATCTCACGCAGACCATCACCGGTGGTCAACGCCTGACCGCTGGCCTGGGAAAGACGGCAGTGCTCTTCGAGGCGCACGAAGACGACGCCGCCCACGGCATGCAGAGCCTGTTCGGCGCGGCGGCGACCTAGAAACGAACCTTCTGCCGAATCAATTCGAGAACGGGAGCACGACATGAGTGAGATCACCTACAACTACGCGGCCATCGGAGCTTTCTCCTCCGATACCGCTCAGCGCGCAGCGCAGCTGATGGAAATCCATCAGGACATCCTGCAGCGGACCCAGGCGCTGGCCGACTACTTCCTGGGCAAGGGCGCGACGGCCTACTTCGACGCGCAACGGCAGATGTTGGACGGGCTGGAAAGCCTGGCCCAGCACATAACCCAGCATCATCGGGTGGTCGACGGGACGATGGAAAGCGCCCGGATCACCGACGCCAACGTGCAAAGCTTCTTCATCTAAAACACAAGCTGAGCGGGGGCGCACGCGATGCGTGCGCCCCCGTGGTTGGGTCCGGACAACGTGTTAACCACCACCGTCGACGGCCTGTGGGCTCTTCAGGTGCTCACGGGCATCGAAGTTTTGGCTCCCGAGCTGGGCTTGCGGCCACATCTTCCCAGCGTCGAACCCAAACAGCTGGCGCTGCAACACCCGGTGACGAGCGAGCTGCAAGCCGTCGGCGTCGTCGACGCGTCGGGAACTGTCGACAGCATCGTGTTGGAATGGCTCACGGTGCTGTCCCGGCGCGATATCGCGCTGCTCATGCAGTTCGGCACGCCGGGCACCGACGAGCCGGCGCGGGTGCTGCTCGCCCGATTCGCGCAGTGGTGGGTGGCGATGGAACGGTCTGCGGACCTCGTCCGGATCAGTGGGGCGGGGACGGCCAGCTCCGAAGGCGCGGCCAGTGGGGCGCTGATCGCACAGATCGAGCGACTGTGCGGCACGAAGGCACCCGCGGCCCTGCGACCGGTCACGCTGGACGCGGATGCCATGCGGGCCTCCGCGACCAGCGGGGAGGCGCTGCGGCGATTTCTGGGCACCCGGCGACTCGACGCCGATCAGATGCAGACGCTGGTGGTTGCCGCCGACCCCGAGCGATCGGCACAGACGTCGATTGTCGCGATCCAGTCCGGCGTGGAAACGGGCCGGCCCACCCGGTCCTACGTCGAACCGAGTGTGGTGACCATAATCGATATCCCGCTGGGCAGATTGGTCGCCGAGAACACGTACTCGGGGGGCCGGAAATGGATGATCATCGCCCCGGGCACCAGGAGCAATGTCGCTGCTGCGCTCAACCGGTTGGTCCGGCGCCTGCCCGCCGATCAACAGTGGTATTCGTACCGCAAAGTCGTGTAGTCGAGAGGTATCGCACATCGTGACCAGTTCGTGGACAACATCGTCCGAATCTGCCGAAAAGGGCGGACAGATCGCGAGAGAGCCGTCGTCCGCGCGTTACCAACGGCTGGATTCGGTATCCGGAACATTGCGCATCTCCGATATGGTCGCGCCGCGCAAAATTCCGCCGGGCGGGGGATGGCGTAAAGCGGTATACCGCCTGTCGTTCAAAACCCTCAACTTCGGCGAATCGCCCGCCGAAAGGCATTATCGAGAATTGCAGGACAGGATACGGCGCCACATCCGAAAGCAGTACGTGATCGGGGTGGTCTCCGGCAAGGGCGGCGTCGGGAAGACCACCATGACCGCGTGCATCGGTGCGGCGTTCCGCGAATGCCGGCCCGAGAACGTGGTGGCCGTGGACGCGGCGCCCGGTTTCGGCACGCTGGCCGGTCGCATCGACGAATCCCCGCCGGGCGACTATGCAGCCGTGCTGAACGACACCGACGTCCAGGGTTATGCGGACATCCGAGAGCACCTGGGCCAGAACAACATCGGGCTCGACGTCTTGGCCGGCAACCGTGCCTCGGACCAGCCGCGACCGTTGGTGCCGTCGATGTTCACCGGGGTACTGTCGCGGCTGCGGCGCACACATACGGTCATCGTGGTGGACACCTCCGACGATCTCGAGCACCCGGTGATGAAGGCCGTGCTGGACGCCTGCGACACCCTGGTCTTCGTGTCCGGCCTGACCGCCGATACCTCACTACCGGTCACCCGCGCGATCGATCTGCTGCGGTCATTGGGCTACCACGAATTGGTGTCCCGCAGCATGGTCATTTTGAACGATAGCCGAAATAAATACGACCCGGATGCGCGGACCTACCTCACTGAGCGCTTCGGTCAGTCGGGCGCGACGGTCGAATTCATGCCGTACGATCCCTATCTCGCAAAAGGTGGGATAATCGATACCCAGCACGAGCTGAAGAAAAAGACTCGGCTACGGCTCTTCGAAATCACAGCGGCGTTGGCCGACAAATACATTCCCGATGCGGACCGGCCGCGCTAATGACCCAATCGCTGGGTAAAGTCTCGTTTCCACCGCGCTGCGCCGTTGCCGTCGTGTGTGGTGAACACCTGCTTTCGCAGGTGTATCCGGCGTCCGTGCCGATCGAGGTTTTCCTGGACGACGTCGTCGAGCTGCTCAACGACGAACTCAAGCGGCGCGGTTTCGGCGGACTGGAGCCCGGCGTCGGATACGAGCTCCACCGGGCCAACGGTGTGCGGCTGGACGTCACCAAGACCCTCGACGAGCTCGGCGTTGAGGATGGCGCCACCCTTGCCCTGGTTCCCGCGGAGGCAGGTGAATCTTTCGAGCCGCAGTACGAATCGTTATCCACCGGCCTGGCCCGGATCGGCAAGAAGCTGTTCGAACCGGTTACCGTCCAAACCGCCTCGCATACAGCGCTGTTCATCCTGACGATGGTGGCGGCGACGGTGCTGGGGCTGGCCGTGCGTCAGCGTTTCGCCGGCGACTCCCTGATGCCGAGCGTGGTGACCGGCGGCCTCGGCCTGTTGGCCGCGTTTGGCGCCGCCGCGGTCTGGCGGTGGTGGCCAGGCCGCACCGACATGATCGACGGGCTCGGTTGGCTGGCCGCGCCGCTGCTGGCGGCAGGGCTCGGCGGCGGGCCGCCGGGAAAGCTGGGATCGGCACACGTGTTCATCGCGACACTGGCAGGCGCCGTGTTGACCTGCGGAATCGCCGCCGGGACGCGGCGTCATACCAAGGTGGCGGCTGCGGTCGTGACGCTGTGCGGGCTTTCCGGCGCCGTCGCGGCGGCGCGGATGTGGCGGCCAATTCCGGCGCAGTGGCTCGGGATGTGCGCCTTGGTGGCGTTGTTGTTGCTGCTGACCATGGCACCGACCATCGCGCTGTGGGTCGCGCGGATCCGGCCACCGTATTTCGGGTCGATCACCGGACGCGATCTGTTCCGTCGCAGCGCCGGACTGCCGCCGGATGTGGTGACGCCCGTGCACGACGACACCGAGAACTCCGACGAGGACGTGAATCCGGATACGACGCCGGGCGGCGCGCTGATTGCGGCGGCGGCGGTACGCGCCAACAGCGTGCTGACCGGTATCTGCGTGGGCGCCGGGCTTGCGCTGCCCGTGGCGGTATGGGCCACCTTGATGCCGGGCCACGACCGCGGTGTGCCGGCCGCGGCGCTAGCTGTGTTGTTCGTGGTGATCTTCATCAGCCGGGGCAGGGCATTCGCGGACAAGTGGCAGGCCGTCGCGCTGGTCTGCGGGGCCGCGGCGGCAGTGTGCGTCGGCGTGCTCAAATACGTTGTACACCAATCAGATTCAGCTTACTCGGTGGTGTGGGGCGCATTGGTCCTGGCTGGGTTCGGCGCGGCCGGCCTGCTGGCGGCGCTGCTGGTGCCGATCACCAGGTTCACTCCGTTGGTGCGCATGACCGCCGAATGGCTGGAGATCGCGGCGATCATTGCGGCGCTGCCCCTGGCCGCCTGGATCGGCGGGTTGTTCACCTGGGTCCGGATGCGATGACTCCAGCGGGTCGAGAGGGCAGGGGACCCTGGCAGCGGCTCATGTCGCTTGCGCTTACCGGCCTACTGGTGGCGCCGGTGACGAGCCTTCCTGCGGCGCAAGCGATTCCGCCGCCCAGCGTCGACCCCAGCCGGGTACCAGCGCACGGCAACCCGGGCCCGGATCAGCCGATGCGGCAGAGCTTCGCTTGCGCGCGAACGATAACGGTCGCAGACCCCAACGTGGCGGTCACCGCACCGGGTTTCACCATGCTGAACATCAGCAAGGCTTGGCAGTACTCGACCGGCAACGGAGTACCGGTCGCCGTCATCGACACCGGCATCAATCCCAGTCGCCGGCTGCCGGTGGTTCCCGGCGGGGACTACATCATGGGCGGCGACGGACTGACCGACTGCGATGCGCACGGCACCATCGTCGCATCGGTGATCGGCGCTGCGCCGCAAGGCATTCCGATGCCAGCACGGATGCCCAGCGCGCCGGCATTCCCGGCACCCGCCGGACCACCGGCGGTCGACGCCGCAGCACCGCCTCCCGGTGGTCCACCGCCGCCGCCGGCACCGCGCCCACCGCCGGCTCCGGTGACCGTCACCCAGACCGTCTCCGCGCCGCCGCCTCCGCCGCCGGCACCGGAGGATGTGCCGTCGAACGGCCAGGGGGATCCCGGAACTGAACACTCCGACGATCCCGAGGTGCCGCCCCCACCGTCGGGCGCGCCGGACGGTGTCGTGGGCGTCGCACCGCACGCGGTGATCATCTCGATCCGCCAGTCGTCGCGAGCCTTCGAACCGGTCAACCCCGGCCCGGGCGACATGGAGGGGCGCAAGAAGGCGGGCACCATCGCGACCCTTGCCAGCGCGATCGTGCACGCCGCCGACATCGGCGCCAAGGTGATCAATGTCAGCGTCACCGCCTGCCTATCGGCGGCCGATCCGCTGGATCAGGGCGCTATTGGCGCCGCCGTCTGGTACGCGGCCACCGTGAAGGACGCCGTGATCGTCGCCGCGGCGGGCAACGACAGCGAAGACGGTTGTACCCAGAACCCCTCGTTCGACCCGCTCGACGCCTCCGATCCGCGTGATTGGCATCAAGTCAAGACCGTGTCGTCACCATCGTGGTTCGCCGACTACGTGTTGTCGGTGGGTGCTGTGGACAACACCGGCGCACCGATCAGCAAAAGCCTTGCCGGACCCTGGGTGGCCGCCGCGGCACCGGGCGTCGGGATCATGGGGTTGTCACCGGAGACGGGCGGCCCGGTCAATGCCTACCCGCCGATTCGTCCGGGCGAGAAGAACATGCCGATCTGGGGCACTAGCTTCTCGGCGGCCTACGTCAGTGGTGTCGTCGCATTGGTGCGGGCGAAATTCCCGGGGCTGTCCGCTCATCAGATCGTCAACCGGATCTTGCAGACCGCGCACAATCCACCACGTGGAGTAGACAATCAAGTCGGCTACGGCGTGGTCGACCCGGTGGCTGCGCTGACGTTCGATGTGCCTGCTGGAGAACGGCTTCCACCGGCTGCGGCCAGCCGGGTGATCAGGCCGGCGCCGCCGGCCGCCGCGCCGGACCACCGCGCCCGCACGGCGGCCCTGATCTTCGCCGGGGTGGTGGCGGCCCTGATCGCCGTCGTCGCACTGATCTCACGGGCACGGCGCGAGCGATGACGGCTGCCACCAGGCTGACCATCATCGTCGGCGTGTTCTGCTCTGGCCTAAGCGGCTGGGCGCTGGGTGAATTTATCGGTGCTGCAATAGGTTTGGCCGTCGGGCTGGGCCTTGGCGTGATCAGGTGGCGGGGCCGTCAGGCTTGGTCCTGGCTGGGCTTGTGGGCGCGGCGCCGGCGGCCGATCGAATGGTCGGAGCCATTGACCGTCGTCAACGACCGCGCCGGGGGCGGAATTCGATACCAGGACGGCGTGGCGGTTGTCGCGGTGCAGCTGCTCGGGAAGGCGCATCTACCAACGCTGTTCACCGGATCGACCTCGACGCACACCGAAAATGCCCTGGACCTAACCGATCTGCGCCAGATGCTAAGCCAGAGTCTTGGCCTGACTGTCGATTCGCTGAGCGTGATCAGCGGTGGGGCGCGGCGGCGCAGCGTCGGCGACTATCCCCGGGTTTACGACACCCTGATCGGCACGCCGCCATATGCCGGCCAGCGGGAAACCTGGCTGGTCGCGCGAATCCCAGTGCTGGACAACGCCGATGCACTGCGCTGGCGTGCTTCGATCGGCACCGCGACGCTGGCGGCCGGTCAGCGAATTGCCGCCGCCATGCGCCAGCGTGGCATTCGCGCAAAGGTGGCGACGGCCACCGACATCGTCGAGATGGAGCGACGGTTCGGCCGATTCGCGCTCGACGCCCCCGACGGGCGCTGGCGGTCGGTTCGCGGCGACCACGGATGGCTGACGACCTACTGGTACCAACCCGACGACATCACCGCCGAGAAGTTGGCGCAAGCCTGGTCTATGCGGGCCGACGGGATCATGCAGAACATCACCCTGTTCGGTGACGGCAGCCTCACCGCCACGGTGACGGTACGCACCGCGCAACCACCGACGGCTCCGCCGAGCACCATGCTGAACACGTTGCCCGGTGAGCAGTTGCTGGCGGTGGCGGCCAACCTGTGCGGCCCGCTGCCGCGGCTGCGCGGCGTGCGACGCGCCACGTTGGAGGGCTCGCTCGTCGTGCCCATCGGGCCGTCGGGGGTGCTGCTCGGCAAGGTCGGAGGCGGCAACCGGATGGCGCTGCCGTTGGACGATGCGGGGGAGTTCAGCCGGGTCCACATCGCCGCCGAAGATTCGCTGGCCAAACGGATCGTGATCCGGCTGGCCGGGACGGGCGAGCGGATCACGGTTCACACCCGAAACCTGCAGCGGTGGAACAGTGTTCGTATGCCTGACGTCGCCGTCGTGGACCAGCCGAAGCCGGTACCGGGCACGACCGTCAGTGTGGTGGATGGCACGCTGACACCTGCGCCGCGCCCGAACACCTTGATCTCCGTCGGGGAACCCGGCGGGCCCTACCGCGGAACCGCCGACGTGCTGATCACCCAGACGGGTGCGGCCACCGTGGAAGTGTCGGCGGCTGGGCAGGTGCACACGGTGGAGATCGAGTTGTTCCGTGCCGAGAACCGCTACGTATCCGCTGAGCCGACGGTGTTGCGGAGTCTCGAGTTGGCTGCGGCGGAGCCGCAATGACGAGCAGCACCGGTACGGCCGCCGCGCGCAAAAGGTTCGACCAGGCGATGGCCTTGCTGACCGCTGACGGGCATGCCGATATCGCCGCCGCCAGAGCGCGGTTCGCGGAGGCCACCGAGATCGACGCATCCATGGCCGACGCCTGGCTGGGCCGCATCGCCGCCGGCGACGAAACATTGTCGACGGTGCAGCAACTATACGAGTACGGCAGTCGGTTGCATCGGGAGACCAACCGGCTCGGCGTGCGCCTGTCGGCGCCGATCAAAGCCGGCCCCTACCTGTCGATTTCAGTGACCGAGGCATCGCATGCCGGGCTGGCGCTGGCCAGTGCCCTGATCGATGATGGCCAATACGCGAAAGCCGAAGCGTTGCTGGCGGATTCGGCGCTGTTGGACACCTGGGAGAATCACCAGTGGCACCAGTACATCAAGGCCTACTTGATGTTCGCGACTCAGCGGTGGCCGGACGTCATCTCGGTGGCGGCCGATATCTTGCCGCCACAGGCAATCATCATGTCGGCGGTTACCGCGGCTACCTGCGCGCTAGCGGCCCACGCCGCGGCCCATCTCGGCCAAGCGCGCGTCGCACTCGACTGGACCAACCGGGTCGAACTGCGCAACGGACACCTGGGCCAGGGCGGACGCCCTCACGAAAGCGTGGTCACCGCAATAGATCCCAGTGACTTCCCGCTGATCGCGGCGGACCTGGCTTACGTGCGGGGGATGGCGCATCGCCAGCTCGACGAGGAACACGAGGCGCAGATCTGGTTGTCCAAGGCGACGATCAACGGTGCGCTGATCGGCTCCGCCAAACGGGCGCTGGCCGACCCCTCGCTGCAACTGGCCATCACCGACGAAAATGCGATCAACACCCGCACCGACAAATGGGACGTGAACACCGAACGGTCCGAACAGCAGCGCCGCGACGAGGAACACGAGGAGCGGCGTGCCCACCTCCTGGCGGAGGGCCGCGCGTTGCTCGACAACCAGGTCGGGCTGGGCGAAGTCAAGCGCGCGGTCGCCGAGCTGGAGGACCAGATCGAGGTTCGGGCACTTCGGCTGGCGGCCGGGTTACCGGTGGCCAATCAAACGAACCACATGCTGCTGGTGGGACCGCCGGGCACCGGCAAGACCACCACCGCCGAGGCGCTGGGCAAGATCTATGCCGGCCTGGGCATCGTGCGTCATCCCGAGATCGTCGAAGTCAAGCGGGCCGACTTCTGCGGGGAGCACATCGGCGCCTCGGGCCCCAAGACCAACGAGCTGATCAACCGCTCGCTGGGCCGCATCCTGTTCATGGACGAGTTCTACTCGCTGGTGGAGCGCCACCAGGACGGCCGGCCCGACATGATCGGCATGGAAGCCGTCAACCAGCTGTTGGTCGCGCTCGAGGTGCATCGATTCGACTTCTGCTTCATCGGCGCGGGATACGAACAGCAAGTCGACGAATTCCTCACGGTGAACCCGGGTTTGGCGGGCCGGTTCAACCGCAAGTTGCGGTTCGAGTCGTACACACCCGACGAGCTGGTGGAGATCGCGGTCCGCTACGGGACACCCCGGGCCACCGTTCTTCAGCCGGCGGCTTGCGAGGCACTCAGCGCCGCATGCGCAACGTTGCGTCGCTACCACGCGGCCGACGGCACCCACGGCATCGACGTCATGCACAACGGACGCTTCGCCCGCAACGTGGTGGAACGTGCCGAGCGGTTGCGCGATTCACGTGTTGCCGCCCAGCATCGCAGCGACAAGGGGTCGGTGACTGTCGAGGACCTGCAAACGCTGCGCACTGAAGACGTGATCGCCGCAGTTCGCGAAGCCTGCGCGGAAAAGCACGTGCCAGTGGATTTTTAGCGCAGCTTTCTTCCCGCGAAGGTCCGCAAAATGCCGAGAAAACCGCCATTTCGCGTACATATGCGGACGCTCGCGGCAAAGTCGCGGGTTAGATCACTCTTCCCGCGACCCGACTTTTACCCGGCTTTTATCACTGCGGCGGGTTCGGCGGCTCGGCGGCGCTGCGACCTGCTGAATCGCTTGGCGGCTGGTGCAGGTTTGTGCACTAGGTGTGGCCGTAGGCGATCGCGACACCCAATGTGGCGATCGACAGTACCAAAATCACATTGGCCACGTGAGTACCGTGAGCCGGCCATAAGGCGATCTCATTTGCGCTATCACCGGCGATATCGCAACGAAACCCACCTCGTGGTAGATCAAGCGACCGAGGGCACCCACCGCAGGCGCGACCGTAAACGAACTAGCAGAACGGATCGTCGGCCGACCAACCCAGCTGGGCGGGGTAGTTGAGATGGTGAAATCTACTGATACACAAAAAGTTTCACGACAATGAAAGCAGCAATTTAGGACCGAGGCAGAAGAGATTCGTGCGCACCGAACACTGCAACACCGTCCGATCCACGCTGAACCGCAAACAGCGACGATCGGGCGTGAACATCTTGTAGCGCCCCGCAGAAGCCCTCCGCAGCGATAAAAGCCAGGTCAAACCCGACTATTCCGCGTACATCTGCGCACGCTGGCGGCCGAGTCGCGGGTTAGACGTTGCCGGTTGCCCCGCTGGGGCTGTCCGGGGCCCAGTCCTGGATAAAAGTAGTGCTTCTATTGTCGATCACAGTGCTGGCAGACGCCCGCACCACGATCGGCTGACCGGGGCGGATGCCGAGGCTGTCCTGGGCGACCTTGATCGTCAGGGTGGAACCGGTGATGTTAGCGGCGCCCGCGAGGGGTGTGGGCTGTGCGTGGTCGCCGCAGTTGGTGCCTGGCTTATAGATGGTGATGCCGCCGGTGCCGTAATCAATTCCCCAATCGTACGAGTCCAGCACGCTGTCCTTACAGGTCGGCACCTTGTTGGGGTCGAGCCGGATGCCGATCCATGTGTCGAGGAGATTCATCGGGGTCGATGGAGTGTATTCGGTGGTGATCACCAGGTTGGTGCCGTCGGAGTGGACCGACAGGCTAACGATGTCGCTGGGGCCGTAGACCTTGCCGTCGACTGGGTGCGGGACCGCGTCGCCCGCCGGGTCGGTCACGCTGAACCCAGGTGTGGGTTGCGCAGTGGATTTGGCGGCTGCGGCGCTGCCGGGGGATGCGCCGCTCGCCGTCGCGCCACTGGGTGCTGAGGGAGTCTTGCCAGCTTTGACGGCGACAGCGACTACCAGGATCACGGCGACGGCCAGGATTGCCGCTGCTGCACCGATCATTCCGCGGCGACGTGGACGCCGATCAGCCTGCAACCCTGGTACGACCGGCTCGCCGGACGGGTAGGGCAGCGCTCCCATCGCGCCGGCGTGCAGTGTGGCCTGCTGACTGATCCGGTGGCCCGCATCCCGGGGAACCCTCGGCCAAGGTGGCGGGGCCGCCGGTCGTAATCCGTCGCCGACGACTTGTCGGGCGGCTACCGCGAGTGCAGCGGCGGTTTGATAACGGCCGTTCGGGTCCTTCGCCATGCCGCGGGCGATCACCGCGTCGAATCCTGTTGGCACGCCGGGCTGTTGGGCGCTCGGCCGGGGCGGATCTTGGGTCAGGTGCGCACGCATCTGTTGTGGCAGGCTGCTACCGGGAAATGGCGGTTTGCCCGTCAAACACTCGTGCAACACACAAGCCAGTGCATACGTATCGGCGCGGGCGTCGGCACTTCCGGTTTCGTAACGCTCTGGAGCCATATACGCGAACGTCCCGATCGTCGTGCCCGTGCCCGTCAAGCCGGTCTCTTCGACAGCGCGCGCGATTCCGAAATCGATGAGATACGCGAAGTCCTTCTCCGCGACAAGGATGTTGGAGGGTTTGACGTCGCGGTGGACCAGGCCGGCTTGGTGGGCGGCATGTAGCGCTCCGGCGATCTGCTCGATTATCGCGACCGCGCGGACGGGATGCAGTGGACCCCGGGCAAGGAGGTGGTTGAGGTCTTCGCCCCGGATGAGTCGCATCGAAACATACAGGCGGCCCTCGATCTCCCCGAAGTCGTAGATCGGCACCACGTGCGGATCGTCCAGGCCCGCCGCTGCCTGGGCCTCGCGTTGGAACCGCGTCTGGAACAGTTTGTCGTCGGCCAAATGGGTCGGCAGGACCTTCATCGCGACCACCCGGTTAGTGACCGTGTCGTACGCCCGCCAGACCTCGCCCATCCCGCCCCTGCCGAGTAGCTCGACCAAGCGGTATCTTCCGAACGGCGTGCCCTCCACCATGCCCCCCACAGCAAACCGGCCCAAAAGCTGCCAGCACCATACCCTGTGCCAGTACCGCTAGCAGCAGCTTCGCGGTGCTCAAACGTCGGCCCCGCGAGGGTCCGCAAAATGCCATCAAACCGGGCCATTTCGCGTACATATGCGGACGCTCGCGGCCGAGGAGCTACCCCGTGGGGTCGAAGCGGAAAACGGCAAGTCGGCCGGCCAGCGCCTCGAATTCGTCGGCGGTTCCGTCGCGGACCAACCCCGAGCGCTTCGCGAACGCCACACCCACGGGCACCTCAGCCGGAAAGACGCGCAACACCGGCCGGGCTTCCTCGGCGGTCAGCTCCACGATCCTGACCTGCCGGGCCCGGCGTCCTCTGGCCAGGGTGCCGACGTCCGCGGCCCGCGCGTTGGCCGCCCAGTCGGCACCCGGATAGCCGGCCACCACGTACAGGCCGCCCTGGAATTCGAACGGCGTCATCGGCGTGCTGCGCGGCTGACCCGACTTGCGGCCGGGCACTGTCAGCACCATGGCCGGGCCGGTGGGGATGCCGAGCTTCTGCACGGCCATCATCACCTTGTTCATCGGCTTGAGGTATCGCGGCGGACGTGGTTCGGACATCGAAACTGCCTCCTTACTTGCTGAACAGGTCACGACGCTGCGACACGAACTCCGCGAACGTCAGGGCCGGGCGGCCCAGGATCTTTTCCACGTCGTGGGTGACGAGGGCGGGCTTGTCGATTGTCTCGGCGAGCATGGCGAGATACGCATCGGCGAACGCGGCGGTGAAACCGATATCGATAAAGCGTTGCCGCACCTCGTCGGCAGGCACTTCGAGATATTGCAGCGGCCGGTCCAGCACCGCGCCGATCACCGCCACCAACTCGGCGTTGGTGAGCGATTGCGGACCGGTCAGCGGGATGCGTTGGCCGACGAGCTCGTCGGTGAGCAGCGCCCGCGCCGCCACCGCCGCGATGTCGCTCTCCACGATCGGCGCGCTGGAAGCCGCGGCATACGGCCCGGCCACCACGTCGCCGGCGCGCAGCTGCGCCGACCACATGCCGACGAAATTGGTCGCGAACACGCTGGGCCGCAGACTGACCCAGTCCACGCCGGAGTCGACGGCGAGGCGTTCGATTTCCCGGTTGCGGTCGCCACGCACGCGCGACGGCTGGCGCGCGAAGTCGTCGTCGGCGTTGATCGCCGACAGCGCAACCAATTTGGAGACGCCGACGTCCCGGGCCCGGGTGATCACCGCCGACATCGCCTCGGTATCCGGGCCCAGCGCACGGGAATTGAGAAACACCGCCGACGCTCCGGGCAGCGCTTCGAGCGCTGAGCCGAATACCTCGACGCCGGTGGGAAAGTCGGCAGTTTTCGGGGTTCGGGTGATCGCTCGCACGCGGGCGCCCGCGGCGGCCAATTCGGCGACCAGGGGGCGGCCCACGTTGCCGGTTGCTCCAGTTACGACGACGGTCATCGATAGCTCCTTCAGGTGGTGAGCCGCGCTGTTCGCAGGCTCCTCACACAACGACGGCCCACGACGGCGGAAAGTTACAGTCGGAATCGGTAACTTTTTCGCGCGCCAGATCGTCGGTGATGTATGAACCAACCGCAGTCAGCGACCGAGCAGCTTACGGACGCCTGGCGGCGGCACCGTCCTTACCTGGTCAACCTTGGCTATCAGATCATCGGAGACGTCGGCGACGCCGAAGACATTGCGCAAGAAGCATTTCTGCGGCTGTCCCGGGCCGACGCGGACCAGATCGACGATGTCCGTGGCTGGCTGACCGTGGTCACCAGCAGGCTGTGCCTGGATTACCTGCGTTCGGCGCGGGCCCGCTACGAACGCCCCGGCGACGCCCCGCAGGGGCGCGAATTCCTGAACGACGACTCGCGACCCGCCGACCCGGCCGACCGGGTGACCCTCGACGACCAGGTCAGCACGGCCTTGTTGGAGGTCCTGCGCAGGCTCACGCCGGGTGAGCGGGTGGCGTTCGTATTGCACGACGTGTTCGGGCTCCCGTTCGACCAGATCGCGGAAACCGTCGGCCGTCCCGTCGGAACCTGCCGGCAGTTGGCCCGTCGGGCCCGCGGCAAATTCACTGCGGCGCAACCGAAAACGAGCGACGTGGCCTCCGCCGAGCACCAGGCGGTCACCGAGAAATTCATCACCGCGTGTGCCAACGGTGACATCGCCGCGCTCGCCGCCGTCCTGGATCCGACGGTCTGGGGAGTGGGAACGGTCCTCGCGCACCCAGCTCCGCCGCCACAGGTCAACCACGGCCCGGACGCGGTGGCGACGAACCTGCTGCGGTACCTGGGCCCGGGCGTGACGCTGGTCAGTGGCCCGGCCGGGCAGCCGGTGGTGCTGGCCTTCGCCAACCGGCGGCTGTTCGCCGCCGTCGTGCTGACCATTCGTGGTCAGCTGGTCACGAAAATCGAGGCGATCGCAGATCCCGCGGCCCGTGCCGGAGCGGTGTCCGGCTAAGCGTGCGGCGGCTCACGGCGGTCCCGCGTGGCGGCGGGCCGAGCGGCGAAATACCCCGTGACGGTCGCGGTGACCTCCATGAATCTGCGCCGCGTTGCCCGAGCCATTTCGTGTCGCACGTCGATGACGCCGCCCGGCCGTAGGTGCGGGTCGAAGGGCACCTCGATCACCGGCCGCCCGTGGTCGACGAACTCGCGAGCCAGCAATGCCCGGGTGCGCTTGTCGGCATGGCCGTCGGAATCGTTGAGCACCACGATGCTGTTGTGCAGCAGCCGGTCCAGCCCGTGATCGGCCAGCCATTCCATGGTCTTGGCCGCGGCGGAGGCGCCGTCCGCCCAGGGCGATGACACCACGATCAGCGCATCGAGATCGCGCAACACCTCTTGGGTGACCGCGGAGTCCATGGTGGAGCCGCAGTCGATGATCGAGATCGCGAAGTGGCGGTCCAGGCGTCGCGCGGCTTCCCGGTAGATCGCCGGATCGAGCACTCGGCGTGGACCAGCCGCCGGTTCGCCGCCGAGCACGTACAGGCCGACGGGGTTGTGGCCGACCCGGGCGATCACGTCGCTGAACGACTCCAGGTTGACATCGCCGGTCAGTTCCCAGAACGAGCTGTTGACGTGCGGATCGATTCGGCTGCTCAGCCGGCCGAAGGCGGTGTCGGCGTCGATCGCCACGATGCGGTCCTGTTGCCGTAGTTCGGCCAGGATGGATCCGACGCTGGCCGCCACCGACGTCTTCCCGACGCCGCCCTTGCCCAGCACGCCGACCTTGTGGTTGCCGTGCAGCGGAACCTGAATGGCAGCCCGGAATTGAGCCTCTTCCCGCTGTGCGGCGGACGGACCGGGTTTGACCAGGCCAAAGGTCGCCTTGCGGACCAGCCGTCGCCAACCGTGGTCCGGCGGTATGGGCGGGGTCAGGTAGAGGGGCCCGAAGGACGAGTCGGCCCGGTGCGGCATGGGCTGCGGCGGGCCCGGGGGTGGTCCCGGATGGCGCGGTGGAGCCGGCAGCCGGGCGGGCTGGGGTGGCGGGCCGGGCGGCGGTCCCGCGGGTCGGTGCGGTGGGCCGGGCGCGGGATGGCGTGGTAGCCCGGGAGCAGGAGCCGGCGGGTGCGGCGGCCCGGACGCAGGAGCCGGGGGACGGACGGGGGGTGCGGGCCTGGACGGAACGGGGCTAGGCCGGGCCGGCGGATGGCCCTCGGCACGGTCCGGGGGAGCCTCGGGAGCGCTGGGCCGCAGACGGTCACGAAAGTATTCGTCGTGCTCGGTCATGGGCTCCTCGGGTGCCAGGCGGTCCGACCACCAAGTGTCGTTCCGGAACCACGTCGTACCAGACCAGTATCTGCCAACTCCGCGAGAGCCCGACGGACGCGACGGCTCGGAGCCGCCGGTTGCCGCGTGGCCGTATTGCGCAAACTCGGCGAACTGGTCCGCAGCTCGGACGACGGTGCTGGTAGAGCCTCAAGTCGCATTGACGGCGGTCACAGCAAACCTACCCAAGCGGTCGATGTGGTCCGGGCAGCAAGCCGCGCCGGCGTTGTTGCGGCAGTAGGCGGGCGGTGACACAGACCACCACGACGAGGTCGCTCCTGCGCTTCGCCGCAGGTCACGCGCAACGGGCGGGCAGGTTAGTATTAGGGAAGTTGGCATGTCAGGCGGGTTTTGTCATATCGTTTTACGACTTGTCGAGAGCGGTTATCGGCCTCCGTTCAGCGCTGCACGGACGAATCCTCAAACCGGAGCATCTCCGCTTGACGGACAGCCTATCGACAAGACCGGAGTGGACTGGCCCGCAATCTTAGGGTGAGGCCTCTTCGGGAGCCGCCAATGGCTGTTAATAGAGTCGCGCAGCAAGTCTGGTGAAGGGGCAGGTGGGTATGGCGCCCAAGCGCTCGGGTTCTACCGGGCTATATAACCCCGCATTCGAACATGATTCGTGTGGGGTTGCGATGGTCGTGGACATGCACGGCCGGCGCAGCCGCGACATTGTGGACAAGGCGATCACCGCCCTGCTCAACCTGGAACATCGCGGTGCGCAGGGCGCCGAGCCGCGCAGTGGTGACGGCGCCGGCATCCTGATCCAGGTCCCGGACGCATTCCTGCGGGATGTCGTCGACTTCGAGCTGCCCGAACCGGGCAGCTACGCCACCGGGATCGCGTTCTTACCGCAGTCGTCCAAGGACGCCGCGGCCGCCTGCGCCGCCGTGGAGAAGATCGCCGAAGCTGAGGGCCTGCGGGTGCTGGGCTGGCGCAACGTTCCCACTGACGACTCGTCGCTGGGGGCATTGTCCCGTGACGCGATGCCGACTTTCCGGCAGGTGTTCATCGAGGGCGCCTCCGGCATGGCCCTAGAGCGGCGCTGCTACGTCGTCCGCAAGCGGGCCGAGCACGAACTGGGCACCAAGGGTCCGGGCCAGGATGGTCCGGGCCGCGAGACCGTGTATTTCCCGAGCCTGTCCGGCCAGACGCTGGTCTACAAGGGCATGCTGACCACCCCGCAGCTCAAGGCGTTCTACCTGGACCTGCAGGACGACCGGCTGACCAGCGCGCTGGGCATTGTGCACTCGCGCTTCTCCACCAACACCTTCCCGTCCTGGCCGCTGGCGCATCCGTTCCGGCGCATCGCCCACAACGGCGAGATCAACACCGTCACCGGCAACGAGAACTGGATGCGCGCCCGCGAGGCGTTGATCAAGACCGACATCTTCGGCTCTGAAGACGACGTGGAGAAACTGTTTCCGATCTGCACGCCGGGGGCCTCCGACACCCAGCGCTTCGACGAGGTGCTCGAGCTGCTGCACCTGGGCGGACGCAGCCTCGCGCACGCGGTGTTGATGATGATCCCCGAGGCGTGGGAGCGCCACGAGTCGATGGACCCGGCGCGCCGGGCGTTTTACCAGTACCACGCCTCGTTGATGGAGCCGTGGGACGGCCCGGCGTCGATGACGTTCACCGACGGCACCGTCGTGGGCGCGGTGCTCGACCGCAACGGCCTTCGGCCGTCACGGATCTGGGTCACCAAGGACGGCCTGGTGGTGATGGCCTCCGAGGCCGGCGTGCTGGACCTGGACCCGTCCACCGTGGTCAAGCGGATGCGGTTGCAGCCCGGCCGAATGTTCCTGGTGGACACCACCCAGGGCCGCATCGTGTCCGACGAGGAGATCAAGGCGCAGCTGGCCGCCGAGCACCCCTACCAGGAGTGGCTCGACAAAAACCTGATTCCGATGGAGAAGTTGCCTGCGGGCAAATACGTGCGGATGCCGCACGAGCGACTTGTCATGCGGCAGTTGACATTCGGCTACACCTACGAGGAGCTCAACCTGCTGGTGGCGCCGATGGTGCGCACCGGCGCCGAGCCGATCGGCTCGATGGGCACCGACACCCCGGTCGCGGTGCTCTCGCAGCGGCCCCGAATGCTCTACGACTACTTCCACCAATTGTTCGCTCAGGTGACCAACCCGCCACTGGACGCCATCCGGGAGGAGGTGGTGACCAGCCTGCAGGGCACCACCGGCGGGGAGCGCGATCTGCTCACTCCGACCGAGAACTCATGTCACCAGATCGTGTTGTCACAACCGATTCTGCGCAACTACGAGTTGGCCAAGCTGATCGGCCTCAACCCCGACGACGAAGTCAACGGGCGCCCGCATGGCATGCGGTCCAAGGTGATTCGGTGTCTCTACCCGGTCGCCGAAGGCGGGGCCGGGCTGGCCGCCGCGATGGACGAGGTGCGAGCGCAGGCATCCGCCGCTATCGCCGACGGCGCTCGGCTGATCATCTTGTCCGACCGCGACTCCGACGAGCGGATGGCCCCGATACCGTCACTGCTGGCCGTCGCGGGGGTGCACCACCATCTGGTGCGCGACCGCACCCGGACCCACGTGGGCTTGGTGGTGGAAACCGGTGACGCCCGCGAGGTGCACCACATGGCGATGCTGCTCGGCTGCGGGGCCGCGGCCGTCAACCCGTACTTGGCCTTCGAGTCCATCGAGGACATGCTCGATCGCGGGGTGATCGACAGCATCGACCGCAAGACGGCGCTCAACCACTACATCAAGGCCGCCGGCAAGGGCGTGCTCAAAGTGATGTCCAAGATGGGCATTTCGACGCTGGCGTCGTACACCGGCGCGCAGCTGTTCCAGGCGGTGGGCATCTCTCAGGAGCTGCTCGACGAGTACTTCACCGGCCTGGTCTGCCCGACGGGCGGCATTACCCTCGATGACATTGCCGCCGACGTCGCGGCCCGGCACCGGCTGGCCTACCTGGACCGTCCGGACGAACGTGCGCACCGCGAACTCGAGGTGGGCGGGGAATACCAGTGGCGCCGTGAGGGTGAATACCACTTGTTCAACCCGGAGACGGTGTTCAAACTGCAGCATTCCACCCGCACGGGTCAGTACAAGATCTTCAAGGAGTACACCCGTCTGGTCGACGACCAGAGCGAAAAGATGGCGTCGCTGCGCGGTTTGCTGAAATTCCGTCCGGGAGTGCGTCCCCCGGTTCCGCTGGAAGAGGTCGAGCCTGCCAGCGAAATCGTCAAGCGCTTCTCGACGGGCGCGATGAGCTACGGCTCCATCTCGGCAGAGGCGCACGAGACCCTGGCCATCGCCATGAACCGGCTGGGTGGGCGGTCGAACAGCGGCGAAGGTGGCGAGGACGTCAAGCGTTTCGAGCAGGATCCCAACGGCGACTGGCGGCGCAGCGCGGTCAAGCAGGTCGCCTCGGCCCGCTTCGGCGTCACCTCGCACTATCTGACCAACTGCACCGACATCCAGATCAAGATGGCCCAGGGCGCGAAACCCGGTGAGGGCGGCCAGCTTCCGGGACACAAGGTGTACCCGTGGGTCGCAAAGGTCCGGCACTCGACGCCCGGCGTGGGGCTGATCTCGCCGCCGCCGCACCACGACATCTATTCCATCGAGGATCTGGCGCAGCTGATTCACGACTTGAAGAACGCCAACCCGTCCGCGCGGGTGCACGTGAAGCTGGTGTCGGAGAACGGGGTTGGCACGGTCGCGGCCGGTGTTTCCAAGGCGCACGCCGACGTGGTGCTCATTTCGGGGCATGACGGCGGCACCGGCGCAACCCCGCTGACATCGATGAAGCACGCCGGTGCGCCATGGGAATTGGGGTTGGCCGAGACGCAACAGACCCTGCTGCTCAACGGGTTACGCGACCGCATCGTGGTCCAGGTGGACGGTCAGCTCAAGACGGGTCGCGACGTGATGATCGCGACGCTGCTGGGTGCCGAGGAATTCGGTTTCGCCACTGCGCCTTTGGTGGTGGCGGGCTGCATCATGATGCGGGTCTGCCACCTGGACACCTGTCCCGTCGGCGTGGCGACGCAGAACCCGGTGCTGCGGGAGCGGTTCACCGGCAAGCCGGAGTTCGTGGAGAACTTCTTCATGTTCATCGCCGAAGAGGTGCGGGAATACCTGGCCCAGTTGGGTTTCCGCACCATCAACGAGGCCGTCGGGCAAGCCGGGGCGCTGGACACCACGCTGGCGCGCGCGCATTGGAAGGCACACCGGCTGGATCTGACGCCGGTGCTGCACGAGCCGGAGTCGGCATTCATGAACCAGGACCTGTACTGCAGCTCGCGTCAGGACCATGGCCTGGACAAGGCACTCGACCAGCAACTGATCGTGATGAGCAGGGAGGCGCTGGATTCCGGGAAACCGGTCCGGTTCTCCACCACCATCGGCAACGTCAACCGCACGGTGGGCACCATGCTCGGGCATGAGGTGACGAAAGCCTATGGCGGCCAAGGCTTGCCGGACGGGACCATCGACATCACCTTCGACGGCTCGGCGGGCAACAGCTTCGGAGCCTTTGTGCCCAAGGGGATTACCCTGCGGATTTACGGCGACGCCAACGACTACGTCGGCAAGGGGCTGTCCGGTGGCCGGATTGTGGTGCGGCCGTCGGACAATGCACCGCAGGATTACGTCGCCGAAGACAACATCATCGGCGGCAACGTGATTCTGTTCGGTGCCACCAGCGGCGAGGTCTTCCTGCGCGGTGTGGTCGGTGAACGGTTCGCGGTCCGCAACTCCGGTGCACATGCCGTCGTGGAGGGTGTCGGCGATCACGGTTGCGAATACATGACCGGCGGCAAGGTCGTCATTCTCGGCCGTACCGGTCGCAATTTCGCCGCCGGCATGTCCGGGGGCGTGGCCTATGTATACGACCCCGACGGGCAGCTGCCGTCGCACCTCAACGCCGAGATGGTCGAACTCGAGACGCTCGACGACGACGACGTGGAGTACCTGCACGGCACCATCCAGGCGCACGTCGACGCCACCGATTCCGCTGTGGGCCAGCGGATCCTGGCCAACTGGCGCCGACAGCAGCGGCATTTCGTCAAGGTGATGCCGCGGGACTACAAGCGGGTGCTGCAGGCGATCGCGGAAGCCGAACGCGATGGCGTAGACGTCGACAAGGCGATCATGGCGGCCGCGCATGGCTGATCCGAGCGGCTTCCTGAAATACACACATCGGGAATTGCCGAAGCGCCGGCCTGTCCCGCTGCGACTGCGCGACTGGAACGAGGTCTACGAGGAATTCGACCTCGAGAAGTTGCGGCATCAGGCGACCCGATGCATGGACTGCGGTATTCCGTTCTGCCACAACGGGTGTCCGCTGGGCAACCTGATCCCGGAATGGAACGACCTGGTGCGCAGGAACCGGTTCCGCGACGCGATCGAACGGCTGCACGCCACCAACAATTTCCCCGACTTCACCGGTCGGCTGTGCCCGGCGCCGTGCGAGCCCGCGTGCGTGCTGGGAATCAACCAGGATCCGGTGACCATCAAGCAGATCGAGCTGGAGATCATCGACAAGGCCTTCGAGGAAGGCTGGGTCAAGCCGCTGCCGCCGAGCAAGCTGACCGGAAAGACGGTGGCCGTAGTCGGTTCGGGTCCGGCGGGGTTGGCCGCCGCGCAGCAACTCACTCGTGCCGGCCACAGCGTCACCGTCTTCGAGCGGGCCGACCGCATCGGCGGGCTGCTGCGCTACGGCATACCGGAATTCAAGATGGAAAAGCGCGTTCTAGACCGGCGGCTGGACCAGATGCGCGCGGAGGGTACGGAATTCCGGGCCGGGGTCAACGTCGGCGTCGACATCAGCGCCGAGCAGCTGCGCGCCGATTTCGACGCGGTCGTGCTGGCCGGCGGCGCCACCGACTGGCGCGAGCTGCCCATCCCCGGCCGCGACCTCGACGGCATCCATCAGGCGATGGAGTACCTGCCGTGGGGTAACCGCCAAGCGCTGGGCGAGCTGGACGAGGCCGACCGGGACGAGGACGGCCAGCCGCCGATCACGGCCAAAGGCAAGAAGGTCGTCATCATCGGCGGCGGCGACACCGGCGCCGACTGCCTGGGCACCGTGCACCGGCAGGGTGCGGTCGCCGTGCACCAGTTCGAGATCATGCCGCGCCCGCCGGACTCGCGTGCCTCGTCGACGCCGTGGCCGACCTACCCGCTGATGTATCGCATATCGGCGGCGCATGAGGAAGGCGGCGAGCGGCTGTTCTCGGTCAACACCGAGGAGTTCGTCGGAGAGGACGGTCACGTTTCGGCGCTCAAGGTGCACGAGGTGGCCATGCAGGACGGCAAGTTCGTCAAGGTCGAAGGCACCGACTTCGAGATCGAGGCGGATCTGGTTTTGCTGGCGATGGGATTCGTCGGTCCGGAGAAGGCCGGCCTGCTGACCGACCTCGGGGTGCAGCTGACCGAGCGCGGCAACGTGGCCCGGGACGCCGATTTCGAGACGTCGGTGCCGGGTGTTTTCGTTGCCGGGGACATGGGTCGCGGCCAGTCATTGATCGTTTGGGCGATAGCTGAGGGCAGGGCCGCCGCGGCGGCTGTGGACCGGCATCTGATGGGTGCGACGGCGCTGCCTGCCCCGATCAAGCCGACCGCAGCGCCGCTTCAGTAGTCCCAGCTGTCACACCAGAAACAGGTTGATATTGCTCGGCGCGTCGCCTCCTGTTTGCCAGAGCGCGGGTGTCTAATAGCCCGGTGTGGGCTGCGTCACACAAAGGCGCATGCGACCCGATCGCAGGAGTGATAACTGTGCATATCAAGCCATTACCTCAGTCACGGATGGGGCGAATTGCCTGGTCATGGTTTCGCCATCCGGTCAAGAGTCGCGAATTTCCGGCCAAACGCGAGCGGCTGGTAACAGCTGAGGATCTGGTGGTCTTCGGCGCGTGACGGCCTCCCCGTCTAGCTTCGCCGAAACTGTAATCCTGCAGGATAAGTGCGAGTAGAGGCCTGCAAAATTACAGGCTCGGCGCTGCGCACCCTCGCGAGCTAGCCCCACAGCCCTGACTCCCGGATCGCCTCGGCCAGTGGCTCTAAGACGGCGGGGTCGTGCGGCGGGACGATGTAGACGATCCCCAGCTGCAGGCCTTCGTCGGCCAGCCCGGCCGCATCCTCGATGACCTGCCGGTAGTTGCGGTTCTGGTCCAGGCGTAGGTGCGCCGACAAGGTGATCTCATTCGGGTCGCGCCCGATGTCTGCGCAGTGCGCTGCCAGCACGTCGCGCTTGCGCGCGAACAAATCCGGCGGACCGCCGACGAAGTTCCAGTGCTGGGCGTAGCGCGCGGTTATCCGCAAGGTGCGCTTTTCGCCGCTGCCGCCGATGCAAATCGGCGGGTGTGGACGCTGCGGTCCCTTCGGTTCGTTGCGGGCTCCCTTGAGCTGGTAGTACTTGCCGTCGAAGTCGGTGGTCTCCTGGCTGAGCAGGCTGGTGAGGACCTCGCATGCCTCCTCGAACCGGTCGAAACGCTCCTTCATGCTGCCGAGCTCGATGCCGTAGGCCCCGGACTCCTCCTCGTTCCAGCCGGCGCCGATACCCAGCTCGAGTCGCCCGTTGGAGATGATGTCGAGCGCAGCGGCCATATTGGCCAGCACCGCCGGATGCCGATAGTGGATGCCGGTGACCAAGGTCCCGAGCCTTAGCCGTTTGGTGGCCTGCGCCAGCGCGGTCAGCGTCGTCCAGCCTTCCAGACAGGGCCCGCTGCTGTTGCCGAAGATGGGGTAGAAGTGGTCGAAGGTCCATCCCGAGTCGTAGACGTCGATGTCGTCGGCGGCCTGCCAAACGGCCAGCATGTCAGCCCAGGTGGTTTCTTGCGGTGAGGTTTTGAACGCGAATCGCATGCCCTCGACGCTAGTCGCGCTTTCTGGACCGCACCGTTCCCGATGGTGGCGACCCGCCAGCGCCCGGCTCCGCCGCGCTCGCGATCGCCACAGTCCCGATGGTGGCGACCCGCTTCGCCCGGCTCCGCCGCGCTCGCGATCGCCACAGTCCCGATGGTGGCGACCCGCTTCGCCCGGCTCCGCCGCGCTCGCGATCGCCACAGTCCCGATGGTGGCGACCCGTCCCCCAGCTTCGCGGGGGTGCCCCCAGCGCCCGGCTCCGCCGCGCTCGCGATCGCCACAGTCCCGATGGTGGCGACCCGCTTCGCCCGGCTCCGCCGCGCTCGCGATCGCCACTAAGCTGGGCGGGACGATGACACTCGGTATCGACACCAAGATCACGCTGTTGGCCGCCGGGCTGATCTTTTTGTTGGCGCTGGCCCTCGGCGTATGGAAGTACCGGCAGGTCATGGTCAGTCCGGACCACCGGGCGCATGTCTATGTCGACATCGCGCACCGGGCCGCGTTGCTGTATGCGTTCGCGACGGGCTTGATCGCGGTCTTCGTGGAGCTCAGCGCCTGGCCGGCATGGGTGAACCTGATCGCGGCGCTGGTCCTGGTGTTCTTTTTCGTCGCCGCCGTCGCGGCCTACATTTGGCACGGCGCTCGGCGCCACACCGAGAATCAATTCGAAAACCCAGCCGTCGGAACGAAACTCGCGATGGCGTTTCTCATCGTCGGCGAAATCGGCGGATTCGCAGTCATCTTCGCCGGCTTCATCGTTGGGCAGCTATGGACCCGGTAACCGCGTTACGGCAGATCGCCTACTACAAGGACCGTGACCGCCAAGACCCGCGACGGGTGATGGCGTACCGGAATGCCGCCGACATCATCGAGCAACTCGACGACGCGGCGCGCGAACGGCACGGCCAGGCCAATAGCTGGCAGACGATTCCGGGCATCGGGCCCAAAACCGCGAAGGTCATCGCACAGGCCTGGGCCGGCCGCGAGCCCGACCAGTTGGTCGAATTGCGCGCTGCCGCAAAGGATCTCGGTGGAGGAGAGATACGGGCCGCACTGCGCGGCGATCTGCACCTGCACTCGAACTGGTCGGACGGCTCGGCGCCGATCGACGAGATGATGGCCACCGCCGCGGCACTCGGCCACGAGTACTGCGCGCTGACCGACCACTCGCCGCGCCTGACCATCGCCAACGGTCTGTCGCCGGAGCGGCTGCGCAAGCAGCTCGACGTGATCGACGGACTGCGCGAGCAGTTCGCGCCGCTGCGCATACTCACCGGCATCGAGGTCGACATTCTGGAGGACGGCAGCCTGGACCAAGAGCCCGAGTTGCTGGAACGCCTCGACATCGTGGTGGCCAGCGTCCACTCGAAGCTGTCGATGGAGTCGGCCGCGATGACCCGCCGGATGATCACCGCGGTGTCCAACCCCCATGCCGATGTGCTGGGCCATTGCACGGGCCGACTGGTCTCCGGCAACCGCGGCATCCGGCCCGAGTCAAAGTTCGACGCTGAGGCAGTGTTCACCGCCTGCCGAGACCATGGCACCGCCGTCGAGATCAACTCCCGTCCCGAGCGCCGCGACCCGCCGAGCCGGCTGCTGAATCTCGCGCGTGACATCGGCTGCGTGTTCAGCATCGACACCGATGCGCACGCGCCCGGCCAGCTGGATTTCCTCGGCTACGGCGCACAGCGGGCGATGGATGCCGATGTGCCTGTGGACCGCATCGTCAACACCTGGCCGGCCGAGCAGCTACTTCAATGGACAAGCAGCTAGTCACGCCAGTCGGCAACTTGATATCACTCGCGCTATCGAATTGAAGACCGCAACATGACCAGCTTCTCCGGTACCTGAGTGGCAGGTGTGACGCCGAATTCAGTCCGGAAGGTGGGGCATTTCCAGCCCGGGATCGCGGCCCACCAGCACCCCGCGAGTGAGCGCGGACTTCCCGAAGCGCCGACGAATCTGGTCGACGGCCGCATCCACCGCATGCGACTCCCCGTCGAATGGCAGCATCAACTGCTGCGCGCCGCTGCGGTCGATGCCGGATACCGCGAATCCGACCAGCGTCAATCCCTTGTCCGCCGTAATGGGTGCCGCCGACGCGACCAGCTGCCGCGCCGCGGCCAGGATGGTTTGGGTCGAGGAAGTCGCCCACGGCAAGGTGCGGGACCGCGTCGCCCGGCTGAAATCGTCGAAACGCAGCCGCAGCGTCACCGTCCGCCCGGTGCGTGCGGCGGCGCGCATGCGGCCGGTGATGTGGTCGATCAGGGTGATGACGACCGCGTCGAGCTCAGCGGGCGACATTCGGTTGCCGGCTCGCCCGAGCGCTCGCTGGGCTCCCACCGAACGCCGTCGCACACCGGGGGTCACCCGGCGGCGGTCGATGTTGCGGGACAGCGCGAATAGTTGTCGGCCCATGGCGCCACCCACCAGTGCAGCCAGCGTCGACTCGGACAACTCGGCAACCTGAGCGACGGTCGTGATGCCGTGCGCATGCAGCTTGTCAGCCGTCACCGCGCCGACCCCCCACAACCGGCGAACCGGCAGCGGGTGCAGGAAGGCCAGCTCCCGGTCGGGCGGCACCAGCAGCAAGCCGTCTGGCTTGGCCTCCTGGCTGGCGACTTTCGCCAAGAACTTGGTCCGGGCGATCCCCACGGTGATCGGCAGGCCGACCTGGTCGCGCACGTCGGCGCGCAATCGTGCCGCGATCTCGACCGGGGTGCCCGACACCCGGCGCAGGCCGCCGACGTCGAGGAACGCCTCGTCCACCGAGAGGGCTTCCACCAGCGGAGTGGTGTTGCGGAACACCTCGAATACGGCGTCGCTGGCCTGCGAGTAGGCGCTCATCCGCGGCGGCACCACGACGGCGTCCGGGCAGAGGCGTCGGGCCTGCGCCCCGCCCATTGCGGTACGCACGCCGTAGGCCTTGGCCTCGTAACTGGCCGCCAGCACCACCCCGCCGCCGACGATCACCGGACGGCCGCGCAAAGTCCGGTCGTCGCGCTGTTCGACGGACGCGTAGAACGAGTCCAGGTCCGCGTGCAGGATGGACGCGTCACACCGCACGAACATATGTTCGCATGGGCGGCCGACAGCGTCGGCTCAGCCTGCCTTGCCGTAGATGCTGCTGACCCAGACGTGGACCAATGTGTCCAGCACCCGCTCTTCCGGGATGGAAGGTTGTTCGGCGACGAAGGATGCGAACAACGTCCGCTCGTTCATCAGGTTGAGCGCGGTGGCCAGTTCCAGGGCGGGCAAGGTGGTCGGGGCGGCGCCGCGGTTGCGTTCCGCCTCGATGCCCGCGGCGGAAAAGGCGATCCATTTCTGCATGAACGCCGACCAGAGGCCGCGCAGCTCAGCGCTGGTGTCCCGGGCGGCCATGCTGGCTCGGGTCACCGCCTTGTGCGATCCGAACGTCTCGAAGAACACGTTGATGCCGGTGCGCCACATGTTGTCGCGATCCCCGGCGCTGTTCTCGGCAAGGGCTTGCAACGCGGAGTCAGCCTCGTTGACCACCCGGTCCAGCAGCGTCAGCAGCACCGCTTCCTTCGACGGGAAATAGAAGTAGAACGTCGGGCGTGAGATGCCGGCGCCTTTGGCGAGGTCATCGACGGAGATGTCGGTCAGCGTCCGGTCCTCGAGCAGCCTTTCGGCGGTGGCGAGAATAGCCAGTTCGCGGTCGTCGCCGGACGGGCGTGCGGTGCGCCGACCCCGAGAGGTCTGGCTGGCACCAGCGGCGGTCGACACGGTCACGACGGGCAGCTTACCCCGTGTCGAGAATTTCGACACCCCGTTGACGCATTCGACAGGCCGTTGATAACGTGCCGTTCATGACTGAGCACCTTGACGTCGTCATCGTGGGAGCCGGTATCTCCGGAGTGAGCGCGGCCTGGCACCTGCAGGACCGCTGCCCGACCAAGAGCTACGCCATCCTGGAAAAGCGGGCAGCGATGGGCGGCACCTGGGATCTGTTCCGCTACCCGGGCATCCGGTCCGACTCCGACATGTACACGCTCGGGTTCCGCTTCCGCCCATGGACCGAGCGCCAAGCCATTGCCGACGGCAAGCCGATCCTCGAGTACGTCAAAAGCACCGCGGAGATGTACGGCATCGACAAGCACATCCGGCTCAACCAGAAGGTCATCGGCGCCGACTGGTCCACCGCGGACAACCGCTGGACCCTGCACATCGAGAGCAACGGCACGAAAACCACGCTGTCTTGCTCGTTCCTGTTTCTCTGCAGCGGCTACTACAACTACGAGCAGGGCTATGCCCCGAAGTTCCCCGGCGAGGAGGATTTCACCGGCCCGATCATCCACCCGCAGCTGTGGCCGGAAGACCTCGACTACGCCGACAAGAACATCGTCGTGATCGGCAGCGGCGCCACCGCCGTCACTCTCGTTCCGGCACTGGCGAATTCGGGCGCCAAGCGCGTCACCATGCTGCAGCGCTCGCCGACGTACATCGTGTCGCAACCTGAACGAGACAAGATCGCCGAACGGCTCAACCGCTGGCTGCCTGAGAACGTCGCTTACTTCGCGACCCGCTGGAAGAACGTCGTGCGGCAGGTCGCGCTATATCAGGCGTGCCGCAAGTGGCCGCAGCGGATGCGAAACATACTGCTGGGATTCGCGCAGCGTCAACTGCCGGAGGGCTACGACGTCGAGAAGCACTTTGGCCCGAACTACAACCCGTGGGACCAGCGGCTGTGCCTGGTGCCCAACGGCGACCTATTCCGCGCCATCCGGCACGACCAGGTCGACGTGGTCACCGACACCATCGAGCGGTTCACTCCCACCGGCATCCGGCTCAACTCCGGCCGTGAACTTGCGGCCGACATCATCATCACCGCAACCGGATTGAACTTGCAGCTCTTCGGCGGGGCAACGGTCACCGTCGACGGACAGCCGGTCGACCTCACCAAGACGATGGCGTACAAGGGCATGATGCTGTCGGGTCTGCCCAACATGGCCTACACGGTCGGCTACACCAATGCGTCGTGGACGCTCAAAGCCGACCTGGTGTCGGAGTTCGTCTGCCGCCTGCTGAATTACATGGACGCCAACGGCTTTGACACCGTCGAGGTCGAGCATCCCGGCTCCGACGTCGATGAGCGACCATTCATGGAGTTCACCCCGGGCTATGTGCTGCGCTCACTCGACGAGCTGCCCAAGCAGGGTTCGCGGACCCCGTGGCGGTTGAATCAGAACTATCTGCGCGACATCTGGCTGATCCGGCGCGGCAAGGTCGACGACGAGGGCTTGCGATTCGCCAAGAAGCGGGCCAGGCTCGCCGCCTGACCTTCCCGCTCGTCGTCCACCGAGCGTGCAATCAGGGCGATAAAACCGCCAAATCCTCGCCCTCAGAACACGTTCGACGGCGCTTAGCAGGTCAAAGCTGATCGCCTGCGACAACGACGATGCCGTCGTCGTCGCTGTAGGCGACATCGCCCGGCACGAATGTCACTCCGCCCAAGCTGATTTCGACATCACGCTGTCCGGCGCCGGTCTTGGTGCTCTTCCGCGGATTGGTGCCCAGCGCCTTGATGCCGATGTCGATCTTGCCGAGTGCGGCAGCGTCCCGCACCGCGCCGTGAACTATCAGGCCGGACCACCCGTTGGCGCGGGCCAATTCGGCGATGACGTCTCCGACGAGCGCGGTGTGCAGGGAGCCGGCTCCGTCGATCACCAGCACCCGGCCCGTACCAGGCTGGGAGAGCACGGATTTCAGCAACGCATTGTCCTGGAAGCAGCGCACGGTGCTGATCGGGCCGGCGAATTCGGTGCGTCCGCCGAACTGCCGGAACTGCACGTCGCAGCTGCGCACCTCGGGCCCGATATCGTCGACAAGGTCGGCGGTAGGCCGGAAGGACACCTTCACTGGGGTCAGTGGCGCCGCAGCTGCCGGATCAGCAGGATGGCGAGCAGGCTCAATGCCAAGGCCACCACCACCGGAAGCGGAGAACTGCCAGAGGACGGCACAGCGGGTGCGCTGCTGACCGGCTTGGCGTCTTCTACAGTTGACTTCGCCTGTGCCGCAGCATCTTTCGCAGCGGCGGTCAGGTCTCCGTTGGTCTCGATGCGTTGCTGCGGGTTGAGCGGAGGCTCGGGTGGCATCGGTGGCTCGGCCGGTTTCGGCGTCGGGTCTGCTGCTTTGGCGGGCGCTTTCTTGGCCGGCATCTTTTTCGCCGGCGCTTTCTTGGCGGGCGCTTTCTTGGCGGGCGCCTTCTTCGCGGGGGCTTTCTTGGCGGGTTTCGCGGGCGGCTTGCTGGCTGGGGGCGTCGATTCGCCTTCAGGTTCCGAGTTGGGTTGATCCTGCGGGTCTGCCATGCGGCCGCTCCTTTACAGCTTTCTCACATCTTCGTACTGCGCACCGGATTCATCGGGTCCCATCATGCCAGGAGCAGGTGTTCGCCCGTCCCGGGGCCGCTCAGCGCCTGCGCCGCACCTCCCATAGCGCCGCGGCGCCGACGGCTGCCACCGTTATGGCGACAAACGGCCAGATCGGCACGTCGGCCCCGGTGCCGGCCGGGGCAGCCGTCGGCCCCGGCGCACCGGAGCCGGCCACCGCCAGCCGAAATCCCCACGACCCGGACACCGGGTGCCCGTCGGCGGAGGTCACCCGATAGTTCACCGTGTAGCTGCCGGCCGGTCCGAGCGGCCGCACGTTGACGCTGACGACCGGCCCCTGCACGGTGGCTTCACCGGACGACCACACGTTGGAGTCAGGTCCGACGACCGTCATCGCGGCGAAGGTGGTTTGCAACGGTTGGTTGAACGTCGCGCTCACCCGCTCCGGGCCGACCGTGAGCACCGCGCCGTCGGCGGGCTCACTGGACACCCGCGCGGCGTGGGCGGACGCGACGTGCGCGGTCGTTATGGCCACCAAGGACATGGTCGCCAGGATCAGCGCGAGCCGCACGAGGGCTCGGACGCGGCTCATGCCCGCCCCCGACATGTTCAGCCCAGCCCGAGCCGGGCCATCAGGTCGGCTTCGATGCCGTCGAGTTGCCTTGCGATTGCGGAGTGGGCGGCTCGGCGCCGCGCGGCCGGCATGTGCTCGGCGGCGGTGATGGCCGCCGACAGGTCGGTGAGCCGTTCGCTGATCGCAGCCGCGAACTGCTTGGTCTCGGCGTCGTTGGGCTTTTTCTCCTGCACCAGCCGCAACGATTGTTCCGACCCGGCGATGCGGGCCGACAGCCGTGCGCCGTGTCCGGAGAACTGGCCGATCTGAGCCAACGGAATCCCGAGTTGGTTCGCGCGACGCTGGTCGATCAGCGCCCGGGCGGCCATGGCGGCGCGATAGATCACCGGGGCGAGGATCGGCGCGAGCAGCCGAGACACCGTCAGCACCCGCCGGATCCGGGTCGGTGAGAGCAACTTGCCTTCGCGTGCGGTCTTGAGTTGGGCCTCTGCGACCTTCAGTGCTGCCTTGTCGCTCTCCTGCAACGCCCTGATCTGCGCCCGCAGAGCCTTTTCTTCGGCACGCCGTTCGGCCTTGATGCGACGTCTCTCGTTCTTGGCAGCCAGCTTCGCCTCGAGCTTGGCGCGGGCCTTGATCGCGCGGGCTTCGGCGCGCCGGGTCGCACGGCTCTTTCGCTTGCGGAACAGGCCCATTCCCGGACGCCTCCCGGTATCTCGTGGACTATCGCGGTGCGGGTACGCGATCGCTGTGCCAACCCTAAACGCAGCAGGCTGGGCAGGGCCCGTCAGGTCAGGATCGGCCCGTCAGGCTGTCAGGGAGCGTCCTCAGGCGTTCAAGCTCTCCTTGCGGCGCAGCTCTTCCACCCGCTCGGCGAGGTCTTGCTGGGCCTGCGGAGAGAGCTCGGCGGCCTTCATCGCGATGCGGCGCACGTTCTCGTCCCGCATCGTCGCCAACCACGACAATTCCTTGTCGAGCTTTTCGTAGTACTCGTCGTCGGTGAAGTACGCGGGCTTGATCCGGAAGAAATTGGCGAGGGCGTTCATCGTCGCCGTCGAGGGGTTGGTGCGGTTGCCGGAACGTAGCTGCGAGAGGTATGGAGCCGACATCGTGACGCCCTCAGCCTTGAGCGCCGCGATGACCTCTGCGGAGGTGTGCGGCCCGCGTCCGGGTGGATACACGGTTTCGAATAGGCGGTTCAGGCGGGCAGCGAACGTCGTGCTCATCGATATGACCTCCACCGGGCCGAAGAGGAAGTGGTTATCAATAGGTATTTGCTGATCATGGTAGCGACTGTGGCATCCCCAATCCAAGTGCAAACCCAACCGGATTTGGTTCTGCCGTCGGGAGCAGTGTGCGACACCGCCCCTGCAGAGCATTCACGCAACACGGCGCGGTGTCCATAATCCGAACCAAATTCACAGGTTATCCGAAGAATTCCGCTCGGCGACGCACGGATCTCGGCAGCTTTGTCGGCCCGCAGGAATCGTCGTAACCCGGGGCGTCGAGGCGATATGCGTGACGCTGGGCAACCAGCGGATGCCGACGTCGCGCGCAGCGATTCATTTGCTGTCCGACAATGGTCAGGCCGTTCGAGAGGCCCGCTGACGAGCGACGACCAATGGTCACATTTGAGGTACCTCTGAGAAGCATTGGAGGCATGTAAAGCAGACAACCGGCCGTTGGGGCGGACGGCGGAGCAACGAGCCAACCCAACTGGGGTGACGCTCCAACGCGCGCAGGTGCGATGCGTGCACCTCTGCCGAGTTTGCGCGGTGCCTGTGACGGCCGGCGAGTTATGCGGCCAGCAGCATGGCAAGAATCGCGGTATCGGGATGACTGATCGGGTCGACACCGACGCGGCTGACCATCGAGGTGATGGTGCCGTCGGCTTCGGCCTCCACCCAAGCCGCCCGGTGCTCCAAGCCCAGATAAGGCAATCCGGGCAGCAGGACACAGCCGGAAGCCGCCCCTGTGCATTCCGGCAGCGACGGCGTGGTTTCCGACGGCGGATGCAGCATCAGCAGCGCCGGAGGCTGATGATCAGCGAAATATCCCGGCGGAATGGCGGATTCGCCGAATACGGTACCTTCGGCCAGGACCAGGCCGACGGTGTCCGGTTGCGGCTCGTCCGGCAACTCCTCGCGGGCACCGAACACGGTTGTGGTGGAGAGCAACCCGGGCAGCGATGCGACGCGGACCGCGACCATCAATAGCTGAGCCCACTCTTTGGTCGAATCGGGCCAACGTCCGGAGATCACGAACCCCTTCAGGGCACCACGAGAATGAAAGGGAGCAACCCCTATAGGCCGGCTTGATCCAGCATCCATCTCGCCCTCCGCAACGCCTCCATCCGGAGTAACCACGCCGGTAGCTCGAATAACCTAGCCCAAAATATGTCGAATAATTAAGCATGCGCGGGGTTTTGGCACTTCGCAAGCCGACACGGCTACCGGGTGCCGGTGGTCACAAACGCCGAAATAACCGACGCCGAAATGGCGAGAGCGCCGCGCGGACTGCGCGACGCCCTCGGCCAAACCGGACGACTCAGCCGAATATCAATCCCTGAGTTTTCGAGGTTGCCGCGGCGTAGCGCGACTGCACATCGGCCCAGTTGACGACATTCCAGAACGCTTTGGCGAAGTCGACCTTGACGTTCTTGTACTGCAGGTAGAAGGCATGCTCCCACATGTCCAGCAGCAGCAGCGGAATGATCCCGAGCGGGAAATTGGTCTGGTGGTCGTAGACCTGGAATATCAGCAGTTTTTTGCTCAGGGTGTCCCAGCCGAGCGCCGCCCAGCCCGACCCCTGCACGGTGGTAGCGGCCGCGTGGAACTGCGCACGAAACTTGTCGAATGATCCGAACGCGTCGTCGATGGCCGCGGCGAGTTCGCCAGTCGGTTTGTCACCACCGTCGGGAGACAGGTTCTTCCACCAGATGGTGTGATTCACGTGGCCGGCAAGGTTGAAAGCCAGATTCTTTTCGTTCAGCAGAATCGCCGAATGGTCCTCTTTGGCGCGCGCCTCTTCGAGTTTCTCGACGGCGTCGTTCGCGCCCTTGACGTAGGTGGCGTGGTGCTTATCGTGGTGAAGCTCGTTGATCTGACCGGAGATGTGCGGTTCCAACGCTCCGTAATCCCAATCCAGGTCCGGCAACGTGTATACGGCCACGGCATTCCTTCCTTTGATCGTTGGTGCTCGGCTGAAGCGACTTAGGCCAAGGTTCCGCCCTGGGGGCGGCCTAACGTAACCAACCCTGCTCCATCACCGGCCGCGCCGCAAGGACGACCGGTAGGAGGCGGTTTCGAAAACGCCGCGAACCGCATCAACTCGCTAGAGAACGATGATGAGCAGAATGGCCAGCAAGGCCAGGGCGATCAGGCCGGCGCGCAACGCGGCGACGCCGTAGGTGTGGCTCCACGCGGGTGACCCCGAATACGGGTTCGACGAAGCCGTCGTTCCCCGACCAAACGGATGCATGGCCATCAGACGCCTTTCACCTGGACATCCACCCCGCCTCACGCCAGTGAGGTGAGTCACAACTGACTTTAGTGACCGCGATCATAACGCGTTGTAATGGCCTGGCGAAAATTGTTCCGAAACAGCGCTCTCAGCTGCGGTTTTGCCGCTCATACCGGCCGAGCCCGACGGCACTCGATGCCGAACGTCTCGGCGCTCGCCAGTGGGACGGTACATTCGCTCGGACACCTGTTTGGTTGTCGATGGGCACACGTCAAACAGCCCCGGTTATCCACATAGCGCGCCGGACTACCCGGCAGGGGCTGTGTTAATGGAGCCGAGTACCCCCATGCTCGTTGTGTATAAACCTGTGGAAACTGTGGATAGCCATAGGTTGCTGAGCGGTCCGGTCACCGACGCTACGCTGGTCGGGTGATCCAGGTGTGCTCCCAGTGCGGCACTCGATGGAACGTCCGCGAGAAACGTCGCGAGTGGTGCCCCCGCTGCCGCGGGGCGCTGATGGCGCCGCTGCAGAGCGCTCCGGGAGCCGATCCCCGATGGAGCCCCAGCGCCGGCCAGCCCGCCGCGGCCCCGACCGTCACCCGGCCCGCCACCGCCGGACTCGGGCCTTCGACTTGGCAGCGCACGCCGCCGCGATTGCTACCGGGCTTTCGCTGGATCGCGGTGCGGCCCGGTGCCCCGCCGCCGCCGCGTCGCCGTCGTCGACCCCTGGGGCCGACACCGCACTATGCCGTGATACCTCGCTGGGGGCTGGCGGACCGTGTCGAGCAGGCACCGGCACCGGCGCAAGCACCCGTCGCGCAGGGGCCGTCACCGGCGACCGTGCGCACCACGCTGTTCCTCGGCGTGTTGGTGCTGGGCATCGTCGCGCTGGTGTACGTGGTGCGGTATGTGGTGCTGATCGTCAATCGGAGCATGCTGCTGAACTCGTTGGTGGCGTTGGCCGTGGACTGGCTCGGCATTCTGGCCAGCGTGGTAGCGATCGTGACGGCAATTGTGTGTGCCCTGATGTTGACCAACTGGCTGATCGCGCGGCGCGCTGCCGCCTTCAACCACCACGGCCTGCCGGACCAACGCTCGGTCCGGGCGCTGCGGGCCGGATGCCTGATCCCGCTGGTCAACCTGTTCTGGGCGCCGGTGTACGTGATCGAGCTGGCGCTGGTCGAGAACCATTATCAGCGGCTGCAACGACCCATCGTCCAGTGGTGGGTGGTGTGGCTTGTCGGCAATGTCGTCTCCTTCTGCGCGATCTTCACCAGCCTGGCCAGGGACGCGCAAGGTATCGCCAACAACACGGCGTGGATGGTGTTCGCTTACCTGTTTGCGGCCGTCGGCGTGGCCGCTGTCGCGCGGGTTTTCGAAGGCTTTGAACGAAAGCCGATCGAACGACCGGTGCATCGCTGGGTGGTGGTGGGCCCCGACGGCCCCGCCCGGGCGACGGGCGGATCTGCCGCTCCGGTTGAGTCGGACGGGCAAGAACCGGCAGCATAGGCGTATGACGTGGGCCGACGAGGTGCTCACCGGGCACCCCTTTGTGGTCGCCCACCGCGGAGCTTCGGCGGCCTTGCCCGAACACACGCTGGCGGCCTACGACCTCGCCCTCAAAGAGGGCGCTGACGGTGTCGAATGCGACGTGCGGCTGACCCGCGACGGGCATCTGGTTTGCGTGCATGACCGCCGGCTCGACCGAACGTCGACCGGTGACGGGATCGTCAGCACCAAGACACTGGCCGAGATGCGCGAGCTCGGATACGGCGAATGGCACGGCAGCTGGCGCCCGGACGGCGCCCACGGCGATACCAGCTTGCTGACGCTCGACGCCCTGGTCGCGCTGGTGCTGGACTGGCGCCGGCCGGTGAAGATCTTTATCGAGACCAAGCACCCGGTCCGATACGGCTCGTTGGTGGAAACCAAGCTGCTGGCCCTACTGCATCGCTTCGGCATCGCCGCGCCCGCCTCCGCGGACCGATCCCGGGCGGTGGTGATGTCGTTCTCGGCGGCCGCCGTCTGGCGGATCCGGCGCGCGGCACCACTGCTGCCGACGGTGCTGCTCGGCAAGACAGCCCGCTACCTGGCCAGCAGTGCGGCGACGGCCGTCGGCGCCACGGCCGTCGGTCCCTGGTTGCCGGCCCTGCGGGAATACCCGCAGCTGGTCGATCGGGCGCTGGCTCAGGGCCGGTCGGTGTACTGCTGGAACGTCGACGAGTACGACGACATCGACTTTTGCCGGGACATCGGCGTGGCGTGGATCGCCACTAACTATCCCGGTCGTACCAAAGCCTGGTTGGAGGACGGGCGTGCGACCCCGTAGAAGCGGATTAAGCCGACAGTCGGCCTCCGGCGGCGCGCGGCGCGGCTATCGCGTTAGGGGCTGCGCCGACCTCCCGCGCGACGAAGTTCTCTAAATCGAACAGGTTGGCTCCGGCGCGATCGGCGACCCGCAGCAGGGTACTCATCAACGCCACCTCTTCGACCTGCTCCTGCAGGAACCACTGCATGAACTGCTCGCCGAGGTAGTCGCCCTCGTCGCGGGCCACCGCCGCCAGCCGGCTCATCTGCTCGGTGACCGCACGCTCCTGGTCGAGCGCCAGACACAGGGCGTCGCGAGCCCGGTCGAATTGGTTGCGCACGGCGTCGGCGCCCGGGATCTCCACCCGGACACCGCGGTCGATCAGATGCTGCACCAGCATCATCGCGTGATTGCGTTCCTCGATTGCTTGGCTGTAGAAATGCTTGGCCAATTGCGGCAGATCGGAACTGTCGAAATAAACGGCGATCGCCACATATTGCTGGGCCGCGGTGAATTCATTGTGAATTTGTTCCTGAAGTAATGCGAAGAATTTCGTCTTTGGGCCGTCGTAATCGCTCATGAAGGAGAGGCTACTGCAGGTGAAAGCGGGTCGCAACGAAGGTATTGCTTACTCAGGAAAGCTTTGCCTAAGCCGCGTTAGTTCCATTAATTCGGACAGTCTTGCCTAAGTAAAGTAAGGCTACATTGAGACGCATAAATTGCCCACCGCCAAAAATGCATTACGGTTGCTCGTCGGACCGGCTGCGGGGCACCGGCGCATCGCTGCCAAGGGCGGCGAACAGCTTGCGTGCCGCGTCGTGGTTCCACACCACCACCGCGCCGACGCCGTTTTCGGTGAACTCACCGATCGGCACGGTCAGCGCGGTGGTGGTTCCGTGCAGCGCCCAGCCGAGGCGGGCCACATCCCACACGTGGTCGCCGCGGTCGAGCGTGAGCGCACCCGCGATTGCGCGCGGCACCGAATACCAGCGCCAGGGATTCAGCCACACTGCGGGGCTGGCGGCGCGATGCAAGAGCGCGGACATGAATTGCCGCTGGTTGACCATCCGGTCCAGATCCGCCCGTGCGGTGGCTCGGCTCCTGACATAACCCAACGCGTTGCGGCCGTTCAGCGTCTGGCAGCCGGCCGGCAGATTGATCCCGGCCAACGGATCGTTCATCGGTTCGTTCGGGCACACGGTCACCCCGCCCAGCGCGTCCACCAGCGCGGGGAACCCGCCGAATCCGATTTCGGCATAGTGATCGATGCGCAGCCCGGTGGCCTGTTCCAGCGTCTGTGTCAGCAGGGCCGCGCCGCCCATGGCGAATGCAGAGTTGATCTTGTCTTTGCCGCGACCGGGGATGGGCACATAGGAATCGCGGGGTATCGACACCATCGTCGGCGGGGTGTCGGAGCCCAGCCCCGGAATGTGCACCAACAGGATGGTGTCGGTACGACTGTTGCCGACGTCGCCGCCGGTGGCCAGCTCGTTCTGCTGCTCGGCGGTGAGGCCCTGCCGGCTGTCCGAACCCACGATCAGCCAGTTCGTGCCGCGGCCGCCGGCCGGCCGATCGGCGTAATCGGCCAACACCGACTCGCGGTGCAGCGACGTCTCCAGCCACCCGGCCGTACCGATGATGCCCAGGAATGCCAGCACCGCAACGATCAGCAGCGCCCGCGCCAGCGTGCGCCCCCAGCGGCGATTGCGGCGCTTGGCAGGGGCGGCAGGCGGTCGGGCGTAAACCGGGGGCGGCGGCGGGGTCTGCTCAGCCGGTCGCCGGGAGCCGCTGTTTCGGCGGATGACCGGCGACGGCTCCGAGCCGGGCTGCCCGCGCGCGCCGTCAGACCGCCAGAATTGCGGTGATCGGTCACCGGTCACCGGGATAACCTACGTGCTCAGCCGCGATGGGTGCACGCAGTCGAACTCGCGGGCTATCGACGGGCCCGTAGCCCGTTCAGGAACGGGCATCCCATCAGCACCCGAATGGCCTGGCTCAGTCCGGTCATGTCGTCAACCGGCTTGTGGAACGGCAGTCGGATGTCGTGGTCGCCGTCGCTGCTCTCGACGCGAAACCGCACGCCATAGCGGTCAAGACCCAGGGGCCGGACCTGCCCCCGGCGCAGCGGTGCCGGCACTTTCGACACCAGTCTGGCGACAACGTCCTCGTGGGCCGTGGTCAGGTGCCAGAGCAACGTCGATTCGACCTCGCAGAACGGGTCGGGGCGGGCGGCGAGCAAGTCGGCGGTACTGACGGCCTCGGCGCCGGTGGCGTCGGTGACCACCACCGACTCGATTTCCAGGCGCAGCAGCGCGTAACGGATGTCATCCGGGCAGGCCGGCGCGCTTCGCGGTGTCTGCATCTGCAACAACGCCGGATGGGGATTCTCGCTGGCGATCAGGTCCAGTAGCTCGGGCACCGCGTCCAGAGCAACTTGTTGCAGACCTCCCCGGACCCACACCAGCGAACGGACCGGCTCGCGCATCGGCAGCGGAGCGTAATCGGTCAGCTCGAGCATCGCCTGCGTTCCGGATGGCGCGACGCGACCAATCGGCATCGCCACGGCGAAGGACCCGTCATTGAGCAGGTGGCACAGGGGTGTGGGCTTGGGCTCTGCGGCTTCGACGGCCAGCAGCGCGCCCCCGCCACGTGCGCAGGCGCTGCGAATGCGTTCTGCCGTCGTCGGCGTGGGGGCGGGGAGCGGCGACACCATGACCTCCTCAATATTAGGTAAGGCTAAGTTAACTTAGCGCGCCGGCGAACCGCAAGGCTTTGCCGTCGTGGCGCCGTTAGTGTTGTCGTGTGCCCCGCATCGCTTACCTCGGTCCGAAGGGGACCTTCACGGAGGCGGCCCTGCTGCAGATGACCGCCGCGGGCATGGTTCCCGCGGCCGGGCCGGATACGATGCGGCCGTTGCCGATTGAGAGCACACCGGCCGCACTGGACGCTGTTCGGGACGGCCGCGCCGATTACGCCTGCGTGCCGATCGAGAACTCCATCGACGGGTCGGTGATGCCTACCTTGGACAGCTTGGCCATTGGGTCGCCCCTGCAGGTGTTCGCCGAGACGACGCTGGACGTGGCGTTCAGCATCGTCGTCGCTCCCGGGCGCGGCGCGGCGGAGGTGCGCACGCTGGCGGCGTTTCCGGTGGCGGCGGCTCAGGTGCGGCAATGGCTGGCAGCTCACCTGCCGGGTGCTGAGCTCCGGCCGGCCACTTCCAACGCCGATGCGGCGCGGCAGGTGGCTGAGGGCCAGGTCGACGCGGCGGTCACCTCGCCGCTGGCGGCCACCCATTATCAGCTGGACGCGCTGGCGGACAATGTGGTCGACGAATCCAACGCCTGCACCCGGTTCGTCTTGGTGGGCCTGCCGGGGCCGCCGCCGGCGCGCACCGGAGTCGATCGAACGTCGGTCGTGTTGCGCATCGACAACGTGCCGGGTGCGTTATTGGCGGCGCTGGCCGAATTCGCGATCCGCGGTATCGACCTGACCCGCATCGAATCCCGGCCCACCAGAACCGAACTCGGCACGTATCTGTTTTTCGTGGATTGCGTCGGGCATATCGACGACGGCTTGGTTGCCGAGGCGCTCATGGCGCTGCACCGTCGCTGCGCCGACGTCCGGTACCTGGGGTCCTGGCCGACGGGACGAGCCGCCGGCGCCCAGCCGCCGTCGGCCGAGGAGGCGTCGAACTGGCTGGCGCAGTTGCGGGCGGGCAAATCCGACCAGGGCGCCGACGAGGGGACCGGGCGATGAGCGGGCGCCTGGTGCTGCTGCGGCACGGCCAGTCCTATGGCAATGTCGCCCGCAAGTTGGACACCCGCCCCCCGGGCACACCATTGACACCGTTGGGCCGCGAGCAGGCACTGGCGTTCGCGCAGGGGTTTGGGCGGCCGGCAATGCTCGCGCATTCGGTGGCGCTCAGGGCGTCGGAGACGGCCGCAGTGATCGGAGGGCACCTCGGCGTGACGGCCGAGGAGTTTGACGACATTCACGAGGTGCAGGTGGGAAACCTGGAAAACCGCAACGACGACGACGCGGTCGCTGAGTTCAACGCCATTTACGAGCGTTGGCATCACGGTGAGCTGGATGTGCCGCTACCCGGCGGCGAGACCGGCAACGAGGTGCTGGACCGCTATCTGCCGGTTCTCACCGAGCTGCGGCTGCGCTATCTCGACGACCAAGACTGGACCGACGACATCGTGGTGGTCAGCCACGGCGCGGTGATCCGGCTGGCCGCGGCGGTGCTGGCGGGAGTGGACGCCAACTTTGCGCTGGACAACCATCTGGGTAATGCGGAGTCGGTGGTGCTCTCGCCGATCACGGATGGGCGGTGGAGTTGTGTGCGATGGGGATCGCTGACGCCGCCGTTCTACCCCAAGCCGGAGTCCAGCGCGGTCGCCGATGCCGTCGCGTCCAGCAGTGACCCGATGGGCTGACTCAGCCCGCCAGGGCGACGGACTCGGCGCCGCACCCGCAGCCGACGGCATCGCAGTCGACGACGAACGCATGTGGCAACAGCTCGGGGCTCACGCACCCCGGCTCGGTGCATTCCGAGCGGCCCAGTAACCGTCCCACCGAATGGCGAATGATGGTGCCGTGGCAATGGTCCAAGCCCGCCCGGCAATCGCGGCAGCCCATGCTCATAGGAGCGTTCATAGCACCGGAGGCCGACAAACCCGCGCTGCCGCGCCGGGTGGACTCGGCTCTGTGGACGCCGATTAGGCCCAGCCCAACTCGTGCAGGCGGTCGTCGTCGATGCCGAAATGGTGGGCGACTTCATGTATCACGGTGATCGCCACCTGTTCGACGACCTCGCTCTCGGAGTCGCACACCTCCAGCAACGCCTCGCGGTAGATGGTGATCGCATCTGGCAGGGCTCCGGCGTAGTCGGAGTTGCGCTCGGTCAACGCCACCCCCTCGTAGAGCCCCAGTAGGTCGTCTTCTTCCGGGTGGCGGTCGGCGACCAGCACCACGACGTTGTCCATCGCGTCGGTCAACTCGGGCGGAATCAGGTCGAGTGCATCGGAGACCAGCTCGTCGAAGCGCTGCGGCTCCATCCGCACGGCCACTCCGCTACCCCGGTGGAGGCTCGACCGGCGCGGCCGGTGGCGGGCCTTCCGGTGCCGGCGGGGCTGCCGGCGCTGGCTGGGCTGGCGCCGCCGGCGGCGCCCCACCCTCGGGCGCGGGTGGTGCAGCCGGTGGCTGCGATGGCTGAGACGGCGGCGCTTGGGGGGCCTGCGTTGGAGTGACCGCCGGCTGTCCCGGCAAGTGTTGATTCCCAGGCGGCGTCGTCTGCGCCGGAGCGCTGGGCTGCTGGGGCGTCGGCGCCTGAGCGGGTATCGGCGGCAGCGTGAGCCGCTCCTCGGGAATGTCTGGCGGTGGCACCGGCGCCTGACCGTTGATCAGCAGCGGCCCCTTGGCGCTGTTGAGCAAGGTCGCCCAGCCGCCGTTACCCAGGGTTGCGCCGATGCTGCAGGCCACCGCGCGGCTACCCGCCGACCAACTGTCCATCGACACCGTGGGATAGATCAGCGTCAGCGTGGTGGTGCGCAACTTGATCGGCGCGAGGTAGGCGTCGGTCATCTTGGTGCAGGTGTCTTTGATGTATCCGTCTTGGTCGGCGTCCGCGGGTACGGCATTGGGGAATTTGTCGGCCAGGTTGACAATGCCGGTGACCTCCTTCGCGTGTGGCGCGGCGCAGTCGACCGGAACGTCGGTCGGCTGGTTGGTCGCCGAGTCGATGCCCAAGCAGGTGCCGGCGGGCCACACCTTGGACTGGTCGATGTCGGCGACCTTGCCCCTGTAGGCCATCTGCTGGTTGTTGGGCCCGGGTAACTGCAGGCCGCACAGAATGTGCCGGTCGCCGGACTGACGCCACGCCCGGTCGCCGGGCCACAGCACGCTCACCGTGAACTTGCTGTTGGGGTCGAACTTGGGTCCCAGGTAGTTGCGCACCGCCGGCTCGCACTGCTCTTGGATGATCTGCTGAATGCGAGCGGATGACGGCGGAGCAGCGGTGGGCCCGTACTCCGAGCCCGGGAAGGTCCGCATGTCGACGGACTGGGCGACCTCAAACCGGTGCTCGTCGGTGCAATTGACAATCGCCGCTGACTCCGGCGAGCCTTCCGGCCACATCAGGCAGCTGCCGCTGGTGGCGCGACCGAAGGCGGGGTTGGTCTTGCCGCCGGTGCTTGGCACGGGGTTGTTGTCCATGTAGCCGGCCAGCCGTCCGGAGCCGGTAGCGGACGGAAGCGCGGTGACCAGCCCGGCGATCATCAGACCGCCAAGCGCGGTGAGCAGCAGCGCGCGCCTGGTGGCCGCCGGCGCCAACGCGCGCGGCCAGTGCAACCCCGCCAGCGGCTGCTCGTCCTCGGCTGGCGCGCTGGCTTCGGCGGGCGCACTGGGTTCGGTGGGCGCGCTGGTTTCGGCGGGCGCGCTCGTTTCGGGAACGGCGTCCCCGGGGTCTTCGGGCTTCTCCGACATCGGCTCCATTCTGACAGGACAGGTCAAACCGTGTTACCGATGTTGCAGATGTGATGCATGGCGGCGTGGTCCGGCGGGTGCTTTGCGATCGTCGACAGTACTGTTTGCGGCGTGATCGACCTGAAGTTGCTCCGGGAAGACCCCGACGCGGTGCGTCGCTCTCAGCTCAGCCGTGGAGAGGACCCGGCGTTGGTGGACGCGCTGCTGACGGCCGACTCCACCCGTCGCGCGGCGATATCGGAAGCCGATGCACTACGCGCGGAACAGAAAGCCGCCAGTAAGAGCGTCGGGGCGGCGTCGGCCGAGGAACGCCCGGCGCTGCTGCAACGCGCCAAAGAACTGGCCGGGCAGGTCAAGGCCGCAGAAGCCGCGCAAGCCGAAGCCGAGGCGGCGTTCACCGCGGCACACATGGCGATCTCGAACGTCATCTTGGATGGGGTGCCCGCGGGCGGGGAGGACGACTTCACGGTCCTCGACATCGTCGGCGAACCAGCGGAATTGCCGGATCCGAAGGATCACCTGGAGCTCGGCGAGTCGCTCGGCCTCATCGACATGCAACGTGGCGCGAAGGTGTCCGGCTCGCGGTTCTACTTTCTAACCGGCCGAGGAGCGCTGCTGCAGTTGGGCCTGCTGCAGCTGGCGCTGCAACTGGCCGTCGAGAACGGCTTCGTCCCGATGATTCCGCCGGTGCTGGTGCGCCCGGAAGTCATGTCCGGCACGGGATTCCTGGGCGCGCACGCCGAGGAGGTCTACCGGGTGGAAGCCGACGACCTCTACCTGGTGGGCACGTCCGAGGTGCCGCTGGCCGGTTACCACTCCGGCGAAATCCTCGACCTCTCGGCCGGCCCGCTGCGATATGCGGGCTGGTCGTCTTGTTTTCGCCGTGAGGCCGGCAGCTACGGCAAAGACACCCGCGGCATCATCCGGGTGCATCAGTTCGACAAGGTGGAGGGGTTCGTGTACTGCGAGCCCGCCGACGCCGAGGCTGAACATGAGCGGTTGCTGGGCTGGCAGCGTGAGATGCTGTCGCGCATCGAGGTGCCGTATCGGGTAATCGATGTCGCCGCAGGCGATCTGGGCTCGTCGGCCGCGCGCAAGTACGACTGCGAGGCCTGGATCCCCACGCAGGGGACCTACCGCGAGCTGACGTCGACGTCGAACTGCACCACTTTTCAGGCGCGCCGCCTGGCCACTCGTTACCGGGACGCCAACGGCAAGCCGCAAATCGCGGCCACGCTGAACGGCACGCTGGCCACCACCCGTTGGCTGGTGTCGATCCTGGAGAACCACCAACAGCCCGACGGGAGCGTTCGGGTGCCCGCGGCGCTGGTGCCGTTCGTCGGCACCGAAGTGCTGGAGCCTGCCTAGAGGCGCGTTTCACACCAGTCGCATCAGTCCCTAGGCCGCCCGGCCACCGGCTCGGCATCGTGATAGCACCCGCGCTATCGAATTGCCGACCGCAACATGGCCGACTTTCCGCTAGTGGAGTCGTCATTCGTCTACCGACCTCCCGAGAAACGCCATCAACCGAGTGGTCGGCGAGGAATCCGTCGGCGCGCGTTGCGCCGGCCCGAAGCCGCCCGGGCGCCGCAGCACGGCTTCTGGCACCGACTCCACAAGCCCTTGGCACAGGGCAAGCAGATCGTCTGGCAGCTCGATCGACTGACCTTGCGAGCGGTGAATGTCCCAGCTGTGCAAGGCCAAATCCGACACCGGGTACACGAGCGCCCGCCGCAGCGGCACCGCGCCTTCCGGAGAGGTCCGCGTCGCGTCCAGATCGGCTGCGGGCAGAGCATCCCGGAGTCGAGCCGTCAGCTCACGCAGACGTTCCACCGGGTCATCGCAAATCCAGTCGGCAGGCTGGGACGGCCCGTCCCAGAGCTTTCCGTCTTCGACGAGCGTGACGATCTTCGTTGCACTGCCGGTTACATGGCCGACCAGGTCACGCAGGCTCCACTCGGCCAGGTTCGACGGGTTGTCCCAGTTTCCCGGCGGAATCTGGCTGGTCGCGTCGATCAGCAGATCAATCGCCTCAAGGGCCAGTGAGCCAATCTCTGTAGTCGTGCCGTTGCTCATGACCGCATCGTAAGGACGGGGTGTGACAAACGAGCGCGATCATCGCGCCGCATCGGCCCAGTCAGCATTCGCTGCTTGGCCACCAACTGGCCTAGGCGTCGACCGTTGGTGCCGGTACGGCGTCGGCCTTTTCGTGCCGGCGCTGCCGTTCCATGGTGGCGAAGTAGAAGGCGAACGGGAACGCAAAGCTGGTGAAGAAGCTGGCCGCAAAGAACAGCCACGGTCGCCGGATGCCGCGCCTAAGTCCGTCGACGATGGTAAACGCAGGCATCAGAATGACATTCGCGATGATGTAGTCCTGATTGCCCGAACCACACGCCGGATTGGCGAACTGCTCCCGCAGGAAGGTGGGATAGCTCGCGGGTCCCGAGATCAAGTTGCCCTGCCCGTGCGCGTCGAGCACGAAGTGGATGTTGAACCAGTAGCCCAGCGCGATCGAGGCGATGCCGGCGGCGTAGTACACGCATTCCAACGGCGACAACCACGGTCCGCCTTCCGGTTTGGCGTAGATCCGCCGATTCGAGGCGATGATCCCGCCGATGCAGGCAAGCCCGAGCAGAAAGTGGATGACGATGGAGGCCATGGGCGCAGTCTGGCCCGACACCCAAAGTTTTGTCAATATTGACAGAACGGTCTGGAGGTACCTTACTGCCATGGTCCGCCCGGCTCAGACGGTGCGCAGCGAGCGCACGAGGGAGGCGCTGCGCCAGGCCGCGGTGGTGCGATTCCTGGCGCAGGGTGTGGAGGAGACCTCTGCCGAGCAGATCGCGGCGGACGCCGGAGTCTCACTGCGCACCTTTTATCGCCACTTCCGGTCCAAGCACGATCTGCTGTTTGCCGATTTCACCGGACTGAACTGGTTTCGCGCCGCGCTGGATGCCAGGCCCGCCGACGAGCCGGTCATCGAGTCGGTGAAATCGGCCATCTTCGCTTTCCCGTATGACGTTGAGGCCGTTACGAAAATCGCCGCGCTGCGGGGTGGCGAGATCGACCAGGACCGGATCGCCCGCCACATCCGTGACGTACAAGCCGATCTTGCCGATGCCATTCAGGCCCAGCTGAACCGACGCAGTCGCACGGCCGACCGGACACCCGACGCCGATCTGCGCATGGTGGTGATCGCCCGCTGCATCGCCGCCGCGATCTTCGGAGCGATGGAAGCCTGGATGATCGGGGACGACCGCTCGCTCGGTGAGCTGGCCCGGATGAGTCACGTCGCATTGGACTCGCTGCGGGCGGGTATCCCGGATACCTGGGTCACCTGGACCGCGGCAGTTTCGTCATAATTGACAAAACTTTCGGCGCGTGCCAGCCTCCTTGCGGGAGGTGGACCATGCCTGAATATGACGCGATAGTCATCGGCGCGGGGCACAACGGGCTGACCGCGGCGGTGCTCCTGCAGCAGGCCGGCCTGCGGACGCTGTGTTTGGAGTCCAAGCTGTATGCCGGCGGAATGGCCTCCACGGTGGAGCTGTTCGACGGGTACCGATTCGAAATCGCCGGGTCGGTGCAGTTCCCGACGTCGTCGGTGGTTATCGAGGCGCTGGGGCTGGATACGCTGCCGACGGTCGACTTGGAGGTGATGTCGGTCGCGCTGCGCGGCGTCGGCGACGATCCGCTGGTCCAATACACCGACCCGATGAAGATGTTCAGCCACCTCAACGAGGTGCACGGCGCGGACGCCGTCACCGGTATGGCCGGACTGCTGGCCTGGAGCCAGGCGCCGACGCGGGCATTGGGACGGTTTGAATCTGGCACCCTGCCCAAGACCCTCGACGAGATGTATGCCTGCGCCACAAACGAATTCGAACGCTCCACCATCGACGACATGTTGTTCGGCTCGGTCACCGACGTATTGGACCGCTACTTCCCCGACCGCGAGAAGCACGCCGCCATCCGTGGCTCGATGACTGTGCTGGCCGTCAACACCATCTATCGCGGGCCGGCCACGCCCGGCAGTGCCGCCGCGCTGGCGTTCGGGCTGGGGATTCCGGACGGCGACTTCGTGCAGATGAAAAAGCTGCGCGGGGGCATCGGCGCCCTGACTTCGCATCTGTGCCGACGGCTCGAAGGCGACGGCGGGGAAGTTCGGTTGCGCACCAAGGTGTCTGAGATCCTCGTCGCCGACGGCAAGGTCACTGGTGTGCGCACCGAGGCGGGGGAGACCCTGACCGCACCGATCGTCGTCTCCGGCATCGCGCCCGATGTCACGCTCAACGACCTGATCGACCCGTCGGCGCTGCCGGCCGATGTGCGCGAACGCTATTCGCGCATCGATCATCGTGGCAGCTACCTGCAGATGCACTTCGCCCTTGACGATGCGCCGGAGTTCGCCGCGCCGTACGAGGCGCTCAACGACCCGGCCATGCAGGCCTCGATGGGCATATTCTGCACGCCGGAAGAAGTGCAGCAGCAGTGGGAGGATTGCCGCCGCGCCATCGTACCGGCCGATCCGACTGTCGTGCTACAGATTCCGTCGCTGCACGACCCGGATCTGGCTCCGGCGGGCAAGCATGCCGCGTCGGCGTTCGCGATGTGGTTCCCGATCGAAGGCAACACGGATTACGGGCAGGCGAAGGTCGAAATGGGTCAGCGAGTGATCGACAAAATCACCCGGCTGGCACCGAATTTCGAGCGCAGCATCACCCGGCACACCACCTTCACGCCCAGACACATGGGGGTGATGTTCGGTGCGCCAGGCGGCGATTACTGCCACGGGCTGCTGCATCCGGATCAAATCGGTCAGAACCGCCCGGGACCGAAAGGCTATATCGGACAACCCATTCCGATCGACGGGCTATACCTGGGCAGTGCGGGTTGCCACGGTGGGCCTGGGATCACCTTCATTCCCGGCTACAACGCGGCCCGTCAGGCGCTGGCCGACCGCGGAGCCTAGCCGCGCTGAGCCAGCAGCTCGTCCAGCAACGCGGTGAACTCGTCCGGGCGTTCCGGTGTGAAGGCCGGTCGCCACCGGCTGCCCGGCACGTCCAGCGTGATCAAGGTCGACCGGAATGGGCGGTGCACGTCCAACGGCAGCCAACGCCGGAAGTCCGACGTCCCCCAGATGCGAAACCGCTGCATGAAAAGCCCGAGCGACTCGGCTTTGTACCCGCGGATGGCGTCCAGCGCGATGACCTTTGATGTGCCGTCGGGAAAGTGATAGCGGCGCAACGTGATCGCCTCGTTATCCAGTTGCACCAGCCCGTCGTCGTAGATTCCTGTCATAACCGGGAACTCCGTAGTTCGTGACCCCGTGAGGTCAGGCAGCGACCGTCGTCCAGCCGCCACTGCCACCCGTGCAAGTTGCAGGTAAGCGTATTACCTTCCACCACACCGAACTTCGACAGGTCGGCTTTGAGGTGGGGGCAGCGACGCTGAATCTCCCAGCCGTCCAGCGTGATCGATGCGGAGTCGTCATGGGTCTCGGCGAACCAGCCATCGGCGTAGGCGATCCGTTCGTCGGTCAGGCACTTGAAGAACGTGTACAGGTATTCGTTGTAGCCGCCCACCCGCCAGGCCCGAAACCGGGTGGACAGGAAGATGGTGTTGACCCAGTCTGGTTCCTGATCGCGCAGCACGGTCCGTACCAGCTCCGGCGCTATCGCAAACCCATAGCGGACCTTCTCGTCGGGAATGCGTTCGCGCACCGTGCGTTTCGGAAAATCGAGCACTATTGTTTCGGGACCTATCACCAGTTCGACCGGGTAGCCGATGCCGTCGCAGATCTCGTCACTCTGCAACATGATCGGTTCGAACAACGCGCGCAGCGGCTCCAGCAGCGGTTCACCGCTAGCGGGCGCCCAGCTGGCCCGCTCGGCGGCGAGCACGGGCGCCATCCGCGCGGCGTAGTCGGCGATGTAGGCAGCCTTGCCGGTGGTGAAAATGGCCTCGACTTCCTCGGTGGGCAGCGGATGCCGCAGCGAATTCAACGTCACGCCAGTGAAATCCGCGGTCGAGCCAGGCATCATCAGCAGACCGCGATCGTGGCCATGTGCGCGCATCTGATCCAGGAACACCATCTGGTCGGGGAAGATGTTGGCCGGGTCACCGCTGTCGTCGTTCAGGTGGCGCAACTCCGGGTCCAAAAAACAGGGCGGTCCCGCCGACGGCACCACCCAGGTCGCCCCCACCTGGGCGATGTACTGGCGAGCCCGGTCCATCTGGCGCTGTCGTTTTTGCGTGGCGAAGGCCTCCTTGGCGCGCGCCGGCATGTCGTAGACCATCGGGTACCAGATCGCTCCCGAGTACTGCAGCAGATGCACGTCGATGTGACCGAACTGGGATGTCAGCGGCTCGAGGTCGACCGGCCGGGCGTCGTTCATGTTGAAAACCGTTGTGGTGCCGTCGGAAACCACCAGTGCCGAGTCACCGATCGGCCCGTCGGCCGGGGCGCGCAGCGCAATGACCATGACGTCGAGGTCCCCACGCGGCCCGCTGATCCGATGCTTGACCGAGTCGATGGTTTCGAAGAACCGGTGAAACCCTAACTTTTCCAATTCATTTCGCAGGTCGGGCACCGGGTAGTCGGGCAGCAGCACCACCGCGTCTTTGTTGACATGCGCGGTCAGCAGCTTGGCGTCGAAGTGATCCTTGTGCAGGTGCGAGACATACAGGTAGTCGCAGGCGCCCAGGCTGTCCCAATCCAGCGTGCTGTTGTCCGGAAACGGGAACCAGGACGCGAAGTAGGCCGGATTGACCCAGGGGTCGCACAGGATGCTGCCTGCCTGGGTCTGGATCAGAAAGCCGGCGTGGCCGACGCTGGTGACCTGCACAAATACCTTCCGGGATACCAATTGGACGATGCATTTTTGGCGCTCGGCGCCCTATCGAGCTTAGCCTGAGCATTTGTGCCGGCCGGCGCAGTGGACGGCAGTTGTTGCGCCGACCGTGCTTTCACAGTGATCGGTTTCTCTTGGAAACGAGACTAGGTGTCCGTGAGAAAGTGCGGCGCAGATTATGTCCCTGTCCGCCACATACAGTTGTCTGTTATGCCGATAGATGAAGTTCACGCGCGTACCGAATGGATCGGTGAGCTGTAGTCCGGCTGCCGTACGTTCCGAGGATTCACTAGGGCGACGGGCAGGGCAGTGGAATCATCACGCAGAGTGCGAAGATGGCACACCGGTTGGTCCGCAGCAATCATGGCTCAACCTGACGTTCGACCAGGTCGAAATAGGGAAATTTGGTCGCGCCGTTCGCATTCCGTTCCGATCGGTCTGGCGCCAAGTTGACCGCCTTGATACATAATCAGGACTTGTTTCGTTGCGGGGTCGCGGACGTCAACCTCCTCGGCGGGAGGTATCCCCTCCACGGTGCCGCCAAGAGGATTCCAGCGTTCAATATTGATCTCGACACCGAGTTGCGCTCCCAGGGCCTGCACTTCATCGTGGTTTGTCACCGTCCCGTCGGCGCCCCACTTGATCGTGCTGTCCAATCGGTTGTGGACGTCCTCGCAAAGCTGCGAAGCCGCCCGTGAGGCGGCTTCTTTCGCATCTGATGACCGCTTGTCCATGATGCCGGCACAAATCAGACTGACGCCCGCAATTGCGGCGATGACCGCCACGGCTCCTCTTCCGAACGTCGAGACCTGCTTGTAGGCCTCCGACGGTTCGACGTTGCCCCGGAATTTCCACCCCTCATCGAGGAAGAATGCCAAGTCTGGCTGGAGCGCGAAGAAGGCCAGTATGCCAGCGAAGACCAGCAGCAGAATTCCGAAGAAGACCAACATTTCGGGATCTCAATGTAGTGGGCACGCCGAGAATTGGAAAACAGTCGACCGATGCGGTCGAGGTGTCGATGCCGTGGTCGAGCACCACTAAATCGACGCGGTCGGCCTGAAGACGTTTGGACAACTCGATGAGGTGTTCCGGCGACCGGCCCAGCCGGTCCAGCTTGGTCGACCAGCTAATCGCTGAGCCGGTTGGCCGACAGCAAAGGTCAGGTCCGCGCGGCGCCACGTTCTGGCGAGCAGCCGGCGGACGCCGAGCTGGCTCGAAGCGGTAGCCGTCCCGTGCTTGGTCCACGGGTGAGAGGATGGCCACTCGATGCGTACAAAGACCTATCGAAGGGTGTTCCTATATCCGCTGTTGGGCACCGCATTACTCGTATTGGCGTCGAGTTGCGCCGTTGTAGAAGAAGGCCACCCGCGGGCACAGCGGAGCGACCTGTGCTCGCTGCTGAGCGTGGCTGAGGTCCACGCAACTTACCGCGCCCCCGCACCCGAGTTTGCTGCGACGAAGCACCTCGACGACTCCAGCTTCTATAAAGCGGGGATGGCGTCGTGTCACTTCGGCCCCAAAGACGACCTGGGCGGTGTGTCGCTGCGTGTTCCGATCGGCGGGCCGGTTCTCGACGTTGCCGAACTCATCGGCGGCAGCTATGCGCGCGACGGCAAGGACATCGTCATCGGTTCTGACAAGGCGTTCATTCTGCGTTCGGGCAGGGAGGCCGCCATCGCGGTTGCCCACGGCGCCACCCAGTTCGTCCTCAGGTGGACGCCGCTGATGAATGCTGTCACCGACGAGGTACCCGAGCAGCAACTGATCGCGTTGGCCAAAAGTGTTATCGGCAAGATTTCGGGGAATCTGAACCTCCCGGCACAGGACATCGCCCTGCAGTGCGGTCGGGCTCGAGATGCCGAAGCGGTTGTGGGAGCCACGATAGTGATGGCGCGCGGGAGTGCTAATCACGAGACCTTGAATTGTGATTACCTCGGGCCCGCGGGCATTGTCCGGGGCCGAGCCGTGAGGGAAGCCGACGGATTCATCGACCACCGGATCGCCGCGCTGGAAAAGAACCCGCGTGACGTGATCGATCCGCCGGTGGCCCAGGACGCCGCGCTGACGCAGATCGACCTCCATCACTTCAACGTGGAGGGGTATCTGCGCCGCTGCTGCACCCTGAAGTTCGACTACCGCACGGTCAACGAAACAACCGACCACAGTGGCGGTTTCGACGCCGGCCAGCGCCAGTTCGTCACTAGCTTTATCGAAGCGGCACGCAGCTGGTCGGTCCAGCCGTGAAGCCATTAGTTCAGGCGGCACTTTGCATCGTTGCCGCCGCGGCCACCGTGACCGGATGCGCCGAGCAAGTCAGCGGTCATGCCGTCACCGCCCGTCCCAGCGCAGCCCCGCCTCCGCCCGAGGCCCGCTATCTATCCATGCTCAACAGGAAGGATCGCGAGCTGGTCACCTACAACGCCGAAATCCGGTCGATCGATCCCTGCGGCTATATCGACACGGCAAGCGTGAGCAAAGTCGGCGTACTCAAAGAATTCACCGCAATGAAGTCCCAGACGGACTGCGAACTCAATGTCGTCGTCGACCGTGACTACGAGAGATCCTTAGAAATCAATGTCGGTATCATCCCCAAAGGCAATGCCTACGAATCGGATTCGCACCAGGTCACCGTCGCGGGCCGCAGCATCATCGAAAACACCGAAAAGTGGCCGGGCCGCCCCACAAATCCCGGAGCCAACACTTGCTACAACCTGATTCCGTTCAGCGACTACAGCGTGCTGAAGGTCGCGGTGCAGCGCCGCACCAACGACGCCGCTTGCAACGAAACGCACACCATCGTCGAAGGCATCATTCCCCGCCTGCGCGACTGGCCGCAACGCAAAGACTCCACCAAGCACGCTTATCACGCGATTTCGGTGCGTGATCCATGCGATTTGCTGGTCACACTCGGCGCCGGCCACCGCATCATGCTGGGCGCCGGCGACCGCATCAGGCTTGGCCTCGTACCGAGTCCATGGAAATGTGAGTTCAACCTCGACAACAACGACATCGCGAACTACTACCGGGTACAGCTGGAATGGCGTCCCGTGGTCTCCTTTTCAAATCCGGCCAACGGCTACGAGCGCGTCGAAATCGCCAGCCTCCCAGCGCTGCGGGACCAAACCACGGGAACATGCCAAATCGAGGTGGGCGTCCCCGACCCCCATGACGGGAGTAAATACGACCCGATATACGACCAAGCGACAGTGCTCAACACCGTCTCGGTCAACGCCCAAACCTGCGACAAGGCCGAAGCGGCCGCGGCCACGGCAGTGAACGCTTTTCTCGGCTGATCTGCATCCAACTCCACCGTTGGACTCGCCGCTCCCACCGCATGCGCTCGGTGACCGTCGGTCAACCACCATGACCGGCCGCATCCAGCACCCCTTTCGCCACAGCTGAAATACGCCCGCTGAAGACGACCCGGCTCATCTCAGCCGGGCAGTGCTGGGTCATTAGGTACTCGTTCGCAC
>NZ_JCALCG010000015.1:0-178517 GCF_059812225.1 Mycobacterium sp. NGS66 | reverse complement strand
AGCCACAATGGTGTGCGCCCGCGGCATACTGGCTGTTGTGTCGACGAAGTTGGTGCGATGGGGTGCCGCCGCGCCGTCAGATCGTGATTCCGCTCGCGACCGATTGCTAGATGCTGCCGAGCGGTGCCTAGAGAGTTGCGGCGTGGTAGGCACGACCATGGAGGACATCGGCAGAACAGCGGGTGTCTCCAGGGCAACGGTGTATCGCTACTTCCCTAATCGGGAGGCGGTGATGTCGGGCGTCATCATTCGCGCCGCCGAGCGCTATCTCGATCGCATCAACCCCCGGATCGCGGAGCACACCGATCTGGGCTCCGCTCTCGTCGATTTCGTGGAATACACAGTTGAGGCCGCGCGCCGCGAAGAGATCATCGGATTGTTGTTCGGCAGCGACGAGGAACTCGCCGGCGTTGGCCTCGCGGCGGGGACCTCGACGTCACTCTTCGAACTCGTCACCGAGTTTCTCCGTCCCATCTTCAGGAGACACTGGAGTTACGTAGAACCGGGCGTCTCCGTCGACGACGCCGCCGAGTGGGTTCTCCGCACGATACTGAGCCTGCTGACTGTTCGAGGACCGCGGGAGCGCAGTCGTGACGGGCTCCGGACATTTCTTTCAAGGTTTCTCCTTCCCGCAATCCTGGCGAGCGACCATTGTCGACCGATGTGACAGACAAGGCGTAATGTCTCAACCACAGCTGAGGTAGGAGGCCGGACATGTCTGTGCAGTTCACCGCGTTCAACCAGCAGGTCGCTGAACAACTGCAGAGCGCAGCAGAAACCACGGGCGGGCTGGCCGGTTACCTCGGCTTCCGGCACACTGAATTCACTGCTGGACGGCTCGTCGCGGAGATGGACGCACGCGACGACCTGAAGACGCCTTTCGGCAACTTGCATGGCGGCTGCTTGTCGGCCATGGTCGACCATTGCCTTGGAGTGGTGTTTTATCCCGTGATTCCGATGGGATCCTGGGTCGCGACGACGGAGTTCAAACTGAATTTGCTTCGTCCAGTCTCCAGCGGAACCTGTGTAGCCACGGCTGAGATCATCTCGCTGGGCAGAACCAGCGGTGTGGCACGTATCGACATCTGCAACGACGGCAGAGCGGTGTGTGCGGCGCAGGGCACCGTCACCGTCGTCGCACCGAAGGCCATCTCTTGATGTCTGCAAACAGAGCACATGATTCGTCCGCTCCTGTCGTCGAGCGCGTGCCCACGGTGGATGGGCTCTCGCTGGCGGTCGACTTCTACCGCTGTGACGGACCGCGGGCGGTCGTGTTGCTCCTTCACGGCGGTGGTCAGAGCCGGCACGCCTGGGATGTCACCGCCCAACGATTGCATCAGCGGGGCTACACCGTTGCCGCCTACGACGCAAGGGGACATGGTGACAGCGACTGGGATCCAGACGGACGCTATGACATCGAACGGCTGGGGTCCGACCTGTTGGCCGTGCGCGCGTACGCCGGCTCCGCCCGCCCAGTTGCCGCGATCGGGGCATCGTTGGGCGGTTTGACCATCCTCGGCACGCACTTGCTCGCCCCATCGGAGCTATGGCAGGCCGTCGTCCTGGTTGACATCACTCCGCGAATGCAGATGCACGGCGCCCGCCGAGTCCTATCGTTCATGTCGGCCCATCCCGAAGGTTTCGACAGCCTAGAGTCGGCCGCTGACGTGATCGCCGCCTACAACCCGCACCGCCCTCGCCCCGAAAACGTCGACGGCCTTCAAAAAGTCCTCCGCCGACGTGGAGACGGTCGCTGGGCCTGGCGATGGGATCCGGCGTTTGCGACGTCGAATTTTCAGTTCCTGCAGAGTGATTCAGACGACGGCGCAGAGGAGTTCGAGATGATGAGCGCATTCCTTGTCGATGGCGCGCGACAGGTGTCCGCGCCGGCGCTGCTGGTCCGCGGCCTGCTGTCGGACATAGTCTCCGAAGAGACAGTGAAGGATTTCCTCACCTTGGTTCCCCACGCGCAAACCGTTGACGTGTCGGGCGCGGGCCACATGGTTGCTGGCGACAACAACGACGCATTCTCGACGGCGGTCGTCGACTTTCTCGACCGTACCGTTTGACGCCAGTCGTCGGGCTGCGCGGGAGATCCCAGTTCGCCACCTATTCTGCTCGTATGCCAACTGATTCGGCGCGGATGTCGTTTCGCCGACATATCCGCGAGCAGGTCTTGAGGGCGACACGGGAACTCACCATTGAGAAGGGCTGGGAACAAGTCCGAGTGAGTGAGGTCGCCGAACTTGTCGGCGTCTCCCGACCGACGCTATACAAGGAGTTCGGCGATAAGCAGGGACTTGGTGACGCGCTCGTGGTGGCCGAGGGTCAGCGCTTCCTGGAGGGTATCCACGCCATCCTCGCCGAACACACCGGCGACGTTCAGGGCGGCATCACCGCAGCGGTGCGGTTCACCCTGCGTGAAGCAGAAGCCAGTCCGCTCCTGAAGTCGGTGCTGACGTCCAGCCACTCAGGGGATGATCGCGCCGGTGCGCCGACGACGGGCGTTCTTCCTCTCCTGCCGACATCGGCGTCCCTGCTCCAGCTCTCCTCCGCGGCTTTGGTCGCGTGGTTTCACGACCACTTCGCCGATCTCGACTCCGAAGACGTCGAGGAGGTCGCAGACGTTCTGGTGCGGCTCACCGTGAGTCACGTCGTCCTTCCCTCCGCGGACATCGCCACCACGGGTGCGCGGATCTCGCGGGTGGCGCTCCGCTACCTCGGCGTTGGCTATAGATAGCTGTGACTTGAGCGGTCTTAGCCTCGATCCACTGACAATGGACTGTTTGTCGGGGTGTCGGGATAAGGAAAGTGCGTTCTGAGCTGGGAAGATTGATATTGTTCAGGCAACAATCGGTCCAGTTCGAGAACGGCACTTCCGGCGCGAGTGTCCCACACGTTCACCCCGCGGTCCGATGTGTTCGATGAGGACATCTGGTGTCGTGCGCGGGCCTGGTGCCGGTGATGGCGCTGGCTGAGCAGGCAGGCCTATCGGAGTTGTTGGCCAACAAGATTCACATCGCAGCTCCCAGGGTCAAGTCGAGGTCGGCCAATCCGGCTCCGAAACTGGCCACCCTGATCGCGAGCATGTACGCGGGCGCGGATTACATCGATGATGTCGACCTGGTCCGCGCTGGCGGCATAAAAACCCTTTTTCCGCCGGGTGTATCCCCCGTCAACGATGGGAACGCTGTTGCGGGAGTTCACTTTCGGTTATGCCCGCCAATTGGATTCGGTGCTGGCCGAGCATCTGGCCGGCTTGTGTGACCGGGTGAATCTGCTGCCCGGCGCGCAGGCTCGGGCCTTCATCGAACACCCGGGGAGAGGCGACGCTGCAGAAAGACGCCGCAAAGGTCGGGATCTCCGGACCCGCCGGGACAGCTCAATGTGGTGAGAGCCGAAACTCGCTCGGAGAGCGGCCGGTCCATCGCTTGAAGGCGTGTGAGAAGTTGGCGAGGTCGCTGTATCCGAGATCCGTGGCGATCTCACTCACCGATAGGGATCGGTCGAGTAGCTGCAGCATCGCGCGCTCGCGCAGGAATGCTTGGCGCAACTCGCGAAAGGTGGTCTCCTCTTCGGAGAGGCGCCGCTTGAGTGTGCTGGTGGACATCGACAGCTCATGTGCGAACCAATGTTTACTTCGGCGTCCGGGCTCCTTCTGCAGCAGCCGTCTCACCTTCTCCGAGAACGACGTGGTTTCGCTCCGCTGGTCGAGAGTTCGCTGCAGATCGACGATGGCGAGTCGGTATGCGACGGGATCGGAGAACCGGCACACCTCGTTGAGCGTGTCCGCGGGAACATGGAGGAAGGACATCGGAGCGTCGAAGAACAGGCGCCCGGCGGTAAGGTCGTCCTCGCGATCTTTCAAGGCGGCGGGCGCTGGCCAACTCAAGTGGAGTGTGAGGGTCGGCGCCGCACGGACGAGCATGTCCAGCAGTCGCAACAACGCCAACCCGGCGTACGTGACGGCGAGGCAGTCCAGGGCACGATCGCTGGTGTGTCCCCAGAGCCCGACGGTGAGGCCTTGGTCATCTGGATGAAACTGTGCTTTGACAGCCGTCGTGATCAACGGCAGATAAGTCAGCAGCTCTACGATCTCGGCCACTGAGCCCGCGCTGACCAGCGGAACACTCAGCGGGCCGAAGGACGTCAACTGTGCCTGTTCGGCTAACGCAAATCCGAGCAGCGTTGCCTGATCGATGTCTAGACCGGGGTACGCCTCACGAAACCACCGTAACGGGGCCTGGATATCACGCTGAATCAGCGTCGCCTCGTCGGTTCCTTCGCGAGCCATGATGTTGCGAAGCCGCGCGACGGCGTCTGGGTCAAACGCCGGGCTCTCGAGCATTTGCACGAATGCGAGTGGGGGCACACCCGCGTCATTGGGGTTCACTGACCATGGCCCCTTTGAGCCGAAATCACAAGTTTCTGACTCCGGCGAACATAGCCGCAGCGCTCATCTGGCGCAAGACTTGTGTCAAGTAACTGAGGACACGCAAGGAGCCTGGCTATGGCAGTTGTCACATTTGTCTCCCACGGCGGCGAGAAGTATGAGGCGCCTCTCGAGGAAGGTCAGTCACTGATGCGGGTCGCGACCAACAATGCGGTGCCCGGCATCGACGGCGACTGCGGAGGCGAAGCCGCGTGCGGCACCTGCCATGTGATCGTCGATCCGCAATGGTCCGATCGGGTCGGCCTCTCCGGGGCCAATGAAGAGGAGATGCTCGCGATGAACCCCGAGCGTCAGCCGACCTCCCGGCTGTCCTGCCAGATGCAGGTCTCTGAGGCGTGGGACGGTTTGATCGTCCATCTGCCCGAGTTCCAACTGTGATGACGAAAGAGAGGTGAGACGTGAGCAATATTCGCGAGGCAGTCACTGCCAAGGCTCAGGCAACAATTCCGATGGACCGAATAATCCAGGGCGCCCACCTCTACGACAGAACGCGGCGCTGGGTCACCGGCACCAACGGTGAAAAAATCTTCATCGAGCGACCGATCCCGCCGGCTGACGAGGTTGAACTGACCGACATCGACCTTAGCAATCCTTTCCTCTATCGTCAGGGTCGCTGGAAGTCCTATTACGAGCGCCTACGCAACGAGGCTCCCGTGCACTATCAGGCCCACAGCGCGTTCGGCCCGTTCTGGTCGGTGACGCGGCATGCCGACATCGTGGCCGTCGACAAGAACCACGAGGTCTTCTCCTCCGAGCCGTTCATCGTCATCGGGAGCCCGCCGCGCTTCCTCGACATTGCGATGTTCATCGCGATGGACCCCCCAAAACACGACCGGCAACGGCAGGCTGTCCAGGGTGTGGTCGCACCGAAGAACCTGCGTGAGATGGAGGGCCTCATCCGCGAGCGGGTGGTAGACGTGCTCGACGCTCTGCCGCTTGGCGAACCGTTCAACTGGGTGCAGCACGTCTCGATCGAGCTAACCGCGCGCATGCTGGCCACGCTGCTGGACTTCCCGTTCGAGCAGCGGCGCAAGCTCGTCCAATGGTCCGATCTCGCCACCTCCATGGAGCAAGCCAACGGTGGGCCCTCGGACAACGACGAGATATTTCGCGGCATGGTCGATATGGCTAGAGGTCTCAGCGCTCACTGGCGGGACAAGGCAGCCCGGACAGCTGCCGGAGAGCTGCCCGGCTTCGATCTGATCACCATGTTGCAGAGCGACGAGAGCACCAAGGACCTGATCGATCGCCCGATGGAGTTCTTGGGCAACTTGGTATTGCTGATCGTGGGTGGCAACGATACGACCCGCAATTCCATGAGCGGTGGTGTTCTGGCGCTGAACGAGTTCCCTGACCAGTTTGAGAAGCTGAAGGCGAACCCCGAGCTGATCCCCAACATGGTCTCGGAGATCATCCGGTGGCAAACCCCGCTCGCGCATATGCGCCGGATCGCCAAGGCCGACACTGTGCTCAACGGGCAGTTCATCCGCAAGGGCGACAAGGTCCTGATGTGGTACGCCTCGGGCAACCGCGACGAGCGCGTGTTCGATCGGCCCGATGACCTGATTATCGATCGGGCCAACGCCCGTAACCACATCTCCTTCGGTTTCGGCGTGCACCGCTGTATGGGTAACCGGCTGGCCGAGATGCAGTTGCGGATCCTGTGGGAGGAGCTGCTTCCGCGGTTCGAGAACATCGAGGTCGTCGGTGAGCCCGAGTACGTGCAGTCCAACTTCGTGAGGGGGATCAGTAAGCTGATGGTCCGCCTCACCCCGAAAGGTGGCGCATGACCGTGCAGCGAGCGGTCATCGCGGGGGCCAGCCACGCGGGCACCCAGCTCGCCGCCAGTCTTCGCCGAGAAGGGTGGGACGGCGAAATCGTCCTCGTCGGCGATGAGTCGGCGTTGCCCTACCAGCGGCCCCCGCTGTCCAAGTCGTACCTGGCCGACAAATGCGAACTGGCCGAACTCGCGATCCGCAACTCGGATTTCTACGCCAAGCAGCGGATCCGACTCCTGGATGCGACGGTGGCGGCGGTCGACCGCTCGGCTGGTCATGTCGTGCTGAGTACCGGCGACGCACTGCCCTACGACAAGCTCGCGCTGTGCACTGGCGCCCGGCCTCGTCGGCTCCCCACCCCGGGAGCGGACCTGGCCGGAGTCTTCTACCTACGCACCGCCGCGGACGGCGAGATGATCCGAGAGGCCGCCGGCCCCGGGCGTCGGGCGGTGATCGTCGGCGGCGGCTACATCGGACTGGAGACAGCCGCCTCGTTGCGTGCACTGGGTCTGGAGGTCACCCTGCTCGAGGCGACCGGGCGCGTCCTTGAACGGGTCACCGCCCCGGAGGTATCGGAGTTCTTCGACCGGATCCACCGGGAGGAGGGCGTCAACATCCGGACGGGCACGCTGGTCGAGGCTCTGTCCGGCGACGGCAGGGTCCGCGAAGTAATCCTGGCCGGTGGCGAATCAATTCCCGCCGACCTCGTCATTGTCGGCATCGGCGTGGAGCCGAACACCGAGCTCGCCGCCACCGCGGGCCTGGTCGTCGACAACGGCGTCGTGATCGACGATCAGGCCCGGACTAGCGACCCCGACATCGTGGCCGCCGGGGACTGCGCCAGCCACGACATGGCCCGTTACGGCCGTCGCATCCGCCTGGAGTCCGTGCCGAGCGCGGCCGAGCAGGCCAAGGTCGCCGCCGCGACCGTCTGTGGGAAGTCCAAGAAGATAGCGGCCCTTCCATGGTTCTGGTCAGATCAATACGACCTCAAGCTCCAGATCGCCGGTCTCAACACCGGGTACGACGAGGTCGTCCTCAGCGGCGACCCGACCCGGGAGCGCGACTTCACCTGCTTCTACCTCCGTGCCGGCGAGCTTCTTGCCGCCGACTGCATCAACCGTCCCCGCGACTTCATGTTCAGCAAGCGGGTCATCACGCAGCAAGTCGCCGTCGAACGGGCCGAACTGGTGCTCGCCGGCTCGGACTGAGGTGCCGGCGGTGCGTAGGCGGTGGGAACGACGACGGCGGATGCGACGCGTGTCTTGGAGAGGTACTTCAGTGACAATTGCCATCCAGCCCCGCTGGCAAAGGAACGCTAGCGGCTGCCCGGCGGTCGCCTTGGCGCAGCGCATCAGGACCTAGTGGGGTTTCCCAACGAGCATGACGATTCTTTCCGGAGGAGCAGCGTCAGAAGTCGGTGCCTGTTCTGTTCTGTTCTGTTCTGACAATGAGGTTAGTTGAGGTTGACGGTGGCGGTATTTAGGGACGAGGACGAGGTCTATGCCTTCCTGGGCGGGATCTTTCGGCGGGGTTTGGAGAAGGAGGGTCTGGCGGACAAGCTCGCGAATTCGGGTGTGGTGTTGCGGGTGCATTACACAGATCCGGATGCGGTTGTGACGGTGGACATGCCGAACAAGGTGGTGGAGACCGGAGCGGCCAGTACCGCGGTGCCCAACGTGGAGTTGTTCATGTCGGCAGACACGGGGAACAAGTTCTGGTTGGGGAAGGTGAACTTGACGATGGCGATGGCCAAGGGAACGGTACGTGCGAAAGGTCCGGTGCCGAAGTTGATCAAGTTGATCCCGCAGGCCAAGAACCTGTTCCCCGAGTACCGGTTGATGCTGGAGAGCCAGAATCGGCAGGACCTCATCGATGCGTGACCCTCGCCTCACCGCGGGCTGTAGGGCGGGTGTGCGATGAGGAGCACGATGCAGGACGTTGCGTTGACTGTGCCCGCGATCGTGGCCCATGCTTCGGCAGTCCATGGCGATCGCGAGGTGCTGACTGCGCGCGGACCCCGGCAGATCTCTGGGGTGTCCTATCGCGAGGTGGGTGAGCGTGCGGCACGGTTGGCAAATGCTTTGCGCCAGATCGGCATCCGTGGAGATGAGCGTGTCGCGACGCTGCAATGGAGCAACCAGGAGCATCTGGACTGTTACGCGGCGGTGCCGTCGATGGGCGCGGTGCTGCATACGTTGAACCTGCGGCTGCCGCCGGAACAGCTGACGTGGATCGCCAATCATGCCGAGGATCGGGTGATCATCGTCGACAGTACGGTGCTTGCCCTTTTGGCGGCGGCGTTGCCGTCGATGACCTCGGTGCGCACGGTGCTAGTGACCGGAACCGGCGATCTTGCCGCGGTCGAGGGGTGCGGAAAGGACGTCCTACGGTACGACGATGTGGTGGCCGCCCAGTCGAGTACGTTCGAGTGGCCCGATGTCGATGAGCGGTCGGCTGCAGCGATGTGCTATACGAGCGGTACCACCGGGCACCCGAAAGGTGTTGTCTACAGCCATCGTTCGACGTGGTTGCACTCTCAGGCGGCGTGCACCTCGAATGCCTTGGGCATCGGTCATGACGACACGGTGTTGGCGATCGTTCCGATGTTCCACGCCAACGCGTGGGGGTTGCCGTATGCGGCGATGATGGCCGGCGCGCAGCTTCTGCTGCCTGACCGTTTCCTGCAGGCGGGGCCTTTGGTGGAGATGATCGAGGCGGTGCGGCCGACGATGGCGGGGGCGGTGCCGACAATCTGGACCGATGTTCTGCATTACTTGCGCGACAATCCTGGCCATGACGTGAGTTCGCTGAAGATGGTGGCCTGCGGTGGTTCGGCGGTTCCGCGGTCGTTGATGACCGCCTATGACGAGCTGGGCATCCGCATTGTGCAGGCTTGGGGGATGACTGAGACTTCCCCGCTGGCCTCGGTCGCTCTGCCGCGGAGTTCTGATACCCCGGAGAGGTCGCTTCACCTGCGCGCAACCCAAGGCCGGGTGGTGGCCGGTGTGCAGGCCCGCATCGTCGATGACAGCGGTGCAGAACAACCGTGGGACGGAAAATCGGTGGGGGAGATTCAAGTCCGCGGCCCGTGGATCACTCAGTCGTATTACGAGAATGACAGTCCGGCGGCGTCGCCGGACGGGTGGTTGCGTACCGGGGACGTGGGGACGATCAGCGCGGACGCGCTCATCGCGCTGACCGACCGCTCCAAGGATGTCATCAAGTCCGGGGGCGAATGGATCTCCTCGGTGGAATTGGAGAACGAGTTGGCCGCTCACCCTGCGGTGCGCACCGCCACGGTGATTGGAGTGCCCGACGACAAGTGGCAGGAACGGCCGCTGGCGGTGGTCGTCCTGGCTGCCGACCGCACCGCCACCGCGGCGGAGCTGACCGAATTTCTGCGTGCGCGGGTGGCCAAGTGGTGGCTACCGGAACGGTGGGCGTTCGTCACCGACATTCCGCTGACTTCCACTGGCAAGTTCGACAAGAAGAAGCTGCGCCGCCAGTTCGCCGACGGTGACCTCATCATCGAGACGCTGGCGTGAATCATCAATCCACTGCGACCGAAACACTGACGTTAAGGAGACACACATGAAGACACGTGCTGCAGTGCTGTGGGGCCTAGGAGAAAAGTGGGAAGTCGAGGACATCGAGTTGGATCCTCCCGGCCCCGATGAAGTGCTCGTCCAGCTGACCGCGACCGGGTTGTGCCATTCCGACGAACACCTCGTGACCGGCGACCTGCCCATTCCGCTGCCCGTCGTCGGTGGCCACGAGGGTGCCGGCACCGTGGTCGAAGTGGGTGCGGGTGTCGAGAACGTCGCCGAGGGCGATTCGGTGATCCTGACGTTCCTGCCGTCGTGCGGGCACTGTTCCTATTGCGCGCGGGGGATGGGGAACATGTGCGACTTGGGTGCCGCGCTCATGATGGGACCCCAGATCGACGGCACTTACCGTTTCCATGCCAGGGGTGAGGACGTCGGCCAGATGTGCCTGCTGGGCACGTTCTCGGAATACACCGTGGTCCCCAAGGCGTCTCTGGTCAAAATCGACCAGGGGACACCGCTGGACAAGGCGGCGTTGATCGGGTGTGGTGTGACGACCGGGTACGGGTCGGCGGTGCGCACCGGTGAGGTGCGTGCCGGGGATACCGTGGCGGTGATCGGAGCCGGTGGCATCGGCATGAATGCGATTCAGGGTGCCCGCATCGCGGGCGCGTTGAACATCGTGGCTGTCGATCCGGTGGCGTTCAAGCGTGAACAAGCCGGCGGTTTCGGTGCGACGCATGCCGTTGCCACGATCGACGAGGCCTGGTCACTGATCAGTGACATCACCCGCGGCAAACTCGCCGATGTCTGCGTCTTGACCACCGATGTCGCCGAAGGGTCCTACATCGGCGAGGCGCTGTCCTTGGTCGGTAAACGCGGCCGTGTGGTCGTTACCGCGATCGGGCACCCCGAAGACACCTCGATGTCGGGTTCACTGCTGGAATTGACGCTGTATGAAAAGCAGATCCGCGGCGCTCTGTACGGTTCTTCGAACGCCGCCCACGACATCCCGCGGCTCGTCGAGCTCTACAACGCCGGACACCTCAAGCTGGATGAGCTGATCACCCGTGAGTACACCCTCGATCAGATCAACGAAGGCTACGCGGATATGCGATCGGGCCGCAACATCCGAGGACTCATCCGATTCTGATAAAGCAGCCGAAGCGCGGGAGCGCGACCACGGGAGCAAGCGAGCTGAGTACAACGGTTGAGTGCTGCGCGTCTGTGGCTCTTACCGTTGACGTGTTGATGCAGGACTAGCGATCGAAAGTCAATGTGCCCCATCGCCATAGGCTGTCGAGATGCGCGGCTGAGGTTGGCTGCGGTCACGCGTGTTGGTGTTGGCACCTACTGTCAGCCGGGAAGCCGTGATGAAACGTAGCTTTTGACGAGTCTCAACAGTGCTACTGACAAGGAAGGAAGCGGCGATGACGAGGATTCAAGTTCCCTATCCCCATAGGAGGGGAGGGCACTGTGGTTCCGGTGCGCTTCGTGACCTTACTGAATGGGCCCAACTCGGATGGGGGACAGAAGCACTCAGTGAAGGATTGGTCTTCACCCTCGGCGGAGTCTTGGACTTCTCGTACGTCCGCTCTACGCAGTTGTTCCCCCAGGTGTACCTGGTAGGACGAGGAAGCGACCTGGAACAGGATTACCTCTCCCGGGTTGGCGCAAAGTTCGTCGTGCGATCGACCGATGACCCGGACGTGGGATGGGCATTTGTGACCGACGAAATCGACAAAGGTCGACCCGTCATGGTCTGGGCTGACATCGGCGAACTTCCTTACCTGCGCGTCCGATTGCACATGAGCCGTCACGACATTGTCATCACCGGATACGATGACGAACAACGGGTCGCCTATGTGGTCGATAATGACCGCGAGACAACCCAGACGGTGGCCTACGACGACCTACGCCGGGCGCGGTCCTCGGTCGGGTTTCCCACACCTACCCGGCACACCACATATCACGTCGACTGGCCAGAGCGAGTGCCAGACCTTGGGCCGATCGCGGCCGCTGCACTCGCCGCGAGCGCAGCGTTCATGCGCGGCGGTGCCGTAGGTGCGCCGCTACTGCGCATCGAGGCAGCTGAAGTCGAATCTTCCGGTTTGAAGGGTGTGCAGGACTTCGCCGATGACGTAGGGCATTGGCCAACGCTGTTCGATGACGATGCCCTGACCGCGGCATTGTTCGGGCTCGGGGCGTTCATCGAGAAAGCCGGTACCGGCGGCGGGCTCTTTCGTACGCTGCAGGCAGACGGTTGCCAGAACATCGCCGATCTCCTAGATGACGCCGCCACTGCCGAAGCGGCTGCCGCGGCCCGACATGCTTCCAAAGCGTGGTCTACGCTTGCGGCCGCAGCCACGGATGCCGGCACATCGCTACGGAGTCGTAGTCTAGCTGCGGCCAAAGTCGCCGCGACGATCCCGGACGCCGAAACGCGCCTCGTCGAAGCCCTCGAAACGGCCAGTCGATCCGTTGGCACTGTCGATACCGGCATCGAAGCTCATCTGAAAGGCTATCTGTGAGTGGCACTTCAAATCAATCGAGTTTCCTGAAGACTACTGGTTTCTCGATTGGCAGCATGACGATGTTCAGCGCTTCGCCCAGAACGCGGTCGGTGACGTTCGTGACCCTTGTGCAGAAGGCGAGGTTGACCGTCACCGCTGTGGGGGACAGGATTTGGTATGACCCCTATAGCACCGACGACGACCCCGAGCATTATCGGGCGAGCTATGCGGCGACAGCGTCGAGGGCGTATTGCGGGGCAGGACCAAATGGCTGATAGTGACGGAACTGGAAGGTGTACCGCAGCGATGATCTCGGCGGGCTAACGAGTCCTTTACATACTGTCTTCGGGCGATCAGCCCAGCCGACGTCGGCGCAGTTCTTCAGTCGCATGGTGGTCCATGCACTGCGTGGTCCTATTTAGGAGGATTTCGTCATCGACGAGCAAGCGGAAGAAGATTCGGCCATCGCGTGGTGGCATAACTTTCAGAATCGTGTTATCGCCGCCGACGGCGACTACCTCGATGCGCACCATCCGTGGTGCCTTGGTTGCGGCACAGACAATCCGCACGGTCATCGCCTGCGAGCGCGTCGGCGTGGCGACGGGGTGGGCGCCAGGCATATCTTCGACGGCCGACATCGCGGCGCACCCGGGATCGCACATGGCGGCGCAGTCATGACGGTTCTTGACGACACGGTGGGCATGCTGCTCTACGTCGTCGGTGAGATGGCCGTCACCCGTAAGCTCGACACCGAGTTCTTCGCGCCGGTATTGCTGGGGGTTCCCTACGAGGTCAGCGCGGAGCTCGTGTCCAGAACCGGCCGGAAACTCGAAGTGCGGACAGAATTGCGCGAGGAAGCCACCGGCCAGCTGGTCGCGTCCGCGTCCGGGTTATTCGTCGTCGTCACGCTGGATCACTTCACTAGCTCCATACAGAAGGCGTCGTCAATACGCTGCACTGCGCGACCACCCTGGGAAGGATGACTCAACCCGTAAATCTGCTCATTTTTCAACCGGCGCAGGCTGCTCAGGATTGAACCGGGGCCGACAGGGGGTTTGCTAAGCAAACGCGTACTCGACCACATCGTGGTGTACCAGCCTTCGGTAGCGTGACGCCGCAGCGTGTCGGCGAAAATACCGCCGGTCTCATCTGTTGTGGCCCGCCGGGGAGTTGATATCGACCTGGATGTGCGAAGCGGCCGGGTCAGGTTTCTGGCCGAGGGTATACAGGCCAAGACTGCCGAGAAAACCCGCACAATGCTCGATAAGCACTTCGGTCGATAGGTTTAGTTGTCCGTCTATCCAGCGACGGAGAATCTCGAACAGGCCCCCGACACCGTAGGTAGCGGCGAGATCTGCGACCTGAATCACCTCGCTGGGTATATCGAGATGCAGGCGGGCCTCTCTGAGGACGAGCTCCGCAAATTCGGACATCAGTTCGCTTCGCAGCTGCCGAAGCAGGGGTTCAGCGCCCGATTCGACAAACAATATGCGGGCCATGCTGGGATCGTTCTCGATCATCTGAACCAGGGCCTTTATCGGAGCGTAAGCGAGTTCTTGAGGAGCAACGGTGTCATCCGGTATCGCCTTGGTGATCACGGCTTGGAAGGTGGTGGAGATCTTGGTGAACATCGCACGCAGGAGCGCGTCTCTGTCGCGAAACTGCTGGTAGAAGTACCGGCTCGTCACTCCTGACTCCGTACACACAGCGGTCACGGTGCACGCGGCGGCTCCCTGCTTGCCCATGAGCGCGACCGCGGCGTCAATCAGCAGTGCGCGGCGCTGCGCATCGCGTTGAGTTGCGGACAGCCCGCCATAAACACGTGCTGGACTCATGCCCTACATTCTGGCAGTCTCATGTGACAAGGCCTAAAGTCAGATCACGCAACGGAGGAAGGACCCCGTCAAGATGCCGGAAGATCGAGCCTCGACCAAGAGCCGTGTATTGCCAAAACCCCGGCGCGTTCGTTTCCCCATGCCCACCTCCACGAAGCGGCGACACTTCGTGGATGGCGACCTGGTGATGAGCCATTTCATCTCGGTGCTTTCTGCGACCTTCCCGGAAGGGGAAGACTTCTTCATCCGCTCGGTCAAGTATTTCCAGAGTTCCATCGACGATCCCCAATTGCTGACAGCGGTCAAGGGTTTCATCGGGCAAGAGGCCACACACCGACACCAGCATCGGCTCCTCAACGAACGGCTCCAGGCCATGGGTTATCCGACCGCGCGGATCGACCGCCACGTCGCACGCCTGATCAAGCGATTGGAGCGGCGCTTTTCGCCAGAAATGCGGCTGTCGATGACCTCTGCATTGGAGCACTACACCGCGACGCTCGCTGAAATCATTCTCACCAGCGATGACGCGCAGAAGCTCATCGGACAGACAGAGGTTCGACCGATTCTGCTGTGGCATGCGTTCGAGGAGTCGGAGCACAAAGCCGTCGCCTTCGACGCCTATCGGCTGATTGGAGGCACCGAGCGCACCCGCGTACGGGGCATGCGGATCGCCTCTGCAATTCTGTTCGGCGAACTCATTCTGCAGACTGCGCTGTCGATGGCCTCTGACAAGGCCTCGTATAACCCGGTCACGTTGGTGCGTAGCCTACGTCGCTTCAGTCGCACCCCGATGTTCACCGCCGATGCGCTGCAGCGATTCCGTTCGTACAACCGCCCCGGCTTCCACCCTGATGATTGGGACAGCACCGCGGTCCTGGAGCGATGGAGCAAGGAACTGTTCGACCAAGACGGCTCACAGAAGGTCATCGCTCAGCCGGGGTAGCAAAAGTGCGTGAGGAGGGCGACGCAGAAAGACACTGTTTCTGCGTCGTTCCTCCAAACAATCGACAGCGCGCCTGTCGTCACGGATTGGATGCCCGGTGGCGGGTCAAGGCGACAGTCATACAGACAAGTGCAGTCGGCCTCGAAACTCACGGAAAGGTTAAGCCTCAGCCGCTGACGACGTAGCGTTGAGCCAAGGTTTCAGCCAGTCGGCTCGTGTGCGCGACCACTTCCTTTTCGGTCACCGCGAGCAAACCGGAGTGCCAGGCCGTGATGACTTCGACGAACCCCCCCACCGCAACCAAAGTGTCCATACGAAGGGCCGTCTCGTCGGCGTCTTCTCTGAGATGTGGCCGGCTTGCCTCGACGACCAACTGCGTTGCCTCCTGCAGCGCCACAGCGCGGCGATCTTGCAGCGGTGAGCTACCTACATGCTGAGCGAGGAGGATGTGCGCCCGGCCAGGATCGCGTGCGATCCGGTCGACCACGATGGCGATCGCCGCGGTGATGGTTTCGATCGGCGGCCGATCCACACGCTCGTCGAAGAGCGCGGAAACCTCGCCGAGCATGTCATTGCGAACGCCATCCCACGCTGCGACGAGAAGATCCTCGCGCGTCTTGAAGTCCTCGTAGAAGTATCGATCGTTGAGCCCTGTCCGGGCGCACACGCCGCGCATAGTCACTGCGGCCCAACCGCTCTCACTCCAAATCTCGGTCGCAGCCTCGATCAATTGCTGCCGTCGCTCTGCTCGACGCTCAGCACCGGTCCGACCACCCCAGCGCGTGTTTCTCGACCGCACATCAAACATCTTGACAAAACGTCGGGCTCACGACCAAACTGGTGGCATGCGACACCAATGGTGGCTGATGCCCCCAAATCAATGGTCTCCCGCACCGGAAATCAGTGTCGCGATCCGAAAGGCAAGCAGATGAGGTTCTTGCCGTTCGGTAGTTCACCAGGTAGAACCCACCGCGCCCACGCAGTAGTCACAGGCGCAGGGAGCGGTATCGGCCGCGCGTTCGCCGTTGAGCTTGCACGCCGAGGTGGACGTGTTGTGTGTGCGGACAAAGACCCCATCACTGCGAAAGAGTCGGCCGAGTTGGTGAGGCAGGCCGGCGGCGAGGGTTTCGACGTCGTATGCGACGTCACCGACCTTGAGCAGGTCCGTAACCTCGCTGATGCCAGTGAAGACTGGTTTGGCAAGGCGGCGAGCCTGGTGATCAACAACGCCGGAATCGGTGCGGGCGGCAATCGCATCGGCGCTACGTCGGTCGAGGACTGGAACGCTGCGATTTCTGTCAACCTTTGGGGTGTTATCTACGGGTGCGAGACTTTCGTTCCCCGGCTCCGGAGCAACGGCCGTGGCGGAGTGATCAATGTGGCGTCCGCCGCGAGTTTCGGCTCGGCGCCCCGAATGGGGGCATACAACGTGAGTAAGGCCGGAGTGCTCGCTCTGTCCGAGACCTTGGCGGCCGAACTGAGCGGTACTAACGTCAATGTCACAGTGCTTTGCCCCACCTTCGTCAAGACGAACATCGCCAAAAATCCTCAGATTGAGGAGTCGGCGGCGAAACTCGCGACCAACCTGATGAGGTGGACCGGCATTTCGCCGGATCAAGTGGCTCGAACGACCTTGAACGCGCACGATCGCGGACAAATCTATGTAGTGCCCCAACTGGACGCGAAAATTTTGTGGCAACTGAAAAGAGCTTTACCCGGTCAGTTTACGCGGGCGTTGGGGCTGGTGGAGCGCGTGGCCTCATGGAACGATCCAGCCGAACAGAGGGAGCAGTGAAATGGCGTTCGCATATAGCGACATGCTCGAGACGATCAAGAACAAGCAATGGGCTCTCGCCGATATCGATTGGGGCGCCCCTGGTGCGGAGTTGATCACCGACGAACAGCGTCCCAAACTCAAGCAATTCATGTCCGACGTGGTGTGGATTGAGCATGTCGGAGCGCGCGCCTTTGCTGCGATGGCCCCGAAGGCGCCCTTCGAAGCGCTCGGAGACATTTACCGTTACTTTCACGCCGAGGAGCAGCGTCACGCCAACGCCGAACTTGCTCTGATGCGTCGCTGGGGCATGATCGAGGAAGGCGAAAAGCCTGTACCGAATAAGAACATCCGTCTCGTGATCGAGTGGCTAGATCGGTACGCTGAGGCTCTTCCTCTGACTGTCATCGGCGCCGCGATTCCCGCACTGGAGACCGCGCTGGACGGGGCCCTGCTGAAATTTCTCCTTGATGAGGTCGACGACCCAATTTGCGGGGAAGTATTCAATAAGGTCAACAGCGACGAATCGCGGCACCTTGCAGTAGGTTTTCAAGTCCTGAATGACCTCGGCGCCAGTCCCATGCGAATCCATGCAATCCAAACGGTCGGCGCTGTGATGGACCCCCGTATTCTCACTGGCGCGTTGCTGTATATACCGCTTCTCACGCGCATGTTGATGAATCTCAACGCGATGGGGCTATCCGAAGAGAAGCTGTACAACGCGGTGACGCGATATGGCAATGTCGGGGACCGCAGTGAGCACACGCGGAGGGTGCCTGGATATCACATCTTGAAGGCCCACATGTCCTCCTCGATCAAGCGGTCCCAACCCCTTCACTTCGTTTCCCAGCGCTTAGGCAATGCGATCGACATCTTCCCCGTGCAAGTACTCGGGCGACCGCCTTCATGGACGGATGAACTGACCTATGAACCGGTCGCTAAATGACGGACACGGTAACGACTTTGATCGTCGGCGCCGGCTTCGCGGGTATCGGTACGGCGATGAGAATGCTTCAAGCGGGCGTTAACGACTTTGTCATCTTGGAGCGATCACATCGCGTCGGGGGCACCTGGCGTGACAACACTTACCCCGGCGCCGCCTGCGACATTCCGTCATTGCTGTACTCCTACTCGTTCGAGCCGAACCCAGGCTGGACTCGCGCATACTCGGGGAGCGCAGAGATCCTCGCCTATATCGACGCGATTGTCGCGAAATACGATCTTGGGAGGTTCATTCATTTCGGTGCGGACGTGAGTGCACTGGAATTCGACGAGGATGCCGGAGAGTGGGTTGTCGACACGACCGGCGGCAGGCGGTATCGGGGCCGTTCAGTCGTGATGGCTAGCGGACCACTTGCTGACGCCAGTTTCCCGGATATTCGTGGCATCGAGTCGTACGAGGGGAAAAAGATTCACAGTGCTCGGTGGGACCACTCCTATGACATGAGCGGTAAGAGGGTGGCGGTTATCGGGACCGGGGCGAGCGCTGTGCAGATCGTTCCCGAATTGGTCCAGTTGGCGGCGTCGGTCAAGGTGTTTCAGAGGACGCCCGGCTGGGTCCTACCGAGGGTGAATTTCCGGCATCCGGCCTGGGCGCGTTCGACTTTCAAGCGCATGCCGGCAACCGAACAGGCCCTACGAGGTGCGTGGTTTTGGGCGCATGAGGTCATGGCCGTGGGCATGGTTTGGGATACCGCTGCCACATCTGTCATCCAAGCGGCCGCGAAGGCGAATCTGCGTCGGCAGGTGAAGGATACCTGGTTGAGACGTCAGCTAACACCGCAGTTCAGACCTGGGTGCAAACGCATGCTTATGACTAACGACTATTACCCTGCTCTCCAGGCCGATAACTGCAAACTCGTCAGCTGGCCGATCGCCACACTGGCTCCGAACGGAATTCGAACCGCCGACGGCATCGAGCATGAGGTGGACTGCATAGTATTCGCGACAGGCTTCGATGTGTGTAAACGCGGTACGCCATTTCCGATCCTGGGGCGCGACGGGCGAAAACTCGAAGACGCGTGGTCTGAGGGGAGATTTGCCTACAAGAGCGTGAGTGTGGCCGGGTATCCGAATTTGTTCTTCACTTTCGGGCCTAATTCCGGTCCTGGCCACAACTCCGCTCTTCTATATATGGAGGCGGCAATCGATTACATCGTAAAAGCGATCGAGCTCTTGCGCGACCAAGGTAACGGAGTCCATACCCTGGATGTGAAAGAGAATAGCCAAAACGCGTACCACTCCAATATTCAGCGGCGGTTACGACGCACGACATGGAACTCGGGTTGCAGCAGCTGGTATTTAACAGAGGATGGCTATAACGGCACGATGTATCCGGGCTTTGCGACTCAGTTCACCAGGGAACTGTCCCGTCTGGATATGCGGGATTACGATATCACTCGGCGTGACGATGCTGACCTGAAGTTGACACAAACACGCTGAACTGCAGCAGCGGATAGGGTAAACATCAAAGCGCACGTGAGGAAGTAATGGGTTCTGAGTCTGGGCAGCACTACGAAATTGTAATAGTCGGAGCCGGGTTTTCTGGGATTGGTACAGCGATCAGCCTGTTGAAGGCCGGATTTGCGGACTTTCTTATAGTCGATGACGCCGATGGCGTCGGCGGTACATGGCACTGGAATACGTATCCGGGAATAGCGGTCGATATTCCGTCCTATAGTTACCAGTTCTCTTATGAGATGCGAACATCCTGGTCACGTACTTACGCTCACGGGGATGAGTTGAAGGCTTATGCAGAGCGGTGTGTAGAAAAATACGGACTCCAAAATTACATCCGGTTCAACACGACTGTGGACGAAGCCTGTTTCGACGAAGGCGCCGCACTATGGCGGCTGAGCTGCTCCTCTGGTCAGAATCTGACCGCGCGTTTTGTGATAAATTGCTCTGGCGTTCTCAGTCGGCCGAAGTGGCCTGATATTCCAGGAGTGCGCGACTTCGCCGGCGTGACGCTGCATACGGCCAGATGGGACCATACGAAAGATCTCACCGGTAAGCGGGTGGCGGTGATCGGGACTGGGGCATCTGCGGTGCAGCTGATTCCCGAAGTCGCGAAGATCGCATCAAGTCTGACGGTCTTCCAGCGAACGCCGATTTACTGCTTGCCGAAGCCGGATTTCTCCATACCGAGCTGGGCCGCGACAGTGATGCGGTTGGTGCCAGGGGCACAACTGATGACGCGCACTGCGAGTCAGGCGTTCGTCGAGTTCACATTTCCCATCGCAGCTCATTTTCACTCGTTGATCCCTGTGTCGGACCTCATGGAAGAGGCGGCGAAACGCTATATGCGTCGGGCGGTCGACGATCCGGTGACTCGAGACCAACTCATTCCTCGCTATTCGTTGGGTTGTAAGCGACCGAGTTTCCACAATTCCTATCTCGCAACGTACAACCGTCGCAATGTTTCGCTCGAGACCAGCGGCATCACCCATGTCGACCATGCCTCGGTTCACACTGAAGATGGCAAGAGTTATCCGATCGATGTCATGGTCTTGGCCACCGGGTTCAAAGTGATGGAGTCGGGCAATATGCCGACTTATGTGCTGAAGGGACGCGGTGGAGTGGAGCAGTCTGCCTGGTGGGATGAGCACCGCCTCCAAGCCTTCGAGGGTGTGAGCGTCCCAGGGTTCCCGAATCACTTCAATATCTTCGGTCCCTATGGTTACAACGGCTCCTCGTACTTCACACTCATCGAGGCGCAAAGTCGGCATATCGTCCGCTGTCTTCGTCGTGCGCGCACGCTGAAGGCTGATTACGTAGAGGTCAGACAGCAGGCGAACGATCGCTACTTCGGTGACATGGTTAGCCGCCGACATCGACAGGTTTTCTGGCAGCCGAGCTGTTCCAATGCCAACAGTTACTATTTCGACAAACACGGCGATGTTCCGTTGCGTCCGTCAACTACCCTGGAGACTTACTGGCGTAGCCGCACCTTCCGGCTCTCCGATTACCGATTTGAACGTCGCGCAGAATCCGTTGGCGCACGGTGACCAACACTGATGCGGCGGACCGGCGCCCCAGTCTTGCAAGTCATTTCGTGGCAATGACTTCGCGAAACACACTGCGTCCGCTGTCGCAACTCATCCCGTCGAGCGCCCACGGCCTCGCGGTGATGGATCGCGTACTCCGGATGGCGCTTGTGGGATCGCGGCCCCGCCGAAGCGTGGCGGTTCGCACAATAGATACCGAGTTCGCCGGGAATCAGATACGCGGGGATTGGATCACTTCTCCTGCAGTCGATCCACACGCGGTTCCGTTGCTCTACATTCATGGCGGCGCCTACTCCATGTGCTCACCGGCTACCCACCGCGGCCTGCTCGGTGAACTTGCCTCCGCGAGCGGTCGGCCCATCTTTGCGGTGAGGTATCGGCTAGCTCCACGCTATCCCTTTCCCGCTGCCGCCGACGATGCACTGAACGCATACCGCTGGCTCGTCACAGGGCAGCCTTCGGCTTCCGGCGAACGCGGTGTTGCGGTGGCCGGGGACTCGGCGGGCGGCCAGCTCACGATGGCCACCGCCCTTGGCGCACGTAGTGACGGACTGCCGCTGCCGGATTCGATGCTTCTCATGTCTCCGGTCCTGGATCTGACATGTGAACTCGCGAGGGCACGCGAACTTCGCCGCCGTGATCCTTTCGCCTCTGCTCGGTCCGCGGCCCGCGCTCTTGACCTGTACGTGGCTGGTGCAGATCACCGCAATGAGCGAATCAGCGTGCTCGACGCAGACCTCAGGTCCATGCCACCGATCCTGATTCAGGTAGGCGGAAGAGAAATGTTGATCGATGACTCGAGGCATCTTGCCGACCGCCTCCGATCGGCCGGATCAAGCGTTGAGATACAGGTGTACCGGGGACAGATCCACGTGTTCCAAGCCATGTTCCGAATCCTGCCCGAGGCTCGTGAGGCGATCCACCGCGCTGGAAACTTCCTGAAAGCTTCGGCCCACCGGTGAAAGTGTTGGGACCGTGGATGCTCCACTGCCACCGCGCCATCAACTGCTTCTTAGCTGTCTCATGACAGGCGGCTTTGCGAGGGATCCTCGAGGACACGATCCGTCGATAGTGATCATCGGGGCCGGCGTCGCGGGTATCGCCATGGCCCATCAGCTGAAGAGGGACGGATTCACCAACTTCACCATGGTGGAAAAGGCTGCAGACATCGGCGGCGTCTGGCGCGACAACACCTATCCAGGAGCGGCTTGCGACGTGCCGTCAGCGTTGTACTCACTCTCGGACAAGCCCAACACTCGTTGGTCGAGACGTTATGCAGAACAGCCCGAGATACTCCAATATCTTCGCCGACTCGTCCTGGCCGACGGAATGGACCTGCATTTGCGCACGCGGACCGAAGTCGTCGAGATGACCTTCGATGAACAGGCCGGCCGTTGGCGTTTGGTGACCGGATCCAGCGAGACGATCTGGTGCGATGTCGTGATTTCGGCCGTGGGGCAGCTCTCGCGACCTCATACGCCGAATATTGCCGGCGAAGACACCTTCGAGGGGCCGCGTTTTCATTCGGCGCGTTGGGACCATTCGGTATCGCTGCGCGGCAAGGAAGTAGCCGTCATCGGGACAGGCGCAAGCGCGATACAGTTTGTGCCACGGATCGCACACGAGGCACAGCGCGTAACGCTGTATCAGCGCACGGCGCCTTGGATTTTGCCGAAGTGGGACAGCAGGTACGGACGTCTTCACCAACAGCTGATTAAGGTTCTGCCGCTGTGGCTGCGTCTTGAGCGTTTCGCGGTATGGCTGATTTTTGAAGTGCTCGCAGTGACGTTGGTCGACGCGAAGCCCTTGTCACGCATTCTCGGCGCGGTCGCCCGCTACCACCTCCATCGGCAGGTTGCCGATCCAATGCTGCGCCGGCAACTCACGCCATCAGATGCGCCGGGGTGCAAGCGGGTGTTGTTCTCGAATGATTACTACCCCGCGATTGCCAACGGTGAAGTCTCGTTGGTGACCAACGCGGTTGCGAAGCTTTGCGACAAGGGAGTCGTGACCGACGATGGCGTACTCCATCGCGCGGATGTCGTCATTTACGGAACAGGTTTCCGCGCTACCGACTTCCTCGCCCCGATGCGTGTTCGCGGCTGGGGCGGAGTGACTCTGGACGAGGTGTGGGGGACGCAGGCGCACGCATACCTGGGCATTACAGTCCCGATGTTCCCGAATCTCTTTCTCCTCTATGGCCCGAACACGAATGTCGGTTCCGGGTCGATCATTTACATGATCGAGTCTCAGGTCCGCTATGTCGGTGCCCTCATCAAGATTTTGGCGAGTGACCCAGGGCGTACGGTCGACGTCAGGCCAGACATCGAGCAAAGCTACAACACACGATTGAGCCGGCGGCTGCGAAGGTCGGTGTGGGCGCTTTGCGCGAGCTGGTACACGACCTCGAGTGGCGCGATCCCGACGAACTGGCCTGGGCCTACATTTGCCTACCGGATCCTCACCCGCAAACCACGCAGTCACGATTATCTATTCAGGCACGTTGAACGCCTTCAGTTAGACGGCCCGAGTGAGAACCGCGCGAGGCTGCGCAGATGATCCGGGTCGCAGGCGGTGTCTAACATTTCACTGTTAACTGTTCGAATATTGACATTCAGCACATCTATGTAAACTATTACCAGATACCCGTGCAGCAGAGCGCCCAGGAGGCATCGTGGCTAATCAGCTTCTCGCAATCACGCGTCACCCCAAGGAGCGGTTGACGTCTGTCCTGTTGGCGCCCGCCCCCCGCGTCGTCGATGACAAATGGCGACAGTGGAGTCGGGACTGGAGAGTCCGGGAACTTGCGCCGGCCCCCGCCGGATCTGGGCTGAGAGCCGTCCTAGGGGACGCTGGACTCCCGTTGCTGGGGCACACTGTCGACTACATCCGATTTGGTTCAGAATTCAGTCGGGAGCGTTACGAACGTTTGGGCTCGGTGTCGTGGATGGGCGCATTCGGTACCAAAATGGTGGTCATCGCCGGTCCAGACGCAACGCGTGAGGCGTTCACAAGCGAAGCCAAGGCCTTTTCTCAAGATGGCTGGTCCTTCCTGATCGATGCTTTCTTCCATCGCGGGTTGATGCTCATGAGCTTCGACGAACATTTGATGCACCGGCGCATCATGCAGGAGGCGTTCACGCGTCCTCGCCTGACCGGATATGTCGGGCAGGTGGCCCCGTGCGTTCGCGCAGCCGTGCCCGCGTGGCCGACCGGTCCGTCGGTCCGGATCTACCCGTTGTTGAAGAATCTCACCCTCGATATTGCCACGGATGTCTTCATGGGTGGCCGCGGCAAGGACGAGAGCGCTGCTGTCAACGAGGCGTTCGTGTCCACTGTTCGCGCGGCGAGTTCCTTTGTGCGAGTTCCACTCCCGGGCACCAGGTTCCGCGCCGGCGTGCATGGGCGGCGCGTGTTGGAGGACTACTTCTCCCGACACCTGCCGGCCGCGCGTGCAGGCGAGACCGACGATCTATTCGCCGCCCTCTGCCAGGCGACCACAGAAGACGGTGAACGGTTCTCCGACGAGGATGTGATCAACCACATGATCTTTCTCATGATGGCCGCCCATGACACCTCCACGATCACCACCACTGCTGTCACCTACTTCCTCGCTAAACATCCTGAGTGGCAGGAGAAGGCAGCGGCGGAGGCGCGGTCCTTCGGTCACGATTCGCCAGATATCGACGAACTGGAGCGGATGACGGTCCTCGATCTGATCCTCAAAGAAGCTCTGCGTCTGCTGGCGCCCGTTCCGCTGGTGATGCGCAAGACCGTCCGCGATGTCGCCATCGACGGCTATCACATCCCCCGTGAAACCTTGTGCGCAATCACACCCGCCGTAAATCACTTCGACCGCAGAATATGGAGCGACCCGGACCGTTTCGATCCGTCGCGCTTCGATGAGCCCCGGCGCGAGGACCAACAGCACCGATTCGCCTGGGTGCCGTTCGGCGGGGGGGCGCACAAATGCATTGGGATGCAGTTCGGCACACTCGAGGTGAAGGCAATCCTGCACCAGATGTTGCGTACCTACACTTGGACGGTCCCAAACGACTATCACGTGCGTTGGGACAACACCTCGCTGCCCATTCCCGTGGACGGACTGCCTGTGACGTTGCGGCACCGATGAGCGGTGAGAACTCGCCTTACCTGGAGCCCACGGAGTTCCTCGATTGGCAACATGAATCGGTACGCGACTTCGTTGCATCGGCGACCCGCGGCGCGGTCGACGACACCACGAAGGCCATAGCCATCTTCACTGCGGTCCGCGACTCGATTTGGTATGACCCCTACACCGTGACCGATGACCCGCATGCGTATCGCGCCAGCACCATCGCAACTGCAGACCGCGCTTACTGCGTCCCGAAGGCGGTGCTCTTGACGGCGGCCTGCCGAGCAGCAGGCATCCCAGCGCGGCTGGGGTTCGCCGATGTCCGAAACCACCTTCAGACCGAGACATTGCGTGAGCGGATGGGCGGTACCGACGTCTTCGTCTACCACGGATACAGCCTCATGCATCTCTGCGGTGTCTGGGTCAAGGCAACTCCGGCGTTCAATCGCGAGCTATGCGCACGGTTCGGCGTCCCGCCAATTGATTTCGACGGGCGCACAGACGCCCTGCTGCACGGGTTCGCCGGTGACGGCACACAACACATGGAATATCTGAGGGATCGAGGCGCCTTCGACGATCTACCGCTGGCAGAGATCCTGCAAGCGCTCAGAACCCACTACGGGACGCTCATAGGCGATGCGAGTCGCCATCCAGACCTGTTCGCCTGAAGGGCCGATGCGTAATGCACAGCACGATGCAAGACGTCCAGCTCACAATCTCGGCAATTGTCCGCCATGCCGCCTCCATTCACGGAAACAGCGAGGTGATCACCCCCGACGGAATTGGATACCGAAGTATGTCCTACCGTAGCGTCCTGGGGCGAGCGGGCCGACTTGCCAATGCGTTGCGCGGGCTCGGAATAACGGCAGATCAACGGGTGGCCACTTTTCAGTGGAGTAACCAAGAACATCTCGAGGCCTACTGCGCGGTTCCCTCCATGGGCGCGGTGCTGCACACCCTCAACATTCGTTTGGCTCCAGAGCAACTCGCGTACATCGCCAACCATGCCAGCGATCAGATCATCCTGGTGGATGCGTCGGTTGCGCCATTGTTGGCTAGTGCGCTACCAGCGATGGAGTCGGTGCATACGGTCATCGCCACCGGGGGCGGCGACCTCGCTCCGCTGCAGCGATGCGGGAAGACGGTGTTGCGTTACGAGGAGATCCTGGCGCAGCAACCGGAGACTTTCGATTGGCCCGAGATCGATGAGCGTTCCGCCGCGGCCATGTGCTACACCAGCGGGACTACTGGAAATCCCAAAGGTGTTGTCTACAGCCACCGTTCGACCTACCTACATGCACTGACCGCCTGCACGTCGAACGCCCTGGCAGTGAGCGAGGCCGACCGTATCCTGGCCATTGTCCCGATGTTTCACGCCAATGCGTGGGGACTGATCTACGCGGCGTTGATGTCTGGTGCGGACTTGGTATTACCCGATCGCCATCTGCAAGCCGCGCCGCTGGTGTCGATCATCGAAGAGACTCAGCCGACTATCGCCGGTGCAGTGCCGACGATCTGGAACGATGTCGATCGATACCTGGAATCGAATCCCGCCCGGGACATCTCCTCACTTCGGCTGGTTGCCTGCGGGGGATCGGCAGTCCCCGTCTCGCTGATGCGGGCATTCGAAGACAAGTACAACGTGCCTATCGTGCAGGCATGGGGCATGACCGAAACCTCGCCGCTGGCTACCGTCGCACGCGCAGCGCACGGAGTAGGCGAGACCCGTGCGTGGGAGATGCGCGAAAGCCAGGGTCGGCCGATGTGCGGTGTCGAGATCCGGTTGCGTGACGACCACAAGAAGACAGTGCCGTGGGACGGTCGATCAGCGGGTGAAATACAGGCGCGAGGCCCGTGGATCACCGGCGCCTACTTCGGCGACGATGATCCGGACAAGTTCGACGGAGGGTGGCTGCGCACCGGCGACGTCGGCCGGATCGACCCGGACGGGTATCTCACGCTGACCGATCGTGCGAAGGACGTCATCAAGTCAGGTGGAGAATGGATCTCCTCAGTCGAGCTGGAAAACACGCTGATTGGTCACCCGGCGATCTACGAGGCTGCGGTGGTGGCAGTTCCCGACGACAAATGGCAGGAAAGACCGCTCGCCCTGGTCGTGGTTCACCGTGGAGCCGAGGTCGACATCGACCGACTGCGCGCGTTTCTGTTGGACAAGGTCGCCAAGTGGTGGATCCCGGAGCGGTGGAGCTTCGTGTCTGAGATTCCCCGAACAAGCGTCGGGAAATACGACAAGAAGGCCATACGCGCGCGTCACTCCGCCGGCGAGTATCAGATCGAAACGTCCTAAGAAATCAAACCCATTGATATTGAACAGCCGAGAGGGAATCCTGTGACAGCATCAATTTCTCCCTGGATGAGCGCCGAATTGCTCGAGCTTCGTGACCTTGCCGCGAAGTTCTTCTCGACCGAATTGGCCCCACATGCGCAACGTTTCGCAGACCAGCACCAAGTTGACCGAGAATTGTGGCACAAAGCCGGCGAACTAGGCCTGCTCTGCATGTCCATACCCGAAGAATACGGCGGGGGAGGCGGCACATTCGCGCACGAAGCCGTCGTACTCGAAGAGCAAGCCCGAGTCGGGGACAGCTCATGGGGCGCAGGGCTGCACAGCGGAATCGTCGCGCACTACATCCTCCAGTATGCGGCCGAAGAACTACGGAGGCAGTGGCTGCCCAAGATGGCCTCAGGCGAAATGATCGGTGCTATCGCCATGACGGAGCCAGGGACCGGTTCTGATCTGCAGAGTGTCAAGACCAAAGCAATTCTTGACGGTGACGAGTACGTGATCACCGGCGCAAAGACCTTCATCACCAACGGTCAGCAAGCCGACCTGATCATCGTCGTCGCCAAGACAGATCCAAGTCAGGGCGCCGCCGGCATCTCGCTGATCGTCGCCGAAGCCGATCGACCCGGATTCCGGCGCGGCAAGGTCCTCGACAAAATCGGCCAACGCGGACAAGACACCTCCGAGTTGTTCTTCGACGACGTAAGAGTGCCCCGCTCGCACCTCCTGGGCGAGACCGAGGGTCAGGGTTTCATTCAGCTGATGACGCAGCTACCTCAAGAGCGGCTCATCGTCGCGGTTGGGGCGGTCGCGGCGATGGAACTTGCCGTGGAGCAGACACTCAAATACACCCGTGAGCGGGAAGCGTTCGGACGGCCCGTCTTCGGCTTCCAGAACACGAAATTCATCTTGGCCGAAGCTGCAACCGAAACGCGCATCGCACGAGTATTTTTGGACTACTGCATCGACCTACACCTCGCGGGCCAACTCGACGTCCAGACCGTCGCCATGGCGAAATGGTGGACCACTGAGCGAGCGATGAAGGTGCTCGATGACTGTTTGCAGCTCCACGGCGGATATGGGTACATGACCGAGTACCCCATCTCGAGATTGTGGGTGGACCAGCGCGTGCAGAAAATCTACGCCGGCACAAATGAGGTGATGAAGGAAATCATCTCGCGTTCCCTATGACCCTGAACGATTAGCCACCTGCACATTACTCACCTGGGAGGATTGATGGCATCTACAGAGGTGCCATATCGCCACGAAATGGGTGGACATTGCGGATCGGGTGCCCTTCGGGAGTTGATACCAGATGCTCCTATCTTCAGGCAATGAGTTCTTCAGGCAATGAGTTCGTTGGTTCTTCTGCTGGGTTGGCGGAGGGCGTGGTAGATCTCGCGGGCGATGTACGCTTGATGCAGCGCATGATCTCGTTCTTGGTTTTGCCTTCGGCCAGGCGGTGAACGAAGTAGTCGCGGGTGGGCTGGTGACGGCGCATGCGCACCACCAGGATGACGTGCAGGGCACGGTTGGCGTCGCGATTGCCTCCCCAATTGAGCCGGTGGCGGATCGTTTTGCCGCTGGAGGCTTCCAGTGGGCTGACCCCGCAGAGTTTGGCGAAAGCGGCGTCGCTGCCGATCCGAGCGGGGTTGTCGCCGAGGGCGGTCAGCAGCGTGGCAGCGGTGTCGGGCCCGACGCTGTAGCTCGGGTGCGGCGGTGGCGGTGATGGTGTCGACGTGGCGTTCGAGTCGGGCGGCTGCGGTGTCGAGCTGGTGGCAACGTGCCGCCATCGACTTGATAGCAGTAAAGAAAGTTCTCACATCGCAGGCCAGCGGCGGTCAGGCGGGCGTTGGTCGCGCCTGCTGCCCGCGGCGTCTCGATGCGGCGAGGAGCGAGGACAGTCCTGGCTTGTCGTGGTGCCAGGATGCCGTGGCCGTTGAGATGTACAGCGCTCGTCGTCGTGTGCAAGCTTGTGTGGCGGCGGACGGAGGGCGAAGCGTAGCGAGCGGCGCGGACGGGAGCGCCAGCGGACGGGAGCAGAGGGAGTGTAGCGAAGCCCGCAGGTAGCCGCCGGTTCCTCGCGGGCTATGGCGGCCCGGGCTCCGCTGAGCATCAGTTGCGGGTCTGCGCCATGGCGATGGGACTCGTAGGATGGCGGTTGTGAGCGGGATGCTGGCGCAGCGTGCACGGCGAGAGGCCGAGACGCGACTGGTGGGGCAGCTGCGGCGGTTGGCGCATGTGCGGGGTGTCGCGACGACTGCCGAGCGGCTGAGTCGGCGGTTCGATGCCCAGACAGCGGACTCTTTGGTGGCAGCGGCGTGGCTGCACGATATCGGCTACGCACCGTCGTTGCGCCGGACCGGGTTTCATCCGCTCGATGGCGCAGAGTTTGCCCGGGCGGCGGGTTTTCGGGAGCTGGTCGCCTCCCTGGTGGCGTTCCATACTGGGGCGCACGCGGAAGCTGCCGAGCGCGGCTTGTCAGGTTTAGCGGCGTTCAGCGATCCGCCCAGCGATGTTCTGGATGTGTTGACCTTTTGCGATCTGACGACCGGGCCGGACGGGGCGCCGGTATCACCGCGAGATCGATTGATCGAGGTGTTGGGCCGCTATGGACCCGAGGACCCGGTGCACCGCGCGGTCGACGCGGGGCGCGACGAACTGTTGGCGGCGGTCCGACGGGTACGCGATTGGCTGTAAACCCAGCCGGTTAGCCGAGGTAGGGGCTGTCGCGGTGTTGCAGGTAGTGCTCGATGCGCAGTCGCATCGACGGGTGCATGTCCAGATTGGGGATGTCGTCGGGATCGGTCCAGGCGATGTCGGTGCTTTCGTGATCGATGGCCAGGGTACCGCCGAGAACCTTGGTGGTGAAGGACAGAGAGAACTGTTGGCGGACTTCGCCATCGGTGAACGCGACGACATGCTGCGGGTTGGTGTAGACACCGACAAGGCCGGTGACTTCAATGTCGAGCCCGGTTTCCTCTTTGACTTCCCGGACGGCGGTGTCGGCAATCGTTTCGCCGATGTCGTGTCCGCCGCCGGGTAGCGCCCACAGGGTGTTGTCGCGGCGTTTGATCAGCAGGATACGACCCTGTTCGTCGGTGACGATGGCCGAGGCTGACGGAACGACGCTGTTGGGCAGCGGGGCGTTGGGGTCGTTGTAGTAGTCGGTTCGCATAGGGTTCAGCCTTTCGCGCTGAGCGGTCTGGCGCGATCCCAGACCTGGGTGAAAGCGTCTTCGAGGGTGGCCCAGAGCCGTGGTTCGTGGTGGCGCGACAGCACAAGCACGGGGTTGTTGCGCCCGGGTGAGCCGTAGATGTGGAAGTTGACGATCATGGCGTCGTCGACCCGGAAGATCGACGTGTAGAGCGTGGTGTCGTGGGTGCGGATATCCAGCCCCGGGGTATCGGCATGCGGGGCGAGCAACTCCACGGACGTGCGGCAGCGGGCGATGACGGCCTCGCCGATGCCTTCCTCCTTGCCGCGCAGGATCGTGGTGGCAGTGTCAGGATCCCCGACGAGAAACCGCACCGCCACACCGCGGGCGGCGGCGTCGAGCAGAATGTCGAGGAAGCCGTCGAGGGTGTCAAACAGGAACGTGGCCGCCAGGACGAGGATGTCGATGCCGGTGGTGGCGTCGCCGAAATGCTGCTGCCACGTCGTGATCGGCAGCTGGGTGCGGCTGGCATACAGCGTCGCGGTGAACGGACCACCCAGCGACGTCGTCGCCAGCGCGCTCGCGGTAGGGGCAGGATACTGGTTGGGCCACAGGTTGTGCGGTGTGCAGCCAAGCAGCTTAGCGGCGCGGCGGGCGTTGTCCTCGCGGACGTTGTAGTCGATGTTGGCCAGCCAGCGGCGCACCGTCTTGATATCCACGCCCACCGCAGTGGCGAACCTCTGTGGGGAGAGTCCCTTGGCGTGCAGCCGTTGGGTGAGGCGATCGTTGGGGATCGTGGCGGCCTCGGCGTCGCCGTCCTGATCGCCCGTCGTCTCAGCGCACATCTTTCCGTGTCATCCCTGTCCATCCTCAGCGCGTGGTTCCTAGTTTGCCATGCGACTGCCGCCGCCCCGCGGCGGTGATGCCCGTCCGATGCCCACGGGCATGTCCCTGTCGTGTCCGAAATGTCTGCGGCAGTGTCGGCAATGCCTGCCAACGTCCCTCGCTACGTCCGCGATGTCCACGTGAACTGAGCCCAGCGCCGCAACGGGCGCAAACAGATCACGAAAGGAACAGCGGGACAATGCGTTTAAGAATCGACACATCAGGCACACGGTTCATCGTCACCCGAGCGGCCGAGCCGCGGCTGAACTTCGAGACCGGCAGCCCAAAAGTGGACACCGCCACCGGCGTGCCACTGTATGCCGCGCAGCTGTTGGCGTTGGATGACACCGGTGGTGAAGTGCTCAACGTCACCGTCGCCGGGGATCCGAAAGTGACAGTCACCCAACCTGTTTCAGTCGCGGGTCTGGTTGCTATCCCTTGGGCTCAAGGTGATCGCAGCGGCGTGGCGTTCCGTGCCGACGCCATCACCCCCACCAACCCCGCGGCTGCGCCGAGCGATCAAGCGTCCCGCGCGCAGAAATAACCCCATTTGCTGGGGCGCGGCGCTCGTGGGTGTCGCGCCCCAGCACGTGAGCTGCTATCGACCATTCACTCACCAGAGGGACGCCTGTCATGGCATCAAACTACAAAAACAGCAAGAACTCTCAATCCAACGACGACGACTGGATCACCGACCTCATCCTCTCACTGTTCAAAGCGGCCGGGTATCTGCTGTGGTGGGCGGTCCTGTTCCCGGCCATCAGCATCCCGATCATCGCCAGCGTGGCGATGGCCATTACCCATGGCTCACGCGCGGGTCTGATCATCGGTATTGCTTTCGCTGCCGCGTATGCGGGCTGGGCGTGGCTGGACCCGCGATCGTTTCACGGATGGGTCACCGAGCCGGTGCGGCGGCGCTGGTTGACCTGGTCGCGCTACACCCGCACCTGGCAATCGGTGTGCACCCTGCACGGCCTGACCGCCACACTTGGCGAACGCACCTTGGTGCCGACCTTGCAGTCGGTGCGCATCGGCAAGACGACCGACGTCCTGGCGCTGCGAGTGGTCACCGGCCACTCCCTGGCTGATTGGCACAAGCAATCCGAGGCGCTAGCCGCCGCCTGGCGTGCCGACCGGATCGCCATCCGCGCGACCGCGCCCGGAGAGCTACGCATCACCCTGATGCGCGGCGACGTGCTGGCCGACCCGATTGCCCTGCCCATGCCCACGACGGCGACTGCGGTGGATGTGGGGTCGGTGCGGGTCGGGATCACCGAAACCCGCCACTGGTGGCACCTACCTCTGCTTGGCCACCACCTGCTCGTGGCTGGCGCGACCGGCGCGGGGAAAGGTTCAGTGTTGTGGTCACTGATCGCTGGCCTCGCCCCCGCCGTGAAAACCGGACAAGTGCGGCTCTGCGTCATCGACCCGAAAGGCGGCATGGAACTGGGCGCCGGAGCACCCATGTTCACGGTGTTCACCCACGACGCCACTGGCACCACCCTGTACCTGCTGCGGCAACTAGTGGAGGTGATGCACGCCCGCGCCAATCGGTTACGGGGCAAGACGCGCATGCACACCCCGACTCCGACTGAGCCGTTATTCGTGGTGGTGATCGATGAGATCGCCGCGCTGACTGCGTATGTGACCGACCGCAAGGTGCGCAGCGAAATTGAACAGCTGTTGGGCCTGCTGCTCTCCCAAGGCCGGGCCGTCGGCATTTCGGTGGTGGCAGCGGTGCAAGATCCGGCCAAAGACACCCTGCCGGTGCGGCAGCTGTTTACCGTGCGAATCGGGTTGCGGTTGACCGAAGCCACCCAAACCACCATGGTTTTGGGCCAGGGCGCCCGCGACGCGGGGGCCGACTGCGATCACATCCCCGACACCACTCCCGGTGTGGGCTACATGATGATCGATGGCACGGCCCAACCGGTGCGGGTACGGGCATTTCACGTCGCCGACCACGACATCGCCACTCTGGCAGCACGATTCCGGCCACCTCGTGCCGCGACCCGAACCAACCAGTCCAACAGCGGGCGCACCGACACCGCCCGGGGTCAACGGTGACTACTGCAACGACAGCCCCCACGCTGGTGTTGCCCGGGGTTCCCGGCTCGATCGACACCAATGCGGTGGTGGATCAGATGGTGCGCCGCGCGTCCTCGACGGGGTTCGAATCGTGGTGGCGGCGCGCGGAATCTGTTGGCTTCTGCGCCCACCCCATCCAACTCAGAGGTACCGACGAGATAGGCCGCGATCGGGTGGTGTGGACACGGTGCAACAACCGCCGCGCACAGGTATGCCCATCGTGCTCAGACCTGTACGCCCGCGACACGTGGCAGCTCGTGCACGCTGGCACCGCCGGCGGCCACCACAACATCCCCGCAGCAGTGGCCGATCGTCCGCAGGTGTTCGTCACCCTCACCGCACCTAGCTACGGGCCTGTTCACGCCGCCGCGCGTGCAGGCGACAAGAAGCAGCGTGTGTGTCGCGACCACCACCACACTGGCGGCTACCGCCGATGCCCGCATGGAAAACCACTGTGGTGCAGCACAACCCACGGCGAAGGTGATATCTATGCGGGACAGCCGATCTGCGCGGACTGCTACGACTACACCGGGCATGTCCTGTTCACATGGCACCTGCCCGAACTGTGGCGACGCTTCACCATCACCCTGCGACGCACACTGCGCCGAGAGCTACGTGCTTCGGGCGCCGACCCGGATGCGGTGCAGGTCAGCTTCATCAAAGTCGTCGAACTGCAAGCCCGGCTCATCCCGCACATTCATGCCCTGATCCGCCTCGACCCGCCCGACAGCGATGACTCTGGCGGTCATGACTGGCATGCGCCCCTTGCGGCAACCGAACTGGCCACCATCATCCAACAGGCCGTTCGAACCGTGGCCGTGACGGTCACCGACTCATCCTCAAATACAGCGACACGGGTGATCAGGTTCGGCACACAAGTCGACACCCAACCCATCGACAACCGGCACGCCGGCACGGACGGCTCTGCTGTGCAGGAGGATTCACCACACGGCGGGGTTCTTCCAGGCCGCCGCGTAGCTCGCTACCTCGCGAAATACGTCACCAAATCCTTAGCTGACGTCGGGATCAGCGCGCGACGCATCTCCACCGAGGCCATCGCTGACCTCGATGTCTGCGACCACGTTCGGGCGATCCTGACCGCCATCAGCCAACTCGCCGATAAGGGACTGGCCGGTGTCGGTCGGTGGCTGCACACCCTGGGCTACCGGGGCCACATCACCAGCAAATCCCGCCGCTATTCCACCACGATGACCGCGCTGCGCGAACGTCGCGCGGCCTGGACCCGTGAACAACGTTTAAAAAGCACTGCGCACCAACATGATCTCGGCCTCGACTCCACCGATGGCGATGATCTGGTGGCATGGGAATTCGATCGTGCCGGCCCCACCAGCCTCGGCGACCGGACCCTCATCTACTCCGCGGCCGTCCAACACATCCACACCCGCCGCATCGGACTGATCGAAGTCCGTGGCCAAGCCCGCAATCAACAATGGGATCCGCCAGGGGGAAGCGATGGCTGACAGGTCCCGAGCAGCACGTGCTCGCTCCGGGTGTGACGCTCGTCCCGATGCGCCGACGGTGTCAGAGGGGGGTGTTGAAATTGTTGTGCCCAACCAATATCGACTTCCGTCCGAGGCCAACCGCGCGCTGGTACACGTGATAATGGCTGTGCGGGACCGGATGCTTGGATCAGGGAGGGGAGTGGCGTGAGCCTGAGGTTCGCCTTCTATGGCCGAGTGAGCACGGAGGACGCTCAAGACCCGGAGGCGAGCCGCAGCTGGCAGAAGCGGCGTGCCATGGACCTGATCACTCCGCACGGCGGATTCATCGCCGCCGACTACTTCGATGTGGGACAGAGCCGTTCACTGCCGTGGAAGCGCAGGCCAGAGGCGTCACGTCTGCTTGCTGATGTCGCTTGTCGGGACCGTAGCTTTGATGCCGTAGTGATTGGGGAACCCGCCCGTGCGTTCTACGGGCCGCAGTTTGCGCTCACCTTCCCTGTCCTCACGCACTACGGAGTTGGCCTGTGGGTACCCGAGGTCGGCGGAGCGGTCGATCCCGGCTCCGAGGCACACGACCTGGTGATGACTCTGTTCGGCGGCATGAGCAAGGGAGAGCGCGCTCGAATCCAGATGCGCGTCCGTACGGCGATGTCAGCACTCGCGCACGACACCGCCAGATATCTCGGTGGTCGACCACCCTACGGTTACCGGCTCGTCGATGCCGGCCCGCATCCAAACCCTGCCAAGGCCAATCTTGGGCAGCGGCTTCACCGCCTCGAACCCGACCCCGCGACATCTTCGGTCGTCGAGCGGATCTACCGCATGTACGCCGACGGAGCGGGCCTGCGCTATATCGCGCAACGGCTCACCGACGATGGTGTACCGTCACCGAGCCAGTACGACCCGGCACGGAATCGGCATCGTGACCCACGAGGATGGTCCCATTCGGCGATCCGCGCGATACTCGACAACCCGGCGTACCGCGGTATCCGTGTTTGGGGCAAGCAGGAGAAATACGAGGTTCTGGTCAACCCCGATGATGTCGCTGCGGGGTATGAGACTCGTATGCGGTGGCGTGATGAGGCCGACTGGATCGCACCAGAACGCCGCACGCATGAAGCGCTGATCCGTGACGAACTAGCGCAGGCTGTTCGTCTTCGGATGCAGGCGCGGCGGGGTCCCGGTCTTGTTTGCAGCAGAGAGTCAACAGTGCCATATGCACTGCGTGGGCTGCTGTTCTGTGCCGCATGTGGACGGCGGATGCAGGGCGCTGCCCGCGCCGGGAAGCGAACAACACGCATCCTCTACCGTTGTGAGCTCGGTAAGTCGCGTTCGGTACCCGCGGACCTGAGTGATCACCCGCGCACCGTCTACCTCCGTGAAGATGAGGTGACTGCGCGACTTGACGAATGGATCGCCACCCTGGCCGATCCGGCCGACTTGGCACGCGGGCAAGACGCGGACCCGGTAGCAGGGGCTGGCTACGCGGCCTTGCGGCGCCAGCTCAGCGAGGCGAATGCGAAGGTTGCTGCTCTGGTTACCGCCGTGGAGTCTGGTGTGGCCGTTGAGGATTTGACTGTTGCATTGCGCCGCCGCACCGCCGAGCGCGACGAGCTGAAGGTCCGTCTTGAGCAAGCGGAGCGACCTCGCGTCATGACTGCCGCACAAATCAGCGAGTTGGTTGAGGAATTGGGCGGGCTGTCAGCAGTGCTTGGTGAGGCAACCGGGGCGGAACGCGCTCAGGTATACGCAAGCCTGGGCCTGCGCCTCGACTACGACCCGCATCTTCAGCGAGTCACGGCGACTGCCGACTTAAGTCGTGTCGCCGGACGTGTCCGAGGGGGGACTTGAACCCCCACGCCCATTAGTAGGGCACTAGCACCTCAAGCTAGCGCGTCTGCCATTCCGCCACTCGGACCAGGCCAACCTGAGCTGGCAGCTAAGGCTATCGGATTGCGCTGCGCCCGCCCAACCCACCAGCTTGCACAGTGGTAAGAACAGTCACTGTGAGCGATGACGTGGTCGAGGTTGTCAGCAGGCTAATCCGGTTCGATACCACCAACACCGGCGATCCCACGACCACCAAAGGTGAGGCCGAATGCGCCCGGTGGGTTGCCGAGCAGCTTGCGGAAGTCGGCTATCAGCCCGAATACGTGGAATCCGGCGCGCCAGGCCGTGGCAACGTGTTCGCCCGCCTTGCCGGAGCGGACAGCTCCCGCGGCGCCCTGCTGATCCACGGACACCTCGACGTGGTGCCGGCCGAAGCGGCCGAATGGAGCGTGCACCCGTTCTCCGGCGCAATCGAAGACGGCTATGTCTGGGGCCGCGGCGCGGTCGACATGAAGGACATGGTCGGCATGATGATCGTGGTCGCCCAGCAGCTGAAGCGGACCGGCGCCGTGCCCCCGCGCGACCTGGTGTTCGGGTTCATTGCCGACGAGGAGCACGGCGGCACCTACGGGGCGCAGTGGCTGGTCGACAACCGGCCCGACTTGTTCGACGGCATCACCGAGGCGATCGGTGAGGTCGGCGGCTTCTCTCTGACGGTGCCGCGCCGCGACGGCGGTGAGCGCCGCCTCTACCTGATCGAGACGGCCGAGAAGGGCATTCAGTGGATGCGGCTGACCGCCCGCGGCCGGCCCGGCCACGGCTCGATGGTGCACGACCACAACGCAGTCACGGTTTTGGCCGAGGCAGTGGGCCGCCTTGGGCGCCACCAGTTTCCGCTCGTGCCGACCGACACCGTCGTGCAGTTCCTGGCCGCCATCAGCGAAGAGACCGGCCTCGCCTTCGACGCCGAGTCACCCGACTTGGAAGGGACGATCGAAAAGTTGGGCCCGATGGCCCGCATGCTCAAGGCCGTGCTGCGCGACACCGCGAACCCGACGATGCTCAAGGCCGGCTACAAGGCCAACGTGGTCCCGGCCACGGCCGAAGCCGTCGTCGACTGCCGTGTGCTGCCCGGTCGACAGGCGGCGTTCGAGGCCGAAGTGGCCGAATTGCTCGGCCCCGACATCACCCGGGAGTGGATCAGGGACTTGCCGTCGTACCAGACCACCTTCGACGGTGACCTCGTCGACGCCATGAACGCCGCAGTGCTGGCCGTCGACCCGGACGGCCGAACCGTGCCTTACATGTTGTCTGGCGGTACTGACGCTAAAGCCTTCGCGCGCTTGGGTATTCGCTGCTTTGGCTTCAGTCCGCTGCGGTTGCCGCCGGATTTGGATTTCACGTCGTTGTTCCATGGGATCGACGAGCGGGTACCCATCGATGCGCTGCGGTTCGGTACCGCCGTGCTGACACACTTGCTGACAAACTGCTAATCGATCGCCCGAGAGGACTGAGAATGATCTCGAAGCCCGACCCGTACGACGCGCTGCCCAAGTTGCCACGCTTCCAGTTGAGTTCGAACTCGATCACCGACGGGCAGCCGCTGGCCACTCCGCAGATCAGCGGAATCATGGGGGCCGGTGGTGAGGACGTCAGCCCGCAGCTGAGCTGGTCGGGATTCCCCGACGAGACCCGCAGCTTCGCGGTCACCGTCTACGACCCTGACGCGCCGACATTGTCCGGATTCTGGCACTGGGCGGTGGCCAACCTGCCCGTTGACGTCACCGAGTTGCCCGACGGCGCGGGCGACGGCAGCGACCTGCCCGGTGGCGCTCTCACCCTGGTGAACGACGCCGGAATGCGCCGCTACGTCGGGGCCGCGCCGCCTCCCGGCCACGGCGTGCACCGCTACTACGTCGCGGTGCACGCGGTGAAGGTGGACAAGCTGGACCTGAACGAAGACGCCAGTCCCGCTTATCTCGGGTTCAACCTGTTCCAGCATGCCATTGCTCGGGCCTATATCCACGGCACCTACGAGCAGACCTAAGCCAGGCGACCGTCGGCTCCGAATCACGGACGTGAATTCGCGCGCGTGTGTGCTTGTGCTGCCCGGCGGCAAAATGCGCAGCAACGAGCGATCACGCTGGTGGCACTTAGCGAATTTGCGCATGGTGTTGATGGCGCGAGCGTTGCGGCGCCGCCTCGGACCCGACGTCGAAGTGCGACGAGTCCAATACCGCCTGCGCGGATGGAACAGCCCAGGTTGGGACCCGGTGCGCGACGCCGAAGCGGTTCTGGACCAGGCTCGGCAGCGGTGTGATCCGAAAAATATTGTGCTGGTTGGCCATTCGATGGGAGGGCGTGTTGCCGCGCACCTGTCCGAACGGGGTGGCGTCGGCGCGGTGGTGGCACTGGCGCCCTGGTGGCACGGCGGCAAGGCCGATCTGATCCCGACGGGTACCCGGTTGCTGGTCGTGCACGGCACCGCTGATACCCGCACCGACCCGTGCGACTCACGGGCTCAGACGCTGCGCGCTCGCGAGCGTGGGCTGGATGCGCAATGGGTGGGCATCGACGGCGTCGGCCACCACATGGTGCGGCGCTGGAGCGAATGGCACCGGCTCACAACGGATTTCGTCGCGGACTATCTGGACGCTTAAGTTTTACAGTCCGGGCAAGCAGAACGGGAAGACGCACGGAGATGTGGGCGGCGTCTGAACTTTCCGAAGAAGGTTGGCCAAGTGGACAAGTGACGGCAACAGGATCGCGTCCACTTGCGCTTTTTGATCCTGGGGTAGATTTCGGCTGTCCATGTCCACCTTGGTGACCTGTTGCTGTAACTGCGCTATTCGCTGATTTCGCTGCTCCGGGGTGAGACTGTCCCAACTGGCGTCCAGGTCGTCAATTTCGTCCCGCAGCGTTTCGGCCTCGGACTGGGGACTGAGGGCGGGCGAGGGGCGCAGTGGGTAAGAATGACGCAGTGGGTAAGAATGACTCAGTGCGGACGGCGAAGGTGCCTCGGCCTGCGCGGGACTCGCTGTCACCAGCGTGCCGGCCAACAGGCCAGCCACCGCTATCGCTTTGATCTTCATCGTGGTCACCTTCTGCTGACCAAGCCATTCTGCCGCGCACCGCTTGCGCGATCTTCGCGGAATCCTTGCGAAATCCTTGCGGCCTAACTCGACGGCCTTTCCTTGGCCGCCGCGGATCCGACCGCGTCGCTCAGCGACGTGAACCCACCGTCATGCAGTCGACGGGCGATGCCGTCGTGAATGTGCTTGGGCCACAAGCCTCCGCCGTAGATGAAGCCGGTGTAGCCCTGCAGCAACGACGCGCCCGCGGTGATGCGCTCCCACGCGTCGTCGGCGGTCTCGATGCCGCCCACGCTGATCAATACCAGCCGCTCGCCGACCCGGCCGTAGAGCCGGCGGAGCACCTCGACGGCACGCGGCGCCACCGGCGGCCCCGAGATCCCGCCGGCGCCAAGCGCGTCGACACCGGCGGTGGCCAGGCCGTCGCGCGACACGGTGGTGTTGGTTGCCACGATGCCGGCCAGCCCGAGTTCGACGGCCAGGTCGGCGATCTCGTCGAGGTCGGAGTCGGAAATGTCCGGGGCGATCTTCACCAGCACCGGTGTCGAGGTCCGCGATACCTCGGCCAGCACGGCGGACAGGATGGGCCGCAGCGACTCGATCGCCTGCAGGTCCCGCAGTCCGGGTGTGTTCGGCGAGCTGACGTTGACCACCAGGTACGAGGCGAGGGGGCCGAGCAGGCGGGCGCTGGCCCGATAGTCGTCGACCGCATCGGCGGCCGGGGTGGTCTTGGTCTTGCCGATGTTCACCCCGATCGGTATCTCGGGACGGCGCCGGGCCAGTCGCATCGCGAGCGCCCCGGCGCCAAGGTTGTTGAACCCCATTCGGTTCAGCAGGGCACGGTCGTCGGGCAAGCGGAACATACGCGGGGCGGGGTTTCCGGGCTGCGGGCGGGCGGTGACGGTCCCAATCTCGGCGTATCCGAAACCCATTGCGCCCCAGGTCAATAGACCTAAGCCGTCCTTGTCGAACCCGGCGGCCAGCCCCAGCGGTCCCGGAAACCGTACTCCGAAAGCGGTGCTGGCCAGTATCGGATCCTTAGGGCCCAGTAGACGATTCAGCAAGCGGCGCACCGGTGGCAGGGCGGTCACCAGGCGCAGCATCGCGAAGACCAGGGTGTGAATGCGTTCCGGCGGTACTAAGAACAACAGCCGCCGCAGCACTGGATAGATCACAGTTGCGGCTGGTCCGGCCGACGGTTCTCCAAACGAGACTTCTTGCGGCGCAACAGGACTCGCCTGCTGCCGTCGGTGTAGACCCGCACCCGGGTCAGCTCCCAGCCGCGGTATTCGGCCTCGATGGACAGCCTGGTGGACGCACTCAGCCTGGTCACCTCCGGCGGCAGCCGCAGCGGAGCCCACTCGTACTCGTCGGTCATCTCGGTGTCCCAGCCCGCGGGTAGCCGACTCCACCGCGGGCCGGTCAACGTGCACCCGCCGCATGTTCGATGATTTGCACACCAGCACCGGACCCCGACACCACATACAAGGTGTCCGACGCTTCGTCAAAGGCCAGCGAGTTGGGTTGCTGCACGGTTGGGTAACGCACCTTCTCGACGGGAATTCCAGTCGTCAGATCGTAACCAATGACAATATTCGACGCGGTTTGGGATACCCAGGCCAGCCCGCGCGATCCGGCCAATCCGTACGGGGCTTGGCGCACCGGGTAGGCCTGCCGCAAAATCAGCGGCTCGACGCCGTAGACCAGCAGTTGGCCGCCGCGCGTGTCGGCAACCAGCACCCGGCCCAGCGGATCGGCTGCCAGGGTGGTGGCGCCTTCGCCGGCCCGCAGTGCCTGCTCGACGCGACCGTCGGCCCCGATCGTCGTCACCGACGTCTGGCCGCGATCCAGCACCACCGTCGTATCTCCTTGTGTCGCAAGGGCATCCACGCGAGCGAAGATCTTCTTGCGGCGGGTGACCGAGCCGTCGCCGGCCACCACGTAGACGGCGCCGTCGGCGCTACCCAACACGATTTTGCCGTCGCCGCGGCGCGCGATCGAGGTGAAGTCGACGTTGTCCGCGCCGGCGACGTTCACCCGAGCGGTGTGGCCCGCGGATAGGTCGGCCGTGATGAAGCCGCCGCGCGTGGCCAGGTAGGTGGTGCCGCGGCCGTCGCTGGTCAGCGCGGTCGCCGGGCCTGGCAGGACGATCACCCGGGGAGCCGAGGGTCTGCTTGCGTCGCCGAAGACACTGATGCTCGCCGGCGCCGCCGCGTCGGCGCCCGGGCACAGGACCGCCAAGCCGCCGTCCCACATCGCCGCCAACGGGCGCCCGCCCAGCGGCGCGATGGTGCCGGCCGGGTTCTGCGACACGGGTGGCGACTCGGCGGCGTGTGCCGGCGCGATGGTGGGCGGTGCGCCAGTCAGCGGGTTCGACGAACATCCGGTCGTCAAGAGCAAAGCCGTCGAGACGGTCAGAACTGCTCGTTTAAGCGTGGGTAGCAAAGGATTGCCCTGGACTGCGGAACATGTGATTGGGATTCTATGTAACTTCAAAGCCACGGATTGCACCAGGAAGGCCATGTTGCGCACAACAACTTGTTTCCAACATGTATCTTGGCGACATGACCGTCATCGCTGACCGGCATCTCGCAGAGAACGACTTTGCTGTCGAGGACATCACTCCCGGCATTTTCGCCAGCGGATACGGTCAGGTCGGCGACGGACGCAGTTTTTCTTTCCATATCGAGCACCGCTCGCTCGTCGTCGAGATCTACCGACCGCGCCTGGCCGGACCGGTTCCGCAGGCCGAAGACGTGGTGGCCAGGGCGGTCCGCAGCCTCGTCGACATCGACCTCACCGATGAGCGCAGCCTGACCGCCGCGGTCCGCGACTCCGTGGCCCACGCGCTGCCCGTATCCCGGTAGATCACTAAGCACCTCCGCTACCGGTACGGTCGTCGTCGTGACTGCGGTTTCGGCGATGTCCTGGTGGCAAGTCATCGTGTTGTCCGTCGTGCAGGGCCTGACCGAGTTCTTGCCGGTCTCGTCGTCGGGGCACTTGGCGATCGTGTCGCGCGTCTTCTTCGCCGACGACGCGGGGGCGTCCTTCACGGCGGTCAGCCAGCTCGGCACCGAGGCGGCTGTGCTGGTCTATTTCGCGCGCGACATCGTGCGCATCCTCAGAGCCTGGTTCAACGGATTGGTCGTCAAGTCGCACCGCAACGCCGACTACCGCCTCGGCTGGTACGTCATCATCGGCACCATTCCCATCTGTGTCCTGGGCCTGTTCTTCAAGGAGGAGATCCGGTCGGGCGTGCGCAACTTGTGGGTGGTGGCGACCGCGCTGGTGGCGTTTTCGGCGGTGATCGCGCTGGCCGAGTATTTCGGCCGTCAGACTCGCGACATCGAGCACTTGAACTGGCGCGATGCAGTTCTGGTCGGTGTTGCACAATGCCTGGCGCTGGTCCCCGGCATCTCGCGCTCAGGCTCGACCATCAGCGCCGGGCTGTTTGTCGGGCTTGAGCGCGAGCTGGCCGCGCGATTCGGGTTTCTGCTGGCCATTCCGGCGGTGTTCGCCTCCGGTCTGTTTTCGCTACCCGACGCCTTCCATCCGGTCACCAAGGGGATGAGCGCGACGGGCCCGCAGCTGCTGGTCTCCACCCTGATCGCGTTCGTCATCGGCCTGGCCGCGGTGGCCTGGCTGTTGCGATTCCTGGCGCACCACAACATGTATTGGTTCGTCGGCTACCGGGTACTGGCCGGAACGGCCGTGCTGATTCTGCTGGCCACCGGAACGGTCGCTGCGACATGACCGTCATCCTGTTGCGGCACGGCCGGTCCACGTCTAACACCGCCGGCGTGCTGGCCGGCCGCTCGGAGGGGGTCGACCTCGACGACAAGGGCCGCGAGCAGGCCGCCGGGCTGATCGATCGGATCGGTGACCTGCCGATCCGCGCGCTGGTGAGTTCGCCGATGCTGCGTTGCCGCCGCACCCTCGAACCGCTGGCCGCAGCGCTGTTCCTCGAGCCGTTGATCGACGAACGGCTCGCCGAAGTGGACTACGGGGAATGGACCGGCCGCAAGATGGGTGAGCTGGTGAGCGAACCGTTGTGGCGGGTGGTCCAGGCCCATCCCAGCGCTGCGGTGTTTCCTGGCGGCGAAGGATTGGCGCAGGTCCAGGCTCGCGCCGTGGCCGCGGTCCGCGAACACGACCGGAGGCTTGCCGACCAGCACGGGGCCGACGCGCTGTGGGTTGCATGCAGCCACGGTGACGTCATCAAGGCGGTGATCGCCGACGCCTACGGCATGCATCTGGACAGCTTCCAGCGCGTCAACGCCGACCCGGGTTCCATCAGCGTCATCCACTACACCCCGCTACGGCCGTTCGTGTTGCACGTCAACCACACCGGTGCCCGGCTTTCCGCGACACTGCGAGCCGCCGCCAAGCCAACCGAGGCGGCGCACCCGGATTCTCGAGACAAGGGGGAAGAGCCGGACGGTCAAGTGCCGTCCGGGGATGCGGTGGTAGGTGGATCCGCCGAGTAATGGCCCAAACGAATCGCGTTGCGACGGCCAGTGCCGGTATTTTGGGAGGTGCCATGGCGCGCGCAATTCATGTTTTCCGCACACCCGACCGTTTCGTGGCCGGGACCGTCGGCCAGCCCGGAAATCGGACCTTCTACATCCAGGCGGTGCACGACTCCCGGGTGGTGTCGGTGGTGCTCGAGAAACAACAGGTCGCGGTTCTTGCCGAACGGATCGGTGCGCTGCTGCTCGAAGTGAATCGCAGGTTCGGAACTCCGGTGCCTCCGGAGCCCACCGAGATCGACGACCTCAACCCGCTGATCATGCCCGTCGACGCAGAGTTTCGAGTCGGGACCATGGGTCTGGGCTGGGATTCCGAGGCGCAGACCGTGGTGGTCGAATTGCTGGCCGTCACCGATACCGAGTTCGACGCCTCGGTGGTGCTCGACGACACCGAGGACGGTCCCGACGCAGTGCGGGTATTCCTGACGCCGGAATCGGCACGGCAGTTCGCGACTCGCTCCAACCGCGTCATCTCGGCAGGACGTCCGCCGTGCCCGCTCTGCGACGAACCGTTGGACCCCGAGGGCCATATCTGCGCGCGCACCAACGGCTACAAGCGCAGCGCGCTGCTCGGGCCTGACGATGACACCGAAGGGTGACGAGCGTGAGGTGTTGCGGCGCGGCGAGCTGACGGTCCTAGGACGCATCCGCTCGGCCAGCAACGCCACCTTCCTCTGCGAATCGACGCTGGATGAACGCAGCGTGCACTGCGTCTACAAGCCGATCTCCGGTGAACACCCGCTGTGGGATTTCCCAGACGGGACCCTGGCCGGACGCGAACTCGGGGCGTACCTGGTGTCGACGCAATTGGGCTGGAACATCGTGCCTTACACCATCATTCGGGACGGCCCGGCGGGACCCGGCATGCTGCAACTGTGGATTCAGCAGCCCGGTGACCTATTCGGCAACGATCCCCAGCCCGGCCCGGATCTGGTGGACTTGTTTCCCGCCGACAAACGGCAGCCGGGTTACCTGCCGGTGCTGCGGGCCTACGACTACGCGGGCGACGAGGTCGTCTTGATGCATGCCGACGACGTTCAGTTGCGCCGAATGGCGGTCTTCGACGTGCTCATCAACAACGCCGACCGGAAGGGTGGTCACATCCTGTGCAGCCTGGACGGCCACGTCTACGGCGTCGACCACGGCGTCTGCCTGCACGTCGAGAACAAGCTGCGCACGGTGCTGTGGGGCTGGGCCGGCAGGCCGGTTGACGACGAAACCCTGGAGGCGGTCGTTGCCCTCGCCGAAGCTCTCGACGGACCGCTCGCCGACGCGCTGGCCGGAAAGATCACCCGGGCAGAAATCGCGGCGCTGCGCCGACGGACTCAGGCGTTGCTGGCCGATCCCGTGATGCCCGGACCGAACCGGCATCGGGCCATACCCTGGCCGGCGTTCTAGTTGCTTCATGCCCGCGAGGGTCCGCATTTGTACAACGACATGCCGCTTGGACTGTCATTTTGCGCGCGCTCGTGATCAGGTCGCCCCGCGCTCGCGATCACCACTCAGAGATACTGATGCGGTGAGCCGCGCCGCAGATGAGATGACCGACGCGGCGTTGGCCGCCGACCTCGCTGCCGATGCCGGGGAGCTGCTGCTGAAGGTGCGCGAAGAGGTCGGTTTCGCCTACCCCTGGGCACTCGGCGACGCGGGTGACAGCCTGGCGAACGAGCTGTTGCTGCGCCGGCTGCGCGCCGAGCGTCCGGGGGATGCGGTGCTCAGTGAAGAGGCGCATGACGATTTGGCGCGCCTGAAGTCCGATCGGGTGTGGATCATCGATCCGCTGGACGGCACCCGCGAGTTCTCCACCCGCGGGCGCGACGACTGGGCGGTCCACATCGCGCTGTGGCAGCGTCACACCGACGGCCGGCCCGAGATCACCGACGCCGCGGTGGCGTTGCCGGCCCGCGGCAACGTGGTGTACCGCAGCGACACCGTCGCAGACACCATCACACCCGTCGGCGTACCCAGCACCATCCGGATCGCGGTCAGCGCCACCCGGCCTCCCGCGATCCTGCACCGCATTCGGCAGATCATCGCGATCCAGCCGGTAGCGATCGGCTCGGCCGGCGCGAAAGCGATGGCTGTGGTCGACGGGGACGTCGACGCCTACCTACATGCCGGCGGTCAGTGGGAATGGGATTCGGCGGCGCCGGCCGGGGTGATCATGGCCGCGGGCATGCACGCCTCGCGGCTGGACGGCTCGCCGCTGCGGTACAACCAGCTCGACCCGTATCTGCCCGACTTCGTGATGTGTCGCGCCGAGGTGGCTCCGATACTGCTCGGCGCCATCCGCCAAGCATGGTGGTGAACCGGCGGCAGTCCAAGTCCGCTTGATGGCGAAGGTCCGCAAATGCACGGGTTTTGGGGCGTTTTGGTGTACGGATGAGCGCGCTCGCGGTCGGGTGCTCAGCCCGCCGGACGGGCTTAACCGCCACCGGGCCTAAAGTCGAGGACATGCAGTCGTGGTCGCCCCCACCGGTTCCGGCGGTGCCGGGACGTGGCCCGGAGCTACGGCTCTACGACACCTCGGACCGGCAGGTGCGCCCGGTGGCGCCCGGGACCAAGGCCACCATGTACGTCTGCGGCATCACCCCGTATGACGCCACCCATCTCGGGCATGCCGCCACCTACCTGGCGTTCGATCTGGTCCACCGGATGTGGCTGGACCTCGGCCACCAGGTGCACTACGTGCAGAACGTCACCGACATCGATGACCCGCTGTTCGAACGCGCGGCGCGCGACGGCGTCGAATGGCAAGACCTCGCCCATCGCGAGGTCGACCTGTTCCGGACCGACATGGCGGCGCTTCGCGTCTTGCCGCCGCACGACTACGTGGGCGCAACCGAGGCGATCGGCGAAATAGTCGAGCTCGTCGAGAAGATGCTGGCTTCCGGGGCGGCCTATGTTGTGGATGACGAGCATCAGGACGTCTACTTCCGGGCCGACGCCACACCGCAATTCGGTTATGAGTCAGGCTATGACCGCGACACCATGCTTCAGCTGTACGAGCGGCGTGGTGGTGACCCGCACCGCCCGGGCAAGACCGATCAGCTCGACGCCTTGCTGTGGCGGGCGCAGCGGCCAGGCGAGCCCAGTTGGCCGGCGCCCTTCGGTGCCGGACGCCCGGGCTGGCATGTCGAATGCGCGGCGATCGCCCTGGGCCGCATCGGCAGTGGTCTGGACATTCAGGGCGGGGGCAGCGACCTGGTCTTCCCACATCACGAGTTCACCGCTGCGCATGCCGAATGTGTCAGGGGCATAAGACGTTTCGCCCGTCATTATGTGCACGCCGGCATGATTGGTTGGGATGGTCACAAGATGTCCAAGAGCCGAGGCAACTTGGTCTTGGTGTCGGCCCTGCGCGCGCAAGGCGTTGAGCCGCAGGCCATTCGGCTGGGCCTGCTGGCCGGGCACTACCGCGCCGATCGCTGGTGGAGTGAGCAGGTGCTGCACGACGCGACCGCCAGGCTGCGGCGCTGGCGCTCAGCGACAACGCTGCCGGCGGGGCCCGACGCCGCCGACGTCGTCGCCCGGCTGCGCCGATATCTGGCCGACGACCTAGATACCCCGAATGCCATTGCCGCACTTGATGGTTGGGCTACCGATGCACTCGAGTACGGCGGCCACGACGCAGCCGCGCCGAAATTGGTGGCAACAGCCGTCGACGCCCTGCTCGGGGTGGAACTGCAAGAGCGTTAAATGCCGAAGCCGGGCCGGCGGCGGCGTAGATAACGCTCGAACTCGGCGGCCAGCGCGTCGCCGTCGATCTTGCCCAAGGTCTCGTTCAGATCCACCTCGGCATCGCCGCGCTGCTCGAGGGACTGCACGTATTCGGCCAGGTCGTCGTCGTCGTCGGTCATCTCGCTGACCGCGCGCTCCCACTCCTCGGCCTGCGCCGGCAGGTCGGCCAGCGGAACCTCGATGTCCAGCACGTCTTCGACCCGACGCAACAGTGCCACCGTCGCCTTCGGGCTCGGCGGGTGTGACACATAATGCGGGACCGCCGCCCAGAACGTCACCGCCGGAATCCCGGCCGCCACGCAGGCGTCCTGGAAAACCCCGGCGATCCCGGTCGGGCCTTCGTAGCGGGTTTCCTCCAGCCCGAAACGCCGCGCCGACTCCGAGGAGTAGGCCGCGCCGGAGACCGGCACCGGCCGGGTATGCGGTGTGTCGGCCAGCAGTGCCCCGAGAATGACGACGGTGTCGACGTTGAGCTTGTCGGCGATCGCCAGCAGCTCGGCGCAGAAGGTGCGCCAGCGCATGTTGGGCTCGACCCCATGCATCAACACCACGTCACGGTCGCTGCCGGGCGGCCGACAGTGCGAAATCCGCATTGCCGGCCACACCAGCTCCCGGGTGACCCCGTCGACTTGGCGGATCACGGGGCGATTCACCTGGTAGTCGTAGTAGGCCTCGTCGTCGATCTCCACGATGGGATCGGCTTCCCAGATGGCGTCCAGATGCTCGAGCGCATCGCTGGCGGCGTCGCCGGCGTCATTCCATCCCTCGAACGCCGCCACGACGACGGTGTTGTGCAGTTCGAGCTTCGACAAGCTATCCGAGCCGCCATCCGGAGGGGTCACAGATTCAGGGTACGGCCTGGCGAGCACCTGTCAGAGACCTGTGACACCCCCATTGATTTGCATAGGCCCACTATCCTTATGGGGTGATTGAGCACCGCTACAACCGGCGCCGACGCGGTCAAGACGAAATACGTCCAGCCGCAAACTGGTCAACCTTGGTAACTACGACCCCAATGTTCATTGCCGACACGATCCGCGAGCTGGCGCTCAAGGGCATCGCAATCGCCGTGCGGGTCGGGTCGAGCTGGGCGTCCGCACGTCGGGGGACGACGTAGACTTTCTTGGTCGAGAGGCGTTGCAACGGCTATTTGGGGGCCCGGCCCCCGGTATCCGCCACGCTCGACAGAGTCAAGGACGCCTTCCGCTATGGAAGGAACGTACGTGAACGCCGTTGATGCGAAATCTTTCGCGCCGAACATCCGCCCGGACTGCGCCGAGGAACTGACGGCAGCGCTGCGCCAGCGGATCATGGTGATCGACGGCGCGATGGGCACGGCGATTCAGCGGGACCGGCCGGACGAGGCCGGCTACCGCGGCGACCGGTTCACCGAGTGGCCGACCGCCCTTCAGGGCAACAACGACCTGCTCACCCTGACGCAGCCGCAGATCATCGAGGGGATTCACCGCGAGTACCTCGAGGCGGGCGCCGAAATCCTCGAGACCAACACGTTCAACTCGAACGCGATCTCGCTCGCCGACTACGACATGGCGGATTTGAGCTACGAACTGAACTACGCCGGCGCCGCCCTGGCCCGCAAAGCCGCCGACGAGTTCAGCACCCCGGAGAAGCCCCGCTACGTCGCCGGCGCAATCGGGCCGACGACGCGCACCGCGTCGATCTCGCCGGACGTCAACGACCCCGGAGCCCGCAACGTCTCCTATGACCAGCTGGTCGCCGCGTACCTCGAAGCCGCCAACGGCCTCGTCGACGGTGGTGCCGACCTGCTCATCATCGAGACGATCTTCGATTCGCTGAACGCCAAGGCGGCGGTGTTCGCCGTCGAGACGCTGTTCGAGGACCGTGGACGCCGGTGGCCGGTCATCATCTCGGGCACCATCACCGACGCCTCCGGCCGGACGCTATCCGGCCAGGTCACCGAGGCATTCTGGAACGCGATCAGGCACGCAAAGCCGATCGCGGTGGGCCTCAACTGCGCCCTGGGCGCGCCGGAGATGAGGCCCTACATCGCCGAGATGGCGCGGATCGCGGACACCTTCGTCTCCTGCTACCCGAACGCGGGCCTGCCCAACGCCTTCGGCGAGTACGACGAGTCCCCAGAGCGTCAGGCCGGCTACATCGCCGACTTCGCCGAGGCCGGCCTGGTCAACATCGTCGGTGGTTGCTGCGGAACCGCGCCGCCGCACATCGCGGAAATCGCCAAGGTCGTCGAGGGCAAGCCGCCGCGCGAGGTGCCGCACATCCCGGTGGCCACGCGGCTCTCGGGCCTGGAGCCGCTCAACATCACCGATGACTCCTTGTTCGTGAACATCGGTGAGCGCACCAACATCACCGGCTCCGCCCGGTTTCGCAACCTGATCAAGGCCGAGGACTACGACACCGCGCTGTCGGTCGCGTTGCAGCAGGTCGAGGCCGGCGCGCAGGTCATCGACATCAACATGGACGAGGGCATGATCGACGGCGTCGCCGCGATGGACCGGTTCACCAAGCTGATCGCGGCCGAGCCGGACATCAGCCGCGTCCCGGTGATGATCGACTCCTCCAAGTGGGAGGTCATCGAGGCGGGCCTGAAGAACGTGCAGGGCAAGCCGATCGTCAACTCCATCTCCATGAAAGAGGGTGAGGAGAAGTTCATCCGCGAGGCGCGGCTATGCCGCAAGTACGGCGCCGCCGTCGTCGTGATGGCCTTCGACGAGCAGGGTCAGGCCGACAACCTGGAGCGCCGCAAACAGATCTGCGGGCGTGCCTACCGGATCCTCACCGAAGAGGTCGGCTTCCCGGCCGAGGACATCATCTTCGACCCGAACTGCTTCGCGCTGGCGACCGGCATCGAGGAGCATGCCACCTACGGGATCGACTTCATCGAGGCCTGCGCCTGGATCAAGGAGAATCTGCCGGGAGTGCACATCTCCGGCGGTATCTCCAACGTGTCGTTCTCGTTCCGGGGCAACAACCCCGTCCGCGAGGCGATCCACTCGGTGTTCCTGTTCCACGCCATCAAGGCCGGCCTGGACATGGGCATCGTCAACGCCGGCGCCCTGGTGCCCTACGACTCGATCGACCCCGAGTTGCGGGAGCGCATCGAGGACGTCGTGCTGAACCGCCGCGAGGACGCGGCCGAACGGCTGCTGGAGATCGCCGAGCGGTTCAACAAGTCGGACAAGACTGACGAAGCGGCGGCAGCCGAGTGGCGCGGCCTGCCGGTCCGCGAGCGGATCACGCACGCCCTGGTCAAGGGCATCGACGCGCACGTCGACGAGGACACCGAGGAGTTGCGGGCCGAGATCGCCGCCGCGGGAGGGCGGCCGATCGAGGTGATCGAGGGCCCGCTGATGGACGGCATGAACGTCGTCGGCGACCTCTTCGGCTCCGGCAAGATGTTCCTGCCCCAGGTAGTGAAGTCGGCCCGGGTGATGAAGAAGGCCGTCGCGTACCTGTTGCCGTTCATCGAGGCGGAGAAGCAGCCGGGTGACTCCAAAGACACCAACGGCACGATCGTCATGGCGACCGTGAAGGGCGACGTCCACGACATCGGCAAGAACATCGTCGGAGTTGTGTTGCAGTGCAACAACTTCGAAGTGATCGACCTCGGTGTGATGGTGCCCGCCGAGAAGATCCTGGCTGCGGCGAACGAGCACGACGCCGACATCATCGGGCTGTCCGGCCTGATCACCCCGTCGTTGGACGAGATGGTCAACTTCGCCGTCGAGATGGAACGCGAAGGGCTGGAGATCCCGCTGCTGATCGGTGGCGCGACCACCTCGCGCGCCCATACGGCCGTGAAGGTGGCGCCGCGTCGTAGCGGTCCGGTGGTCTGGGTCAAGGACGCGTCCCGCTCGGTGCCGGTGGCTGCGGCGCTGCTCGACGACAAGCAGCGTCCGGCCCTGCTGGAGGCGACCGAGAAAGACTACGCATCCCTGCGCGAACGGCACGCCCAGAAGAACGAGCGGCCGATGCTGACGCTGGAAAAGGCCCGCGCCAACCGGACGCCGATCGACTGGGACGGCTATACGCCGCCGGTGCCGGCCCAGGGCCTCGGGGTGCGGGAGTTTCACGAGTATGACCTCGCCGAATTGCGCGAGTACATCGACTGGCAGCCGTTCTTCAACGCCTGGGAGATGAAGGGCCGTTTCCCCGACATCCTCAACAACCCGACCTCGGGCGAAGCCGCCCGCAAGCTCTACGACGACGCTCAGCAGATGCTGGACACCCTGATCAAGGAGAAGTGGCTGACTGCAAACGGGGTGATCGGGTTCTTCCCGGCCAACGCGGTTGGGGACGACATCGAGGTCTACACCGACGACACCCGCACCGAGGTGCTGACAACGCTGCACAACTTGCGCCAGCAGGGCGAGCACCGGGAGGGCATCCCGAACCGGTCGTTGAGCGACTACATCGCGCCCAAAGACACCGGTCTGGCTGACTACATCGGCGCCTTCGCCGTCACCGCTGGGCTCGGCAGCCAGGAAAAGATCGCCGAGTTCAAAGCTGCCCTCGACGACTACAGCGCGATCCTGCTGGAGTCGATCGCGGACCGCCTGGCCGAGGCTTTCGCCGAACGGATGCACGAGCGGGTCCGCAAGGAGTTCTGGGGATTCCAGCCGGACGAGCACCTGGACAACGAGGCGCTCATCGCCGAGAAGTACGTCGGAATCCGCCCCGCCCCGGGCTACCCGGCCTGCCCGGAACACACCGAGAAGGCGACGCTGTGGAAGTTGCTCGACGTCCATGAGCGGACCGGCATCGAGCTGACCGAGTCGATGGCGATGTGGCCCGGTGCCGCCGTCAGCGGCTGGTATTTCTCCCACCCGCAGTCGCAGTATTTCGTGATCGGCCGGGTGGCCCAGGACCAGGTCGCCGACTACGCCAAGCGCAAGGGCTGGACGATGCGGGAAGCTGAGCGCTGGCTCAGCTCCAACCTCGCCTACAACCCGGAGGACTGACCCTCACTCCGCCGGCCGCGAGGGTGCGTGAATGTACAGGGAAACGCCGTAAATGTTGGCAATTTGCGCACCTTCGCGGCTCGGGCGCTTGCCAAACCGAGATGACTTTGCTCGCCGGTGCATGAAACAATCGCTGGCCGTGAAGACGTTTGAGGATCTGTTCGCCGAACTCGGCGAGCGCGCCCGCACCCGGCCGGCGGGCAGCGCCACGGTCGCTGCACTCGACGCCGGGGTGCATGCGGTGGGCAAGAAGATCCTGGAGGAGGCCGGGGAGGTGTGGCTGGCCGCCGAACATGAGCCCGATGACGCACTGGCCGAGGAGATCAGTCAGTTGCTGTACTGGACGCAGGTGCTGATGATCTCGCGCGGACTGTCTCTCGACGACATCTACCGGAAGCTATGAGCATGCTGCGCATCGCGGTTCCCAACAAAGGTGCGCTCAGCGAGCCGGCCACCGAGATCCTGTCCGAGGCCGGTTACCGCCGTCGCACCGATCCCAAAGACCTGACCGTCATCGACCCGGTCAACAACGTCGAATTCTTTTTCCTGCGGCCCAAAGACATTGCCATCTATGTCGGTTCGGGAGATCTCGACTTCGGGATCACCGGGCGCGACCTGGTCAACGATTCGCAGGCACCGGTACGGGAACGCCTGGCGCTGGGCTTCGGTTCGTCCAGCTTCCGTTATGCGGCTCCCGCCGGGCGGGACTGGACGACGGCCGACCTGGCGGGGAAGCGGATCGCCACGGCATATCCGAATCTCGTTCGAAATGACTTGGCCGCCAAGGGTATTGAAGCAACAGTGATAAGGCTCGACGGCGCCGTGGAGATTTCGGTGCAGCTCGGGGTCGCCGACGCCATCGCCGACGTGGTGGGGTCGGGCCGCACCCTGAGCTTGCACGATCTGGTGGCCTTCGGTGAGCCGCTGTGTGATTCGGAGGCGGTGCTGATCGAGCACGTCGCGGACAGCCGGCATCAGCAAACCGCGGCGCATGATCAATTGGTGGCCCGCATACAGGGTGTGGTGTTCGGTCAGCAGTATTTGATGCTGGATTACGACTGCCCGCGTTCGGTGCTCGACCAGGCCACGTCTATCACGCCGGGCCTGGAGTCGCCGACCATTGCGCCGCTGGCCGAGCCGGACTGGGTCGCAGTGCGCGCACTGGTGCCCCGACGCGACGTCAACGGCATCATGGACGAGCTCGCCGCCATCGGGGCCAAGGCAATTCTGGCCTCCGACATCAGGTTCTGCCGGTTCTGATCGTCGGGCAGTGCCGGTAACCGATGAGTGTGTTAGCGTCCGGCGGGGGCCGAGTGCACTTCGACCGAGGAGGATCGCCGTGACCCATTATCTCCCTGTCCTTTTGATGGGTCTGCTGATCGGCATCATCGCGGGCCTGCGATCCCTGATGGCACCGGCAGCAGTGGCGTGGGGCGCGCACCTCGGTTGGAAAAATTGGGACTACATCGCCGGTGCCCCCTGGGCCGGCTGGGTGGCCAACGTCATCACCGTGGTGATCCTGAGCATTCTTGCGGTGGGTGAACTCGTCAACGACAAGCTTCCCAAAACGCCTCCACGAACTGCACCGCCGGTGTTCGCCGTCCGCCTGCTGATGGGCGGTTTCGCCGGCGCGGTCCTGGGGGGTGCGCTGCTGCATTCGCCGCATGGTTATGCGATGACCGGACTGGGCGCGGGCGTAATCGGCGCCGTGCTCGGCACGCTGGGCGGTTACCACGCCCGCCGACGCCTGGTAGCCCTGATCGGCGGCAAGGACCTGCCTATCGCGTTGTTGGAAGATGCCGTGGCGGTCTTCGGCGCTTTCGGCGTCATCGCCGCGACGGCCGCTCTGTGACAGAGCATTTCGACGCGATCGTCGTCGGCGCCGGCCAGGCCGGCCCGCCGCTGGCGGGTCGGCTCACGGCCGCAGGGCAGCGGGTTGCGGTGGTGGAGCGCAAACACGTGGGCGGCACCTGTGTGAACACCGGTTGTATCCCGACCAAGACGCTGGTTGCCAGCGCGCACGCCGCGCAACTGGCCCGACGCGGCGCGGAATACGGTGTGGCAACCGGAGCGATCAGCGTGGACATGGCGAAAGTCAAGGCGCGCAAAGACGGCATCATGCTCGAGGACCGCAAGGGTGTCGAAGACTGGCTGGACGGCATGAACGGCTGCACCCTCTTTCGCGGTCACGCACGTTTCGAGGATCCACACACGCTGCGGGTCAACGACGAACTGTTGCGCGGTGACCGGATCTTCCTCAACGTCGGCGGACGCGCGGTGGTGCCCAACATCCCGGGTCTGTCGGACGTCGACTACCTGACCAACGTCTCCATTCTCGAAATCGACACGCTGCCAGAGCATCTCGTCATCGTGGGCGGCAGCTACATCGGCCTGGAGTTCGCGCAGATGTACCGTCGCTTCGGGGCGAGGGTAACCGTCGTGCAGCGCGGCCGGCGGTTGGCCTCGCGTGAAGACGAGGACGTCTCAGCCACTATCCGCACGGTCTTGGAGGCCGAGGGGATCGATATCGTCGTCGGCGCCGACGATATCCGAATTAGTAAGCACAACAACGGATTTGAGCTTACCCCGAGTGCCGGTGCAGCCGAGATAGCCGGCAGTCATCTGCTGCTGGCGGTGGGCCGGCGGCCCAACACCGACGATCTGGGGCTGGACGTCGCCGGTGTGCAGACCGACGCCCGCGGACACATCGTGGTGGACGACCAGCTCAAGACCAACGTCGACCACATTTGGGCGATGGGCGACTGCAACGGCAAGGGCGCGTTCACGCACACCTCGTACAACGACTTCGAGATCGTCGCGGCCAACCTCCTCGACGGCGACCCGCGGCGCGTGAGCGACCGCATCACCACTTACGCGCTCTACATCGACCCGCCCCTGGGCCGCGCCGGGATGACCGTCGACGAGGTTCGCGCGTCGGGCCGTCGGGCACTGATCGGCAAGCGACCGATGACCAGGGTCGGCCGCGCCGTGGAAAAGGGTGAGACGCAAGGCTTTATGAAGGTGGTCGTCGACGCCGACAGTCACGAGATCCTGGGAGCGGCCATCTTCGGGGTGGGCGGTGACGAGGCCATTCACGCGATTCTGGACGTGATGTCAACCAGGGCCCCCTACACCACGCTTTCGCGGACGATGCACATCCATCCCACGGTCAGCGAGTTGATTCCCACGATCTTGCAAGAGATGTCGCCGCTCGATCAAGCCGCCGGCTGAGTCGTCTGATCCGGCCAGCCGGGATATGGCGGCGGCGTCCCGCCGAAGGCAGGGCAGTGCTGCTGGTGGGGGCACCACTCGCATAGCCGTGACGGGTTGGGGCGGAAATCCCCTGTGGCACCGGCGGATTGGATGGCCCGCCAGATCGCTATCAAGGTCTTCTCGAAGCGCAGCAGCTCGTCATGGTCCGGCGAGTAGTCCAGCAGCTGGCCGTCAGCCAGATAGATGAGCCGCAGCCGCGTGGGCAGCACGCCGCGTGACCGATAGAGCGCCACCGCATAGAACTTCATCTGAAACATCGCCTTGAATTCGGCCATGGCCCGCGCGGCCGGCGGCGCCTTCCCGGTCTTGTAGTCGACCACCCGCAGCTCGCCGGTGGCGGCGACGTCGACCCGGTCGATGAACCCGCGCAACAGCGTGCCATCGGCTAGTTCGACCTCTACGCGCTGTTCGCAGCTTTCTGGGTCGAACCGGGTCGGGTCTTCCAGCCGGTAGTAGCCGGAAAGCAGCGTGCGGGCCTCCTCGAGCAGCTGGACCCGCTGCTCGGGATCCAAGTCCACTGCCAGGTCCGGCTGCTTGGCGATCACTTGCTCCCAGGCCGGGCCGACCAGTGACTTCGCCGTGTCGGGATTGCGCTGTTCCGCGGGCAGGCCGTAGAGCTGCTCGAGCGCGGCGTGCACTAGCGACCCGCGCACCTGGGCCGTCGACGGCGCCTCGGGCAACCGGTCGATCGCGCGGAACCGGTACAGCAGCGGGCACTGCTTGAAGTCCGCGGCCCGCGACGGTGACAGTGCCGGCCTTGAGGGGGGACCCGGCCCTTCCTCCGGCTGGTCGATCATGGCCTCCGTCATGGCCGAAGCCTAAGACGGGACGCCGACAACCCCGGGGACCGGCCACGGCGAGTCGGCTGGCACGCTAGACGGCGTGTCCGCAACCGGCCCGTTTACCGTCGGCGAGCGAGTTCAGCTCACCGACGCCAAGGGCCGGCATTACACCATGTCGCTGACTCCGGGCAGCGAGTTTCACACCCATCGCGGGTCCATCGCCCACGACGCGGTGATCGGCCTGGAGCAGGGCAGCGTGGTCAAATCCAGCAACGGTGCCCAATTCCTGGTGCTGCGCCCGCTGCTCGTCGACTACGTGATGTCGATGCCGCGCGGGCCGCAGGTGATCTACCCCAAGGACGCCGCTCAGATCGTGCACGAGGGCGACATCTTTCCCGGCGCGCGGGTGCTGGAAGCCGGAGCCGGATCCGGTGCGCTGACCTGCTCCCTGCTTCGCGCCGTCGGGCCGCAGGGCCGGGTGGTCTCCTACGAAAAACGCGCCGACCACGCCGAACACGCCCGCCGCAATGTCGTGAATTTCTATGGCCGGCAACCCGAGAACTGGCAACTCGTCATCGGCGACGTCACCGACTCCGAACTGCCCGATGGCACCTTTGACCGCGCGGTGCTGGACATGCTGGCGCCGTGGGAAGTGCTCGAGTCGGTGTCGCGGTTGGTGGTCGCCGGCGCTGTGCTGGTGACCTATGTGGCCACCGTCACCCAGCTGTCGAAGGTCGTGGAAGCGCTGCGGGCTCAGCAGCGCTGGACCGAGCCGCGGTCCTGGGAGACGCTGCAGCGCGGCTGGAACGTGGTGGGCCTGGCCGTTCGCCCGCAGCATTCGATGCGGGGGCACACCGGCTTTCTGGTGACGACGCGCCGTCTGGCGCCCGGCGTCATCGCCCCGGCTCCGCTGGGCCGCAAACGCGAGGGCCGCGACGGCTAGTCGCCAATCGGGCTAGTCGTCACTTCGGTGCAGACCCTGCCGCACCGACAGCAACTCGAACTCCGGGTGCGCGGCGACCAGACGTTCGGCGGCCTCGAGGACGTCGACGGCATGGCTGCGGTCCCCGGACACGACGGCCACCCCGATGCCCGCTCGTCGATACAGATCACGCGACCCGGTCTCGGCGGCCGAGACGCTGAACTTGCGCTGCAGCTCGGCGACGACCGGACGGATCACCGAGCGCTTCTCCTTCAGCGATCGCACGTCGCCCAACAGCACGTCGAACTCGAGCCAGCCGATCCACATCGTGCGCGCTCAGCCAGTAGGAGTTGGCGAGGGCATCGAGCCATTCACGGCAAGGAGCATCTCCGCCGTTTTCCGGGACAGCTGCCAGCCACCCTGGAAAGGGCTGAACTCCATTGGGAAGGTGAACACCCGGTTGGTCGCATGTGCGGTGTTCACGACGACGGTGGCCGTCACGTTGGACGGATTCTTGTCCGACCACGCGAGGTCCTTCGCCACGAAGGTCATGGGCAGGTAGCCGCCGTCGCGTAATGCATTGGTGAACTTGTCCAGGGTGGCGGCACTGGCCGGCGTCGCGCCTTCGACGAGGCCCACCTTGTCGCTGCCCGGCACGCCCGGGTCGGCCAATCTGATCAGCACGTCGACCAGGGCTTCGGGCGTGGGCAGGGGAGCATTCGGGTGCGAGGCGACCGCACTCGGTGTGGGCAGCGGTACCGAAACGGCGGTCGGTGAAGAGACTTTCGACTCGTTGTGCGCACATCCCGAGAGCCCAACTGCCGCCAGAATTGTGGCGGCGCCGAGCACTACACTGCGATGCCAGCGCATTCCGACGGGCGGGTTAAACGCCCACTGCGGCGAGCGGCACTGGCGGCCAAACGGGTGCAAGGAAAGTCACACCGACGGCAGCGGCGCCGGCCATGGCCGTGGCCGTAACGCCTGTGGCGAGCGACTTTATCGTCACGGCTGTCCTTTCGATCGGCCAGATTCGTGGCCGAGATTACCAGCGTGACCTTATTTGTAACTTTTCAACGGCATTCGAGTGCATTTGACTCCACGCATGAACCGGCGATGGCCGGTAGCGTTGAAGTATCCGCCGGACCATTGCGGTGCGGGAAAGGAGCGCAACATGGGTGAGTCAGAGCGTTCTGAAGTGTTCGGTGCCCACCGAAACAACCCCCTGTCCAGCGATGATGCTGCCGAACTGGAACAACTGCGTCGTGAGGCCGCCGCACTACGCGAGCAACTGGAGCATGCGGCCGGCCCGCATGGGAGTGCCCGCTCATCGCGTGACGTGCACCAGCTGGAAGCTCGTATCGACTCACTTGCGGCGCGCAATTCCAAATTAATGGAAACTCTTAAAGAAGCCCGCCAACAACTGCTGGCGCTGCGTGAAGAAGTCGACCGGCTGGGACAGCCGCCCAGCGGTTATGGCGTTCTGCTGGGGACCCACGCTGACGACACGGTCGACGTCTTCACCTCCGGCCGCAAGATGCGCTTGACCTGCTCGCCCAACATCGATGTCGCGTCGCTGCGGAAGGGTCAGACGGTTCGCCTCAACGAGGCACTCACCGTCGTCGAGGCCGGCACGTTCGAATCGGTCGGCGAGATTTCCACCTTGCGGGAGGTCTTGTCTGACGGTCATCGCGCTCTCGTGGTCGGCCACGCCGACGAGGAACGCATCGTGTGGCTGGCCGAGCCGTTGGTCGCCGAGGACTTGCCGGACGGGCATCCCGATGCCCTCAACGACGACACCCGGCCCCGCAAGCTGCGGCCCGGCGACTCGTTGCTGGTCGACACCAAAGCCGGCTACGCCTTCGAGCGCATTCCCAAGGCCGAGGTCGAGGACCTGGTGCTCGAAGAGGTGCCCGACGTCAGCTATCAGGACATCGGCGGCCTGACCCGCCAGATCGAGCAGATCCGCGACGCCGTCGAGCTGCCGTTCCTGCACAAGGAGCTTTACCGCGAGTACGCGCTGCGTCCGCCCAAGGGTGTGCTGCTGTACGGTCCGCCGGGCTGCGGCAAGACGTTGATCGCCAAGGCGGTCGCCAATTCGCTGGCCAAGAAGATGGCTGAGGTCCGCGGCGACGACTCCCGCGAGGCGAAGTCGTACTTCCTCAACATCAAGGGCCCCGAGCTGCTGAACAAGTTCGTCGGGGAGACCGAGCGTCACATCCGGCTGATCTTCCAGCGGGCCCGCGAGAAAGCGTCGGAGGGCACTCCGGTGATCGTGTTCTTCGACGAGATGGACTCGATCTTCCGCACCCGCGGCACCGGCGTCTCCTCAGACGTCGAAACCACCGTGGTGCCGCAGCTGCTGTCCGAGATCGACGGCGTCGAGGGGTTGGAGAACGTCATCGTGATCGGCGCCTCCAACCGGGAGGACATGATCGACCCCGCCATCCTGCGGCCGGGACGCTTGGACGTGAAGATCAAGATCGAACGGCCGGATGCCGAAGCGGCGCAAGACATCTACTCGAAGTACCTGACCGAGGATCTGCCGGTGCACGCCGACGACCTCGCCGAGTTCGACGGCGACCGCACGGCTTGCATCAAGGCGATGATCGAGAAGGTCGTCGACCGGATGTACGCGGAGATCGACGACAACCGTTTCCTGGAGGTCACCTACGCCAACGGTGACAAGGAGGTCATGTACTTCAAGGACTTCAACTCCGGGGCGATGATCCAGAACGTCGTGGATCGGGCGAAGAAGAACGCCATCAAGTCTGTCCTCGAGACGGGCCAGCCGGGGCTGCGGATCCAGCATCTGCTCGACTCGATCGTCGACGAGTTCGCCGAGAACGAGGACCTGCCCAACACCACCAATCCCGATGACTGGGCGCGGATTTCGGGCAAGAAGGGGGAGCGGATCGTCTACATCCGCACCTTGGTCACCGGTAAGTCGTCGAGCGCGTCACGGGCCATCGACACCGAGTCCAACCTGGGCCAGTACCTGTAGGGAGCGGCGATCGCGAGCGCGGCGGAGCCGGGTGAAGTGGGTCGCCGCTGGTCAATGGCGGCGACCTAGTCGGTCACCAGCGAATAACTGTTGGTCAGATCGTCCTGGGTGACCTGCGCAGCGCGTGACGTGGTGTCCACCCGCAATTCTTCGGTGAGCACGCGCGGCTGGTAGGACCACCCGTCGGGCAGGTTCAGCCGGTCGGCCAGCTTGGGTAGGTCGGCGCGCGACAGGTTGGGGTCGACCACCTGGCTCCAGGTCTGCATGACCCAGCGGTTGCCCTGCGGGTCGTGGAGTTCGTACACCTCTTCGCCGGCGTAGAAAACGAACACCGTGTTTCGGCTCACCGTGTTGGCGGTGTAGGGCGCGGGGTTCATCGATGACAGCAGCACGGTGGCCTGCAGGATCATCTCGATGCCGCCGAAGTTCTTCGTCAGCTGTGGGCCTTGAGATCGCTTCTCGATGGCGTTCATCAGCCAATAGCGTGGACCGTTGAGCAGCGCCGCGGCCGCGCCGTTTTCGGTCGCGATGGCATGTGGGTCGAGTGCCGACCACAATTCGGCCGGGCAGTCGTTGAGCGGGAAGCTGTTGTAGACGTTGGCCTGCGGGCCCGCCTCGCCGGGGGTTACCAGCAGCACCTCGCCATACCGTTGCCCCGAGAGGTCCGCCAATGCGTGGCGACCGGTTGACTCCGACTGCGGGCTGGCCATCAGGTGAAATTAATCACAGAGTCAGTAAGCGTCAAATTTTGCTGCCGGGCTGCCCTCGTCGTTTGGCGCCCGGGCGGTTCCCCAGCGCGGGCTGCCCGGAAGGTTCGCAGTCGGCGCGCCTACGCTTTACGGCATGCAACGGATTATCGGGACGGAGGTCGAGTACGGCATTTCGTCGCCGTCCGACCCGACCGCCAACCCGATCCTGACCTCGACTCAAGCCGTCCTCGCGTATGCGGCGGCGGCCGGCATTCAGCGTGCCAAGCGCACCCGCTGGGACTACGAGGTCGAATCGCCGCTGCGCGATGCCCGGGGCTTCGACTTGAGCCGGTCGAGCGGCCCGCCGCCGGTGGTCGACGCCGACGAGGTCGGTGCGGCCAACATGATCTTGACCAACGGGGCGCGCCTGTACGTCGACCATGCCCACCCGGAATACTCCGCGCCGGAGTGCACCGACCCGCTGGACGCGGTGATCTGGGACAAGGCGGGCGAGCGGGTGATGGAGGCGGCGGCCCGGCACGTCGCCAGCGTGCCCGGCGCGGTCAAGTTGCAGCTCTACAAGAACAACGTCGACGGCAAGGGCGCCTCCTACGGGTCGCATGAGAACTACCTGATGAGCCGCCAGACACCGTTTTCGGCGATCATCGCCGGGCTCACCCCGTTCCTGGTATCCCGGCAGGTGGTGACCGGCTCCGGCCGCGTCGGCATCGGGCCCTCCGGCGACGAGCCCGGCTTTCAGCTCTCCCAGCGTTCCGACTACATCGAGGTCGAGGTCGGGCTGGAAACCACCCTCAAACGCGGCATTATCAACACCCGCGACGAGCCGCACGCCGACGCCGACCGGTATCGCAGGCTGCACGTCATCATCGGCGACGCCAACCTCGCCGAAACGTCGACATACCTGAAGCTGGGTACCACGGCGTTGGTGCTTGACCTGATCGAAGAAGGCCCGCTTCATGGGATCGACCTGAGCGATCTGACGCTGGCGCGCCCGGTACACGCGGTTCATGCCATCAGTCGCGACCCTACGCTGCGGGCCGCTGTGGCGCTGGTCGACGGTCGCGAACTCACCGGCCTTGCGCTGCAACGGATTTACCTCGACCGGGTGGCCAAGCTGGTCGACAGTCGCGACCCGGACCCGCGCGCGTCCGACATCGTGGAAACCTGGGCGCACGTGCTGGACCTGCTCGAGCGCGACCCGATGGAATGCGCCGAGCTGCTGGACTGGCCGGCCAAGCTGCGGCTGCTGGAAGGTTTCCGCCAGCGCGAGAACCTGAGCTGGTCGGCACCGCGACTGCATCTAGTGGACCTGCAGTATTCCGATGTGCGGCTGGACAAGGGTCTGTACAACCGGTTGGTCGCGCGCGGCTCGATGAAGCGTCTGGTCACCGAACACCAGGTGCTCGACGCGGTGGACAAACCGCCCACCGATACCCGGGCGTACTTCCGCGGCGAATGCCTGCGCCGCTTCGGGGCCGACATCGCCGCGGCCAGCTGGGATTCGGTGATCTTCGACCTGGGCGGCGACTCGCTGGTCCGCATCCCGACGCTGGAGCCGTTGCGCGGCAGCAAGGCGCACGTCGGTGCGCTGCTGGATTCGGTGGACAGCGCGGTGGAGTTGGTCGAACAACTCACCAGCTGAAGGTCGTTAGCCCGACGAAACGTCGGTGTCGACCGGTAGGGTAGACAAGACCAGCGGGCGCGTCGACGCGCACCGGGGCCGATCACGAAGCAGGAGGCGGCGATGGCTCAGGAACAGACCAAGCGTGGCGGTGGCGGCGGTGAGGAAGACGAACTCACCGGCACCACGGCCGCTGGCCAGGAGCGTCGCGAGAAGCTGACCGAGGAAACCGACGATCTGCTCGACGAGATAGACGACGTCCTTGAGGAGAACGCTGAGGACTTCGTCCGGGCGTACGTCCAAAAGGGCGGACAGTGACCTGGCCGTTCTCTGATCGCCTGTCTCTCAACTCTTCCGCTGTAGATCTGTCCTCGTTCGCCGACTTTCTCCGCCGCCAGGCTCCGGAGTTATTGCCAACGAGCCTGAGTGGGCCGCAATCGGGCGGCAGCGGGGAGCGGTTCCCGCACGGCACCACGATTGTCGCGCTGAAATTCCCCGGTGGTGTCGTCATCGCCGGGGACCGCCGCTCGACGCAGGGCAACATGATCGCCGGGCGCGATGTGCGCAAGGTCTACATCACCGACGACTACACCGCCACGGGCATCGCCGGCACCGCCGCCATCGCCGTCGAGTTCGCCCGCCTGTACGCCGTCGAACTCGAGCACTACGAGAAGCTCGAAGGTGTGCCGCTCACCTTCGCCGGCAAGGTGAACCGGCTGGCGATCATGGTGCGGGGCAACCTGGCGGCAGCGATGCAGGGTCTGGTCGCGCTGCCGCTGCTGGCGGGTTACGACATCCATGCAGCGGACCCGGAAAGCGCGGGCCGCATCGTCTCGTTCGATGCCGCCGGTGGCTGGAACATCGAAGAAGAGGGCTACCAGTCGGTGGGGTCCGGCTCAATCTTCGCCAAGTCGTCGATGAAAAAGCTGTATGCACAAGTCACCGACGCCGATTCGGCGCTGCGGGTCGCCGTGGAGGCGCTCTACGATGCCGCCGATGACGATTCCGCCACCGGGGGACCGGATCTGGTCCGCGGCATCTACCCGACGGCGGTCAGCATCGACGCCAACGGCGCGGTCGACGTCCCCGAGGATCGGATTGCCGAACTGGCCCGCGAGGTCATCGAAAGCCGTTCGCGCGCTGACACTTTCGGTCCCGATGGCGGTGAGAAGTGAGCTTCCCGTACTTCATCTCGCCTGAGCAGGCGATGCGCGAGCGCAGCGAGCTCGCGCGCAAGGGCATCGCCCGCGGCCGCAGCGTGGTGGCGCTGGCCTATGCCGGTGGTGTGCTGTTCGTGGCCGAGAACCCGTCGCGGTCACTGCAAAAGATCAGCGAGCTCTACGACCGCGTGGGCTTTGCGGCCGCAGGCAAGTTCAACGAGTTCGACAATTTGCGTCGCGGTGGAATCCAGTTCGCCGACACCCGCGGCTACGCCTACGACCGCCGAGACGTCACCGGCCGGCAGCTGGCCAATGTCTACGCGCAGACTTTGGGCACGATCTTCACCGAACAGGCCAAGCCGTACGAGGTGGAGTTGTGCGTCGCCGAGGTCGCGCACTACGGCGAAACCAAACCGCCTGAGCTCTACCGCATCACCTACGACGGGTCGATCGCCGACGAGCCGCACTTCGTCGTGATGGGCGGCACGACCGAGCCCATTACCACCGCGCTGAAGGAGTCTTACACCGAGAACGCCGATCTGAACGATGCCCTGCGGATTGCGGTGGACGCGCTGCGGGCGGGCAGTTCAAACGGCGGCGATCAGCCGTCGCTCGGCGTGGCCACGCTGGAGGTGGCCATTCTCGACGCCAACCGGCCGCGACGGGCGTTCCGGCGGATCAGCGGCGCCGCCCTGGAATCGCTGCTGCAAAAGGCGCGTCCCAAAGGATCGAAGGCATCCAAGGACGGTGCCAAGGACGCCAAAGCCGACGGCGATTCGTCGAAGTAACGGCCATTCGTCGCAGTCCCAGTCGGCCCGCTTGTCATTGGCGCTGTCGCGACGCCTTGGTGCAGAAGCGGTGCCCGGACTGGAGTTGCTTCCCGCGATATTTCTGACGCCGGCTATCGCTGAGCCTGTAAATTTGCAGCGGAATCTCGAGTAACGGCCTGCAAAATTACAGGTTCGGCGAAACTAGTGCCCCAGCTACTCGACGTGGTTGCGGACCGGATCACACGGTCAGAGCGGCGATCGCCGACAGCCGCCGCGCGCGCTTACGGCCGCCTCAGCACGCGCCTAACGCAGCGTGGTCAATTGGTGAGCGGAGTCTATTGAGGTGTTCAGGCACCGGATCGCAGTGTCGTGTGCGGGCTTTGGCCATAAGTCTCGCGGTAGTACAGAGCGAAGCGACCGGTGTGACCGAATCCCCATTTGGCGGCGATGGCCGCGACGGTGGTCCTGTGGTGATCGCCGGCCAGCAGCTCATGATGGGCCTGGTGCAGCCGCGCTCGGCGGAGATATTCCATCGGCGTGCAGTCCATGTGCTTGCGGAACATGTACTGCAACGCCCGCGGCGTCACATAGACAGCACGGGCTACATCGGCCAGGGAGATGTCGCGGTGGGCGTTGTCGTCGATGAACATCTTGGCGCGGCGAAATAACACCGGCGTGCTGTCCCGGCGGTCCTGAATCGTCGGATCAGTCAGCGCGCTGTTCGGTAATGCGGCCAACACGCTGGCCGCCACATGCTGACCCACCGTCCCCACCACCAGCGGCGACTGACAGGCGTCGGGATTCCCGAACACCAAGGCGTGGACGTAGTTCATTACAGCGCTCAGCTGTCGTTCGGCGCCCTTGGTGATCGGCTGTTGGCCTAGCAGTCGCACCGGCTCATCACCACGACCCGGCGCTGATGCGACTCGATCCAGCAACCGCGAGTCGAACATCACCAAGTCGTACGCCGGCCCACAAAGTTGACCTGAGAACGGAAGTTCTGGTGGTGAAAACAACCTGACATCCCCGGACTCGAACACTTCGGTAGGACGCCGGTAGATATGCTCGATGATCCGCCCTGACCGTATCCGGCCCAGGCAAACGCGTTCGAGCGGATTGGCGTCGAAAGCCAGCGTGTAGTCGAACTTGACCTTGTCGGCGTTGATGTCCCCCATCCACCGTCGTACGAAGTGCGCCGAGGACCGCTCACCGTCTGCATTCAGGCTCAGCCGCGTATAGACCCGGCTCAGGAAGTCTTCGGTGGCATCCAGATCATCACTGGCGAATTCCACGTCCTCCGTGTCGACCATCGTCCTCACCTCATCGGGCTGTTGTATACCCACCGCCAGCCGTTATCAGCATTGCCGTTGAGCAGGTGGTCCCGTTGCAGACATCCTCTGGGCGCGGCTTACTCACCTTCGCGGCAGGACAACCAGTACCCTCGATTACGTGCAGCGGCGAATCATGGGCATCGAGACCGAGTTCGGTGTCACCTGCACCTTCCACGGCCATCGGCGCCTGTCGCCGGACGAGGTGGCGCGCTACCTATTCCGTCGAGTGGTGTCCTGGGGCCGCAGCTCCAACGTTTTCCTGCGTAACGGCGCGCGGCTCTATCTCGACGTCGGCAGCCATCCCGAGTACGCCACCGCCGAGTGCGACAGTCTGGTGCAACTGGTCACCCATGACCGGGCCGGTGAGTGGGTGCTCGAAGACCTGCTCGTCGACGCCGAACAGCGCCTGGCCGACGAGGGCATCGGCGGCGACATCTATCTGTTCAAGAACAACACCGACTCCGCCGGCAACTCGTACGGCTGCCACGAGAACTACCTGATCGTGCGGGCCGGCGAGTTCTCCCGGATCTCCGACGTGCTGCTGCCCTTCCTGGTGACGCGTCAGCTGATCTGCGGGGCCGGCAAGGTGCTGCAAACCCCGAAGGCCGCCACGTTCTGCCTCAGCCAGCGCGCCGAGCACATCTGGGAGGGCGTCTCGTCAGCCACCACCCGGAGTCGGCCCATCATCAACACCCGCGACGAGCCGCACGCCGACGCCGAGAAGTACCGCCGACTGCACGTCATCGTCGGTGACTCCAACATGTGCGAGACCACCACCATGCTCAAGGTGGGCACCGCGGCCCTGGTATTGGAGATGATCGAGGCCGGCGTCCCGTTCCGTGACTTCTCACTGGATAACCCGATTCGTGCCATCCGCGAGGTCAGCCACGACATCACCGGGCGCCGGCCGGTCCGGCTGGCGGGCGGACGTCAGGCCAGCGCGCTCGACATTCAGCGGGAGTACTACAGCCGTGCCGTCGAGCATCTACAGATCCGGGAGCCCAACGCGCAGATCGAGCAGGTCGTCGACCTGTGGGGGCGTCAGCTCGATGCCGTCGAGAGCCAGGATTTCGCCAAGGTTGACACCGAGATCGACTGGGTGATCAAGCGCAAGCTGTTCCAGCGCTACCAGGACCGCTACAACATGGAGCTGTCCGACCCGAAGATCGCCCAGCTCGACTTGGCCTATCACGACATCAAGCGCGGGCGTGGGGTTTTCGATCTGCTGCAGCGCAAGGGTTTGGCGACTCGGGTCACCACAGACGAGGAGATCGCCGAGGCCGTCGACCACCCGCCGCAGACCACCCGTGCCAGGTTGCGTGGCGAGTTCATCAGCGCCGCCCAGGCGGCGGGGCGTGACTTTACTGTCGACTGGGTTCACCTCAAGCTCAACGACCAGGCGCAGCGCACCGTGCTGTGCAAGGACCCCTTCCGGGCGGTCGACGAGCGGGTGAAACGGCTGATCGCCAGCATGTGAACCCCCACACTCCACTCGATCTAACCTGAGGCAGATGTCGATCTCGAAAGTCGAACGGCTGGTGAACCTTGTCATCGCCTTGTTGTCGACCCGTGGCTACATCACCGCCGAAAAGATCAGGTCCAGCGTGGCTGGCTATTCGGACAGTCCCAGCGCCGAGGCGTTTGCCCGCATGTTCGAGCGAGACAAGAACGAGTTGCGTGACCTCGGCATCCCGCTCGAGGTCGGCAGAGTGTCAAGCCTGGACCCCACCGAGGGGTACCGGATCAACCGCGACGCCTACGAACTGCCACCGGTTGAGCTGACGCCCGACGAGGCCGCCGCCGTCGCGGTCGCTGCCCAACTGTGGGAGTCCCCGGAACTGATCACCGCCACCCAGGGTGCACTGCTCAAGCTGCGCGCTGCCGGGCTGGACGTCGAACCGGATGCCCCCGTGACGATCGCGTCGGCGGCCGGCGTGCCGGGACTGCGCGGATCGGAGGAGGTGCTGGAAGTCCTGTTGGCGGCCATCGCTTCCGGGCAGGCGGTGCAGTTCCCGCACCGCGCGTCGCGCAGTGCGCCGTATGCCACTCGCACCGTCGAACCGTGGGGCGTCATCACCGAGCGGGGCCGCTGGTACCTGGTCGGCCACGACCGTGACCGCGACGACACCCGCACCTTCCGGCTGTCGCGGATCGGTGCCGACGTCACGCCGATCGGCCCGCCTGGGGCGGTCAAGGCGCCCGAGAACGTGGACCTGCGCAAGATCGTCCAGCAAACCATCGGCGAGGTGCCGACCGGTGTCCAGGCCACGGTATGGGTGGCCGACGGCCGAGCCACCCAGTTGCGCCGGGCCGGAAGGTCGCTGGGGCCGCGGCGACTGGCCGGCCGCGATGGCGAGGTGATCGAGCTCGACGTCGGATCATTCGACGGCCTGGCCCGAGACGTCGCCGGTTACGGCCCCGACGCGATTGTGCTGGAGCCGCAGTCCCTGCGCGACGATGTGCTCGCCCGATTACGCGCTCAAGCCGGCGTCGAGGAGGAGCGGCGCATATGACCCCCGTGTCCACTCGCTTGGTGCGGCTGCTCAACATGGTGCCGTACTTCCAGGCCAACCCCCGGATCACCCGCGCGGAGGCGGCCGCCGAACTCGGAGTGTCGCCCAAACAGCTGGAGGCCGACCTCAACCAGCTGTGGATGTGCGGTCTGCCCGGCTACTCCCCGGGCGATCTGATCGATTTCCAGTTCTCCGGCGACACCGTCGAAGTCACGTTCTCGGCCGGAATCGACCGGCCGCTGAAGCTCACCTCGCCCGAGGCCACCGGCCTGCTGGTGGCGCTGCGGGCACTGGCCGACATTCCCGGCCTGGTCGATCCACAGGCGGCGCGCAGCGCCATCGTCAAGCTCGCGGCCGCAGCCGGCGCCGCCGGCCACGACACCAGGGTGGCTGCGGTCGACGAACCGGCACCCATCGAGAGCCGGGCCGCGGCCGCGGTACGCGCCGCGGTGCAGGACAAGCACGCGCTGAAGATCGACTACTATGCCGCCTCGCATGACACGTTGACCACCCGCATCGTCGACCCCATCCGGGTGCTGCTGATCGGCGGGCACAGCTATTTGGAGGCCTGGTCTCGGGAGGCTGAGGGGGTGCGGCTGTTCCGGTTCGACCGGATCGTCGACGCCACAGAGCTGGACGAGCCGGCCGCCCCACCCGAACCGGCGTTGCAGGCACCGCCGGACACGTCGCTGTTCGACGGCGACCCCGCACTGCCGTCGGCGAAGCTGCGGGTGGCCCCCTCGGCCGCGTGGATGTTCGAGTACTACCCGATGCGCGACGTGCGCGAGCTGCCGGACGGATCCTGCGAAGCGGTCATGACGTACGCGTCGGAGGATTGGATGACGCGCTTGGTGCTGGGCTTCGGCGCCGCCGTCCAGGTGCTGGAACCCACGTCACTGGCGCGGCGAGTCAGGGATGCCGCGGCAGCGGCCTTAGCCTCGTATCAGGCCGCCGAGCAGGCATAACCCGCCCGGCCGCGGCGCGAGTGCACCGGCGGCCGGCTGGGCTGCGGTAGCATCGGGTGAACGTCTGGAGGTAATCAAAGTGACAGGTGCTTTTGGTCCGTGGCACTGGGCGATCCTCATCGTGGTGGTGATCGTGTTGTTCGGTGCCAAGCGACTCCCCGACGCGGCACGCTCGTTGGGCAAGTCGCTGCGGATCTTCAAGTCCGAGGTCCGCGAAATGCAGACCGAGGGGAAACCGCAACCGTCTGCAGCTATCGAGACGCCCACGCCCGTGCAGTCGCAGCGCGTCGACCCGCCGGCGGCGCAACAGCAGGATCACCCCGAGGCGCGGCCGGCCTAGCCCGGCATCGCCGCCGCGGCGCCCCTGACCGAGCGTGGTGAAAATCTTCAAAACCTCCGCGCGGACCGCGGGCATACTCAAGCGGCTCAACCCGCGCAACCGGCGTAGCCGCACCAATCCCGACGCGACGATGTCGCTGGTGGACCACCTCACCGAGCTGCGCACCCGGCTGCTGATCGCGTTGGCCGCCATCCTGCTCACTACGATCTTCGGGTTCGTCTGGTACTCGCATTCGATCTTCGGGCTGGAGAGCCTCGGCGAGTGGCTGCGGTACCCGTACTGTTCTTTGCCGCGGTCGGCGCGTGCGGAGATCAGCGCCGACGGGCAGTGCCGTCTGCTGGCCACGGCGCCGTTCGACCAGTTCATGCTGCGGCTCAAGGTCGGCATGACGGCCGGGATCGTGCTGGCCTGCCCGGTGTGGTTGTACCAGCTATGGGCGTTCATCACCCCTGGGCTTTACCAAAAGGAGCGCCGCTTCGCGGTGGCCTTCGTGATCCCCGCGGCGGTGCTGTTCGTCGGCGGTGCGGTGCTGGCGTATCTGGTGTTGTCCAAGGCGTTGGGCTTCCTGCTGACTGTGGGCAGCGATGTGCAGGTGACCGCGCTGTCCGGCGACCGGTATTTCGGCTTCCTGATCAACCTGCTGGTGGTATTCGGCGTCAGCTTCGAATTCCCGTTGCTGATCGTCATGCTCAACATGGTGGGTCTGCTGACCTACGAGCGGCTCAAGTCGTGGCGGCGTGGCCTGATCTTCGCGATGTTCGTGTTCGCCGCGGTATTCACCCCGGGGTCGGACCCCTTTTCCATGACGGCACTCGGCCTGGCGCTGACTGTGCTGCTTGAGCTGGCCATTCAGATCGCCCGGCTGCACGACAAGCGAAAAGCCAAGCGGGAAGCGCAGATTCCCGACGACGAAGCGTCGGTCATCGAAGCGCCGGAGCCAGTAGCCTCGCCGACAGCCGAGCCGTCGGCGGTTGGCGGAACGCATGACGACGTCACCTGAACCCCCTTGGCGCGAGCGTGCGCAAATGCACGCCGAAATGCCGCTTTTGACGTACATTTACGCACCCTCGCGCGAGATGGCGTCAGCGTGACGGAGCTGCCGGAGCTGGCCCGGTTCAGCGCCGAGCTGCCATTCGCGCTCGACGATTTTCAGCGGCGGGCCTGTGCGGCGCTGGAACGCGGCCACGGTGTGCTGGTCTGCGCACCCACTGGCGCCGGCAAGACGGTCGTTGGTGAATTCGCGGTGCACCTGGCGCTGGCGTCGGGCGGCAAGTGCTTCTACACCACGCCGCTCAAGGCGCTCAGTAACCAAAAGCACACCGACCTGACGGCGCGCTACGGCCGCGACCTGATCGGACTGCTGACCGGCGACATGTCGGTCAACGGCGACGCCCCCGTGGTGGTGATGACCACCGAGGTGCTGCGCAACATGCTGTACGCTGATTCGCCTGCGCTGCAAGGGCTTTCGTATGTGGTGATGGACGAGGTGCACTTCCTGGCCGACCGGATGCGCGGTCCGGTCTGGGAGGAAGTGATCCTGCATCTTCCCGACGAGGTGCGCGTGGTCAGCCTGTCGGCGACGGTGAGCAACGCCGAAGAGTTCGGCGGCTGGATCCAAACCGTGCGCGGCGACACCACGGTCGTGGTCGACGAGCATCGGCCGGTGCCGTTGTGGCAACACCTCATGGTCGGCAAGCGGCTCTTCGACCTGTTCGACTACGACAGCAATGCCGACAAATCCCGTGTTGATCCTGCGCTGCTGCGCCACATCGCGCATCGTCGTGAGGCCGATCGGTTGACCGATTGGCAGCCGCGCCGCAATTCCGGCCGGGCTGGTTCGGGCCGGCCGCGCTTCTACCGGCCACCGGCGCGGCCGGAGGTGATCGCGATCTTGGACGCCGAGGCGCTGCTCCCAGCCATCACGTTTGTGTTCTCCCGGGCCGGGTGCGACGCCGCGGTCAGCCAATGCCTTCGGTCGCCGCTGCGGCTGACCACCGAAGAGGAGCGCGCACAGATTGCGGAAGTGATCGATCACCGTTGCGGCGATCTCGCTGATGCAGATTTGGCGGTGCTCGGCTACTACGAGTGGCGGGAAGGGCTGCTGCGCGGATTGGCGGCCCACCACGCCGGAATGTTGCCGGTGTTCCGGCACACCGTCGAGGAGCTGTTCGCCGCCGGGTTGGTCAAGGCCGTGTTCGCCACCGAGACGCTGGCGCTGGGGATCAATATGCCCGCTCGCACCGTGGTACTGGAGCGGCTGGTGAAGTTCAACGGCGAGCAACACCTGCCGCTAACGCCGGGGGAGTACACGCAGCTGACCGGGCGGGCGGGCAGGCGCGGCATCGACGTCGAGGGCCACGCGGTGGTGCTGTGGAACCCCAACGACGAGAACAGCGAACCGGCTCACGTCGCCGGCCTGGCGTCCACTCGCACCTTCCCGCTGCGCAGCTCGTTCGCCCCGTCCTACAACATGACCATCAACCTGGTGAACCAGATGGGCCCGCAACAGGCGCATCAGTTGCTGGAGCAGTCGTTCGCCCAGTATCAGGCGGACCGATCCGTCGTCGGACTGGTCCGAGGCATCGAACGCGGCAAACGGATGCTGAACGAGATTGCGGTCGAGCTGGGCGGGCACGACGCGCCGGTCCTGGAATACGCCCGTTTGCGCGCCAAGGTTTCCGAGCGGGAACGGGCGCAGGCCCGCGCGTCTCGGCTGCAACGACGGCAGGCCGCCAGCGATGCCCTGGCCGCCCTGCGCCGCGGCGACATCATCACCATCACGCACGGTCGGCGCGGCGGGCTGGCGGTGGTGCTCGAGACCGCCCGCGACAGCTCCGATCCGAGGCCGTTGGTGCTCACGGAACATCGATGGGCGGGCCGCATTTCGTCGGCGGACTACTCGGGAGCGTCGGCGCCGGTGGGCTCGATGACTTTGCCCAAGCGGGTCGAACATCGGCAGCCGCGGGTTCGGCGGGATCTGGCTTCGGCGCTGCGGTCGGCTGCCGCCGGGCTGCCGGCTGCACGGCGACGCGCCGGTAAGGAACAGGCCGACGAGTTCCATGATCCGGAGCTGGCGTCGTTGCGGGCCGAATTGCGCCGCCATCCCGCGCACAACGCCAGCGAGGAGCAGATTCGCCAGGCCGAACGCTATTTGCGCATCGAAGGCGACAATGCCCAGCTGCAGCGCAAGGTGGCAGCTGCCACCAACTCGTTGGCCAAGACGTTCGACCGCATCGTCGGGCTGCTCACCGAACGCGGCTTCATTCACGGCCCGGCCACCGATCCGCAGGTCACCGACGACGGACGGTTGCTGGCGAGGATCTACAGCGAGAGCGATCTGCTGGTCGCCGAGTGTCTGCGCACCGGTGCGTGGTCGGGCTTGAAACCGGCCGAGCTCGCCGCTGTGGTCTCGTCGGTGCTGTACGAGAGCCGCGGTGACGCGCCCGGCGCCCCCTATGCGGCCGAGTCGCCTACCCAGCGAGTGCGCCAGGCGCTGCAGCAGACCTCCCGGCTGTCCGACGCACTGCGCGCCGACGAACAACGCCACCGGATCACCCAGAGTCGCGAGCCCGACGACGGCTTCGTGCGGGTCATCTACCGCTGGGCCCGCACCGGAGATCTGTCCGCCGCGCTTGGCGCCGCCGACCCGCCGCTCTCGGCGGGCGACTTCGTGCGCTGGTGCCGGCAGGTTCTCGACCTGCTGGACCAGGTTCGCAACGCCGCGCCTGACGTCGCGCTGCGGACTACCGCCAAGCAAGCTATCAATGATGTGCGGCGCGGCGTCGTCGCAGTTGACGCCGGGTAGGCTTGGCCGGAGCTACGGTTACATGTCGTGAGACGGACTGAGGAGAGACGATGAGTGGACCGCACGGGTCAGACCCGTACCAGCCGTGGCAACAGCCTGGCCAGGTATCCCCCGACCAGGCGACCCAGATGGGACCCGTCGCAGGATCGCCCTGGCAACAGCCGTCGCAGTCCCAGGACGCGACGTGGCATGCCCCGGCGTACACGCCCTCGGAGTATCCGCAATATCAGCAGCCCGGCACGCCCGGCTACGGCGACACCGGTTCGCAGGCCACGCAATACGGTGCGCCCACGCAGTACGGGCAGCCTGCACAGTATGGCCAGCCCGGCCAGTACGGCCAGCCGGCGCAGTACGGTCAGCCCGGTCAATACGGTCAACCCGGCCAGTACGGCCAACCGGGGCAATATGGTCAGCCCGGCCAGTACCCGCAACCTTTCGAACAGCCCAAGAAGGGTTCGTCTGGAATGGTCTTGGGCATCGTGGGCGGAATTAGCCTGCTCGTCGTCGCGGTCGTTCTGGTGCTCGGTTTCCTGGTGGGCCCCCAGTGGTTTGTCACCAAGGAGCTGGACGTCACCAAGGCGCAGGCTGGCGTGCAGCAGGTCCTCACCGACGAGACCAATGGCTACGGCGCGAAGAACGTGAAAGACGTCAAGTGCAACGGCGGCAAGAACCCCGAGGTCAAAAAGGGCGGCAGCTTCGACTGCAACGTCAGCATTGACGGCGCGCCTAAAAAGGTGACCGTGACTTTCCAGGACGACAAAGGCACGTACGAGGTCGGCCGGCCCAGTTAGTAGGAGTCGTCAATCCGGCAGCCCGTCGAGCGCTTGCTGCAGGCGCTTGATCGACGACCCCACCCCCAGCTGAGTGGCCAGCTCAGCAGTGCGTGCCGGATCGGCGGCGACCAGGGGAAGCGCGTCGGTGGGCGTCGAGAGTGTGACCGGAGCGTCGGTGGCTACCCGCACCACGCCGCCGGCGGCCTTGATGTAGTCGGTCGCCGCCAGCAGTTTGGTCCGTAAACCCTTGGGCATCTTGGACTTTGGCTCATGTGCGGCGGCCAGGATATTTTCCAGCGAGCCGTGCTGAGCGAGCAACGTGGCCGCCGTCTTTTCGCCGACACCCGGCACCCCCGGCAGGCCGTCGGACGGGTCACCGCGCAGCAATGCGAGCTCGGCGTAGGCCGGCCCCGCCCGATCCAGCGGTACCCCATATTGCTCGGCCACCTCGGCCGGCCCGAAGAGGGTGGCTTTGGTCAGTCCGCGGCCCAGGTACAGCACCCGGACGGAGACGGGATCGTCGGCCACCACCTGCAGCAGGTCGCGGTCGCCGCTGACCACGACGACGGGGTCGGTCCGTTCCTGCGCTGCCAAGGTGCCCAGCACGTCGTCGGCTTCGAAACCCGGTGCGCCCGCCATCGGGATCCCGAACGCGTCGAGCAACTGCATGATCATGTCGACCTGGGGTGTCAGATCGTCGGGCACTTCTTCGATGTCGGGCTGACCGGCGGGCTCTTCTTCGGCGACGCGGTGCGCCTTGTAGGAGGGAATCAGGTCGACCCGGAATTGGGGGCGCCAGTCCACGTCGAGGCATACCGCCAGCCGGCGCGGCTTTTGCTGGCGGATCACGACGGCCATCGAGTCGATGAATCCGCGGACGGCGTTGACCGGGCGGCCGTCGGGTGCGGTGATCGACGACGGCACCCCGAAGTATGAGCGGAACCACATACTGGCGCCGTCCAGGAGCAATAGCGGTGCAGGCATGGGCGCTATCTTGTCAGCCATGGAGACTTGCCGGTTCGACGCCTTCGAACCCGAGGTGTATGCCCGTCGGCTCAGTGCTGCGGCCGCCGCGACCGCCGAGGCCGGGCTCAGCGGTCTGGTGATCACCCCGGGCTACGACCTGCGTTATCTGGTCGGTTCGCGGGCGCAGACGTTTGAGCGACTCACCGCCCTGGTGTTGCCGGCCTCCGGAGAGCCGACCATCGTGGTGCCGCGGCTGGAGTTGGCTTCGCTCAAGGCGTCGCCTATCGCGGAACTGGGTGTGGCCGTGCGGGATTGGGTCGACGGCGAAGACCCGTACCAGCTGGTCACGGCGGCGCTCGGCGGCCCCCGCGCGGCTGTCAGCGACTCCATGCCGGCTCTGCACCTGGTGCCGCTGACTGCGCTGCTGGGTGTGCCGCCGGTGTTGGCTACCGAGGTGCTGCGCGGGCTGCGGATGGTCAAGGAGCCAGGCGAGATCGACGCACTGCGCGAGGCCGGTGCGGCCATCGACCGGGTGCACGCGCGGGTGCCGGAGCTGCTTCGGCCGGGTCGAACCGAGGCCGAGGTCGCCGCCGATATCGCCGAAGCGATTGTCGCCGAAGGACATTCGGAGGTAGCTTTCGTGATCGTCGGCTCCGGCCCGTATGGCGCGGATCCACATCACGGGTATTCGGACCGCGAGTTGCAAGTCGGTGACATCGTCGTCGTCGACATCGGTGGCGTGTATGACCCCGGATACCACTCGGACTCGACCCGAACCTACAGCCTGGGTGAGCCCAATAGCGATGTGGCGCAGCGATATTCGGTTTTGCAACGGGCCCAGCGGGCGGCGGTGGCCGCGGTACGTCCCGGCGTGACGGCCGAAGTGGTCGATGCCGCGGCCCGTGACGTGTTGGCCGAGGCCGGGCTGGCGGAGTATTTCGTGCACCGCACGGGGCACGGTATCGGGCTGTCCGTGCACGAGGAGCCTTACATCGTCGCCGGTAACGATTTGCCGTTGATCGAGGGCATGGCATTCTCCGTCGAACCCGGGATCTATTTTCCGGGCCGGTGGGGTGCCCGCATCGAGGACATCGTCATCGTCACCGGAGATGGTGCGCTATCCGTCAACAACCGACCGCACGAGCTAATTGTCGTACCCGCCAAGTAGGTTGGCGGAGTGTCAATCCTGGACCTAGCGCTGCTCCCATTCCGCATCGCACACCAGATTGCCGACGCCGTCGTGCATCCCGCGGAGCGTCCGCCGGCACCACCGGCCGAGCTCGTCGTCGTCGACGGGATGCCTGAGGGCGTGCCACCGGCTGCGCGCCGGCCCGAACCCACCCTGCCCGCGCCGGCCGGATGGCCGTTCGGCGAGGACTTTCCGCGGACCTGCGGCGCCGGACGCATGGCCGGCGGCGCTCTGTTCTGGACCGACTTCTTGTACGACGACCACGGCGCCACGGGACTTCCGATCGGGGACCTGAAGATTCAGGCTCCGCCACGAGGCACCTACATCTATCCCGACGGGCCCGCGGCCCGCAACGGCGCCGACATCTTCCGCGTCGCCATCGGACTCACCGACGAACACACATGGTGGCGGATCGACTGGAACACCCTGCTGGATGCCTCGGTGCCGATCGCATTGTTCACCTTCGATACCGGGCGCGCGGCGGCCAAGTCCGGCGAGTGGCCGTTCGGCGCCGGTGTGCGTTCGGCGGGCATCGACCTGGCGCTGTTGATTTCGGGTAGCGGTGCTCGGCTGATGGATTTGACCACGCAGGTGGTGACGGTGGTGGAACACCGCGTGGATATGCAGTCGCGGTCATTCTTGGCGCAGGTGCCCAGATCGGTGCTGGAGCCGACGGGCAGCTGGACGGTGCGGCTGGCAGCGGGGCTCGCCAACGGCGCCGGGGACGGGTTCGCCGATGTGCCCGCCTTGCATGGTGCGCTGCACGGGCAGCCCAACGTCTACAACGTCGCGTTCCGCACCAGCGCGCAGGAACCGCCGTATTTGAATTTCTGGTCTGATGCCGCCCAGGCTGCCGCTCTGACCAGCGGCGACATATCGAAGTTCTCGGTTGCCGTGGAGTGGGATCGGTTGGCGGGGCGCGAAACCACTCCCGAGCCGGTGATCACCGGTCCGTCGACTCGGTGGTACGTGTCCTCGATCGAGCTCGGGCAAGGCGTCACCGCTGATGACATCTTGAGCACCAAGCCGCAGTTCCTCGGACGGGTGCAGCCGTATTCGGTGTGTCTGCCGTCGAGCTACGCGCCGGGTCGCGTGTCGCCGTTGACACTGCTGCTGCACTCACTTGCGCTCGGGCAAAACCAGTTCGCCGCGATCGACCCGAACCTGCTGCACGAAGTCTGCGAAGGTCGCGACTCGGTGGTGATCACGCCACTCGCGCGGGGCCCGTCGACCTGGTACTTCGACACCGGAGAGCTCGACGTCTGGGAAGTCTGGGCCCGGGTGGCCGAGCAGCTGGGCACTGACCCAAACCGCACCGTGGTCTCGGGCTATTCGATGGGCGGCTACGCGGCTTACAAGTTCGGACTCAGCTATCCGGAGGTGTTCGCACAGGCCGTCGTGCTGGCCGGCCCGCCCGTGTGCGGGGTTCGATTGGTTCCGCACGTCGACATTCCCGCCGACCTCGACCTGGACTCACACTGCGCGCGGGAAGGCGATACCTGGAAGCTGCTGGTCAATGCCCGCTGGCTGCCCTATGTGATTGCCCATGGGCTGGTCGACGAGCTGGTGCCGTTCGCGTCGGTGGCCGAGCAGGTGCTCGAACTCGACCGGCTGGGCTACCGTCACCGGTTCACCGTGTATCCGCTGGAGGATCACATTGCCTGGGTGCTTCAGGACAAGTTCGAAGACCCGATCCAGCACATGGGAACCGGTCTGCGCCAAGCGGATCCAGGACACATCACGTTTGCGTGGTATCCGCAACTGGTACGGGCCGACCTGGGCATCGGGCCACATCAGGTGTGGTGGCTCTCAGAACTGACCGCTGACCCCGCAGTGACGGCGCGGCGCGGGGCGATCGCCGAGGTGGATGCACGCTCGTATGCCCGACCGGATCCGACGCACACCATTCGGCATCGCCGGGGCGTGGTGCCGCACTTCGAACCGACTCCCGGCCTGTACAGCGAGCTTTTCTGGCAGGTGGGGCTGCCGGTGCCAGCTTTGCCTTATGTGACGTTGCGGCTTACCGGGGTGGGTAGCCTCGCTGTCGACGTCAAGCGTGCCGGGCTCGCCTCGTTGCCGTCGTCGACGATTGCCGTGGCCACCGACGTCAGCGCGCAGATAATGCTGCAGGCGCTACCCGACGGCGTTGACGTGCGGCTCGACGGCCAACCCAGCGGTCCGTCGGTTGCCGTCCCGCCGGGTCGTCATCAAATCACGCTGGCGCTGGCGAAGTAAGGGGTTGAGATAGCGAGAAATCATTCTAATGGTACCCGCTTAATATCTTTCACCCGAATTCCGTCGTAGCTAGATACGGTCAGGGATTCAATAACTCCCTTAATCTGAATAGCTCGATCATCGATTTCTTCCACGAGCTGCTGAATGATATCACGGCGTTTATCCGACGCGATAGTTATATGCGGGATGAATGGGAGATCTATGCGAAGCTCGCTCGCCAGCGCGCCCGTATACATTAGGTCATGAAGAGCAGTGATTTCGGGGCTTCCGATGGACGGCACAAGGAAGGCGTGGAAGAGATTCTGCGAGTTATCTTCGATGACAAGCGCTTTCATCAATACAAAGATAATTTTCGGCTGTCCGCATACTTTGGACTCGGCGTAGTCGACGAGGTCTGCTGCGGAGAGCTTTTCCGTGGGGAATACAATTGTAAAATGAGGCTCGACTGCTTCAAATAGCCGGTCATGAGCACGTCGTATGGCTTGTATCCAGTCAAAATCTTCCTGAGCCAGAGTTGGATAGGCTAATACCAGGTTGCTCATGAATTAGCTTCAGCGCGATTTGCTGGGTTGGAGGCCGGCTGTCTTACCAGTCTTGAACCAAGCGAGGTGATAATTAGCGCCGGCTTTGTCGCCGGTGATCAGGGCGTCGATCGCGGCTAGTAATTGCCAGTTGCCGACGTCGTGGGCATCGACGTGGTCGGGATAGGACTCGAGGACGCGAACGCTGATCGCGTCGATGTGCTGATGAAGCAGCTCGACTTCGGAGTCCAGCACCCCGCTGCCAGTGGACGCTGCTTTGGCCAGCGTGTGGGCCAGCCGGGGTAGTCCGTCGCGCCACTGGGTCGCGAGGCTGAGCTCTGGGCCGAGTTCCTCGACATCGGGCGCGCGACGGGGTCGGGGTGACGTGGGCACGGGCTCGTCATCGTCGGGCACATGGTGAATCGGGGTGTAGCCAGCCGTGACGGTGACTTCTCCGAGGATTGCTTCCAGGTTGCCGCGGCGGCGTGCCGGGGTAAGTAGCGTCACGGCCGTCGGCAGGTCGATACCCGGTGGGATCCAGCCGCTGGCCAGATCGGTGGCCAGCACGGTCGTGTCGTCCGCGCGGTCTCCGGCTGCCCAGGCCAACCGCGGTTGTTGGCGAGCTACGAACGACACCAGCCGCTGCAGGCGCGCGCGAGCGGTGGCATCGGCAGACGCAGCACCGGCGGCTGCGCCGCTGGCGGTTGCGACGGCGGCCTCGGTTGCCAAAGCCGGTGCGGTGGACGGCGTTTTCGGTGGTGCCGAATGACGAACGACCGAAGGCGCACCTGCGCTACTTTGCCCTGCTGACGGGTGCACGGGCGCTGAGCCGGGTGTCGCCGAGGGTGCCGTCGGGGTGGGTGGCGTAGGCGGTGTCGCCACCGGCTGCATCGCGGGCCGCAGGTCAGATGCATACGCGGGCAGTGAGCCCGTCGGTGCCGGTGGTGTGGCCATGGCGGGTGTAGTAGCCGGTCCCGCAACGATCGGCGGCACCGGCGGTTCTGCGGCAGGGGGATGTGCGACGGGTGGTGGTGCATCGAATGCCTGGGCATGCGCGACGGGAGGCGTAGGCACGGGTGGCGCTGTCGGTGGGGGTTGCTGGACCGGCGCAACTGTGTGCGACATCGGTGCTGGCGGCATGGCTTCCGGTGCTGCCGAGAACGGAGCGCCCGCCTGCATTCCCTTGTCGAAGCTTTGCATTAGGTGTGTTGGGGTAAGACCTTCCGGCGGGGAGGGCGGCGCAAGGGGTGCAGCAGCTATAGGCGACGCCGCAGAAGCTGGCGATGGGCCAGACGCGGGCAGCCGCGGCGCTGACATTGGTGGTGCCCCTGGAGCAGTGTTCGGTGAGGAGAGCACAGACGCGACTGGCGCAACGTTAGGCCTAACCGTGTTGCCCAGATTGTTAGTAAGGCCTGCCGTGTGACCGGGTGTCGATAGCGGAGGGACCGCTAGTACCGGGTTGGGACCTGCCGACGGCGCGAGGTTCCTTGTACGATCGGCCGTTTCATTTTCACGCAGCGGCGGGTCCGACGGTTGGCCGTCGCCTGATATTCCGAGGTTTCCCGTTAGGCTTGCGGTTGAATTGGGTTTGCCCAGCGCTGTTCGTACGTCGCGCTCGATCGAAACGTGGTCTGGCTGATGCACCCAATGGCGCAAGTCGAATCCTTGACCTTGCACTAACTGGCGTGCAGACTGACCGGCGCCCTCCTCGTCGAGAACACGCTGCACCGCTTCCATGATTATGCCAGCGCAGCTTGCTGCAGCCACGTTGGCGTGTCGCTGGTAATCTGCAACTTTCGCGACAATCTTCCCGATCTTTATTTCGGCTGGCTCTTTTGAGCTTTCAACATCTTCAATCTCTGCGTTACCTTTTGCCGCCAACTCGGAAAGTTGGCTTTGAAGATTCACGGCGCTATCGTAAGCAGTGATATAGGAATATTTCTTAACGCGATTCTTATTGGCTACTTGCCGCGCCTGCTCCTCGCCACGTGTAAATGCACTACGAAGGTTGTCTGCAGTCATGCCTTCCTGCTGTGATAGAGGGCCTAACCGAGCGTTCTCCAAGGCTGAGGCAAAACTGCAATATTGGTTTTCGAGGCTTTCGCGGTGCGATCTGCCCCTGATGATTACGGAAAGCGTCTCGTCGTCAGGCCAAACGTGTCCTACAAGGAGTGGTGCCCACTTCCCCCGAGGCATGCTGGTCACTTGCATAGCCGTTCGATTGTTGAAGTTGCATCGTCGGACGCGCGCAGCGAAGGCTGTAACTCGGCGTCCGAATTACTGAGCCCTTCCAAATAATAGATTGCGAGTTCTTGGTATTGATGGGCTAGATTTCGAATGGCTGTTGCGAGTTCAGAGGGGGTCGCGGGTTCTTCTGACAACTTGGTCAAAAGATATCGGCTTCCAGTATCAAGAACTTGCCGCCCACTCGTGGCGACGGCAAGTACAGCGGTAGGGTCACTGCCGCCATTGCGCGCTGAACTTAGAAGCAGTGCTTGATGCACTTTCCCGTACGCTGCACACACATTCGTCTTCGCTTCGGCGATTTGTTGATCTGTGTATGTCGCGATAGGGGCGGTGCGAGGCGTGTCCTTGACGGGCACGGGACGAACCAACGCGGCAATCGCGATACCGATAGCGATGAAAGCCACCGTTAGCGAGGAGAAGGCTAGCCAACGCAGCGATCGTCCCACCTGGGTGGGCACTCCACTGGGCCAAGGTGGTGGCACGGACGGCACTGGCGGAAGATTCGACACGTCGTGGATCGTAGCGGGGAACTGCAGACTCGCTAGTCACCCTTTGCCAGGCTGCCATTGCGGCGGCCTGCTTTACATGCCCGCTCATCCAGTGGAGCTTTGCTAGGCAATTTCAGCTAAGTCCACTACCGCCCCGAGTCAGCGTCATCCTCCCGTCTGTGCTCCGGCAGCAAAATCCGCCGCGTCGCGACAGGCTTGCCATCCACGCGCTTGATCACCTCAGGCGTCGGCGGAGGTGTGGTGATCCGTCCCTGCACCGGCGCCCCGTTCTTCACCGACGGAACTAGGACGCGCTTGGTGTCAGGCTTCGACTCATTACCGGGCCCCGGACCAGCCATACCCGGCGGCATGATCGGCATCGGACCCATTCCGCCCCGTGGCGCGGTCTGAGCCTCCGGCGGACTAGGGGGCGCCGGTGAGGTCGCATGCGACGAAGCGGGCAGGGTGCCGGCAGACGATCCGGGTAGCGGGGTCAGCATTGCGGTCGGCACCGTGGGGCCAATACCGCCACCCGCGCCACCGCCGCCGCCGGCGCTACCGCCCCCACCGAACTCTTCCCCACCGCCGCCGCCCTCAAGCTCAGCGGGAATGGTCTCACCCGCGGTCGTGGCTGCTCCGGCGCCATGCTGCAGCGCGCCCATGCCCATTTGCAGCGCCTGCTGTCCGGCCTGCGCCAACTGTTGCGGTATCTGACTCGCCGGCTGCAGCGCCGCCCCAAGGGCGCCCGCGATACCACCGGCGATACCAGCCGCCATCTGCGGCACCTGCTGCAGCACAGGCGTCATCTCACTTTGACCGCCGACTCCGGCCAACCGCGCGGACGACTGCTCTTCGTTGGCGGGGAATTTGGCCAACGCGTCGGCAGCCTTCGCCTCGCGTTCGTCATGTCCTGCCACGGCCGCGAGGTTGTCGCCGGGATCACCGCCGTTCGCGGCCAAACCGAGCACCCTCAGCAGCTGGCTGATGGCCGACTGTCCCGTGGCCAGCTGATCGGGGGTGATCACAGGTGGCGGCGGCATCCCGGTGAGTCGTGCGAGCTGGTCCAGCACAATTCTGAGCCGCTCTTCGTCACCTCCGCTCATTGCGTCCTTTCCAGCTCTGGTGCCCGCGAAGAGCACCGGCTGATGCTAGCGCGAATCAACACAACAGGTTATTCATCCTTTGCCCCGGCAGCATCGCGAGCGTCAGGGAAGGGGAATGCGAAGGGGAATTGGAAGGGAGGGAAGCCCCGGAAGGCTGGGAAGCCGGGGAACCGGCGGAAGCCCCGGAACGGTAACGGGAGGAGGAGTGACAGGGAGCTTCAAAGCAGGCCACTGGTCCCCGAATCGCGATACAACCGCTTGGTCACCGATCTCTTTATGCCATTCCAGACCCAGCAATGGTCCAAGTCGCCCGTCCTCATAGCGAGGCCAGGCCTGAACAAGCGGTGTCGTCTCTCCTTGCCGGTCACTGTAAATCTCGACAGCTGGGAAATTCGTCACGATGCCACCCGCGCTGGGCCCTGATTCGGTCGGCTCGATCGCGATGGTGCCATTCACATCGATGGTGGTGGCCTTTGCCAGAGCTTCGCCACCAGGTGAGAATGGGTCGGCGGCACTGTAATTGACTAAAACAGAGCCATCCTGTTTCTGGACGGCCGTCACGGACGGAGTGCCCGCGCGAATCTGACCGGTTTTCGAATCGATCGATGGGTTCTGCCGCGTCACGATGATGCCGTTTTCGTAGTCGATAGTTATTGCGACTCTTGACGATTCGGGTCCGGCCGTAGGCGAGAAGGACCGGTTGTCACCGAGGTTGTCGTGGCCTGGCGGCCAGTCGAATTGCGGATTGATCACCGACTCCCCGGGGATAAAGAGGTTGGTGCGGACGACGCCCTGGCCAGGTACCGGGTTGATGCGATCGATCACGATATTCGGCGGTACACCGCCGTTTTTCGGGTCGTAGCTGTGTCGATCAAGGGCCGCGGCAGTTTCCCAGTCGGCCGGCGAGCTTGGCGGACGGTTGAAAACCTTTGTGAAGGCATCGATTTGATTCTGTCGACGGTGTGTTTCGGGTTCAGCCTTCGATGGCGTGTCCGGACCGTCGAACGCCTGGATAGCCTCCGGCTCGTATCCATCCGTGCGCAGGGCGGTCAGCGAAGTCTGTAAGTTGTCCGAGTATCGCGTGCGGATCGACTCGAGCTGTTGAAGCGCTTCCTTGGTGTCATCGATGGCCTGCTGTTCGAAGGCGGAGATGATCCTGTCCAGCCGCACCCACTCATTCGTGCTGGGGCCGAAGCCTTTCTGTCGATCCAGCGCCTTTCCGATCAGGTTGTCTATCGCACGCAGTCGCGCCCCCAAGGTCGAGGTCTGCGTATCCGCGGATCGCTGGGCCTCGGCCAAGGCAGCGGCGATATTCTCCAAATCGACTGCTATGCCAGGTAGTTGCCGAGCCTGCACATGTAGCGAGTTGATTGCGCGCTGTACCTCCGCGGAGTCGTTGATCGGGTGATCGGCGTTTTCGCCATTCCACGAAGCCCTAAAGCGGCTGAGCGCTTCATTGAAAGCGGCATTGGCCTCGGCGCTCGATTGCGCCGCCCCGTGAAACGCTTGCGCTAGATCGTTAATCTGAGACGGACGGCCACTTCGGAGGCTACCGTGGATCGCCCAAGGATCACCGTGGGCTTCGGCTATCAAGTGCCGGACGCTTATGTGCCGAAAGAATTCCATTGCACCGTACGCAGTTTCGTGGCGTTGGTTACATCCATTGCAGTGAAATTCGCAGCTGCGCGGTGAGCCTTGTCGCCGAGCGCTGTCAGTGCCTGGTGATGGCCTTCGAACTTTCCGACGTGCCCGGCATGCGTCGACTTCACCGCTTCGTAAAAGACTTCAGCGGCGCCGAAATCGCCAAACATACCCGAAGACAAGGGACCTCGCGAGAGCCGATCAGCGCCGTCGCGCGCGTGCCCGCCCGCACGGTAGGACTGGTTGGCTCCCGAGTGCAGCCATCCGGTTTCGACGAACATTACTGTCCTTCCGCAGCCATCCACAATCAATATCGCCACGGCGACAAAAGAATCGGCGCCGTGAGCTTGTCGGGAAGGCTAGAGATGGCAGGCACGCCGGTCAATTCAGTGCGGTCGTGCTTGTGAATAGCGGTATGGCTGGCCGAACCCCGTCAGCTGGATTCGACGCGCCCACGGTCAAGCAGATCCGACGAACCCAGCACCCGCTCGACGTGGACTTCGATGACCACCCGTCGCGGGTTGGCTCTCGGCGTGCGATAGCGCTGGGCGTAGCGCAGCTCGGCGTCGCGGACGGCGTCGACTTCGCCGTTCACCTTGGCGCGACCCTCCAGTGACAGCCATCGGGCGCCGTCGACCTGACTGAGCACCGCCACCCCGCCGCGCTCCGCGTTGATCGCCTTCTGAGACCCGCCGGTGGTGATGACCCGCGCAATATGAGTCTTGGGGTCGAACGTGAAACCCACCGCCACCACATGCGGCGAACCATCGGCCCGCAGCGTCGTCAACATCGCCAGATGGCGCTCGGAGAGAAACGCCAGCGCATCGTCGGTGAGCCGGGTAGTGGTATTCGCCATCGCTCCCCACGCTAGCGCAGGTGATAATCGCAGCCGTGGACGACACGGGGGCTGGTCCGGTGGTAATTTTCGGCGGCCGTAGCGAGATCGGTATGGAGCTCGCTCGGCGGCTGGCCCCGGGCGCCACCGTGGTGCTGGCGGCGCGCAAGGCCGACCAGCTCGGCGAGCAATCCGCAGCACTGCGCGAAGCCGGGGCGGCCAGCGTGCGCACGGCGGAGTTCGACGCCGACGACCTGGCTTCACACGGCCCGTTGGTGTCCTCGATCATCGCGGAACACGGCCCGATCGGCACCGCGGTACTCGCCTTCGGGATCCTCGGCGACCAGGCCCGCGCCGAGACCGACGCCGCCCACGCCGTGGCCATCGTCCACACCGACTACGTCGCTCAAGTCAGCCTGCTCACCCACCTGGCCGCCGAAATGCGCACCGCCGGCCGCGGATCGCTCGTGGTGTTTTCTTCGGTGGCCGGTGTGCGGGTGCGTCGCGCGAACTATGTGTACGGATCGGCCAAAGCCGGTCTGGACGGCTTCGCCAGCGGACTGGCCGATGCCCTGCACGGCACCGGGGTGCGGTTACTGCTCGCCCGACCCGGGTTCGTCATCGGGCGGATGACGAAGGGGATGACGCCGGCGCCGTTATCCAGCACGCCCGAGCAGGTCGCGAAAGCGACCGCGCGAGCGCTGGCCAAGGGACGGCGCACGGTGTGGATCCCGTGGGCATTGCGGCCGATTTTCTTCGCGCTGCGTCTGCTGCCGCAGTTCATTTGGCGCAGGATGCCCCGATGATCCGAAGCGATGAGGAGGAGCGGCGCAAATGATCCGCGCCGGCGACGATGCAGTGGGGGCGCCCCCAGCCGCGCAGCGGCGAGGGGGACAACGCGATGAGGAGGAGCGGCGCAAATGATCATCGTGGTCGGCATCGGCGCCGACGGCATGTCGGGACTATCAGCCTCCTCAAGGTCCGAACTGCGAAGAGCCACAGTCATTTACGGTTCGAAGAGACAACTCGACCTGCTTGACGACACCATAACCTGCCCGCGCCGCGAGTGGCCGTCACCAATGCTTCCGGCGCTGCAGGCACTCAAGGCCGACGGTGCCGACATCCATGTTGTGGCCAGCGGGGATCCGTTGCTGCACGGCATCGGTGGAACCCTGATCCGCCTGTTCGGCGCCGACAAGGTGAAGGTTCTGCCGCACGTTTCTTCGGTGACGCTGGCATGCGCCCGAATAGGCTGGAACGTCCACGACACCGAGGTGATCAGCCTGGTCACCGCCCCGCCGGAAACCGCGGTTCGCCGCGGCGGACAGGCGATTGTGCTGTCCCGTGACCGGACCACGCCGAAGGAACTGGCGATGCTGCTCAGCGCCCACGGCCGCGGTGATTCGGAGATCAGCGTTTTGGAACGACTCGGCGGTCCTACCGAACGCCGCCGCGACGGCCGCGCCCGAGACTGGGACGCCCACGCGCATGACGATCTCGACGACCTCAACGTGGTCGCCGTCCGCTACCTACCCGACGAGCGCGTCTCCTCCGTGCCCGACGACGCCTTCGTCCACGACGGGCAGATCACCAAACACAGCATCCGGGCAATGACTATCGCGGCGCTTGCCCCGCGGCCCGGAGAGCGGTTGTGGGACGTCGGTGCCGGATCCGGCAGTATCGCGGTCGAGTGGTGCCGAAGTTGGCTCAGCTGCACCGCGGTGGCGTTCGAACGCGACGAGCGACGAGCGCTCAACATCGGGTTCAACGCCGCGCATTTCGGGGTCAGCATCGATGTCCGCGGCGAGGCGCCGCAAGCATTCGACGGTGCCGAACGACCGTCGGCAATCTTCCTCGGCGGCGGCCCCACTCAGCCCGGGCTGCTGGACGCCTGCCTCGACCAGCTGGGCATTGGCGGACGGCTGGTTGCCAATGCCGTCACTGCGGAATCGGAAGCGATTCTGCTACAAGCATATTCAAAGCACGGCGGCGAACTGCGACGGTTCCAGCACTATCAAGGCGAGCCGCTGGGTGGCTTCACCGGCTGGCGTCCACAGCTTCCGATCACCCAGTGGCTGGTGGCCAAGCGGTGACGGTGTACTTCATCGGCGCGGGCCCGGGGGCCGCCGACCTGATCACCGTTCGCGGGCAACGGCTCCTGCAGAGATGTCAGGTCTGCCTGTACGCGGGGTCGATCATGCCCAAAGACCTACTGGCGCAGTGTCCTTCCGATGCCAAGGTGGTAGACACCGGACCGCTGACACTGGACCAGATCATTGCCGAACTGGCCGACGCCGACGCCGCCGGTCACGACGTCGCGCGGCTGCACTCCGGGGATCCGTCGCTGTACAGTGCGCTAGCCGAGCAATGCCGCCGACTCGACACCCTGGGCATCGACTACGAAATAGTGCCGGGCGTACCGGCTTTCGCCGCGGCCGCCGCCGCGTTAGGACGCGAGCTCACGGTCCCGGGGATCGCGCAAACGGTGACTCTGACCAGAGTCTCCACGTTGTCCACACCCATGCCACCCGGTGAAGACTTGGCCACCCTCGCGCGATCCGGCGCCACGTTGATCCTGCATCTGGCCGCCGCCCAGATCGACACTATCGTCCCGGATCTGCTGGCGGGGGGATACCGACCCGAAACGCCCACAGCCGTCGTAGCTTTCGCCAGCTGGCCACAGCAGACGGTGCTGCGCGGAACCCTGGCCGACATCGCCGGGCAGCTGCATGACGCGGACATCACCAAAACAGCCGTCATCGTCGTCGGGGAGGTGCTGGCCGCGCAGGGATTCACCGACAGCTACCTGTATTCCGCGGCGCGACGCAGGCGGGGGTCGCATTGATGCGGGTACTGCTGCTCGGTGGTACCGCCGAGGCGCGGGAATTGGCGAAGCGCTTGCACCCGCGCGTCGACATCATCAGCTCGCTGGCCGGCCGCATACCGGATCCGGCCCTGCCCGTCGGCCAGGTGCGCGTCGGCGGCTTCGGCGGCACGGAGGGGCTACGGAACTGGTTGCGCGACAACAGCATCGATGCGGTGGTCGACGCGACCCACCCGTTCGCCGCAACCATGACCGCCCATGCCGCGCAGGCCTGCCGCGACTTGCAGATGCCTCATCTGATCTTGGCCCGCCCGGCCTGGGACCCCGGTGCCGCCGCCGTCGTCGCATCCGATGCTGAAGCCGCCGAAACCGTTGCCAAGCAACAATTTTCGCGGGTATTTCTCACCACGGGCCGCTCCGCGGTCAGAGCGTTCGCCGACAGCGACGCATGGTTTTTGATCCGAGCGGTCACCGCGCCGGACCGTGCGTCACTGCCGCGACACCATCAGCTGTTGCTATCCCGCGGGCCGTATCACTACAACGACGAACTGCAGCTCCTTACCCAGCACCGCATCGACGCGCTGGTCACCAAGAACAGCGGGGGTGACATGACCCGGGCCAAGCTGGATGCCGCTGCGGCACTGCAGATCCCGGTGGTGATGGTGGCGCGCCCGCCGTTGCCCGCCGGGGTAACCGTGGTGGGAACCGTCGCAGCAGCCGCCGAATGGCTCGCGCGTCAGGGCTAACCGGTCAAGTCGTCGCGATCGCTGTCGGCCAATAGCGCGTCGCGGGCGCGCGCGACGCGCGACCGGATGGTCCCCACCGGGCAGCCGCACACGGCGGCGGCATCCGCGTAGGAAAGGCCGAGTAGCTGGGTGAGCAACAGCGCCTCCCGCTGTTCGGTGATGAGTCCACCGATCATGGTCGTCACCTCGACGAGGTCTTCGAATCCTCGGGTGTGCCGAGGGCTGTCGAGCACGCGTTCGGGGTCGGTGCCGTGCGCGGTGCGAGGACGCGACTGGGCCTGACGGATGTGGTCGGCCACCACCCGCCGGGCGATGGCCAGCAGCCAGGTTCGCGCGCTCGAGCGTCCGGAGAACCGCCGGATGGCGCCGATTGCGCGCAGGAAGGTCTCTTGAGTCAGATCGTCGGCGTTGCCTACATCCGACAGGTAGGTGACGAACCGCCACACGTCTTGCTGCGTGGCTTTGATGAACGACTCGAGTGCCCGCTCGTTGCCGCGGGCAGCTGCCAGAGCGAGTGCGGTGACGGCCTCGTCGTCGCTCCGCGCGCTCATGACCATCCACCTTAAACGGGCGGGCTCGGTGAGTCTACGACTGGCTGTCGTAGAGATTCTCAGGCCGAATTCATAGAAACCCGGCCGGAACCAAACGACAACAGCCGCCGACCAGTAACCGAAAGTGCCACTTGGTTTTCGAGAGGGTGATCATGTCGCTGCGTGCTGTTGCCGAAGGATCGCGTCGATGACCGCACCGATTTGGATGGCCCTGCCACCGGAGGTGCACTCGACGCTGCTGAGCAGCGGGCCGGGGCCGGGACCGCTGCTGGCGGCCGCCGCCGCATGGACATCGCTGGGCACCGAATACGCCGACGCGGCCGACGAGCTGACCGGATTGCTGGGCGCGGTACAGGGCGGGGCATGGCAAGGCCCCAGCGCGGAGCAATACGTGGCGGCGCACGGGCCCTACCTGGCCTGGCTGCTGGAAAGCGCCGCCAAGAGCAGCGCCGCCGCGACACTGCACCAGACGGCGGCCGCCGCCTACACGACCGCGTTGGCCGCCATGCCGACGCTGGCCGAATTGGCGGCCAACCACGCCACCCACGCAGTGCTGGTGGCCACGAACTTCTTCGGCATCAACACCATTCCCATCGCCGTGAACGAGGCCGACTACGTGCGGATGTGGGTGCAAGCCGCCGAGACGATGACCGCTTACCAAGTTGTCAGTACATCGGCGTTGGCTGCCGTTCCCGTGACCGCGCCGGCGCCGTCAATTCTCGCCCCTGGCGGAGAGGCCCACACAGCCGTAACACAAGCTGCCGACACTCCGCCCGCCACGTCATGGCAGGACCAGCTGGCGACCTGGCTTTCGGACTTCACCAAGAACGTCACCTGGCCGCTGGGAAAGGCATTGTTCCCGGATGGGTGGCCAATTCCCGCGGTGCCCTTCGCCAATGCGCTGGCCGCTCAGCTGATGCAGATTCCGGGCATGACTCCGGTCTTGGCCACGGCGATGGCCTGGTTCATCTTCCACGCGCTGATGGTCGTCTGGGGGTTCGCCCAGCAGGCTGTTCAGTTGGCGGTGTTGCTTGCTCCGGCGATGATCGTGGCGTTTTCGGCCACCGTTGCGGTAGGCGTGGCCGCGGTTGTTGCGGGTGCCGCCGGCGCCGCCGCCGCCGTCACGCTTCCGGCGACCCTGCCCTCGGCGGCCCCAGCGCCGGCGCCGACAACCCCCATGCCCGCTTCGACGCCGACCACGACCGTTGGCACCCCGACACATGCGACCAGCGCCACCGTATCCACGGTCGCGCCTACTGCTGCCACGGCCTCCGCAGGCCCACCCGTCGATGGCGGTCCCGGCGCAGGCTTCGGGGGCGCGACGGACGGCGTCGGTGCCGGCATGGCCGATGTCCAGTACGCGGTCGGCCTGGCGGGGCTGTCGTCGCGCAGCAGTGCCAGCAGTCGTGCGCGCAGTAAGTCCCAGGAGTCCGCGCCCGACGAGGCCGAAGAACCGGCCGCGACGGCGGCGGCGGCAAAAGAGCGGTCGCGCAGGCGTCGTCGTCGCACGGCGGACGTTCAAGATCACGCCCATCGCTACGAGTACCTGGATCTCGACCCTGAGGAAGCATCCTCGGCATCCGAGGCGGGCGCGGGACCAGTTGGGTTCGCCGGTGCCGCGCCCAAGTCCGGATTTGAGCCTGCCGGGCTGGTCACGCTGGACGACGAGCCGAATGCGCCGATGCTGCCGCGCAGCTGGGGCGACGACACGCTCTAACCTGGACGCGTGACACGCCTTTTGCGGGCGGAACGCGTACCGCATGTCCACGCTCGTCGACAACTATTCGCGGCAGTGCTATTGATTCCGCTCGCGGGTTGTGCGCGCCCCGCGAGCGGTGTTCGTGCCGCGCCGACTGCGGCGGCGGGGCCGGAGTTGACCGGTCGCTTCGATCAGCTGGAGCGAAAGCACGGCGCCCGGCTCGGGGTATACGTGCCCGCCGCCGGTGCCACTGGTGAGATCGCCTACCGCGCCGACGAGCGGTTCGCCTTCTGCTCCACCTTCAAGGCGCCACTGGTGGCCGCGGTGCTGCAACACAACCCGCTGCCGCAACTGGACAAAGTCGTCACCTACACCGCCGACGACATCCGGTCGGCATCGCCGGTGACCCAACAGCACGTCCAGACCGGAATGACCATCAAGCAGCTGTGCGATGCCGCGATCCGCTACAGCGACGGCACCGCCGCCAATCTGCTGCTCGGCGAGCTCGGCGGACCAGCGGCGTTCACCGCATACCTGCGCAGCCTGGGCGACGACGTGAGCCGGCTGGACCAGGTAGAACCGGAGCTGAACCGCGACGCCCCCGATGACCAGCGGGATACCACGACTCCGCGGGCGATCGCCCGCGTCTTTCAGAAGCTCGTACTTGGTGACGCGTTGCCGTCTGACAAACGGGCGTTGCTCACCGATTGGATGGCGCGCAGCACCACCGGCGCCAAACGGATCCGGGCGGGATTCCCCGCCGATTGGAAAGTCGTCGACAAGACCGGATCCGGTGACTACGGCCGCACCAACGACGTCGCGGTCACATGGTCACCCACCGGCGCGCCTTACGTCGTCGCCATCATGTCCGACCGCGTCAGCGGCGGCTACGATGCTCCGTCCAACGACGCGATCGTTGCCGCCGCCGCCACCATCGCCGCGTCCGGAATCGGCGGCTAGCTCGGGTAGCGCCGCGGGGTGAACACCCGGTCGCCGGAATCGGTTGTGTACCACTGGGTTTGAGACGATCCGATAATCAGCAGGCAGCGCATGTCGACGTCGCCGGGGTCCAGGTCGGCCAGGCGCACCACCCGGACTTCCTCGTCGGGCCCAGAAACGTTGCGCCCGATGACCACTGGCGTGCTTGGTTCCCGGTGGGCCAGCAGCGCCTCGCGCATCGCACCTACCTGCCAGGTTCGCGACTTCGAGGCCGGGTTGTAGATGGCCAAAACCAAATCCGTTGCGGCAGCGGCCTGCAGACGCGCGGCGATCACCTCCCACGGCTTGAGCCGATCCGACAACGAGATCACCGCGTAGTCGTGGCCCAGGGGAGCGCCGACCCGGCTCGCGACGGCCTGCGCAGCCGTCATCGCCGGAATCACCCTGACCCGTATCCCCGGCCACTGCTTGGCTTCTTCCAAAACGGCGGTGGCCATCGCGAACACACCCGGATCGCCCGACGACACCACAGCGACGGTGCGGCCCTGTTCGGCGAGTGCGAAGGCCAGTTGCGCACGCGCGGGCTCGTCGGTGTTGTCGCTGGGATGACGCTGCTGGCCATCGCGGGCCGGGACGCGATCCAGGTAGCCCCGGTAGCCGATCACGTCAGTGGCGACGGCCAGCTCGCGCCGGCTCTGCGGCGTCATCCAGTCGTGGTCGCCGGGTCCCAAACCCACCACCGCGACGGTTCCCGCCGTGCCGCCACGGGTGCGGCCGCCGGGCAGCATGGCCAGCGAAAAGTACGGCACGCTGGTCTCGTCGACGTCAGCGGCCGCCAGCACCCGTTGCCCGGGCGTGCTGGCCCGTTCCACATAGAAGGCGTCGGCCAGCTGGCCGGACGCCGAAAGTGCTTCGCGGACATTGTGATACGAGCGGCCCAGTTTGAGTACGACGGCCGCGTCCGCATCGGCGAGCCGACGGGTCAGCTCGTCGACGGGCAATGTGCCCGGCAGCACCGACAGCACTTCGTCGCCGGCCACCAGCGGCGTCGCCACGGCCGCCGAAGCGGCGCTGACCGACGTCACACCCGGCACGATCACCGCGTTGAACCGCTGCGTCAGCCGGGTATGCAGGTGCATGTAGGAGCTGTAGAACAGCGGGTCGCCCTCGGCCAGCAGGGCCACATTGCGGCCCGCGTCGAGGTGCGCGGCGATGCGCTCGGTGGCCTCGGCGTAGAAGTCCTCGAGCGCGCCGGCGTAGCCGCCCCGATGGTCGGTGGTTTCGGTGGTCACCGGATAGACCAGATGCTCCTCGATCTGGCCGGACCGCAGATATGGTTCGGCGATGCCGCGAGCGATGCTGCGGCCGTGGCGGGCGCTGTGGTAAGCCACCACATCGGCCTCCCCGATCACTCGGGCGGCCTTGACGGTCACCAACTCCGGGTCGCCGGGCCCCAGTCCGACGCCCCACAGCGTGCCACGGGTGGTCATGCGGTGTCGGCGGCGATCGCGTTGACGGCGGCGGCAGCCATGGCACTGCCGCCGCGGCGGCCACGGACCACCAGATAGGACATGCCGCGCGGGCGAGCGACGAGTTCCTCCTTGGACTGGGCGGACCCGACGAATCCCACCGGCCCGCCGAGCACCGCGGCCGGCGCCGCGACGCCCTCGTCGATCAGTTCGAGCAGCCGGAACAGGGCGGTGGGCGCGTTGCCGATGGCGAGGACCGCCCCCGGCAGGCGGTCGGCCCACAATTCCACGCCGGCCGCCGAGCGGGTGGTCTCGCGCCGAGCAGCCAACTCCGCGGCGCGCGGATCGGCGACCAGCGACACCACCTGATTACCGGACGGAAGCCGCGCGGTGGTGATGCCGGCGGCCACCATCGACGAGTCACACAGCACCGGCGCGCCGCCACGTAGCGCCGCGCCGGCTCGGTCGACGACGTCGTCGGTGTAGGCGATGTGCTCGGTGAGGTCGACCTGTCCGCAGGTGTGGATCAGCCGAACCACCACCCGCGCGACGTCGGCGGGGAACCGGGTCAGGTCGGCTTCGGCCCGGATGGTCGCAAACGACTGACGGTAGATCTCGTCGGCGTCGCGAAGGTAGTCGAGCACTCGCTCACCTTAAGGGGCGCAACAACCGGTATCCCGTTCCGGTCGCGAGCAACACCTCTCCCGTCTGGGGGCTGCCGCAGGCCCGTTCGCAGCCGACGAAATGCCGGTGCACGGGGTAAGCCGCGTCCAGCGCTTGCGCCGCGTCGGCCCGCACGTCCGCGGCCGAGTGCACGCAGCCGGGGCTGCCGGTGCAGGCGCTGACGTTCAGCCAGGGGGAGTTCTCGTCGAACACCAGGCCCAGCGGAGCCAGCACGCGCAGCGCAGTGTCGGCCACAGCTTCGTCGAGATCGCACACCAGCACCGACCGCCACGGCGTGATCACCATCGGGGCCTGGATCGCCGCCAGGTATTCCGCTGTGGAGGCGGGCAGAACGCCCAACGGGACCGCGGCACCCAATGCGACCCGGCCGTCCTCTTGCTGGATCCAGCCGACCGGCGGCCGGGTGACGGTTTTAAATCGGGCGCCCAGTGCGGCCCCGGGCAGCAGGGCCGCAGGATCAGCCAATTCGGTTACCCGCCAAGCCTTTCCGCGGACCTCGACGAACCGCAGCGCTAGTTCTAGTAGGGCATCGACGACGTTGTCGACCCGCACCCCGGTGTCTCGTCCGGCGAGCAGCAGGGCGACACCGTCGTGCATGACGTGGACACCGACGTCGGCACCCAGGCCGGACACGTCGGCGCGGCCGTCGTCGAGACTGAACCAGAACCGGCCGCCCAGTTCCGCGAATCTTGGCTCGCGGCAGATGGCCGCATCGAGGTCAGCCACCGACTTGCGAACATCTGGCTGCTTGCCGACCCGGCCGGAAAGGGGCGAGGCGACGATGTTGCGGACGCGCTCATGCATCGCCGATGGCAGCAGCCCGATGCCGGCAATCGCGTCGGCGGCGGCGGTGACGTCCGTGATGCCGCGCAGTTGGATGTTTCCCCGGGCGGTCAGCTCGAGCGTGCCCGAGCCCGCCCCGTTCGAGACGCTTGCCAAGGTCGCCAGCTGCGTGGCGGTGATCATGCCGCCTGGCAACCGGACCCGCGCCAACGGCCCGTCGGCGGCCTGGTGCACTTGCAGCGCGCCCGGGCAGGCGTCGGTGTTGCGGGATCGGGGCATGGTTTACGGTAACGACGTTCGTCGAGGACGGCGAACGCCGCTAGAAAGGCGGCGGTTTGTTGCGTTCGGCGACATGAGCAGCGTTGAGAGCACGCTCGGCGTTGATGCGGGACGTCCGGTCTTGTTCGCGGGTGCGGCGGCGTCTGGGCATCATCAATCCCCGTCCGCCGGCTGGACGGCTCGTCGTCGGCGCGGGCGGCAACTCGCCCGTAGGCAGACACAGCATCGGCAATAGCAGCCGACTGCCGGGACGGGTGGTGTACGTCTGGCCAGTCGGCGAAGTCCACACCACCGTGCCGTCGGGCAGTTGTTGGTCGTGCCAGGCTGTCCAAAATGTCTTGAGCAGGTGATGTTTTCGGCACAGACACTTCAAGTTCGAAGGGTGGGTCAGACCAAGCGGATATGGGATCGTGTGGTCCACATCGCAGAACTCGGCGGACTGGTCGCAGTTGGGAAACCGACAGGTCATATCGCGGCATCGCACGTACATGTCCAGCGCTGCCGACGGACGGTAACCAGTCTCCGGTGCGACCCGATTGCCCGGATGGATTGTCGGTTTTACCTGCGCACCATCTCTGATCAGCTCGGCCAGCAGCGGCGCGGGCACCACGCCGCCGCCATTCATGATCAAGGCGGCGGGTCGTTTCTGAGGTGGCTCGGTCCGCGGTGCTGGCTCAGTGACGGCCCCTGGCTCGGACCTGCCCGACATGTCGGGTTGAAAGCTTGCCGTTGATCCCTCGGCGAGGAGGTGGATCATCACACTGCCCGCACGACGGTCGGGGACGGCGGCGGCGAGACAGTCGGGCGCGCCGCAGCGACAGGCGAGGCGATCAGCTCCAGCGGCCAATGCCCCCAATGCGTCGGCACGACGCTGCTGGTGGGTGCGCGGGTCGCCCTCGCAGACTTCTTGGGCCATTTGAGTGAGCCGCCTGTCCAGCACAGCCGCGTCGGTGGCATATAACCGTCCCCACAGGGCGGCGGTACCCGACTCCTCCTTTGACCCGTCGATGACAACCTCGCGGTTGCGAACCGCGTCCTGAATGCCGCGCAAGGCACCGGGGTCGTAGAAATCGACGACGGCGTCGATAGCCTGCGAGGTCTTAGTCGCCGACATCGGACCGAATCGTGCTGCGTCCTCCGCCAAGGTTTTATCGACCAAGCTCAAGGTCTCAGGGTCCTTGATCAGGTCCGTGTGCCACACGATCGTCGACACCAGGCGCGCGCTGATCGTGCCTTCGGCGAACAGCGCTGCCACTCTCGGTAGCCGATCCCGTAGTCCCACAGCCAGATACATCTGAGCCGATGCCATACGGTGGCTGATGCCTTGGGCAGCCCCGACTTCAGCGGCCATGGCATCCCAGTTGTCGCACGACCAGTGAGCGCAGTCGGTTGGACCGTCGGCACGGCGGCGGACGAACTCGGCGACAGCCTCGAGCCGGCGAGCCGCCGCGGCGGCCTCCGCCCGCGTCCACCAAGTGATCGCGGCGACCACGGCCGCATCATCGGCGGTCTTCAGGGCTTCGACGCTCGGCCAGGGACTATCGCACATACGTTCGATCTTAGGCGTCTCATCAGACGCCGTAAGTCAGCGATCCTTGGGCTGTGGACAAAGGTCCAACTGTGGATAAACGACAAGCGGCCCCGAAGGTTGAACGCATGCCGACCCGGGCACCCTGATAGCCGTGGAAACGGTGGAGTACGCCCCGGCACGTCTGGCCGACGTGTACGGCGATTCGACCCGGCCCACAATCCTGCTGTGGCACGGCATGCAAACCGACGCCCGAGCCGCCGTCCGGCCGCTGGCCGGCTTGCTCGCCGACCACGGTGCTGCCGTCGTCGCGCCGGACTGGAACTCCCATGCCGCCGACGGCGGCCGCGCGGATCTGCTGCAGTCGCTCGACTTCGCCCGGCGTCGCGCGAACGACGGCCTCGTGCTCGTCGGGTGGTCCTTGGGAGGTGTCGCCGCAGCCCGCGTGGCGCTGGAGGCAGCCGACTTCAATGTTGAAGTCGCCCATACCATTTGCTTGGCCGGTGCATTCATGGCCCCCGATCCGATCGCTGGACGCCTGGTGACCGACGGGCTATCGGCCGAGCACGTCGGTTCGCCTTTCCTGCTGCTGCAGGGTCTCGATGACGACGCGGTGCCGATAACGGCCGGCAGAGATTTCGCCGCTTCCCTCGAACGGGTCGGATGGCCGGTGGAATTGGTGGAGCTCGATGCAGATCACGGGACGATCGCCGGGGCCGACTACGACCCAGTCGCAGATCGCTACCAGCCGGGGCAGAGCAAGGAAGCACGCGACATGGCCGGCCACGTCGCCGCTCTCATCGCCGCCAAACTCTGAGTCGCGGGCGCCCGACCGGCGTAACGTGCAGCCAGAGAGGTCGGGTGAACACATGACGCACCAACGCCAGCTGCAAATCGCGATCATCGGCGCCGGAATGTCCGGTATCTGCATGGCGGCCAAGCTGCAGGACGCCGGTATCGATTCGTTCACCATCTTCGAAAAGGCAGACGACGTCGGCGGCACCTGGCGCGACAACACTTATCCCGGTCTCACCTGCGACGTACCGTCGCGCTACTACTCCTACTCATTCCGGCCGAACCCGAAGTGGTCACACTGGCTGCCGCCGGGTCCGGAGATCCAGGCCTACTTCCAGGAGGTCGCAACCGAAAGAGGCATCCGCGAACACATTCGGTTCGGCACCAACGTCACCGCGGCTCAATACGACGACGGTCGCTGGCACCTCACCACGCCCGAAGGGGACGAGACGTTCGACGTCCTCGTCACCGCAACCGGAGTGTTGCGGGTGCCGTCCTATCCAGATATTCCAGGACGAGACACGTTCGCCGGGCCCGCTTTTCATTCGTCGCGCTGGGATCACTCGGTTTCATTGCCGGACAAGCGGATTGGCCTGATCGGTACCGGATCTACCGGTGTCCAGATCGCCGCGGAGCTGGGCGGCAAGGTTCGCGAACTGAAGATCTTCCAACGTACCGCGCAATGGGTCTATCCGATGCCCAACCCGCGTTACTCGAAGCTGGCCCAAGCGGTGCTGTCACGTTGGCCGGCATTGAACTGGTGGCCATATCGCTTCTGGGGGTGGCTCTTCCGGCATTTGTTCGGCCGTGCGCCGATCCGTCCGGGCTGGCAGCGCAGCCTGGCCACCTTCGAGTGTCGATGGAACCTGCGCCTTTCGGTGCGCGATCCGGAGTTACGCGCCAAGCTCACTCCGACGTACGAGCCGATGTGCAAGCGACAGGTGATGGCCGGCCATTTCTACCGTTCCGTGCAAAAGCCGGGTGTCGAAGTGATCACCGACTCCATCGACCACATCGAACCCCGCGGCATCGTCACCGCCGACGGCACGCTGCACGAATTGGACCTAATCGTTTTCGCCACCGGATTCGACGCCCGCGCCTATGTGCGCCCGCTAGAGGTGATCGGCGAGCGCGGGATCGCGCTGGACGACGTCTGGGCCGATGGCCCGATGGCCTACCGGTCGATTGCGGTGCCCGGATTCCCGAATCTGTTCATGATGATGGGACCGCATTCGCCGATCGGCAATCAGTCGCTGATCCCGATCGCCGAGGACCAAGCCAACTATGTGATGTGGTGGATCGAGGCGTTGCGCGACGGCCGTGTGCGTGCCGCGGCCCCGACCGAAGCGGCCACCAAGCAGTACAACGAGGACATGAAAGCCGCTATGCCGCAGACGATCTGGGTCACCGGTTGCAAGAGCTGGTACCTCGGCAAAGACGGCCTGCCCGAGCTGTTCCCGTGGACTCCGGAGACCCATAGCGAGCTCTTGCGCCAACCGGAGCTCGACCATTTCGACGTCCGTACCGCCTAAAGTCGGCGCGGAACTCTGCCCAGTTCGCGTAGCCAGCCCTTCCGGGCGGATTGGTGCCATCTCAGGGATGCGGGCATGACGTGCCAGCCCTGCCGAATTGCCGTCCGAACCGCGCGGTAGCTGAACTCGTCGGCGCCGGTCCACCGAATATTGAAGCGCTCTCGCACAATTGGCGGCAGGCCCCCGAAGATCACCAGGCGCATCGGCGGCGCCAGCGCGGTCCGCACGGGCCGTGTGGGCAGCAGCGCATCCATCAGCGGACGGAGTAGCGGATGGCTCGGGTAATCCGGCGATGTGCTCATGTCGGGGATCGCGGAGCGCTGAATGAACGCAATCAGATAGTCCGAAGCCGCATTGGGTTGCAGTACTTCGGTGCAGTAGCGCTGATATTCACGGTTGAACTCGGCCAGCGTGGGTGGCAGCACCGACTCGGACATGCCGTACCGCCGATACCATTCGCAGCCTTCCCGGTAGAGCTGTTCGCGTTCTCGATCGGTCAGCCGGTGGGAATCCCAGTGTTCGGCCAGTCGGTGCACCATCATCTGGAACGTGGCGTGCGCCCACCAGTAGGTCTCCGGGTTGAGCGCGTGATAGCGCTGCCCGTCCGGCAATTCGCCCTTGATGTCGCGGTGGAAATCGCGCACTTTGATCCCGGTCTCATCCGCGTCGGGGCCATCGTAGACAGTGCCGAGAATGCCAGGCAGCGAACGGAATACCCGATCCACCGGGTCGTCGAAGAAATTCGAGTGATCGATGAGGCCCTGGCCTATGGCGGGATGCATCGTCTGCATCAGACCCGCCGTACCGCCCTCGAAGGCAATCCGCATGTCGCCCGCCCAGCGCCAAAGCAGAGACCGCGGGCCCAGGTCGATCCGGGTGGTCACGGCATCCTCAGGATGTCCCAGTTCGTCGGGCATACGCCACGCGCTTCTCGGCCTGAACGTCGCTGGTGAAAACGCGGCCCGTACCCAGCACGCGACCCAGCGCCTCCGCCAAGGGCCGGGGGACCAAACGCTGAGCGGACAGCGCGATACCAAATGAGCGAGGAATGGCCACACGTGGTTTCGGCCTGACGATCGTGCTAACTACGGCCCGGGCGACATCTTCGGGTTCGACGTTCTTGAAGCCCGTCCCATGGCCGATACCTGCGATCATTTCGGTGTTGGTCAGCGTCGGCATGATTGCCGAAAAGTGCACGCCGCTGCCGCGGTTCTCCAGGCGGACGGTGTCGGTGTATCCGAGCACGGCATGCTTTGTGGCGCAATAGGTTGCGATTCCCTCCGTCGGCAGCAGACCACCCAGCGACGCGATGTTGACGATGTGACCGCGTCGGCGGGGCAACATTCGCTTGGCGGCCAGCTTGGTGCCCAGGATCACGCCGAAAACGTTGACGTCAAGCAGGCGTTCGGTGGCGGCGTCGTCCTCGTCCACCGCGCTGCCCACCGCGATGACACCGGCGTTGTTCACCAAAACGTCCAGTGGTCCCAGCTGCTTTTCGACGTCGTCGAGGAAATCGGTGAAGGATTGCCGATCGGTCACGTCCAACTTGCGCGAAAGCTCGAACGCGCGTCCGGCTTCTTTGGCGGCCGGTTCGTCGATGTCTCCGATGGCGACCTTGGCGCCGGAATTGTGCAGAGCCGTCGCGATCGCCAGTCCTATTCCGCGCGCCCCACCCGTGACGGCGACGACCTTGCCTGCGATAGCTGATGCCATGCCGACACGCTACCCACAAGCAGCGAAGCCACGGAACTACGGTACGAATGATAGGTGGCCGAGCCGACCGTCCTGCTGCTCTCGACGTCCGACACCGACCTGATCAGCGCCCGGTCGAGCGGCAAGAACTACCGGTGGGCCAACCCGGCACGGCTGTCCGACGAGGAACTTCCGGACTTGCTCGCCGGCGCTGCGATCGTGGTGGTCCGGATACTCGGCGGCTACCGTGCCTGGCAGAGCGGTATCGACATCGTGCTGTCCAGCGGCACGCCGACCGTGCTGGTCAGCGGCGAGCAAGCGGCCGACGCCGAGTTGACGGGCCTGTCCACCCTCGCTGCCGGCATTGCCGTGCAGGCGCACATCTACCTGGCCCACGGCGGTGTGGAAAACCTGCGCCAGCTGCACGCCTTCCTGTCGGACACGGTGCTGATGACCGGCTTCGGCTTCACGCCACCGGTGGTCACTCCCACCTGGGGCGAGCTGGAACGACCCGACGGCGGCACAACCGGCCCGACGATCGCGGTGCTGTACTACCGGGCGCAGCACTTGGCCGGCAATACCGCGTATGTCGAAGCGCTGTGCCGGGCAATCGAAAGCGCCGGCGCGCGGGCACTGCCGCTGTACTGCGCGTCGCTGCGCACCGCCGAACCGGAACTACTGCAACGCCTCGGCGACGTCGACACCATGGTGGTGACCGTGCTCGCCGCCGGAGGGGTCAAGCCGGTCACCGCGTCGGCGGGCGGCGATGACGACAGCTGGAACGTGGAACACCTTGCGGCACTGGACATTCCGATATTGCAGGGTCTGTGCCTGACCAGCCCCCGCGAGCAGTGGCTGAACAACGACGACGGGCTCAGCCCACTCGACGTGGCCAGTCAGGTGGCGGTGCCCGAATTCGACGGCCGTATCATCACAGTTCCGTTCTCGTTCAAGGAGATTGACGACGACGGGTTGATCTCCTATGTCGCGGACCCGGAGCGTTGCGCGCGGGTAGCCGGACTGGCGGTGCGTCACGCGCAGTTGCGGCATGTCGCACCCGCCGACAAAAGAGTGGCCCTGGTGTTCTCGGCGTATCCCACCAAGCATGCCCGCATCGGCAACGCCGTCGGCCTGGACACCCCCGCGAGCGCGGTCGCGCTGCTGCGGGCGATGCGCGAACACGGTTATCGGGTGGGCGAGCTGCCCGGCGTGGACGCGGGCGACGGGGACGCGCTGATTCACGCGTTGATCGAACGCGGGGGACAGGATCCCGACTGGCTCACCGAAGGACAACTGGTTGGCAACCCAATCCGGGTGTCCGCCAAGGACTATCGCGCGTGGTTCGCTACCTTGCCTCCCGAGCTTGCCGATGCGGTGACAGCGCACTGGGGCCCGCCGCCGGGCGAATTGTTCGTCGACCGTAGCAAGGATCCCGACGGCGAAATCGTGATCGCCGCAATGCAAGCCGGCAATCTGGTGCTGATGGTCCAGCCGCCGCGCGGCTTTGGCGAAAATCCCGTCGCGATCTATCACGACCCCGATCTGCCGCCCAGCCATCACTACCTGGCCGCATATCACTGGCTGGACTCCGGTTTCCAAGCACACGCCGTGCTACATCTGGGCAAGCACGGCAATCTGGAATGGCTGCCCGGAAAGACGCTGGGCATGTCGGCGGCGTGCTCGCCCGACGCCGCGCTGGGCAACCTGCCGCTGATCTACCCTTTCCTGGTCAACGACCCGGGCGAAGGCACCCAGGCCAAGCGGCGAGCGCACGCCGTACTCGTCGACCACCTCATCCCGCCCATGGCTCGCGCCGAAACATACGGCGACATTGCCAGATTGGAGCAACTACTCGACGAGCACGCCAACGTCGCCGCGCTGGACCCAGCCAAGCTGCCCGCGGTCCGCCAGCAGATCTGGACGCTGATCCGGGCCGCCAAGATGGACCACGACCTGGGGCTGACCGAGCGGCCGGAAGAGGACGCGTTCGACGAGATGATCCTGCACGTCGACGGCTGGCTGTGCGAGATCAAGGACGTCCAGATCCGCGACGGCCTGCATGTCCTTGGTCAAAAGCCGGATGGGGAACAAGAACTCGACCTGGTGCTGGCCATGCTGAGAGCACGCCAGCTCTTCGGCGGCGAGCACACCATCCCCGGGTTGCGGCAAGCATTGGGTCTGGCCGAGGACGGCACCGACGAGCGGTCCGCCGTCGACCAGGCCGAGGCAACCGCGCGGGCACTGGTCGCTGAACTGCAGGCCAGCGGCTGGGACCCCGCCGCGGTAAGCCGGCTCACCGACAACGACGGCGTCGCCGCGGTGCTGCGGTTCGCCGCCACCGAAGTGATACCCCGGCTCGACGGCACCGTCGCCGAAATCGCGCAGATACTCAGGGCTTTGGACGGCCGCTTCATCCCGGCCGGGCCGTCGGGATCCCCGCTGCGTGGCCTGATCAACGTGCTGCCCACTGGCCGTAACTTCTACTCCGTCGACCCCAAAGCGGTGCCGTCCCGGCTGGCTTGGGAAGCCGGTGTGGCACTGGCGGATTCGCTGCTGGCCCGCTACCGCGCCGATCACGGGCAGTGGCCGCGGTCGGTCGGGCTCTCGGTGTGGGGCACGTCGGCGATGCGGACGGCCGGTGACGACATCGCCGAAGTGCTGGCGTTGCTGGGTGTTCGGCCGGTGTGGGATGACGCGTCGCGGCGGGTTGTCGGCTTGACGGCGATTCCGCTGAGCGAACTGGGCCGCCCGCGTATCGATGTGACGGTGCGGATTTCGGGGTTCTTCCGCGATGCCTTCCCGCATGTGGTGACCATGCTCGACGACGCGGTGCGGCTGGTCGCCGACCTCGACGAAGCCGCCGAACAGAACTATGTCCGCGCGCATGCTCAAGCTGACCTGGCGCAGCATGGCGACCAACGCCGTTCCACGACAAGGATTTTCGGCTCCAAGCCAGGTACCTATGGCGCCGGGCTGCTGCAGCTCATCGACAGTCGCAACTGGCGTGACGACGCCGACCTCGCGCAGGTGTACACCGCGTGGGGCGGCTTCGCTTACGGCCGCGGCTTGGACGGTCGCGAGGCCGTCGACGATATGAACCGTCAGTACCGCCGAATCGCGGTGGCCGCCAAGAACACCGACACCCGCGAGCATGACATCGCCGACTCCGACGACTACTTCCAGTACCACGGCGGCATGGTCGCCACCGTCCGCGCCCTCACCGGCCAGGCGCCGGTGGCCTACATCGGCGACAACACCAGGCCCGACGCGATCCGCACCAGGACGTTGTCGGAAGAAACCACCAGGGTGTTCCGCGCCCGCGTGGTCAATCCGCGCTGGATGGCCGCGATGCGCCGGCACGGCTACAAGGGCGCGTTCGAGATGGCGGCCACGGTGGACTACCTGTTCGGCTACGACGCCACCGCCGGGGTGATGGCCGACTGGATGTACGAACAGCTGACCGAGCGCTATGTGCTGGATCCCGAGAACCGGAAGTTCATGGCCGAGTCCAATCCGTGGGCGCTGCACGGCATGGCCGAACGACTGCTGGAGGCGGCCGGCCGCGGCATGTGGGCCAACCCGCAGGCCGACACCCTGGACGGGCTGCGTCAGGCGCTGCTGGAAACCGAGGGTGATTTAGAAGGGTGACCGGCCGCAAATGCACGCCAAAAACGCTGGTTTGGTGTGCATTTGAGGCCGGTCACCGGTAGTAGAGGTAGGTTGGCAGCCGTGAAACCAACCTTCGCCGACCTCGCCAAGGCGCAGTACATCCTGCTGACCACGTTCACCAAGGACGGCCGGCCCAAGCCGGTTCCGATCTGGGCCGCGGCCGACGGCGATCGTCTGCTCGTCATCACCGAGGCAAAGTCGTGGAAGGTCAAGCGAATCCGCAACACCCCGCGCGTCACGCTGGCCGTCTGCGACATCCGTGGCCGACCGAAAAGCGATGCCGTCGAGGGCACCGCAACCATCCTCGACAAGTCCCACAACGCCGCCGTCTACGACGCCATCGGCAAGCGATACGGCATCGTCGGCAAGGTATTCAATCTCTTCAGCAAGCTGCGCGGCGGCATGGAGAACAACGTCGGCCTCGAACTCAGGGTCGCCCAAACCTAGCGTCGATGAGTACCGTCCTCACTCACCGGACCACGTCGCCGCCCCCGGCTCCCAGGTGCTCGCCGAAGAACGCGAAGACACGGCTCCAGGCGTCTTCTGCGGCGTCCCGGTTGTAGCCGAAGCCGGTGATGCGCAACAGCGGCTGGGCGGGCAGCTTGTTGGCGAAGCTGTGCCCGGCCTTGGGGTAGCTCTTGATGTCTGCAGTGATGTTCTTGGCCTGGGTGACCTTGCGCAGTTTGTTGGCGGCGCCCACACCCAGCGGGTCGCGGCTGCCGAAGCTCGCCACAATCGGGCAGGCCCCGTCCAGGGTCTCGCTCAAGTTGCGTGGCAGCGGGGTGCCGTAGAACGGCGCGGAAGCGCCAAAGCCCTGGGGCGACATGACTAACGCGAAGCCGCCGCCCATGCAGAAGCCCGCAATGCCGACCCGGCCGGTGCATTCCGGCATCCGCAGCAGGTGATCGCGGGCCGCCAGGATGTCGTCGAGCGCACGACCGCGCTTGGTCAGCAGCTCACGCATGACGCGTGTGACGCAGCGAGCGCGGCCGCCTCGGGAGAACAGATTCGGCGTGAGCGCCACATACCCGCCGCGGGCGACGTGGTCGTTGATCGACTCCTTGTCCGGCCCGTAGCCGATGGCGTCGTGAATCACGACCACACCGGGCCAAGGACCTTTGCCGGGGGGAAGGCTCAACAGCCCGTCGATCAATCCGTCGGGGGTATCGATCTCAATCGTCGTCATATCGCCATCTAACTGCAGTCGCGACGTGGGTCACCAGAGGAACTTCGGCTGCACTCGCAGACGTTGGCGTCATATGGTCCGGGGTTTGTTCCTTGTCTACGTCGTCGTCGAGCTCGCGGCGACACTCGCGCTGTGGGCGACCGTCGGGTGGGGCTGGACACTGCTCGCGCTGCTGGTCACCGCCGTTCTGGGCGTCGTGGTGTGGGTTCCGTTGGCCGGGTGGCAGCTCGGCGCCCAAGTGGTGCAGCTGCGGTCGGGCCTGAAGGAACCGCGCAGCGCGCTGAGCGACGGGGCGATGGTCAGCCTGGCCACGGTCCTGATTCTGGTGCCCGGACTGGTCACCACGGCCCTGGGCATCCTGTTGCTGGCGCCGCCGATTCGCGCCCTCGCCCGGCCCGCATTGGCCGCGATCGTGCTGCGCGGGGTCGGGCGGCGGATTCCGCTGATCACAGACGTCCGGACGTTCCACGATGGTCGTGACCGCCGTGAGCCTGGCGACTACATCGACGGCGAGGTCCTGGACGTCAGGGACGTCGAGGCGCCGGCGCTACCGCCGGCCCACGTCCAGACCGCCACCACTCAGCACGCCCCGTAGTTTTGCGGTGTGACCGATATCCCGACCAAGCTGCTGGTGAACGGCCGGGTCTACAGCCCGACCCATCCCGACGCCACCGCCATGGCGGTGCGCGGCGCGGTAGTCGCCTGGCTGGGTAGCGACGACGTCGGGCGCAGCCAGTTCCCCGATGCCGACGTCGAGGATCTCGACGGCGGTTTTGTCACGCCGGGGTTCGTCGACAGCCACATCCACCTCACCGCGACCGGACTGACCATCAGCGGGCTGGATCTGCGGACGGCCAGCTCCCGTGAGCACTGCGTCCGAATGATCGCCGACTACGCGGCTGCCCATCCCGGTCGGCCGGTGTGGGGCCATGGCTGGGACGAATCGACGTGGCCCGAGAACACTCCGCCCAGCACCGACGACCTGGACGCCGTGCTGGGCGACCGACCCGCCTACTTGACCCGCATCGACGTGCACTCGGCTCTGGCGTCCAGCGGATTGCGCAACCGGGTCCCCAACCTGGCCGCGACGGATGGTTTCAGTGCACAGCAGCCGCTGGTCGAAACCGCCCACCACCTGGCCCGGGCCGTCGCCCGTGACCTACTGACCACCCAGCAGCTTGCCGAGGCTCGCGCCGCAGCGCTGCAGGCCCTCGCCGCGGCGGGCATCGTCGCGGTGCACGAATGTGCCGGGCCCGAAATCGCCGGCATCGACGACTGGCTTCAGCTGCGTGGGCTCGACCACGGCGTCGAGGTGATCGGCTACTGGGGACAGGCGGTGACCACCGCTGCGCAGGCCCGCGCGCTGGTCGCGCAGACCGGGGCCCGCGGGCTGGCCGGTGACCTGTTCGTCGACGGCGCGCTCGGCTCGCGAACCGCCTGGCTGCACCAGCCGTACGCCGACGCGCCGGATTGCACCGGCACCTGCCACCTGGGGCCGGACGCCGTCGAAGCGCACCTGCGCGCCTGCACCGAGGCGGAGGTGACCGCGGGTTTCCACGTCATCGGCGACGCGGCGGTCTCGACGGCGATCGCCGCTCTCGAGCGCGTCGTGGCGGACGTCGGGGCGGTTGCCGTGGCGCGCTGTGGGCACCGTCTGGAGCATCTGGAGATGGTGACCGCGGAGCAAGCCGCAAAGCTCGGCGCGTGGGGTGTCATCGCCAGCGTGCAGCCCAATTTCGACGCGCTCTGGGGTGGCGGCGACGGCATGTACGCGCGTCGTCTCGGCGCTGATCGAGGCAGCCGGCTCAACCCGTTGGCGCTGTTAGCATCCCAAGGCGTGCCTCTTGCGCTCGGTTCCGACGCCCCGGTCACGGCTATCGACCCGTGGCAAAGCGTGCGGGCAGCCGTCAATCACCGCACGCCGGGGAGCGCGATTTCGGCGCGGGCGGCGTTCGCGGCGGCCACCCGGGGTGGCTGGCGGGCTGCCGGTGTCCGGGACGGCAAGACCGGCACCCTGGTCCCCGGCGCGCCGGCCTCCTATGCCATCTGGGACGCCGGAGCCCTTGATGCCACAGCCCCGCGCGACGCCGTGCAGCGGTGGTCCACCGATCCGCGTTCCCGGGTGCCCGCCTTGCCGAGGCTGGGCCCGACGGACGCCCTGCCACGTTGCCGCCAGACCGTGCATCGGGGCGTCGTCATCCATGGCTAAGCACGCCCGACGGAAACGGCCCGTCGAGCGTAACCGGCCGGCCCCCCCGAACGACGACGCCACAACCACTCGGGACGTCGGCGTGCCCACCGAGGCCGCGGACACCGCGGAGGCGCCGGCAATCGAGGATGAGCGGCACGACGACAACGTTGACGTCGAAGACGCCCCGGCGAGCCCGGCAGCTCGAGCCAGAGCCGCGGCGGCCGCGCTCTTGCCGGCCGCGCGGGCCGCGTTGGTGCCGCGTGTGCCTCGGCTGGTGGTCACCGTGATTGCCGGCTCGCTGCTGTTCGCCAGCTTTCCCACGACGAACTGGTGGTGGGCCGCCATCCTCGCGTTTGGTTTGCTTTCGTGGGTGCTGACCTGGCCCGCTACGACGCCGGTCGGCGGCATGGGCTACGGGTTGCTGTTCGGGTTGGCCTTCTACCTGCCGCTGCTGCCGTGGGTCAGCCTGCTGGTGGGTGCCGTGCCCTGGCTGGCGTTGGCGACGGTCTCGGCACTGTTTCCGGGGCTCTTCTGCCTGTTCGCCGTCGTCGTGCGCCGGTTGCCTGGCTGGCCGTTGTGGTTTGCGGTGCTGTGGGCGGCGCAGGAGTGGTTGAAGTCGACCATTCCGTTCGGGGGTTTCCCCTGGGGCTCGGTGGCCTATGGCCAGACCAGCGGGCCGTTGCTGCCATTGGTCCGGGTCGGCGGCGTGCCATTGCTGTCAGCGGCGGTCGTGCTCGTCGCATGCAGCTTCGCCGCGATCGCGCTGGAAATCGCGCGGTGGTTCACATCCGGCGCTCAACCCGGCCCACCGGGCAGCACGCTAGCCCCGGAAGCCCCAGCCGTTCGCCCGCCGGGGGTGTTGCTGCCGGGCATATGCATCTGCCTGGTGCTATTGGGCGCCATGGTGGTCTGGCCGCAAGTGCGGCACGCCGGTGCCGGATCGGGCGACGAGCCCACTGTCACCGTGGCTGTGGTGCAAGGCAATGTGCCCCGGCTGGGCCTGGACTTCAACGCCCAGCGCCGCGCGGTCCTGGACAACCACGTCCAGGAGACGCTGCGGCTGGCGGAGGACGTGCGCCGGGGGGCCGCGCTGCGGCCGCAGTTCGTGATCTGGCCGGAGGACTCGTCGGACGTCGACCCGCTGGTCAACCCCGACGCCGGGCAGCAGATCTCGGAGGCGGCGCGAGTGATCGGCGCGCCGATTCTGGTCGGGACGGTGCTCGATGTTCCAGACCGGCCCGAAGGAGCCCCCGAGTTCACCAACACCGTGATCGTCTGGAACCCGGTCACCGGACCGGCGGACCGTCATGACAAGGAAATCGTCCAGCCGTTCGGCGAATACCTGCCCATGCCTTGGCTCTTCCGGCATCTTTCCGGCTACGCCAGCCGGGCCGGCCATTTCGTGCCGCGCAGCAGCAGCGACGTCGTCCAGATCGGCGGCGTGCCGCTCGGGGTGGCCACCTGCTGGGAAGTGATCTTCGACCGCGAGCCGCGAAAGGCGGTCCGCAACGGCGCCCAGCTGCTGGCCGTGCCCAGCAACAACGCCACCTTCAACCAGACGATGAGCGAACAACAGCTCGCGTTCGCCAAGGTCAGGGCCGTGGAGCACGACCGGTACGTCGTCGTCGCGGGCACTACTGGGATCAGCGCGGTGATCGCCCCGGACGGCAGTGAGCTGGCCCGCACGGACTTCTTCGAGCCCGCCTACCTGGACAGCCAGGTGCGCCTGAAGGCGACACTGACCCCGGCGACGAGGTGGGCGCCAATCCTGCAATGGCTCCTGGTGGGGGCGGCTGGAGCGGTCATTCTCGTGGCAATACGGCACAATGGGTGGTTCCCGCGTCGGATTCGCCTGGGGTCCCGATCCTCGGGCGAGCCTGACCACTCCGGTGCCCCCGCACCGGAAACCCGGGACTCAGGTCCCTCGCCGCAGCGTGCCGCCGTGGTCGCAGCTGACGGCTCGGATACCCCCGACGAGGACGTTCCGGAGCTCACGGACACTGCGCCCGATGGGCCTGGTGATTACACTCCGCGTCACATCCCGCGACACAAAGGAGCCACATGACCACCGGCCAGCCCGGCGATCGTCCGAGCCAGCGCGTCCTGGTGATCATCCCCACCTTCAACGAGCGGGAAAACCTGCCGCTGATCCATCGACGGCTCCGGGACGCCTGCCCCGGCGTGCACCTGCTCATCGTGGACGACAACAGCCCCGACGGCACCGGCCAGCTCGCCGACGACCTGGCCCTGGCCGAGCCCGGCCTGACCCACGTCCTGCACCGCACCGCCAAGAACGGCCTGGGCGCGGCCTATCTCGAAGGCTTCGCCTGGGGGATGAGTCGTGAGTACTCGGTGCTTGTCGAGATGGACGCCGACGGCAGCCATGCGCCCGAGCAGCTGCACCGACTGCTGGACGCCGTCGACGACGGAGCCGACCTGGCCATCGGTTCGCGCTATGTGGACGGGGGGTCGGTCCGCAACTGGCCCTGGCGGCGCCTGGCCTTGTCCAAGACGGCCAACACCTATTCACGTGTGGCGCTCGGCATCGGCGTGCACGACATCACCGCCGGTTACCGTGCCTACCGCCGCGAGGTGCTGGAGGCCATCGATCTGGACACCGTCGACTCCAAGGGCTACTGCTTCCAGATCGAGATGACCTGGCGCACGGTCAACAACGGCTTCCTCGTCGTCGAAGTGCCCATCACCTTCACCGAACGCGAACTCGGCGTCTCCAAGATGAGCGGGTCCAATATCCGTGAGGCCCTGGTCAAAGTCACCCGATGGGGTGTCGACGGCAGGCTCAGCCGCGCCCGGGCGGCACGCGCCCAGACCCGCTAGACCGCGGCCGCCTCGGGTCAGCCGCGCCGGCGCGACCGGATCAACTCGAGGCGCTCCTTGAGCAGCTCTTCGAGTTCCTCGACGGTGCGGCGTTCCAGCAACATGTCCCAGTGCGTGCGCGGCGGCTTGACCTTCTTCGGCTCGGGCAGGTCACCCTCGATCAAGGTGCCTTCCATGCCGTTACGGCACAGCCAGGTGCCGGGGATTTCAGCGTCGTCGGCGAAGGGAACTTCGAACTCCTCGCCGTTGTCGGTGCGGTATCGCGCTATCTGACGCGGCGCCAGGTCGTGGTTGCGGTCAGTTTCATAGCTCACGGCTCCGAGGCGGCTGCCCCTCAGGACGCGATCTGCCATCGGCGTTTCTCCTTTGGTCCTGAGCTCTTCGGCTCCGGTAATGGCGATTCTCTTCGCTTGGCAAACGTTGCGACGGCCCGCGCAGTTCCCGGAAGGCACCGGACATCCAGCGACGCGACCATTCGCGAAGGTCAATGATACCGGGATCGGCGTTCCTGCCGGGCTAAAGTCGGCGGCGTGAGCCTTGGCAAGCGTCGCGCCCGTCCCCAACCGTGCCGCTGGTGCGGCCGAGACGTGACCGATACCGGGATGGGCCGTCGTCGCCAGTACTGCCGGCAGTCCTGCCGGCAGCGTGCCTACGAGCAGCGAGCCCTGATCAGCCGGGGCGGGGCCGGTGGCTCGCTGGCGCTGCCCGCTGACGCGGTGGTGCTTTCGGCCGAGGACGCGGCGGACCTTTCAGACCGGGTTTACCAGGTGCGATGCGCGGCGGAGGATGTCGCCACCGCGCTGGACGAGGGGGCCGGGGCCACCGAACTCCGCGAATTGTGCGACGCCCTGGTCAAAGCGGCGCGGGCGGCCGACGGCTGGCGGCGAGTAGGTGTCTGAGCCCGGGTCGGTTCGCGCGCATCGACCATCGCCGACATGCGCCCCGACCTCGGCCGATAAGTGGCCGGGTACAGTCGCGGCATGGACGGCGGGCCCGGTGTAGCAGTCGCCGGGCGGACACCGTGCACCTCGCCGCGTGAGCCGGTCGAGTGTTTCGCGTAGCAACTGGGAGTATCGGACGTTTTGAAATCGCGCCGGAGTTGGCCATACTCACCAGCGAGATTCTTGGGTCGGCGAGCAGCACGACAAGGTCCTTTTGGGTACCGGGGTCCTGCTGTGCAGCAAACTGTGGCTCGCGTGCGGCGGTCAACGGCGGCCAACTTCAGTTGAGGGTTAGGCGAGGTTAGCAATGGGTGATCAACTCCAGCATGCGACCGAAGCGCTACGCAAAGCGCTGGTCCAGGTTGAACGCCTGAAGCGCACCAATCGTGCGCTGCTGGAGCGGTCGAGCGAGCCGATTGCGATCGTCGGCATGTCCTGCCGGTTCCCGGGTGGCGTCGACAGCCCCGAAGACCTGTGGCAGATGGTGGCCGAGGGCCGCGACGTGATCAGCGAATTCCCCACCGACCGCGGATGGGATTTGGCCGGGTTGTTCGACCCGGATCCTGATGCCCGCCACAAGACCTACGCAAAAACCGGCGGCTTCGTCGATGGCGTCGCGGACTTCGATGCGGCGTTCTTCGGCATCGCGCCCAGCGAGGCACTCGCGATGGACCCGCAGCACCGGATGCTGCTGGAGCTGTCCTGGGAGGCATTGGAGCGGTCCGGGATCGACCCCAGCGCGCTGCGTGGCAGCGCCACCGGCGTCTTCGCGGGACTCATCGTCCAGGGTTACGGCATGTTGGCCGAAGAGATCGAGGGCTACCGCCTCACCGGCATGACGTCCAGCGTGGCGTCGGGGCGGGTGGCGTATGTGTTGGGGTTGGAGGGCCCGGCGGTGTCGGTGGATACCGCGTGTTCGTCGTCGTTGGTGGCGTTGCATATGGCGGTGCAGTCGCTGCGGTCGGGGGAGTGCGATCTGGCGCTGGCCGGCGGCGCCACCGTGAACGCCACGCCGACGGTCTTCGTCGAGTTCAGCCGACACCGCGGCCTGGCGCCCGACGGGCGGTGCAAGGCCTACGCCGGGGCGGCCGACGGGGTCGGCTGGTCCGAGGGCGGGGCCATTTTGGTGGTGGAGCGGTTGTCGGATGCGCGGCGGTTGGGGCATCCGGTGTTGGCGGTGGTGCGGGGTTCGGCGGTGAATCAGGATGGTGCGTCCAATGGGTTGACCGCGCCGAATGGGCCGTCGCAGCAGCGGGTGGTGCGCGCGGCGTTGGCCAATGCGGGGCTGAGCGCGGCCGAAGTTGATGTGGTGGAGGGTCACGGGACCGGGACCACGTTGGGTGATCCGATTGAGGCCCAAGCGTTGTTGGCCACGTATGGGCAGGACCGCTCCGCGCCGCTGTGGTTGGGGTCGATCAAGTCGAATATGGGTCATACCCAGGCTGCGGCGGGGGTGGCCGGGGTGATCAAGATGGTGCAGGCGATGCGCCATGAGGTGTTGCCGGCGACGTTGCATGTGGATGTGCCGTCGCCGCATGTGGATTGGTCGGCGGGGTCGGTGGCGTTGTTGACCGAGGCTCGGCCCTGGACGGCTGAGGGTCCGCGTCGGGCGGGGGTGTCGTCGTTTGGGATTAGTGGCACGAATGCACATGTGATTGTCGAAGCCGCCCCGGCTGAGCAGCGCATCGCCCGCGAATCCGTCCTGCCGGTGGTGCCGTGGGTGCTCTCGGCGAAGTCGGTTGCGGCGTTGCGGGCTCAGGCGGCGCGGTTGGCGGAGCATGTCCGTGCCCGTGACGAGTTGGACGTTGCCGATGTGGGGTGGACGTTGGCCGGGCGTGCGGTGTTCGAGCATCGGGCGGTGGTGGTCGGTACCGATCGGCAGCGATTGTTGGCCGGCCTCGACGAACTGGCCACAGATGACCTGGGCGCCTTCACTTCTGGGATCATTCGCGGCGATGCCCAGCCCACCGGTAAAACGGTGTTCGTCTTCCCCGGCCAGGGCTCGCAATGGCTGGGCATGGGCATCGAATTGCTCGACACTGCACCGGTTTTCGCCCAACAGATCCAAGCCTGCGCCGACGCCTTCGACGAATTCGTGGATTGGTCACTGACTGACGTTTTACGCGGTGCTCCCGGCGCGCCGGGCCTGGATCGGGTGGACGTCGTGCAACCGGCCCTGTTCGCGGTGATGGTGTCCCTGGCCGAACTGTGGAAGTCGATCGGGGTGCGTCCGGACGCCGTAATCGGGCATTCCCAAGGCGAGATCGCCGCCGCGTACGTCGCCGGCGCGCTGTCGCTGCGCGATGCCGCCCGGGTGGTGACGCTGCGCAGCAAGCTACTGCGTGACCTGGCCGGCCCCGGCGGCATGGTGTCCGTCGCGTGCAGCGCGGAGCGGGTGCGAGAGTTGTTGTCGCCCTTTGCCGATCGGCTCGGTATCGCCGCCGTCAATGGCCGGGCCGCGGTGGTGGTGTCCGGTGAGACGGCCGCGCTGGACGAGCTGATGCAGGTGTGTGCGGGCCAGGAGTTGCGCGCCCGCCGGATCGACGTGGACTACGCCTCGCATTCGGCCGGGGTCGAGGCGATCCAGGCTGAACTTGCCGATGCCCTGGCCGGCATCGAGCCGCGTCCCACCCGTACCGCCTTCTTCTCGACGGTGACCGGAAATCGCTTGGGCACCGCCGATTTGGGCGCCGACTACTGGTACCGCAACATCCGCCAGACCGTGCACTTCGACCAGGCGGTGCGCTGCGCCTGTGAACACGGTTATCGCACCTTCGTCGAATCCAGCCCGCATCCGGCGCTGATCGCCGGAATCGAGGACACCGCCAACGATTACGCCGACGGTGACGCCCGAACCGGAGCCGTCGTCATCCCGACCCTGGGCCGCGACGACGGCGGACTCGAGCGGTTCCTGACGTCCGCCGCCGCCGCCTTCGTGGCGGGTGTCAGCGTCGATTGGCGCGGCCTGCTCGACGGGGCCGCCTTCGTCGAATTGCCCACGTATGCCTTTGACAAGCGGCGGTTTTGGCTCTCCGGCGAGGCCACGGCGGTCGACGCCTCCGGCTTGGGTCTGGGCGCCGGCGAGCACCCGCTGCTGGGCGCGGTGGTGGAGCTGCCCGCTTCGGCCGGCGTCGTATTGACGGGCCGGCTGTCGCCGAGCAGCCAGGCGTGGCTGGCCGATCACGCCGTGTCCGGCGCGGTGGTGTTTCCCGGCGCCGGCTTTGTGGAGTTGGCCATCCGCGCCGGCGACGAAGTCGGCTGCCCAGTCGTCGACGAGCTGACTCTGCGCAAGCCGTTGCTGCTGCCCGTCTCGGGATCTGTTGCGCTGCAAGTGGTTGTGGGCGCCGACGACGAGTCCGGCCAGCGCAGCGTTTCGATCTACTCGCGCGCCGACGCGGACGCTGCGTGGGGGTGCCACGCCGAGGGAACCTTGAGGCCAGGGTCGGTCGAGCCGGCGGCGGAGCTGTCCCAGTGGCCGCCTGCCGGGGCCGTCCCGGTGGACGTGGCCGACGGCTACCAGCGGTTGGCGGCCCGCGGCTACCAGTACGGGCCCGCGTTCCGCGGCCTGACCGCGATGTGGGCCCGCGGCGACGAAATGTTCGCTGAGGTAAGGCTTCCGGAGACCGCCGGCGCGGTCGGCGGATACGGAATGCACCCGGCGCTGCTGGATGCGGCTTTGCATGCAGCGGTGCTCGGCAACCCGGACGCCGAGCTGGTTCTGCCGTTTTCTTGGCAGGGCGTGTCGCTGCACGCGGCGGGTGCCTCGGCAATACGGGTCCGGATCGCGCCCTCGGGTCCGTCTGGCGTCTCCATCGAGCTGGCCGACGGGTTGGGGCTACCGGTGCTGTCAGTGAAGTCCATGGTGGCGCGACCGGTGAGCGAACAGCAGCTGCGCGCTTCGCTATCCGGCTCGGGGCCCGACCGGCTGTTCGAGCTGGTTTGGTCACCGGCAACGGGTACTTCGGGGACCGCTGCTGAGCAGCCCTTCGAATTGTTCGAGTCCCTTGCCGCTCAGGATGATCCGGTATCAGAGGTCTACGAGCGCACGCATCGGGCACTGGCCGTCGTCCAGTCGTGGCTGACCGAACGGGATTCCGGAGTGCTGCTGGTGGCCACTAGAGGCGCCATCGCGTTGCCCGGCGAGGACCTGGACGATCTGGCGGGTGCCGCGGTGTGGGGCTTGGTGCGGTCCGCGCAGACCGAGCACCCGGGCCGCATCGTGCTGGTGGATTCCGATGTGCCCCTTGATGACGACGCTAAGGCCGCGGCGCTGGCGGCCGGCGAGCCGCAGGTGGTGTTGCGCGGCGGTCAGGTGTACACCGCGCGGGTGCGTGGCAGCCGCGCGGTCGACGGGATCCTGGTTCCCCCGGACGACGGGCCCTGGCGGTTGGGTATAAGCAGCGCAGGCACTTTCGAGAACCTACGCCTGGAGCCGGTTCCCAACGCCGATGCGCCGCTGCAGCCCGGCCAGGTCCGGGTGGCGCTGCGCGCCGTCGCGGCGAACTTCCGCGACATCATGATCACCCTGGGCATGTTCACCCACGACGGGCTACTCGGCGGCGAAGGAGCCGGCGTGGTCGTCGAAGTCGGGCCGGGTGTCACGGAATTCGCGGTCGGCGATTCGGTGTATGGGTTCTTCCCGGACGGTCATGGCACATTGGTGGCGGGCGACGTCCGCATCTTGCAGCCGATGCCCGCCGACTGGTCCTACGCCGAAGCCGCCGCGATCTCAGCGGTTTTCACCACCGCATATATGGCGTTCGTGCACCTGGCGGATGTCAAGCCGGGGCAGCGGGTGCTGGTGCATGCCGCCGCCGGCGGTGTCGGGATGGCCGCCGTGCAGCTGGGGCGGTATCTGGGGTTGGAGATCTTCGCCACCGCCAGCCGCGGCAAGTGGGACACCTTGCGCGCCATAGGTTTTGACGATGACCACATCGCCGATTCACGCACCTGCGAATTCGAGGACAAGTTCCGCGCGGTCACCGGCGGGGCCGGAATGGACGTCGTGTTGGATTCGCTGGCCGGTGAATTCGTCGACGCGTCGCTGCGGCTCGTCGCGCCGGGCGGCTTGTTCCTGGAGATGGGCAAGACCGACATCCGCGACCCCGATGCGATCGCGCGGGAATATCCGGGCGTTCGTTACCGGGCTTTCGACCTGTTCGAGCCCGGCCGTGCGCGGATGCACGAGTGGATGCAGGAGCTCGCGCGACTGTTCGCCGCCGGCGTGCTGCGGCCCTTGCCGGTGACCACGTTTGACATTCGGCGCGCCGAGGCGGCGCTGCGCTACCTGAGCCAGGCGCGCCATATCGGCAAGGTCGTCATGACCATGCCCACCGCCGAGGGCGGCGCACTGGGCACCGGCACCGTCTTGATCACCGGCGGCACCGGCATGGCGGGTTCGGTGTTGGCCCGGCATGCGGTGGCCCGGCATGGGGTGCGGCACCTGCTGCTGACGAGCCGAAGTGGCCTGGCCGCGCCCGGGGCACCGGAATTGGCGGCCGAGCTAACCGCTGCCGGTGCGCGGGTGCAGGTGGTGGCCTGCGACGCCGCCGACCGAGAGGCGCTGGCCAAGGTGATCGCCGACATCCCGGTCCAGCATCCGCTGTCGGCCGTCATCCACGCGGCCGGGTTGCTCGACGACGCGGTCGTGACGTCGCTGACCCCCGAGCGGGTCGATGCCGTGCTGCGGGCCAAGGTGGACGCGGCATGGAACCTGCACGAGCTGACCCGCGACGTGAATCTCTCGGCGTTCGTGATGTTTTCGTCGATGGCCGGCTTGGTGGGCTCGTCGGGACAGGCCAACTATGCCGCGGCCAACTCGTTCCTGGACGGGCTGGCCGCACACCGGCGCGCACACCGGCTGCCCGCGGTGTCGCTGGCCTGGGGGCTATGGGATCAGACCAGCGCCATGACCGGCAACCTGGATGCGGCCGACCGGGCCCGGCTGGGCCGCGACGGCATCTTGGCGCTGTCCTCCGACGAGGCGATGGAACTCTTCGACACCGCCCTGGTCGTCGACGAGCCGTTGCTGGCGCCGGCCCGAATCGACGTGACCGCGTTGCGGTCGCACGCCGCCGTCGTGCCTCCGATGTTCGCCGATCTGGTCAATGCGCCGACTCGGCGCAGGGTCGACGACTCGCTGGCCGCCGCGAAGTCGAAATCCGCGTTGGCGCACCGTCTGCAGGGGCTGCCGGAACCCGAACAGCATGCGGTGCTGCTGGATCTGGTTCGTTCCCACATCGCCACGGTGTTGGGTACCGTCACCCCTGAGGCGATCGACCCGGACAAAGCGTTCCAGGACTTGGGTTTTGACTCGCTGACCGCGGTCGAGATGCGCAACCGGCTCAAAGCCGCTACCGGCCTGGCACTTTCACCGACACTTATCTTCGACTACCCGACCCCCAACGGGCTGGCCGCCTACATGCGTGCCGAACTCGCCGGCGCCCCACAGGAAATCAAGCACGCACCGGCGGTCCGTGCCACCGGCGAGGACGCTATTGCGATCGTCGGTATGTCCTGCCGCTTCCCGGGTGGAGTCGACAGCCCCGAAGATCTGTGGCAGATGGTGGCCGAGGGCCGCGACGTGCTCTCCGAATTCCCCACCGACCGCGGCTGGAACCTGACCGACCTGTACAACCCGGACCCCGACGTTCCGGGCGCGTGCTACACGCGCAGCGGCGGCTTCGTCGACGGTGTGGCTGACTTCGACCCGGCGTTCTTCGGCATCGCGCCCACCGAGGCACTCGCGATGGACCCGCAACAGCGCATGTTCCTGGAACTTTCCTGGGAAGCGTTGGAGCGAGCGGGAATTGACCCCCACCGGCTGCGCGGCAGCGCCACCGGAGTGTTCGCCGGGGTATACACCCAGGGCTATGGCATCGGCAACGCGGAGGCCCGAAAAGCCTTGGAGGGCTTCCGGCTTACCGGCCAGTCGTCGAGCGTGGCGTCGGGGCGGGTGGCGTATGTGTTGGGGTTGGAGGGCCCGGCGGTGTCGGTGGATACCGCGTGTTCGTCGTCGTTGGTGGCGTTGCATATGGCGGTGCAGTCGTTGCGGTCGGGGGAGTGCGATCTGGCGCTGGCCGGCGGTTGCACGGTCAACGCCACGCCCGACATCTTCGTCGAATTCAGCCGCATGCGCGGGTTATCCGCGGACGGGCGGTGCAAGGCGTTCGCGGGAGCCGCCGACGGCACCGGATTCGCCGAGGGCGGCGGCATGTTGGTGGTGGAGCGGTTGTCGGATGCGCGGCGGTTGGGGCATCCGGTGTTGGCGGTGGTGCGCGGTTCGGCGGTGAATCAGGATGGCGCGTCGAATGGGTTGACCGCGCCGAATGGGCCGTCGCAGCAGCGGGTGGTGCGCGCGGCGTTGGCCAATGCCGGTCTGAGTGCTGCTGATGTCGATGTGGTGGAGGGTCACGGGACCGGGACCACGTTGGGTGATCCGATTGAGGCCCAGGCGTTGTTGGCGACCTATGGGCAGGACCGCAGTGAGCCGCTGTGGTTGGGGTCGATCAAGTCGAATATGGGTCATACCCAGGCTGCGGCGGGGGTGGCCGGGGTGATCAAGATGGTGCAGGCGATGCGCCATGAGGTGTTGCCGGCGACGTTGCATGTGGATGTGCCCAGCCCGCATGTGGATTGGTCGGCGGGGTCGGTGGCGTTGTTGACCGAGGCTCGGCCCTGGACGGCTGAGGGTCCGCGTCGGGCGGGGGTGTCGTCGTTTGGGATTAGTGGCACGAATGCGCATGTGATTGTCGAAGCCGCCCCGGCTGAGCAGCGCATCGCCCGCGAATCCGTCCTGCCGGTGGTGGCGTGGGTGATCTCGGCGAAGTCGGTTGGCGCGTTGGCGGCTCAGGCGGCGCGGTTGGCGGAGCATGTGCGTGCCCGTGACGATGTGGACGTTGCCGATGTGGGGTGGACGTTGGCCGGGCGTGCGGTGTTCGAGCATCGGGCGGTGGTGGTCGGTACCGATCGGCAGCGGTTACTGGCCGGCCTCGACGAACTGGCCACAGATGACCTAACTGCGTCGGTCATCCGCGGCACGGCAACGGCCGGTAAGACGGTCTTCGTCTTTCCGGGCCAGGGTGCCCAAATACCCGGCATGGGAAGGGAATTGCACGCCGCACACCCGGTGTTCGCCGAGGCGTTCGACGCCGTGGTCGGCGAACTCGACCGCCACCTGCTGCGCCCCCTGCGTGACGTGATGTGGGGTGACGACGAAAAGCTCTTGAATACCACGGAATTTGCCCAGCCTGCGCTGTTCGCGGTGGAGGTCGCATTGTTCCGGCTGCTGGAGTCGTGGGGCGTGCGACCCGACTTCGTGATGGGCCACTCGATCGGTGAGTTGTCGGCGGCGCATGTCGCCGGTGTGCTGTCGCTGGAGAACGCGGCCATATTGGTGGTCGCTCGCGGCCGCTTCATGCAGGCCCTGCCCGCGGGCGGGGCGATGATCGCCGTGCAGGCCACGGAAGACGAGGTGCGGCCACTGCTGAGCGATGAAGTCGCCATCGCGGCCGTCAACGGTCCAGCGTCGGTGGTGATTTCGGGTGCGGACGACGCCGTCGTCGCCGTCGCGACGAAGCTGCGGGCGGATGGGCGCCGGGTGCACCGCTTGGCTGTCTCGCACGCATTCCATTCACCGTTGATGGATCCGATGATCGATGAATTCGGCACCGTGGCAGCCAGCTTCGCCGTCGGGCAGCCCACGATACCGATCGTGTCGAACGTGACCGGACAACTGGCCGACCACGACTTCGGGTCCGCCGCGTACTGGAAGCGGCACGTGCGCGAAGCGGTCCGGTTCGCCGACGGTATCCGCTTCGTGCACGAGGCCGGCGCGACCCGTTTCCTCGAAGTCGGACCGGCCAGCGGCTTGATGGCTTCGGTCGAAGAATCACTGCCCGACGCCGCGCTGACGGCGACTGCCGTCTTGCGCAAGGACCGCCCCGAACCCGTAGCCCTGGTCGACGCCGTCGCGCAAGGCTTTGTCGCCGGCATGGACGTGGATTGGCGCGCCGCACTGGGCGAGGCCACCTTCGTCGATTTGCCGACGTATGCCTTTGAGCGGCGGCGCTTTTGGCTGTCCCCGAGCGCCGATGGCGCTACCGCCGCCGGGGCGGCGGGGCTAGGCCTGCGGGCCGGCGAGCACGCCCTACTGGGCGCGGTGGTGGACCTGCCGTCTTCGGGCGGGGTGGTGCTGACCGGCCGGCTGTCGCCGAGCGCGCAGGGGTGGCTGTCCGACCATGCGGTCGGCGGGGTCGTGTTGTTCCCCGGCGCGGGATTCGTGGAGTTGGTCATCCGAGCCGGCGATGAAGTCGGCTGCGGCGTTGTCGAGGAGCTGAATCTGGCGGCGCCATTGGTGCTGCCCGCGGCGGGATCGGTGGCGATTCAAGTGGTGGTCGGTGAACCCGACGAGATGGGCGCCCGGGCGGTGTCCGTGTTTTCGCGTGCCGAGACCGGCTCCGGATGGCTGTTACATGCCGAAGGTGCGCTGCGCGCTGGTTCGGTGGCGCCGGCTTCCGATCTGTCGGTGTGGCCGCCCGTGGGTGCGGTCGCGGTGGACGTCGGCGACGGCTACGAGCGGTTGGCCGATCGCGGGTACGGGTATGGCCCGGCGTTCCGGGGTTTGACCACGATATGGCGTCGCGGCGACGAGGTGTTCGCCGAGGTGGCACTGCCGGAGGAGGCCGGGGCGTCGACGGCCGGATTCGGCGTCCACCCGGTGCTGCTGGACGCGGCGCTGCACGCGGTGATCCTGACCGCCGACGGCGCCGAGGCGGCAGGCTCGGTGTTGGTGCCGTTCTCCTGGCAAGGTGTGTCCTTGCATGCTGCAGGCGCATCGGCGGTGCGGGCCCGGATTGTGCGGACCACCCCTTCGGCGGTGTCCATCGAACTGGCCGACGGGTTGGGGTTGCCGGTCCTGTCGGTGGCATCCATGGTGGCCCGCCCGGTGACCGATCAGCAGCTGAAGGCGGCCTTGTCCGGTGCCGGCGGGGATCGGCTGTTCGAGGTGGTCTGGTCGCCGGCGCCGATTCCGACCGACATGCTTGGCGCGCCGTCGTACCGGGTCTTCGAATCCGAGCCGGTCAACGGCGACCCAGTAGCCGGTGTGCGCGCGGCCACACGTGCAGCGCTGAACGCGGTGCAATCCTGGCTGGCCGAACCACATTCGGGAACCTTGGTGGTGCTCACCAGGGGCGCGGTTGCCCTACCGGGCGAGGACGTCGCCGATTTGGCCGGCGCGGCGGTGTGGGGTTTGGTGCGGTCCGCGCAGACCGAGCATCCGGGCCATCTCCTTTTGGTGGATTCCGATGCGCCACTTGACGATACGGCAATAGCGGCGGCATTGGCGGTGGGCGAGCCGCAAGTCGTGATGCGCGGCGGCCAACCGCATATCGCGCGGGTGCACGCCAGCCGCGCGGTGGACGGCGTGTTGTCGCTTCCCGCCGATTCGGCGAACACCGCCTGGCGGCTGGGCATGACCAGCGCGGGCACATTCGAGAACCTGCGGCTCGAGCCGGCACCTGAGGCCGCTGCGCCATTGGCCCCGGGTCAGGTGCGCGTCGCGACCCATGCCATGGCGGCAAACTTCCGCGACGTCATGATCGCCTTGGGTCTCTACCCCGACCCGGACGCCGCGATGGGCGTCGAGGCCTCCGGCGTCGTCCTGGAAGTTTCTGAAACCGATTCCGGCGTAAGTCGTTTCGCGGTCGGCGACCGGGTCGCCGGACTGTTCCCAGACGGCACCGGCAGCATCGCCACCACCGACGAACGGCTGCTGCTGAAGATCCCCGCGGACTGGTCGGACGCCGACGCCGCCACGGCACCCGTCGGCTTCGCGACGGCGCACTATGCACTGTCCACCCTGGCCGGGGCGCAACCCGGCCAGCGCATCCTGGTGCACGCGGCCACCGGTGGCGTCGGAATGGCCGCCGTGCAGCTGGCCCGTCATCGCGGGCTCGAGGTGTTCGCCACCGCCAGCCGGGGTAAGTGGGACACCCTGCGGGCCATGGGTTTTGACGACGACCACATCGCGGATTCGCGCAGCTGCGAGTTTGAAGACAAGTTCCGTGCGGTCACCGGCACGGCCGGAATCGACGTGGTGTTGGACTCGCTGTCCGGCGAGTTCGTGGACGCGTCGCTGCGACTGGTCGCACCCGGCGGCGTCTTCCTAGAAATGGGCAAGACCGACATCCGCGACCCCGATGCGATCGCACAGGAATATCCGGGTGTGCGTTACCGCGCCTTCGACCTCTTCGAGGCCGGCCCGGACCACATTCAGCGCATGCTCACCGAATTGGCCGACATGTTCGAGGCGGGAATCCTGCGGCCATTGCCGGTGACCACGTTCGACATCCGCCGCGCACCCGCCGCGTTGCGGTACCTGAGCCAGGCGCGGCATGTGGGCAAAGTCGTGATGAGCATGCCCGACGCATGGGCGACCGGCACGGTGCTGATCACCGGCGGTACCGGCATGGCGGGCTCGGCGTTGGCCCGCCACGTGGTGGCACAGCATGGTGTGCGGCATCTCGTGCTGGTGAGCCGTCGCGGGCCGGACGCGCCCGGGGCGCCGGAACTGGCGGCCGAACTCGGCGCTAAAGGTGCGCAGGTGCAGGTGGTGGCCTGCGACGCCGCCGACCGGGAAGCGTTGGCCAAGGTGATCGCCGACATCCCCGTGCAGCATCCGCTGTCCGCAGTCATCCACGCGGCCGGAGCGCTCGACGACGCGGTGGTGACCTCACTGACCCCCGAACGCATGGAGGTGGCGTTGCGGGCCAAGGTGGATGCGGCGTGGAACCTGCACGAGCTGACCCGAGACTTGGATGTGTCGGCGTTCGTGATGTTTTCGTCGATCGCCGGGCTGGCTGGCGCAGCCGGGCAGGCCAACTACGCCGCCGGCAACTCGTTCCTGGACGGGCTGGCCGCACACCGGCAGGCTCGCGGCCTGCCGGCGGTGTCGCTCGGTTGGGGTCTGTGGGATCAGGCCAGCGCGATGACCGGCGGGTTGGAGAGCGTCGACTTCGCCAGGTTGGCCCGCGACGGCATCGTGGCGATGACCTCGGACGAAGCGCTTCAATTGCTGGACACCGCAATGATTGTGGCCGAGCCGTTCCTGCTGCCGGCCCGCATCGACCTGGTCGCGCTGCGCGCCAAGTTCGACAGCGGCACGCTGCCGCCGATGTTCGTCGACTTGATCAATGCGCCGGCCCGGCGCCAGGTCGACGACTCGATCGCCGCCGCCAAGTCCAAATCGGCCCTGCTGCAACGCCTGGAGGGGCTGCCGGCAGACGAGCAACAGGCGGTGCTGCTGGACTTGGTGCGGTCGCACATCGCCACCGTGCTGGGCAACACCACTGCCGAGGCCATCCACCCCGACCGGGCGTTCCAGGAGCTCGGCTTCGACTCGCTGACCGCGGTGGAAATGCGCAACCGGCTCAAAGCTGCTACCGGCCTTGCGCTTTCGCCCACGCTGATCTTCGACTACCCCAACTCCGCCGCGCTGGCCGGTTACATGCACCAAGAACTGGTGGGTAACGCGGCGCAACCAGCGCCCGCAGCGGCGCCGGGGGAGGCCGAGATCCAGCGCGTGGTCGGATCCATTCCGGTCAAGCGTCTTCGGCAGGCCGGCGTGCTGGAGCTGCTGCTGGCGCTGGCAGACGAAGCCGACGGTACCGGCCAGGCCACCAACAAGGACGTCAAGGACATCGCCGACATGGATCTCGATGATCTGGTCAATGCGGCGTTCATGGACGACGACGAGTAGGCATGGATCGCCAGCTCCGACTCGAGGCTACCCGGTGAGAATCGCCGTCACCGGGGCCAGCGGAGTGCTGGGCCGCGGCCTGGTCGCCCGGCTGCTCGGCCAGGGCCACCGAGTGGCCGGGATCGCCCGCCAACGCCCCCGAAGCTGGCCGGGCACAGCCGAATTCGTCGCGGCCGACATCCGCGACCGTGCCGCCGTCACACGTGCCGTCGGCGGCGCGGACGTCGTCGTGCACTGTGCCTGGGCAAGGACCCCTGGACCAGACGAGCCCATCAGCGAGCAGGTCAACATCGACGGCACGCAAAATGTCCTGGACGCGATGGGCGGCACCGGGCGCATGGTGTTCGTCTCGTCCGCGCACGCCCTGAATCCTGTTGCCGCCGAAGGCCGGTACAAGGCGCGGGTCGAGGAGATGCTGGCCGCTTCCGGTGTACCCTGGGTCGCGGTCCGCTCGGCGCTCGTCTTGGGCCGAAACGTGGACAACTGGGTCCGCCGGGTGTTCGCAGCGCCGGTGCTGGCCGACATCGACGGGTCCGCGGACCGCGTCGTGCAGGTGGTCCACTTGGACGACGTGCTGCGGCTGCTGGCCCATGTCACCGTCGGCAACGAAACTTACAACGGCCCAGTCAATCTCGCCGCTCCCGGCGCGTTGACCCTTCGCGAGATCGCCCGGGTGCTCGGCCGTCCTGTGCTACCGCTGGCCAGTGTGCCGTCGGCATTGCGACGACGGGTCACCGCCATCGCCGAACTGGAACTGATCCACAGCGCCCCGGTGATGGACACCACGCGGCTGCGCGACGAGTTCGGATTCCGAACCGCCTGGACCGCCGGCGAATCCGTCCACGACTTCGCGCTGACCGTCCGCGGCCGGGTGGCGATCGGCCGGCGGGTGTTGTCACTGCCGTGGCGGATGACCAACATCGCGGACCTACCCGCCCCGGACGCGCCGGCCGACGACGGCGTGGTGCCCAGATTGGCCGGGCCGGACGGGGTCAACGGGGAATTCGACACGCCCATCGATCCGCGCTTCCCCACCTACCTGGCGACCAATTTGTCGGAGGCGTTGCCCGGTCCGTTCTCGCCGTCGTCGGCCTCGGCAACGGTACGGGGCTTGCGCGCCGGCGGGGTGGCGATCGCCGAACGGCTCCGTCCCGGCGGTGTGGTGCAACAGGAGATTGCGGCGCGAACCGTCGCGGTGTTCGCCCACCGGCTATACGGCGCCATAACGTCGGCGCATTTCATGGCCGAAACGGTGCCGTTCGCCAAGCCCACGACGATCGTCAGCAATAGCGGCTTTTTCGGCCCCAGCATGGCATCGCTGCCGATCTTCGGTGAGCATCGCCCGCTGTCAGAAGCCGGCCCGGTCCGCAGACAACTGCGCACCCTGCGCAACATCGGAGTATTCGGCGTCAACCTGGTGGGCCTGAGCGCCGGATCACCCCGCGACACTGAAGATTTCGTCACCGACGTCGACCACCTGGAACGACTTGCCGGCGGTGACTTCGCGGCACTCGATGATCGGCGGCTGCTCAGCCTGATCGGGTTGGCACGCGACCACGTCGTGCACGGGTGGGTGCTGGCCTCCGCATCGTTCATGCTGTGCGCCGCGTTCAACGTCTTGTTGCGGGGTTTGTGCGGCCGGGACACCACCACACCCGCCGGGCCGGACTTGGTCAGTGCCCGATCGGTGGAGGCGGTGCAACGCTTGGTGGCTGCTGCGCAACGCGATCCGAACGTGATCCGGCTGCTGGCGGAGCCGGGCGAGCGCCTGGACAAGCTGGCCGTCGAGGCGCCGGAGTTTCATGCCGCGGTACTGGCCGAGTTGGCGCTGATCGGTCACCGCGGCCCGGCGGAAGTCGAGATGCGGTCGACCAGTTACGCCGACGACCCCGAATTGCTGATCCGGATGGTGGCCAAGGCGTTGAACGCGCCGCCGGCGCCTGAACCTCGGCACCCGGCTATTCCGTTGCGGGCCAAGCCTATTGCCGTGCTGGCCGCACGGCAGCTGCGTGATCGTGAAGTCCGTCGCGACAAAATGGTGCGGGCCATCTGGGTGCTGCGCGGCCTGCTGCGTGAATACGGGCGCCGGGCGGCCGATTCCGGCGTCTTCGCCGACCCCGACGACGTGTTCTACCTGTTGGTCGACGAACTCGACGAATTCGATCGGCTTCCGGCGGACGTCTCGGAACTGGTGGCCCGTCGGCGTGCCGAGCAACGTAGGCTGACCGCCGTCGTGCCACCGACGGTGTTCAGCGGAACCTGGGAGCCGTCGTCCCCGTCGTCGCCAGCGCTGGCGGCGGGGGACACCTTGCGCGGTGTCGGGGTGTGCGGGGGGCGGGTCCGCGGCCGGGTGCGGATCGTTCGGCCCGAGACCATCGACGATCTGCTGCCCGGTGAGATCCTCGTCGCCGAGGTCACCGATGTCGGGTACACCGCCGCCTTCTGCTACGCCGCTGCCGTGGTGACCGAACTTGGCGGCCCGATGTCGCATGCCGCGGTGGTCGCCCGCGAGTTCGGGTTCCCGTGCGTGGTCGACGTGCAGGGAGCCACCCGATTCCTGCCCGCGGGGGCGCTCATCGAGGTCGACGGCAGCACCGGCGAGATCCGGGTGCTGGAACCGTCTTCCGACGACAGTTCCCCGCTCAGCAGCTGAAGGCGATCCCGACGCCCTCGGGCGGCGGGACCGATCGCAGGCAACCGAACGGCTCGATGCCCGCGCTACTGAACCGTGCGGCCGAGCGGTGTGCGTAGTTGACGCAGAACACCCCGGCCCGGTCAGCGCGGCACCGGTAGTCACCGAACGGCAGCGAGTCGCCGTCGGCCAATTCCGATCCGTCGCCGTACAGGAACGGGCCCGGATCGGCGCGGGCCGACCCTACCTGCAGCTTTGTGCCGTCGAAGTCCACCCAGCCGCTCTTCCATTCGCCGTAGGCGGTCTCCGGACGCGGCGGCGGACTGTTCAGGTTGAGCAGGCACGACAGCGTGCCGTCGGTGTGTTTGGTGTCGGTCATGCAGGTCACCGGCCGACCCGTGTCGGATTGGCCGGACGGCAGAACGAACGCAATGTCGGGACCGAGTTGCGTGGTGAGACCGGCCCGGCTCGCGCTGTGGTAACCGCCCGGGTCGACGGGGTGACCGGCCTCGACCCAGGCGATGACGTCGGAGATCGGCGCTCCGGCCACCGGCGCGCCCGATGGGGCCGCCGGCTTACTCGTGGAAGCGGCGGCAGACGAACTCGGGCCGCTGGTGTGCGGTTCTCCGGAATGGTCGCCAGCCGTGTGCGAGCACCCGGCAACCAGCAACGACACTGCGACCAGCGCGGCGATCCGCATTCCGCCAGGCTAGCCGCCGCGCGGCGATTTGCGGCGCTGCGCGCGCTTTACCTTCGTGGTGTCGGCTACGGTCGGGGTTATGCACGAGCGCACCGTCCGCGCACACACGGCGTCCGGCATCGTCGAAGGCTTCACCCGCGACGGCGTGAACCGATGGCGATCCATCCCCTATGCCCGGCCGCCGATCGGGCCGCTGCGACTGGCGTCGCCGCAGCCGGCGCAGCCCTGGTCCGGCGTTCGGCACTGCCACGGCTTCGGCAACTGCGCACCCCAGCAGCGCCGCTACACGATGCTCGGGGTCGGCAGGTACCAGCCGATGAGCGAGGACTGCCTCACCCTCAACGTCGTCACGCCCGAAGCCCCCGCCCGCGAACCGCTGCCGGTCATGGTCTTCATTCACGGCGGCGGATATTTTCTGGGCAGCTCGGCCACACCGATCTACGACGGGGCCGCGCTGGCCCGCCGCGGTTGCGTCTACGTGTCGGTGAACTACCGGCTGGGCGCGCTGGGATGTCTGGATCTGTCGTCTCTGTCGACACCGGACATCACCTTCGACAGCAACCTCTACTTACGCGATCTGGTGCTGGCTTTGCAATGGGTCCGGGACAATATCGCCGGGTTCGGGGGTGATCCGGGCAATGTGACGATCTTCGGCGAGAGCGCAGGCGCGTGCATCACCGCCACGTTGCTGGCGGTGCCCGCTGCCAAAGGGCTGTTCGCCCGGGCGATTTCGGAGAGCCCGGCGTCGGGGCTGGTGCGGTCGAAAGAAATTGCGGCCGAGTTCGCGAACCGGTTCGCCGAGCTACTCGGAGCGCGTAGGGACGACGCCGCCGATGTGCTGATGCGGGCGCCCGCGGCGCAACTGGTGGAAGCGCAACACCGCCTGATCGACCAGGGCATGCAAAAACGGTTGGGCGCCTTCCCGATTGGACCCGTCGTCGGCGACGACACGCTGCCGATGGACCCCGTCGAGGCGATGCGCTGCGGGCGGGCGCACCCGGTACCGCTCATCGTGGGTACCAACGCCGAGGAGGGCCGGTTGTTCACCCGCTTCCTGCCGATGCTGCCGACCAACGAGTCGATGGTTGAAGAGCTGCTCGCCGACGCCGAACCCGATGCCCGCCAACGCATTACCGCCGCCTACCCGGAGTACCCCGCGCCGTCGGCGTGCATCCAGCTCGGCGGTGACTTCGCCTTCAGCTCCGCGGCGTGGCAGATCGCCGAGGCGCACTGCGATCACGCGCCCACCTACCTGTACCGGTATGACTACGCCCCAAGGACATTGCGCTGGTCCGGGTTCGGGGCAACGCATGCCACCGAGCTGCTCGCCGTCTTCGACATCTACCGCACCAGGTTCGGCACGTTGCTCACCGCGGCGGCCGATCGACGCGCCGCCCTGCGGGTCAGCAATCAAGTGCAACGACGTTGGCAGTCGTTCAGCCGCACCGGGGTCCCCGGTGACGACTGGCCGGCCTACACCCGAACCGACCGTGCCGTGCTGGTTTTCGACCGCAAGTGCCGAGTCGAGTTCGACCCGCACCAGCACCGCCGGATGGCCTGGGACGGCTTCTCCCTGGCACGCTGACCCTCATGGCCCCTAGCCCCGAGCAAGCCACCCACGTCATCGAGCGGCCCGACGATCTCACCGCGCCATGGCTGACCGCGACGATCGGCGCCGGAACCGTCGCCGATTTCGCGGTGGAGCGCATCGGCACCGGGCAGATGAGCGAGTGCTACCGCGTACTCCTGACTTATGCAGGCACGGCAGCCCAGCCCGGGCGTCCCGAGTCGGTGGTGTTGAAGGTGGCAGCCACCGATCCAATGAGCCGTCAAACCGGCTTGGCTCTGGGACTGTACGAGCGTGAGGTCTGCTTCTACCGCGACATCGCGCCCCGCCTCGGCGGGCCGATAGCACCCTGTTACCACGCCGCGGTCGACACCGCGACCGGGGCATTCGACCTGCTGCTCGGCGATGCCGGCCCGGCTGTCGTGGGCGACGAAATCACCGGCGCCACAACCGAACAGGCATTGACCGCGGTCGTCGAGCTGGGCCGGTTGCACGGCCCGCTGCTGGGAGACGCCGTCCTGGCCGAAGCGCCCTGGCTCAACCGGGATGCTCCGCTGAACCAGGCGACGATCACCGCCCTGTATGCCGGGTTCGTCGAACGCTACGGCGACCAGATCGCACCCGAACACCACGTGGTGTGCGAGGCCCTGGTGAACGCGTTCGACGCCTACCTCGCTCAGGAATCCGAGAGCGGCGGCATGCAGGGCTTGGTCCACGGCGACTACCGGCTGGACAACATGTTGTTCGGCACGCCCGAAGCCGACCGGGCGCTGACCGTGGTCGATTGGCAGACCGTTTCCTGGGGACCCGCGATGACGGACCTGGCGTACTTCCTCGGCTGCGCCCTGCCCACGCCGGACCGTCGCGCACAGTACGACACACTGCTGGGGGCATATCACCAAGCGCTGGGTTCCGCCGCCCCGCTCACGCTCTCCGACGTCCGCGAGGGCGTGCGGCGGCAGAGCTTTTTCGGGGTGATGATGGCGATCGTCTCGTCGATGCTGGTGGAACACACCAATCGGGGCGACCAGATGTTCATGACGATGCTGCAACGGCACTGCGACCATGTGCTGGACACCGACGCGTTGGCTACGTTGCCCGTTGCGCCGGCGCCGCCGGAGCCGCTGCGGCCATCGGACGACGACGAACTCGCCCACTCGCCGACCGCCGAACCGCTGTGGAGCGAGAGCTGGTACGCCGACTTCGTCGATGAGGCACAAGGATTGGGCGGGTGGTTTCGGGTTGGGCTGGTAGCCAACCAACGAGTCGCGTGGGTGCATGCGCTGCTGTGCGGACCACAGCTGCCCACCATCGCGCTCGTCGACGTCGAGGTCCCGCTGCCAACTGACCCGTGGGCGCTGCACGGCGACGCCGTCGAGGTCGGCCACTCGGCTGGCCCGCCGCTGCAGACCTACCGGGTCGAGCTGCGCGGACGAGCCGAGGCTTACTCCGACCCGTCGGCCCTGTTGCGCGGCGAAGCGGGCGCTTCGGTCGATGTGGCGATGAATCTGGTGTGGGCCACCGACGGAATCCCGTACAAGTACCGGGTGACCACGCGCTATGAGGTCCCATGCAAGGTCTCGGGCAGCGTTACCGTCGACGACAAGACCTACCGCATCGACTCGGTTCCCGGGCAGCGCGACCACTCCTGGGGAGTGCGCGACTGGTGGAGCATGGACTGGATGTGGAGCGCGCTGCACCTGGACGACGGCACCCATCTGCACGCGCTGCAGGTCAAGATTCCACGCACCCCTGCGATGGGCATCGGCTATTCCCAGGGTCCCGACGGGCGGATCACCGAACTACACACGGTGAACACTCGAGAAGCGTTCGCCGCCAACGGGTTACCAGAACATTCGACGCTGAGCCTGGACCCGCCTGTCGTTACCGCCGACATTGAGGTAGTCGCCCACGCCCCGGTGCTCCTGACCGCCGCCGACGGACGGGTGAGTCACTTTCCCCGGGCTTGGGTCAGCGTCCGCACCGAGGACGGGCGCACCGGCGTCGGCTGGATGGAATGGAACCGAAACCAGGCGTGACACCGGTGGTGGTGATGGGAGTCTCCGGCTCGGGCAAGTCGACCGTGGGCGTCGCACTCGCGCAACGGCTTCGGGTGCCCTTCGTGGACGCCGACACCCTGCACCCGTCGGCCAACATCGCGAAAATGGCTGCGGGTCAACCGCTCAACGACCACGACCGCTATCCATGGCTGGAGCGCGTCGGCGACTGGCTGGGCGGTCACCCCGAGGGCGGCGTGGTGAGTTGCTCGGCGCTCAAGCGCAAATACCGCGACCAGCTGCGTCGCCACCAACCGAGCGTCCAGTTCTTGCATCTGAGCGGTTCACCGCACCTGATCGAGCATCGATTGGCAAGCAGGCCAGGCCATTTCATGCCTGTGGCCTTGCTGCGGTCGCAATTCGACACCTTGGAACCGCTCGGCGACGACGAAGCGGGGTTCACTGTCGATGCGGCCCTGGACGTGCAGGCTATCGTCAAAGCTTTCCTCGCACGCGCCGCGCCGGGGCGCTGACTGGCGGACTGTTACTCATTTGCTGCCAGCGCATGGAACATTAAGCACCGCGGCCGACAGGCCCGTCACCCGAAGCTTGGCCGGTCGGCCGCATAAGGGCCACGGTTCGCAGCTTGTGTACTGGTTCGCCATGCCGCCGCCGGCGATGACCGCCACTTTTAGGAGCACAGTGAGAGCGCTCGGTCTTCAGCCGGCGGCCAAATACGCCCGTGTCCTGGTAATTCCAACGGGCAGACGGAATCTCGTCGTTGCCGGGCGCCTTCTTGGAGATCCGACTCTGCCGAGCTAGGTGTGGTCGCTGCGTCCTAAGGGTCGAACCTCTTGCACTTCAGCGCGTTCGGTCTGTGAACGGTTTGGCGTGTTCGCTTTACCAGCGGGTCGCCGTGGGGTCGTCGAATGGTTCATAGCTGCCGGTGCTCTTCCACTGCTCGGCGGCTTGGTGCGGGGTGCCGAACCAGCGGACGTGCGGCGCGATTTCGCCCGGGGCGCGCGCCGCGTCGCTAAGATGCCCGGTCGGGATCTCCTCGGGCGCAAGTGGTTCGCTTAAGAACGGACTCAGGACCCGGATGCCAAACAGGATCAGGTTGTGGGTTCCCGGCAGCGCGGCCGACGGCACGATCATTGCGACGTCGCCTCGGTCCCGAATGACATCGGCCAAAGCCTGCGTCGGGGCGTAGTCATCACCGACGAGTTCGTCGGGTGTCAGCCCATAGCTTGCGCAGTCGTCGAAGTCGACGCGTGTCGCGTCGTCCACGTCGACCAGCGCGCTCCACAGGTTCAACACGATGTCGTCGGGATTGCCCTGGGGCCCAACGTTACGGCGCAGCATCTCAGCTGCAGGGCCGAGCGGATGAAGACTCAGGTACTGGACGGTGTCGCGTCGGGCGCGGTGGAAATGGCCGGCGCGCGAGCTGGGGAAGGCCCACCACGGCGAGTCATAGGCGGCATGGCGATAGACCGTTAGCCTCATGCCGTCATGGCACGGGCCGCGCTCGCGGCGTCGAGCAGGCCCGGGTAGCTCAGCGGGTCGTCGAGCAGGTCGATCGGCCGCCGGCGCAGCACCGGATGCTCCCGATAAAACCAAGCCACCACGCCCGGCCCGGTGAACGAGTGGCGCAGCTGGTTGACGACTTGCCCAACCGCGCGGATGCGGGCGGCATCGTCGGCCGCCGGCTCGGTCCCGTCATGAGCCAGCCAGCGCTGAAGCTGGCGAACCGAAACCCCGAGCAGGTCCGCCAGGGTCTTCTGCGGGGTGACCAGCACCTCGGCCGTGCGAGTCAAGACGTCGCGGACCGGAGCATCATCGGCATACGGCCGATTTTCGATGATGTCCCGCAACGCATGCCGGAATTGCTCAAGCGCAATGCGCACATCTCGGCGCTGCTGTGCAGCGTCGTCATGACGGAGTGCTTTTTCCGCGCGAAACGCCGCCGCCCACAGCGTTGTCGTCAGATAGGGGTCGGCTTCCAAGCGCAGCGGCGTCGCCGCACCCAGCGTCTGCTCGAAGCCATCAATGAGCCGGGCGACCTCGCTGGGCACCGACGTCGACCGCTGCAACAGCTTGGTGGCGTCGTTGACTTGACCGAGCAGGTCATCAAGCTCTGGTCTGGTCGCTGTCGTAGTCATGTCGCTATCATACGACACATTAGCGTCATCGGCTGGACGCGGTTCGTGGGTGTCCGAGCGCGCGAGATCACCCCGTCATCGGTGGGCAACAAACTCTGCACTGCAAGGTAGATGTCGCTCTTCGATGGATAAGATCGAGTATCCATACAATTGCGAAAAGTGCTGGCGGGCAATGCATTACGCCCACGCACCGCCATACTGACGTATCGAGCGCTAAACGCTCAAACGGCGCTTGGCCTTGCGCTTGAGTTTGCGGGTACGGCCGCTGCTCGCCGCGTCGTCGATCCGGTCCCGGGCAACGTCGGCCCACTCGCTGCCGCGCTCCCGAGCGGTTTCGGCGAGTTCCAGTCCGCGTTCCCGAGCAATCTCGGCCAGGTCCACTCCGCGTTCCCGGGCGGCTTCGGCGAGTTCCAGCCCACGCTCCCGGGTGGTTTCGGCGAGGTCCAGGCCGCGTTTCTGGGCCTTGCGGGCCAGTTTTTCGCTGCGCTTGCGTGCCTTCTTGGCCAGCGGTGCGCTTCGCTCGGCGGCGGTGCTGGCCAGCTCCCGGCCGCGTTCCAGCGCAGCTTCGGCGTAAGGCGCGCTTCGTTCGGCGGCCACGCTGGCCAATTCCCGGCCGCGTTCGAGCGCGGCCTCGGCATAGGGTGCGCCTCGTTCGGCCGCGGTGCTGGCAAGTTCGCGCCCGCGCTCGGCGCCAGCCTGCAGGCCGTGCACGATCCGCTCGCCGAGGTCGGAGTCGAGCACACCGTCGGCGGATCCGGGCAGCGCGGAAGACACCCGTTCGGAAAGCCGCTCGGCGGCCCGGCGACCGCGCCAGCCCAGTGATGGCTTGCCCTCGGTATCGGCCGACGCGATGATCAGCCCGCCCAACAGGCTGACATCGGCCAAGAACGCACGCCGCTGCTCGGCTTTGCGTTCGGGGTCGGATTCGGTCCAGAACATATGTGCGCCGAGGTTGGCGGGTATCACGGTGAGCGCCAGAGCGGCCGAGGCGACGCGGGGCATCCGGCCGGCGGCGAGCAGCAGCCCACCGCCGATCTGAACGGCCGCGTTGATCTTTGCGAACGTCTCGGCGTCGGTTGGTACGTTGCTGCTCACCGGTTCAGGCATGGAGCGCAAGCCGTCCACCGCGGGCGCGGCGGCTTCCGCTGCCCGCTTCGGGTTGAGCAGCGAATCCACTCCTTGGCCGATGAATACTGCCGACAGCATGGGGCGCGCGATTCTACGGATCAACATGGCCGTGGGTTACCCCGCTCGCCGATGGGCAAACACTCCCGGCTGCCTGCGGGCAGGGCCGTCCCAGGACTACGGTTGTTGCATGCGGGCCCTGATCATCGTCGACGTGCAAAACGACTTCTGTGAAGGTGGCTCGCTGGCGGTCTCCGGCGGCGCCGGAGTGGCCCGCGCCATCAACGACCATCTGGCCCGCGACCCGGGTTATCAGCATGTGGTGGCTACCAAGGACTTCCACGTCGACCCGGGCGACCATTTCTCCGACCGGCCAGATTATTCGTCGTCGTGGCCACCGCACTGCATCGCCGAAACTCCGGGCGCGGACTTTCATCCTGACCTCGATACCAGCCCCATCGAGGCGGTGTTCCGGAAAGGTGCCTACGACGCCGCTTACAGCGGCTTCGAGGGCGTCGACGAGAACGGCACGCCGCTGCTGGAGTGGTTGCGGCAGCGCGGAGTCGACGCGGTCGATGTGGTGGGGCTGGCCACCGATCACTGTGTCCGCCGCACCGCCGAGGACGCCGCGCGGGCCGGCCTGGCCACCCGGGTCCTGCTTGACCTGACGGCCGGCGTGTCGGCCGAGACCACCGAAAAGGCCCTGGCCGGGATGCGCAGTGCCGGCGTCGCGTTGGTCGGGAGCGGTTGATGCCAGCGCCGAAGAACCGTCTGCTTGCCACAGTCGAGCAATCCCCGCAGGCAGCCGCTGCGCACGACCGCGACGGCTGGGTGCAGCTGTTCACCAGCGACGCCGGCGTTGAAGACCCGGTGGGCTCGCAACCGCATGTGGGGCACGAGCGGATCGGCCGTTTCTACGACACCTTCATCGGTCCGCGGGACATCAAGTTTCACCGCGATCTCGACATCGTCACCGGTCAAACCGTGCTGCGCGATCTCGAACTCGAAGTGGCGATGGGGCCCGGGGTGACCATGTACATTCCCGCCTTTCTGCGCTACGACCTTCGAGACATCAACGGCGAGTGGAAGATTGCCCGACTGCGGGCCTACTGGGAGTTGCCGGCGATGATGGCGCAGTTTCTGCGATCCGGGTCACGCGCTGTGGCGCCCGCCCTGAAACTGTCCCGAGGGTTGTTGGGCAACCAGGGCTGGCGCGGCACCGTGGGTTTCCTGAGCGGCTTCCGCCGGCCGGGGGCGCGGCACAAGAAGCTGGTGGCGACGTTCTTGAATGCCGTCACACGCGGAGACAAGGGCGCCGCGCTGCGCACGCTGTCATCCGGTGCCGCAATCACTTTGGGTGACGACGACCCGCTGGATATGGCCGAACTCCTCGAGCAGCTGGACAGCGCCCGCTGGAGCAAGGTCATCGGTGCCGGGTCCACGATCATCGTCGGCATCAACTCGACGCACGGGCGTGGCATCTTGTTTGCCGACATGGCGTCGCGGGGCAACGCCATCAACGAGGTCCGCTACTTTCCGGCCTGACCGCGGCGAGACCGGCGCTCAATGGGCGATCATCAGCGCCAGCGACGCCGTCGACAACAGCAAGTAGGCGCCCGGGAAGGCGATGTTGTACAGCACCTTGGCGCGCAGGTGGGTCGCGATCGCGCCGACGAAGAACAACACCAGGCCGGACGCGGCGGCAATCCCCAGCGTCGGCAGGCCCACGAGCCCGATGACCAGTCCGACCGCGCCGGCGAGTTTCGCCGCCCCCAGCGCCGGCAACCAGGACCGCGGCACGCCGACCTCGGCCGAGTTGGCCAGCACGAATCGGGCCGGGATGAAGTCGGCTATCGCGATGCCGGCGGTGACGACGGCGGTGGTCGCGGTGACCGCGATGAGGGCGGTGTCTATGGTCATGGTGTTGGTCTCCTCGACAGTGCATCGATTGAAGGGTGTGTCGCCTCTTTGACGACTGCTGCGCTGGAAAGGTGACCCGTGAAAGCACCGAAAGACGTCGCCGAGTTGGCCCGACAGTTCGACGCGGACCGGCGACACCTCAGATCGGTCGCCTACCAGCTGCTCGGGTCGGTTGCCGACGCCGACGACGCGGTGCAATCGGCGTGGTTGAAGGCCAGTCGCGCGGATTTCGGCGCCGTCGACAACCTCACCGGCTGGTTGACGACCATCACTTCTCGCGAGGCGCTCGACCAGCTCAAGGCGCGTAAGCGCCGAGCCGAATGGCCGCTGGCCGGGGCCGAGGAACTGGACCGACTGACCGGGGAAGTGGCCGCGCCGGCAGAGGACGACGCGTTGCTGGCGGACTCGGTCAGTCGCGCGCTGCTGGTCGTTCTCGACCGGCTCTCACCCGCGCAGCGGGTGGCTTTCGTGCTACACGACGTGTTCGCCTTGCCGTTCGAGACCATCGCCGATGTGTTGGACCGCACACCTGCGGCCGCGAAGAAGCTGGCTAGTCGGGCGCGCGGCCGCGTGCACGCCGGCCGGACGGCGCACGCGCCGCGGACGGCCAAGCACGTCGAGCTCGTGGAAGCGTTTCTGGCGGCCTCGCGCGGCGGCGATATCGCCACCTTGCTGGACCTGCTGGCACCCGATGTGGTCCGCCGCGTCGATCGCGTCCTGGTCCCCGATGACGTGCCGACCGAGCTGCGCGGAGCCCGCGAGGTAGCCGAGGAGACCCGGCGGTTCACCCAGCGCGCGCAACTTGGTGTTGTGTTGCTGATCGACGGAGCTCCGGGCATTGCCGTCGCGTCGGCGGGACGCACGCGCACGCTGCTGCGGATCGGATTCGACGACAATGACCGGATTCGGGTTATCGACATCACCGCCGAAGCCCACCGCGCTGTTCTCACGCTGCCGAGCTGACCAGATCCCCGGGCGTCCTCAGCCAAAGCACAGTCCGATCCGCTACCAAGGATTCCAAACGATGGCAGGCTGACCAGCGACGGACCAGGATCGGGATCATCATGTTCGACAAGTCGTTCGGGCGCAGGAGCCTGCTGCGGGGGGCCGGTGCGCTCACCGCGATGTCGCTTCCGCTGTGGGCCGCCGGCTGCGCTCCCGACGACGACGCGTTGACCTTCTTCTTCGCGGCCAACCCGGACGAGGCGGCCGCCCGGATGCGCATCGTCGACGAATTCCAGCGCCGGCATCCCGACATCAAGGTTCGGCCGGTACTGTCCGGGCCCGGTGCGATGCAGCAGCTGTCCACATTCTGCGCCGGGGGCAGGTGTCCGGATGTGCTGATGGCGTGGGAGTTGACCTACGCCGACCTCGCCGACCGTGGGGTGTTGCTGGATCTCAATACCTTCCTGGCGCAGGACAAAGCGTTCGCCGCTCAACTGAAGACCGACAGCATCACGGCGCTGTACGAGACGTTCACTTACGACGGGGGTCAGTACGCGCTGCCCGAGCAATGGTCGGGAAATTACTTGTTCTACAACAAACGGCTGTTCGCCGACGCCGGCGTCCGGCCTCCGCCGGCCAGGTGGGAAAACCCTTGGAGCTTCGGCGAATTCCTTGATGCGGCCAAAGCCCTTACCCAGCGCGACAAATCGGGCCGGGCCACCCAATGGGGGTTCGTCAACACCTGGGTGTCGTTTTACTCCGCGGGTTTGTTCGCGATGAACAACGGCGTGGCGTGGTCCAGTCCGCGAATGAACCCGAGCCACCTCAACTTCGGAGACGAGGGGTTCGTCGACGCCGTGCAGTTTTACGCCGACCTTTCCAACAAGCACCGGGTGGCACCTAACGCGTCGGAGACGCAGTCGATGTCGACGCCGGATCTGTTCGCGGTGGGCAAGGCGGCGATGGCATTGGGTGGGCATTGGCGCTACCAGACATTCATCCGGGCCGACGGGTTGGACTTCGACGTCACCTCATTGCCGACCGGTCCCGGACGTGCGGGCCAGCCCGCCTGCTCGGACATCGGGGCGACCGGGCTGGCCATCTCGGCGAGCAGCCGTCGCAAGGAACAGGCTTGGGAATTCGTGAAATTCGCGGGTGGCCCGGTCGGACAGGCCTTGATCGGTGAGTCCTGCCTGTTCGTCCCGGTGCTGCGGTCTGCGCTCAACTCGGCGGGCTTCGCCGACGCCCACCGGCGCGTTGGCAACCTCGCCGTGCTCACCGAAGGGCCGGCCTACTCCGATGGCCTGCCGATCACCCCGGCTTGGGAGAAGATCGTTGCCCTGATGGACCGCAACTTCGGGCCAGTCCTGCGCGGAACCCGGCCTGCGACATCGCTGACCGGGCTATCCCGTGCCACCGACGAAGTGCTGGGCAACCCATGACGTCTACCGCCGCCGCGCCCGTCGTCGCGAAGAAGCGCGCGTCGAGCCGACGCGCGTGGGCCGGGCGGATGTTCGTCGCACCGAACCTGGCCGCGGTGACGGTGTTCATGCTGTTCCCCCTGGGCTTCTCGCTGTACATGAGCCTGCAGCGGTGGGACGTGTTCACCTCGGCGAAGTTCGTGGGACTCAAGAATTTCCACGAGCTGTTCACCTCGGATCCGCTGTTTGTCATCGCGTTGCGCAATTCGGTCATCTACACCGTCGGGACGGTGCTGCCGACGGTCGTGATCAGCCTCGTCGTGGCCGGCGTGCTGAACCGAAAAGTCAAGGGCATCAGCGTTTTTCGGACGATCGTATTCCTGCCGCTGGCCATCTCATCGGTGGTGATGGCGGTCATCTGGCAGTTCGTCTTCAACACCGACAACGGGCTGCTCAACATCATGCTCGGCTGGGTCGGAATCCATCCCATCCCATGGCTGGTGGAGCCCAGGTGGGCCATGGCTTCGCTATGCCTCGTGAGCGTGTGGCGCGCGGTGCCGTTCGCCACTGTCATCCTGCTGGCCGCGATGCAGGGAGTCCCCGAAACCGTCTACGAGGCAGCCAAAATCGACGGTGCGGGTGAGATCCGGCAATTCGTGTCCATCACCGTGCCGTTGATCCGCGGGGCGATCTCGTTCGTGGTGGTCATCTCGATCATCCACGCGTTCCAGGCCTTTGACTTGGTCTATGTCCTGAACGGCGCCAACGGCGGGCCGGAAACCGCCACCTACGTCTTGGGCATCATGCTGTTCCAGCACGCGTTCTCGTTTCTGGAATTCGGCTACGCGTCTGCGCTGGCATGGGTGATGTTCGCGATCCTGCTGGTGTTGACCGTGCTGCAACTGCGGCTCGCTCGGCGGCGCTCCTGGGAGGCTTCGCGTGGTCTCAGCTGAGCGCTTAAAACGTATCCTCACCCGGAACGTCGTTCGGGGCATTCTCGTCTACATCGCGCTGCTCGGCATCGCATGGTGTGCACTGTTCCCGATCGTTTGGGCGGTGTCAGGCTCGCTGAAGAAGGAAGGCGAGATCAGCGAACCGAAATTGTTGCCCGCTCAACCGCGGTGGTCCAACTACCTAGAAGTTTTTCATCTGATGCCGTTCGGCCGGATGTTCTTCAACACCGTGCTGTATGCCGGATGCGTCACCGCCGGACAGGTGTTCTTCTGCTCGCTGGCCGGATATGCCTTCGCGCGACTGGACTTTCGCGGCCGCGACACATTGTTCGTCTTGTATCTGGGCACGCTGATGGTGCCGCTGACGGTGACGGTCATCCCGCAATTCATCATGATGCGGACCTTCGGGTGGGTCGACACTCCCTGGGCGATGATCGTGCCGGGCTTGTTCGGCAGCGCATTCGGCACCTACCTCATGCGGCAGTTCTTCGCCACCCTCCCCGCCGATCTCGAGGAAGCGGCGATACTCGACGGCTGCTCCCCGTGGCAGATCTACTGGCGCATCCTGCTGCCGCACGCCCGTCCCGCGGTGATGGTGCTGGGCGTGCTCACCTGGGTCAATGTCTGGAACGACTTTTTGTGGCCGCTGCTGATGCTGCAACGCAACAGCCTGGCCACGCTGACTCTGGGCCTGGTCCGGATGCGAGGTGAATACGTGGCGCGCTGGCCGGTGCTGATGGCCACCTCGATGCTGATTCTGCTGCCGCTGGTCATCATCTACGCCATCGCCCAGCGCTCCTTTGTCCGCGGCATCGCCGTCACCGGCTTGGGCGGCTGACGTGGCTTCCGTCGGTTTCGAGCAAGCCACTCGGCGGTTCCCGGGCACGGATCGACCGGCTCTGGATCGCTTGGACTTAGCCGTTGACGACGGCGAATTCGTCGTTCTGGTCGGGCCCTCCGGCTGCGGCAAAACCACCTCGCTGCGAATGGTTGCCGGCCTGGAGACCCTGGATTCCGGCTGCATCCGGATAGGGGGAAGCGACGTCACCAACGCCGACCCCAAGGATCGTGACGTCGCCATGGTCTTCCAGAACTACGCGCTCTACCCGCACATGACGGTCGCGCAGAACATGGGGTTTGCGTTAAAAATCGCCAAGACCCCCAAGGCCGAGATCCGTGACCGGGTACAGGCGGCAGCGAAACTCCTTGACCTGCAACCGTATCTGGATCGCAAGCCCAAAGACCTCTCGGGCGGTCAGCGTCAGCGGGTGGCGATGGGGCGGGCGATCGTACGCCGCCCGCAGGTATTCCTGATGGATGAGCCGCTGTCCAACCTCGACGCCAAGCTGCGGGTGCAAACCCGCAACCAGATCGCGGCATTGCAACGCCGACTCGGCACCACCACGGTGTACGTGACTCACGACCAGGTGGAGGCGATGACCATGGGTGACCGCGTCGCCGTCCTGAACGACGGTGTGCTGCAGCAGTTCGCGACGCCCCGCGAGCTTTACCGCAACCCCGCCAATGTCTTCGTCGCCGGTTTCATCGGGTCTCCGGCAATGAACCTGTTCAGCCTGCCTATCGTCGATTCAGCTGTGGCGCTGGGTGATTGGGTGATCCCGGTGCCACGGGAGATCGCCGGGGCGGCAGCCGAGGTCGTCGTCGGCGTCCGTCCCGAGCATTTCGAGCTGGGCAGCATTGGCGTGGAGATGGAGGTCGACATCGTCGAGGAACTGGGGGCGGACGCCTACCTGTACGGCCGGATCGCCGGTTCCGGCAAGGTGATCGGCCAATCCGTCGTCGCGCGCGCCGATGGGCATAATCCGCCCGAGAAGGGCGCCCGGGTGCGCTTGCATCCCCATCCCGGACAGCTGCACTTCTTCCGCGCGGACGGTCGCCGTTTCTAGCGCGAGCAGACGCAAAATCCCCCTGAAACGTGCCGTTTAGGGGGATTTTGCGTCTGCTCGCTGCCATCGGCGCGCCGCAACGAGGTTTTGCCGCAACGCTTCTAGTATCTGCCGGGTGCTGGATCGCTATGGAACCGACGTCCTGGCTCAGGGTAGGCGCAAGCCGCGTTCGACGGAACACGCCGCCGAGATCGGCCTGGTTGTCGAGGACGCCGAAAGCGGCTACGTCGGCGCGGTGGTCCGCGTGGAATACGGCCGCATCTACCTGGAAGACCGGCGCGGCCACACCCGCGGCTTTGCGCTGGGGCCCGGCTTCCTGCTAGAAGGGCGTCCGGTGATCTTGACGGAACCACGGCGCGCGGGGCCCACCATCCAGACTCGGACGGCGTCGGGATCGGTCGCGGTGAAGGGTGCTCGCGCACGGGTGGCCCGCGCCAGCCGGATTTACGTCGAAGGCCGCCATGACGCAGAACTCGTCGCGCAGGTGTGGGGTGAGGACCTGCGCATCGAGGGTGTGGTCGTGGAGCAACTCGGCGGCGTGGACGACCTCGTGGGGATCGTGGCCGAGTTCGGTCCCGCGCCGGGGCGCCGGCTCGGCGTTCTCGTCGACCACCTCGTCGCGGGGTCGAAGGAGGCGCGAATCGCCGACGCGGTGCGCCGGGGACCCGGCGGCACCGACACCCTGGTCGTCGGCCACCCGTATGTCGACATCTGGCAGGCCGTGAAGCCGCAGCGGCTCGGCCTGAAGGCCTGGCCGAGCGTGCCGCGGCACATGGATTGGAAGCGCGGTGCATGTCAGGCTCTCGGCATGCCGCATGCCAACCAGGCGGACATCGCCAGGGCCTGGCAGCACATTCGGTCGCGCGTTCGCGATTGGAACGATGTGGAGCCGGCACTGATCGGCGGGGTCGAAGAACTCATCGACTTCGTCACGGCAGTATGACTGGCAGCTATCACCTCCGCGCGAGGCCGACATTCGCCGCTGCCGCCGCGCACACGGAAGCGGTGTTGCGGCCGGCGCACATGACCGTCCGGTCGGGCCGGATGAGCGCCGCGGCCGCTCGGCCCCGGCGCAGCCACCTTTCCAGTTCGCTTCCGGGCTGGGCAACCAGCACGCAGACATTGCGACGCGCCAAATTCGCCTGATCGCGCTGGCCGAGCGGGGCGGTGGTGATCAGCGCGAAACCCGTACCGATGACATGGTCGAGTCGTTCGGCTTGGGACAGTATTGGATTCGGACACAGTGTGCCCGCGAGTTGACCGGGACGACGGGACTTGAGCACCAGCGCAGATCGATGCAATGCAGGTGTGCTGGAATCGACGAGCTTGTCGCGCAGCCCGGGGATCAGCCACAGCCGGGGTAGTACCAGTCGCCGCAACAGGTCGCCGGCGCGGCCGCCGCCGGTCATCGAGCGACCGACGGTCAGCGCAAGGCGGATCAATTGACGAGTATGCGGCTTGCGTTCTTGCTCATAGGTGTCCAGAGCGTCTGCCGCGAGGGTGCCATGGTGCACGCCAGCAATTTTCCAGGCCAGGTTCATGGCGTCCCGCATGCCGGCTCCCATGCCCTGACCGATGAACGGGGGAGTCAGGTGTGCAGCATCGCCCAGGATGAACACGTTGCCGCGACGCCAGCGATCGGCAATCTGTGCGCGAAAGGTGTACTCCGCTACGCGCAGCAGCCTCAATTCGCCGTCATCGACGTCACCGATCCAGGGGGCGATCAGCGGCCGCAGATCGGCCAGGGTGGCGAAGTCGTCGGCACCTTCGCCGGGCAGCAGCCGAAACTCCCACCGGTAGCGGGCATCTCCGATCCGCATGTAGGTGCCCGCGCGAACCCGATCGCATACCTGATACACGCCGTCCCATTGACGCAGATCGGCAGCGGTTTCCACGTCGACGACCAGCCAGCGCTGCTCGAATTTCAAGTCCCGCATAATGGCGCCGATCTCGTTGCGCACCATGCTGTTCGCTCCGTCGCAGCCCAACAGGTAGTCGGAGTCCACAAGGTGAACTTGCCCGTCGCTGCGGTCGATGAACGTTACGCGCACGGTCCCGCCCTGATCGTCAATTTCGATTACCTCAGCGTCGCCGCGCAACTCGGCCTGCGGGTAGCGTTTGAGGTTTGCCCGCAGCAGGCCCTCCAATTCGGGTTGATCGAACATGTTGGCCTGCGGAAAGCCGTGGGCGCTGCGGGACGGATCGCGGCGAAATTCGGCGAGGATGTTAAATCGATTGTCCAGCAGCCGTAACCCGAGTGCGGGCCGGGAAATCGCGGCGAATTCGTCGGCCACGCCAAGACGGGCGATGACGCGATAGATCTCGTCGTCCAGGTGGACGGCTCGGGGTTGCGGGTATACGCCCGGCCAGCGGTCGAGCACCAAGCACTCAATGCCGTACTGCGCCAACAACGTGGCCGCGGTGATCCCGGTGGGGCCAGCGCCGACGATGACGACGGGCACACGCCGAATCGCGTCGGGTCTCATGCGAATCGCACTGTGTTGCGCTGGGTTCCGAGGTCAATGCTCCCGTCGTCGGTGGCCACCGACGACTCCACGACGTCTCCGTGCTTTAGATATTTGGTGTTTTTGGCCTGACTCTTGAAAAACGCTTTCCACTTGACGGCCGGTGGCAACAGGTTGCCGATGACCTGGATCGGCTTGGGGGGCGCGCTCAGGGCGGTGCCGACGGGGGTGCCGGTGAGCACGAGATCACCCGGCGCGAGTTCCTGGAATTGACTGAGCGACTGCAGCGCCTGCAGCGGCCGGTACAGCATGTCGCCTTCCACCAACGCGTTTTGTCGCTCCTCGCCGTTGACGCTGAGCCGCAGCCGCAGCTCGCCGAAACGCCTGAGCTCGTCGGCGCTCAACAGCACCAGCTCCGGCCCGACCGGGGTGAAGGACGGATACGACTTCGCCTCGTAGAACTGAGTCTGGGGGAGCTGGACGTCGCGGGCTGACACGTCGTTGGTGACGACCAGCCCGGCGATGTACTCCGCGAGGTTGGCGTCGGAAACCTCAGTGCCAACCGGCATTTGACGTCCGATGACCAACCCGATCTCTACCTCGTAGTCCAGCAGCGTGACGTGGCGAGGCTTGACGATGTCGTCGAACGGGCCGGCGATGGACGCCGACGCCTTGCGGAAGAAGGTCAACGGAATCGCGCTCGGGTCCATGCCGGCGTCCCTGACATGCGATTCGAAGTTGGTCATCTGAGCGACCACCCGGCATGGCCTGGTCACCGGCGACACCAGGCGCAGACTGTCCAGAGCGACAGTGTCGGCGCCGGCGGCCTCCACCGCGGCACGATCGGCCAGCAACTCGCTGGTCGTTTTCGCGGTGGTCTCGATCCGCGCGGCGCCGTCGGGAGTCTTGACAAACCAGGCGTCGGCGGTGCGTAGCACGGAGACGGTCATGATGTGGCCACTTTCATTAGACCGATCAGGCGGTTGACGTCGAACTCGTTGGGTTGGCGAAGCGCGCTGATCATCGAAACCAGTTCGTGGCGAGCCGATCTCGGACTGGTCCCGAGGAAGTCTTTGCTTGCCGGCGGCCCCCATTGGGCGAGGCCGGACGCGGTGAAGGGGGCCCAGCCTGGCTCGAGCGTGTTGTCGAACATGTCGCCGTCGGTGAAGTGTTCGACGAGGAATCCGTCGGGATCGCGCCAGTAGTCGAAGATCTGGCTGCCCTGGATGTGCCTGCCGATTCCCCATGACCGGAAATAGCCACGCTCGCTGAGGTATTCGCCGCCGGCGGCCAGGGCATCGAGGTCGCTGACCTGATACGCCGAATGTATGTAGCGATTAGCCGGGCCCAGCGCTATGGCCAACGTGTGGTGATCGGCCGGGTCCGATCCGCGGTCGCAGCGGATAAAGCTCATCGTCGGGCCTCGCTGACGCTGCCCGGGAAAGAACAGGAAATCGCTGACGATCATCCCCAGGTTGTCCAGGTACCAGTTCAGCGACTGCAGGTACTTCGTCGACTGCAGCACCAAATGGCCGAGGCGCTGCACGCGGGCCGGCGCGCGATGGGGGCGCTGGGTGGCATTGGTGCGCTGGACGTCGCGCCCGAAGTTGAATACGTGAGGCTGCTGAGCCGGGAGCTCCGGCAGCTGGTGCATGCCGGCGACCACGCGCACCGCAATTCCGCTGGGGTCGGTCAGGTTGACCGACAGCCCGCCGATGCTTTCCGGGAGCGGTCGGGCGGTGGCGCCGAATCTATCGGCCAGCCGCAGTACGTCGACTTCGTCGCACGCCCGAAACGCCACGCCGGTGAACCGGGTCAGTTGGCCGTGGCGCACGATCATGCACGGTGCGCCCGCGTCCGTGCCGCGGAACTGAACACCGGCCGGGTCACGCCGTGCGGTCTGGAAGCCGAAAGCCCGGGCGAATGCCTCGGCGCGCATCAGATCCGGTTTCTCGAACTCGAGCCAGGCGATGTCGGCGACTTTGATCACCGGATTTCGCGACCGGCCGGGGTGTTCGCCGGGCAGGGCGCCCTGCTCGCTATGCAGGTCTCGATGCGGGGCTCCAGGGGTGTTGACCGTCGGTCGCATTGCCGCTCCCATCAAATAAACTGACGAAATCGTCACATACGAGGCTATGCTCAGTCAAGTGTTCCTGACGAATTCCTCAGCAGTGATGCATACTACTAGCGGCTGGACAGGAGGGAGGCCACGATTGAGCGGTATTCCGGAGGGGTCGCAGCGCCCCAACCGCCTACAGCGCCGAAAACAGCGCACCAGGTCGGCGCTGATCAGGGCGGCCCAGCGGCTGATCGCCGAAGGCAAGACAAATGTCCCGGTCCTGGAGATCACCCAGGCCGCCGATGTCGGAATGGGCTCCTTCTACAACCACTTCGACAGCAAGGAGCAGTTGTTCGAGGCGGCGGTGGAAGACGTCTTGGACACCCACGGTGCGCTGCTCGACGCGCTGACCGCCGCGATCGAAGACCCGGCGGAAACGTTTGCCGCCAGTTTTCGGTTGACGGGCCGGCTTTTGCGTGAGCGCCCGCGGGAGAGCGACATCCTGTTGGCCAATGCAGCGGCGATGCTTTCGTCCGACCGAGGCCTGGCGCCCCGGGCGTTACGGGACATCAAGGCCGCCGCTGCCGCCGGGCGATTCCAGGTCGCTGACCCGGACCTGGCGCTGGCCACCGCCGGTGGGGCGTTGTTAGGGCTCGGTGTCCTGCTGCGGGCAGAGCCGGATCGTGATAGCGCATCGGCTGCTGACGCGATGACCGAAAACGTATTGCGCTTGTTTGGGCTCAGCGCCGACGAGGCGCATGCGGTCTGCCAACGGCCACTGCCCGAACTTGGCGCCTGGGGTCAGCCCGATTCTGCCGCTTGAATAGCCGCAGGCAAGCCCTGCACAGCCAAAGCCCAGGATTCACAAACAATTCCGAGCCGACGCATCAATGCCGACCCGCTGAAGACGCCGCCACCTTCGGGCGAAACGCCGCCAGCACCACACCGACGGCAAAGATCAGCGCCGTCACCCGCGACAAGTGGCCATCGGGTGCAAAACCCTTGGCGGCGAAGAAGGCCAGACCATACGCTGCGGCCGCGGCACCGGCCAGGGTGATCGGTTCGAGCCAGCGCTCGCTGATCGGGGTACCCAGCATCGGCAGGGGAGCCGCGAAAATGCGCCGCGCCCACCACAACAGCACCAGTTCGACCGCCGTCACGAAACTGAGAATCGTCACCCATTCCAGCCGCGCCAGCCACCACTGCGCGGTACCCTCGACCGGCTGCGGCAACAGTCCGGTCGGGTAGCCGACAACCGCAACAATGACAACGGGAATCATGTGCCACAGATACAGCGCCATGATGTTGTTGTTGGCAACCGAAAGTACCCGTCGCACAGGAGCGGGACGAAGCACGCGGCTGATCGCCGGCGCACAGCTTATCGCTATTCCAGCTTGTGCGCCCGCGAACGCCAGCATTGCCACCGAGGGCGGCTCGGTGTTTTGCACGGGTTGACCGGGAACGCCGATCATGCTGACCGGGAACGGGCCCAGCCCGATGAGCAGCGCCAAAGCGATCGCCGACCCGACAGCGAGCAACACCGCTCTACGGCCCGCCAAAGATCCTTCGTGCCAAGCGATTCCGAGCTGGTAGAGCGCCCCCCAGCACAGCAGGTAGTTCAGCCAGCCGAGGTACGGTACGTGGGCGCCGACCGAGGCGGCATCGACCGCCGCGACTCCCAGCGCCGGCACCGCCGGCAGCAGCAATCCCCAACGACGATGCGCTGCAACAGCAATCGGTGTCAGCGACACCACAATCAGATAGACCGCAAGGAACCATAGGTGCATCGCGACGGCCCATCCGGCATACGCCAGCGTGGAACCGGCCACGCCGAGCATGTCGGCCGCTTCCGCGATCAGCGACACCACCGCGACGTACACCGTGGTCGGCCCCAGGACCCGGGCCAGCCGATGCCGAAGCCAGACCGGGCGCGTCATGTCCTCGCCGCTGCGATGCGTCCACGACACCGCGCCGGCGTAACCGGCAACCAAGAAAAACACCGGGACCGCCTGGAAGGGCCACGTAAGCCATTGCGTCCACGGCTGGTCCACCAGGGGGTTCTGCCGCCCGAATCGTCCCTCCTGATACGTGACCGAGCCGGCCAGCCAGTGCCCCAGCACGATCAGGACCACGCCTGATACGCGGTAATAGTCGACAGCCAGGTTGCGGACCGGCCGAGCAGTGTCTACCCGATCCATCAGATTCTCGGGACGTCAACGCGGTGCACGAGCGCCACGGTACGCGTCTGGGCGTCCCCCGGGCAGACGCAAAGCAGCGTCGTGCCCAAAGACGCCTATCCCTGAATCTTGCGCACCAGCGCTGCGGCGCGCACCTCGTCGCCGACGGTGAACTGCATGCGGACGGTGTCGTGGTGCCGCTGCGAATGGATGGTCACCCGCTCGCCGTACTTGATCGGACTGCGGTATTCGAGCACGGCGCGATACGGTGCGCTCTCCAGTTCGGGTACCTGACCGAGGATCTCGTGCACACCATGCCAGTAAATGGTGTTGTTGACGTGTTCGAAATGATCAATGTCGGTGCGGCGCAGCGGAAACGGCGTTACTGCGCCATCGACCGGCTCGGTGAGCCACGCGCGCCACCTGAGCCGATGGTTGTCGGTGGTACTGCCGAAACGTGCGACGCATTCGTCGGATAGGCGCGAGGGGGTGAGGGTGTCCTTGTTCATGCAGATCCAGAAACCCTCGGTCTCTATGAGGCCGCCGTCGGAACCCTGCAGCTGAACCCGCATGTTGCACCAGCGCGTGGAAAGCGCTGCGCACCAACGGCGGAAGGTGATGTCGCTGGGAATCTCGATCGGTTGTAGGACGTCGATCACCGTGCGCAGGACGATCCAATGGGGATGGACGTCGGCCAGTTTGGCATCGGCGAGATGTTCGGCACCGACCTCTTGGATGTAGCGCGCCACGCCGTCGAGGCGCAATCGCTTGTGTTCGTCGATATCCGTTGTCGCCAGCCGCCATCCGGTTTCATAGACGTACCCCGAGTCGGGTAGGTCGACAAGGGGCATGTCTACCTCGCGGCGTTCGGACACGCCCCCTCCTCGTCTGCGATTTCCAGATTGTGCTCGCTGAGCAGCTTCTCCAATTGCTCCGCGGCGGCGTCGAGCTTCGCCTGAAACATCGACACCACCCGCGCGCGGACCCGCGGCTTGTCCGACAGCGGTGGAAGCAGTTCGGCGAGCAGGTTCAGCCGTGCGGTGCTGAGCCAATCGATCAGCTCATCATCGTCCAGCCAGCGACGCTGGTTGCGCAGATCGGAGTGCGTCAGTCGCATCCAGTCCAGGTCGCGGTCCGGATGCGGAATCGGCGCGCACAGTTCGTTTTTCAGCTCATCGCTGCTGTAGGCCAACTCGACGTGTGCGATGAATGCGGCGCTGAACACCTGCTGGCATCCACGTACCGCCTGCAGGGTCAGGCGGTCGCCGTCGAAAACCGGCCGGGCCGGACGCTGCGGCGCTCCGTCGGCTGTGCAGTCGATGTACAGGGCCGACGGTGACGACGTGACGGAGCCATCATCCAGGACGATGGCTGTGGGCTCGATGCTGTGGACGTGGCCCATCCTGACGATGTCTTTGATGCGGCGTAATTGTTCGAACTCCAGCTGCGACACGATCGCACACCGATACATGGTGGGCCGTATCGCGGGATCGAGCCGCAGCAACGTGCCGGCGCTTTCCAGTCGATCGAACAAGTCATCGGTCGAGGTCGCTGCCGCGATTGCGTCGAGGGTCGCGCCGTAGCTGTCCCGGAACTGCTTGATGAACGTCGGCCCGGGCTGCAGCGTTGCTCGGTCCATCATCCAGGAGTCGCGGGGCATGATCCAGGTCAGCTTGTCCGGGTTGACGCCGTTGCGCAGTAGCCACAGGCAGATGTCCATGCCGGTTTTGCCCGCACCGACGATCACGTACCGGTCGCGGGGAGCGTATTTCGGCAGCTCGCTCGGGGGGATGCAGTCGATGCCGGGTGCGACCGAATACGGCGCGGGCCGCATCGACGGGACGATCGCCTGCAAGTAGGTGGCGTCGACGGTTCGCTGGTTGACTGTGACGACGTATTCGGCCCCAGCCATCGTCCGGAGCCGCCCGTCGCCCAGGTACTCGCTCATCGGGAAGTATTCGACCCGGCCGGTGGGAAGAAATTGCTGTTGCATGACCGCATCGAAGTAGGCGCATATCTCGCCAACAGGCGCGAGTTCGCCCAATCCCTTGTTCCAGCCAACGGCGTCAATCCTGTTGTCGCCCAACGCCCTTGAGTTGACGCCGTAGTAAGCCGACGGTTGGTGCAACCGCACGAACGGATAGGCGGCGTTCCAGTGTCCGCCCGGCTGGTGGGCACGGTCGACAATGACCACCCGCGCCTCGGACTCGGTGACCAGGGTGTCGGTGAACGCCATACCCATGGCTCCGGCACCGATCACCAGGTAGTCGGCCTCGATGCTTTTCGCCGACACCGTCATCGGCACCCCCTTCGCGCGGCCGCATCTGCGGATAAAGGTCACAGGGTAGCCCGTGGCCACGGCAGATCACGAATAGGTGGTTTCGTCCGCCGCTGATTTGTACACAGGGTTTACGCGGCGCGGCGCGCCTCAGTCCGAACCGGCCAGCGCCGCCGTCCCATATTTCTTCGCGATCAGCGCCCAGGGGTCGGCATAGGGACCGCGTCGCTCGGCGTAGCGCTGCATTCTCAGGGCCGTACGGATCGTGGGGCGCAAGACCGGCCCGAGTATGCGCAACACCAAACGCACGCGGCCTTGCGATTCGGCCAACCAGGACACCGACTGATCCCAGTCGTGCTGTTGGAAGTCAAGCAGTGCCTGCGACTCGGTGGTGTCGAACCAGCCGGTGAAAGTCCAGCCGCCATCGTCCGTCGGGTCGCCGGGAAGGCTGGCCGACGGGCCGAGGCGGCCCACGCCGACGGCGGCCATGATGTCGTCCTCGATGTCGCGGTACACCTTCACGTACGACTCGTTGCCGCCGATGAGCAGCACCTTGCCCGCGACGCTGGCGGCACGGTCGACGGCATTGGCAAATGCCAGCGCGGCGTCGCGGGAATCCACCATGTGCAGGCGGTTATCGCCGGGCGTCGCGCGGACCAGCAGCAGATAGTCACCGTCGAAGTGGGCGTCGGGCGACATCACCCCGCCCAGTCGGAGCAGCGCGTACGGCAGGCCGCCGCCGCGGACGGCGGCCTCCGCCAACACTTTGTCCTCGCCATATTGATCGATGGGGTTCACGGGAGTATCGGGGGTGATCCGCTCGGGATAGCGGTAGGGATTGCGCGACCCGTACACCGCGGCACTGGATGCCATGAGGAATAGCGGCGCATCACGCAGCGCCGCGGCGGCTGCCAGCAGGTTCTCGGTACCACCTACGTTGACGCTGCGGGCCAGTCCGGGATTGCGGTATGACGGCGGAGAGACGATGGCGGCCAGATGGACGATGGCTGCGGGCTGATGGATCAAAATCAGCTCGCGCACTGCTCGCCGGTCCCGCAGGTCGATGTAAGCCGGAATCAGCCGCCCGGGTGGGGCCCCGAGGGCCAGCTTCTTCTCGACCGCGGCGGTGCCATCGGTGCGGAGGTCCGTGGCGACGACGGTATGCCCTCTGTCGAGCAATATCTCGGTGCAGCGCCTGCCGATCTGTCCGAACGCCCCGGTGACCAGGACGGTGCTAGCAGTCATGAGGCCACCGCAGCGGCGTGACATTTCACGCAAAAACTGTAAACCATCCATGCGCGCCCTGACAGCACGATCGGGTACAGTTTCAGACCATTGCTGGGCGATCGCCCAGCAACGTATGAGGGAGGCCACGGCGATGACGTCCACGGGAATGCGACGACGCGGTGGTTGAGTCCGTCGGGGAATTCCGGAGCCGGGCGCGGTCCTGGTTGGCGGCAAACCTACCGCGGCTGGATCCCGACAACCCTGCGATTCGCGCGCGGGACGGCGACGACACCTGGGCGCGAGCCAGGGAGCTGCAGAAAATCTTGTGGGACGGCGGATTCGCCGGGATCTGCTTTCCCCGCGAATACGGCGGTCTTGGGCTGGGTTACGAGTACAAGAAAGCGTTCGACGCCGAGTCGCTGGGCTACGAGACACCGCTGATTCTCAACGTCCCGTCGTTCGCCATCTGCTGCGCAACGATCCTCGACATGGGCAGCGAACAGCAGAAGCGCAGCCACATCAGGGCCGCGCTGCGCGGCGACGAAGTGCTGGTACAGCTGTTGTCGGAACCCAGCGGGGGCTCAGACCTTGCCGGTGTCATCACCCGCGCCGACCGCCGAGGCGGGCGCTGGGTCATCAACGGCGCCAAGACCTGGACCACCTGGGCCTTCGCCGCCGACTACGGTCTGTGCCTGGCCCGCACTGACTGGGCCGTCCCCAAACACGACGGGCTGACGATGTTCCTTGTGCCGCTTCGGCATCCCGGAATAACGATCAACCGCATCCGGCAAGTCAACGGCTCGACCGAGTTCTGCGAAGAGTTCTTCGACGACGTCGACGTTGGCGACGACGCGGTGGTCGGCGAACCGGGCAATGGCTGGGCGGTCGCGTCGCGGCAGCTATACCACGAGCGCCGCACCATGGGTGATGGCTCGGAGTACACCAGTGGGCCCGGAATTGCTGAGGCGCAAGATGTTTCGATCGACCTGATGTCGGTGGCCCAGAGTGCGAAGCAAGGCGCCAGTGCATGCGCCCAAGAGCTGGTCGGTCGGGCCCTGGTGCACCGGGCGGTCCACGGGCAGCTCAGCGAGCATGTTTTCCACGCCGTGGCGAATGGGGCACTGCCACCCGCCGCGGGTTCAGTGATCCGGTTGTCTATGGCTGCGGTCCACGACGTCGAAACCGATGCGGCGCTACAGGTTGCGGGTGCGTCGGCAGTTGTCGAGGACGAGTCCGGGCTGCTCGATGTCGGCACTCGCTTTCTGGGACGCCAGATCGCCAGCATCGGCGGCGGTACCACCGAGATGGCACGCAACGTGATCGCTGAGCGAGTGTTGAGCCTTCCGCGCGAGTACGCCGCAGACCGGGGTGTGCCGTTCAACCAGGTGCGGCGAAACAGGCTCGGTTGAGACTGCGTCCTGAGTAGTGTGCAGCCATGACTGCCGACGAGCAGTACTTCGACCTCGGTTCATACCGCCGGCCGGTCGACACCTCTTCGGTGCAAGCGCAAATCTGGTTCGACCGCGCGATGGTGTGGGCCTACGCGTTCAACCACGAAGAGGCGGTCCGCTGTTTCGAGCGGGCTTTGGAACTCGACCAGGATCTGGCCATTGCGCACTGGGGAATCGCCTATTCGGTAGGCCCCAACTACAACAAGGCGTGGGAGGCGTTCGACCCGATTGACCTGAGCTCGTCACTGGCTCGCGCACGCAGAGAACTGCGTCTCGCCGCGCAAGGCCGGGCCAGTCCCGTCGAACAAGGTCTGATAACCGCGCTTGATGCCCGCTTTCCCACCGATGACCCGAACGACACGCACGCCCTGCAGGCAGGTCTTGGGGCCTACGCCGACGCGATGACGGCGCTTGCCGCGACCTATCCGCAGGACATTGACGTCCAGGCGCTGGCCGCCGACGCGCTGGTCAATCTGACCGCTTGGGCCTTGTGGGACACCAGCACCGGTGAACCTGCGGCCGGCTCACGGGTGATCGAGGCCAAGCAGATCCTTGAGGATGCGCTGCAACGGGCCGAGGGTCGTGAACACCCGGGGATCTTGCACTTGTATTTGCACACCATGGAGATGTCGTCGACCCCCGAGATCGCGAAACCGGCCGCAGACTTGTTGCGCGGCCTGGTTCCCGACGCCGGGCATCTAGAGCACATGCCGAGCCATATCGACGTCCTGTGCGGCGACTACCACCGGTCGGTGGAGGCGAATCTTGCTGCAGTGCAGGCAGATCGGCGCTTTGTCAGCCGCGAGGGCCCGTTGAACTTCTACTCCCTGTACCGCGCGCACGATCTGCATTTCGTGGTGTATTCTGCGATGTTCCAAGGAAATTCGCGAATCGCGTTGCAGGCCGCTGATGAGCTTGCCGGCCAGCTGACACCCGAGCTGCTGTCGATCGCGTCGCCGCCGATGGCCGATTGGCTTGAGGCGTTCGTACCGCTGCGGACCCATGTGCTGGTGCGATTCGGGCGCTGGGAGGAGCTGATCGCGCAGCCATTGCCGGAGGATCCTGACCTGTATTGCACCACCGCAGCAACGATGCACTACGGCCGCGGGATCGCGCTGGCGGCCACCGGTCAACAGGCGCGCGCGCACGCCGAGCGCGCGGCGTTCATCCAGGCATACGACCGGATTCCGAACACCCGATACCTGTTCAACAACACCAGCCGAGACATCCTGGCCGTGGCCGCCGCCATGTTGGACGGTGAGATTGCCTACCGTGAACGGCATTTCGACGAGGCGTTCGAACATTTGAGGCGCGCGGTCGACCTCGACGACGCGCTGCCCTACGACGAGCCGTGGGGCTGGATGCAGCCCACCCGACACGCGTATGGCGCATTGCTGCTCGAGCAGGGCCACGTCGAGGAGGCGGCTGCCGTGTATGCGGCCGACCTGGGTTTGGACCCGGTATTGCCCAGGCCGTGTCAGCACCCCGGGAACGTGTGGAGCCTGCACGGGTACCACGAATGCTTGCAGCGGCTGGGCCGTACCGACGAAGCCGCCGTCGTCGGTGAAGAGCTCAGACTCGCCGCCGCACGCGCCGACGTGCCTATTCGTGCGTCGTGCGCGTGCCGGCTCGAGGCCATGCGATGCTGCGAGGAATGACATGGTCAGTGGCTTCGACGTGACACCGCTCGCAGGCTGCGCATCTGATTTACCACCGGCGCCTTGCGGGCAGACGCCCGGATCAAGGCGTTGGGCGACTGGCGCGGTGAAATGCTCTCTCGTATCAGGAAACTGATCAAACAGGCTGACCCGATGTGGTGGAGGCGTGGAGGTGCCGAGGAGTTCCGGTGTGGTATCACGACGGGATGATCTGCACCGGTGAGACATACCAGAAGGTCGTGAAAGTCACCTTCGCGAAGGGCGCCTCGTTGGCGGATCCTGCAGGTCTCTTCAATGCCAGCCTCGGCGGCAACACCAGGCGCGCCATTGATTTTCACGAGGGCGACCAAATCAATGAAAAGGCGTTGACGCAACTCATCCGCGCCGCAGTGGCGCTGAACACCCCCAAAATCGTGAGACCTAACAGGGTCGTCGCTGCCGAGTGCTGACCAACGTCGCCGACGGTATGTATGGCATCGTGGCTGGCAAGGCTAGCCAGGCAAGTCGGCCGATGCGCCAGGACGAAAAGGATTAGGCGGGGAAGCACATGGATGTCCCAGCTTGGGTATGGGGCGTGACAATTTTAGGTATTGCCGGACTTTTGGCCTTTGACTTCGTGTTTCACGTCCGCAAGGCGCACGTCCCGACGCTTAAGGAGGCCGCAGTCTGGTCGAGCGCCTACGTCGGCGTCGCCATGATGTTCGGCGCCGGCTTGTTTTTGCGCAGCGGGTACGACGCCGGCTCGCAATACTTTGCCGGCTACCTCACCGAAAAAGCTCTGTCCGTCGACAATCTATTTGTCTTTTTGGTGGTGATGGCAAGCTTTCGGGTCCCTCGCGAGGATCAGCAAAAGGTACTGCTGTTCGGCATCGTCTTCGCCCTCGTCGCCCGCACCGGTTTCATCTTTCTCGGCGCCGCGTTGATAAACACGTTCGCCTGGGTCTTCTATTTCTTCGGTTTGATCCTGTTGTTCACCGGCGGACACATGCTCAAGACGTGGGACAGCGAGGATGCCGAGCGAGCCGACAACTTCGTCATCCGCATAGCGAAGAAGGTCATTCCCGCCACCGAGCACTACGACGGCGACAAGTTGTTCACCACGATCGATGGCAGACGGGCGATGACGCCAATGTTGTTGGTGATGGTCGCTATCGGCGGCACTGACATCCTGTTCGCGCTCGACTCGGTCCCGGCGATTTTCGGCCTCACCGAAGAGGTTTACATCGTCTTCACCGCGACCGCGTTCTCGCTGTTGGGCCTGAGGCAGCTTTACTTTCTCCTCGACGGCCTGCTGGACCGGCTCATCTACCTCTCCTATGGGTTGGCGGCGATCCTCGGTTTCATCGGAGTGAAGCTGTTCCTCCATGCGCTGCACAAGAACAACGTCCCATTTGTCAACAGCGGCAAACCGATTGACGTTGCCGAGATCAGCACCAGCCTGTCGCTGCTGGTGATCGTCGCCGTGCTCGCAATCACGGTGGCCGCGTCGTTGCTCAGCCGCAAGGGCAAGGCTCGGACGGCGATTGCCAACGCTCGACGGCACGCCACGGCCTACCTCGACTCGGAATACACCCACGATGCGGCGGAACGCGAACGCATCTTCGGGCTGCTGCTCAACGAGCGGGATCAAATACTTGCGCTAGGCCCGAAGTATCGTCAGATGGTCCGTGACGAGCCTGCCCTGATGACGCTGCTCGACCGTGCCGCCGCCAAACACGATGAAGCCGTCGACCGTGGTCAGGCCAAACCCTTCATCCGAAGGGGGCTGACCGCCTGAACACGAATATTTCTTGCGGCGCGGCTCGGAGCATCGGGTGTTCGACTGGTTGCTGAACGCGTTCGGTCACTCGTGGTGGGCGTATCCGCTGCTTCTCGGCTTCTGTACGTTCGATGCCATTCTTCCCGTGCTGCCCGGCGAGACCGCCCTCATCACGGGAGGAATCCTCGCGGCAAACGGCGCGATGGTGCTCGGCTGGGTGATTGCGATGGGGGCGGTGGGTGCGTTCGTCGGGGACAACCTCGCTTACTGGATTGGCCGGTCTGCCGAGGGCTGGGCTCGCCGCTGGATCACTCGCGGCGAGAAGGGCGAACGGCGGCTGGAATGGGCGCATCGGGAATTGGACCGCCACGGGGGCTCCCTGGTGATCGCGGCGCGGTTCGTTCCAGGCGGTCGCACAGCGATGACGGTTGCGTGCGGGGTACTGGACTTTCCCTATCGCCAGTTTCTGGCGTTCGACGCGATCGGCGCCGTCGTGTGGGCAACTGTCAACACGATGATCGGCATTGTCGGCGGCCAAGCGTTCGCCCACAACGCTGTCGCCGCGTTCGCGACGTCCTTTGCCGTCGCACTGACTCTGGCAGGGGTCATTGAGCTGTCCCGCTGGATTCTGCGGCAAACTGCTCGGCGATAGAAAACGGGTGCTTTGCTACTGGAGTACTACTCAAGTAGCATTCGGGTATGAAGCTTAGCATCAGTCTGTCCGATGATGACGTAGCCATCTTGGACGCGTACGTCGAAAGAACGGGGCTGCCGTCCCGCTCGGCAGGCATGCAGCACGCGGTGCGGATGCTGCGTTATCCAACTCTCGAAGACGACTATGCCGATGCTTGGGCGCAGTGGGCCACCGCAGAGGATGCCGATGCGTGGGAAGGCGCCGTAGGGGACGGCATCGGCGATGTTGCGCGGTGAAATCTGGCAAGTCGACCTGGACCCCGTCCGCGGCCATGAGGCAAATAAACAACGTCCTGCGATCATCGTCAGCAACGACAGGGCGAACGCTACGGCGGCGCGTCTGCGTCATGGAATGGTCACGGTGGTACCGGTGACACGCAGCACCGCCAAGGTGTATCCGTTTCAGGTTTTGCTGTCCAGCGCGACTGGACTGCGAGTCGCTTCGAAGGCGCAGGCTGAGCAGGTCAGATCGGTTGCGACGCAACGACTATTGCATCGCATAGGCCGGATTTCAAGCAGGGAACTGGCCGAGCTTGACGATTCATTGCGACTCCATCTGGGCCTTTAGCGTTCAGCACTCGAAATCGCTACGCCCGCTGGCTATCTGGGTAATCGGGCGCATGCCGGTGTTGCGCGATTTCACCAAGTGTGACGACGCCCTGGGTAATCTGCGCGGCGAGAGCGTGGGTATCGGCGTTGAGTTGTTCGGCAAGGTTGGCGTTGAGCGCGAGCGTCGCGAAGCCGTGGCTCAGCGACCAGCCCGCCATCACCAGCCCACGAACCTCGTCGTCTGACACCGGCCCCGACCGGTGGGCGGTCAAACTGGCGCGCGCGCTGCCGTAAAGAATCCCGAAGGCTTCGTTTTTGGCCGCAACCAAGGCCGGGTCGTCGCCGCGATAGAGGTAGGGGCGAAACATCACCTCGAAATAGCCGCGGTGCGCCAGCGCGAAGGCTATGTAGGTTTGGCCGCCGCGCAGGAAGCCATCCGGTCCGGTCGCGACGGGCCCGATTGTCTCAGCCGCCATCCGGAATCCCTCCGTGGCCACCGCCGTGAATATTCCGGCCTTATCCCCGAATTGGTACGCGAGTGCGGCGTGCGAGACGCCGGCCCGGCGCGCGATCCGTCGCATGCTCACTGCGGCGACGCCGACAGTTTCGACTTCTTGCACGGCGCCATCAATCGCAGCGCGTTCAAGCTGCCCGTGGTGGTACGGCCGTCTCTCACTGGATGTCATCGAGTGTCAGGATAGCGAAGCGATCTGACCATTGATAAGTTCTCGGCGAACCGGCAGACTTACCAATGGTAAGAAAGTGTGACGAGGGGAGGCGGAGCCATGTACGACGTCGTGGTCGTAGGCGCCCGATGTGCGGGCTCACCATTGGCGGCCATGCTGGCGCGACGCGGTCTGCGGGTGTGCGTGCTGGATCGGGCGCGGTTTCCCAGCGAAACACCCTCCACCCATGTCATTCAGCCGTGTGGGGTGGAGATTCTCGACGAAATCGGTGTGCTCGACTCCGTCCTGGCTCACGGCGCGGTGCCGCTGGATCACTTCACACTGGTCTACGAGGACGTCCGCATCGAGGCGGCACTGGACGTCGTGCGCTCTGCCACCCCCGGCTTGTGCATGCGGCGCGCGGCGCTGGATGCACTGCTGATCGAGGCGGCTGCGGCGGCGGGCGCCGAGGTGCGCACCGGATGCCGGGTGACCGGGGTGCTCACCGACGACACCGGTCGTGTGACGGGCGTGCAAACACCCGAGGGCCCGGTGACAGCCCGCGTGACGGTCGGTGCCGACGGGCGCCATTCGATCGTCGCCGCCTCAACCGGAGCCGCTAAATATCTGGTCACCCCGCCCGGGCGAATACCGGCCTGGGGCTACTTCGCCGGCGTCGCCGATACCGAAGCGCGGTTGCGGATCGGCCGGATAGGCGATCTGGCGTTTCTGGCCAGTCCGACCGATGGCGGCCTGTACCTGGCCGGAATCGCCATCGACGTTGCCGTTGCCCGCGAGTTCCACGCCGACCGAGAACGCGCCTTCGCCGCCGGCCTTGCACAATGGCCGGAGTTGGCCGACCTCTTGGCTGGGGCTAAGCGGCAGGGCCCGATTCGTGTGATGAGCGACTGGCACGGCTACTTTCGTCGCAGCGCCGGCCGCGGATGGGCGTTGGTCGGCGATGCCGGGCACTTCAAAGACTTCACGCCCGCACAGGGCATCGCGGATGCGCTGCGCCAGGCGAAAACACTCGCCGCATCCATCGCTACCGGCCTCGAGCTAGGCGAAACGGACGCTCAACTGCGCAACTGGTGGCGATGGCGCGACCGCGATGCATACGCAATGTATTGGCTGGCAAGGGACATGGGTGTGCCGGCACCGGCAACGCCGCTGGTAACCAGCATCATGCGGCAGGTCGCGCGCAGCGAGGAGGCCACTGGGCAACTGCTGCGGGTGCTCAACCATGAACTGCCTCCAGCGAAGCTGTTCACCATGGCCCGGCTCGCGAGGGCCGCCGCCTGCGCACTGCATGAACAGCCACGCCAAATCCCAGCCACGCTCACCGATATCGTCCGCGCGGTCAAAGACGAGATCAGCCGCGCGGCAACCCGTTACCGGCTGGACAGCCGCCAGCCCGCGCTGCGGTAGGTGTCCACCATTCGGAGGACAACAGCATTCAACCGTCTGGGCGTCGCGAAGCCACGGTCGTAACGCGCAGCATCGGTCCATGGACGAATCGATCCGTAACGCAGCGGCCATGCAGATCGGAAAGCACCGGGGACTGCTGCGCTCGGCCCGTCGCGGCAAGGTATTGAGCGCAATCATGCTGCCGCTGCTTCGTATCTCACCTGCCGCCGGGTTCGGAGTGCTCACGACAACCGGGCGCAAGACTGGAAAAGCGCGCAGCAAGTGCGTCCGCGCGATACGCCGCGCAGAACGCGTGTATCTGGTCGCGCTGCGACCGCCTCATGTCGCGGTGGAGACGCCCGGGGCTGTGCACGCCTGGGTCTGGAACATCCGCAGCGATCCGCGGGTTCGGTTGCGCATGTCTGGCGGCACGTTCGACGGCTTCGCCCGTGAGATCACCGATTGCGCCGAGCGCGAGCGGGCGCGAAGGGCAATCTGCGACACCGTCAATCCCCTCGACTACGCCGAGTGCGCACTGCACCTGCGCGGTTTACCGACTCGCGCCAAAGTCCAGGAGTTGCACCGCTATTGGTTCTCGACCGGCATTCCGGTCGCGGTCGATCTAAAGGAGACACCAGCATGACTACCACTACCAGCACCCCGGGCCCGGGCGTGACGATCAACCCGTATCTGAACGGGAACTACGCGCCGGTGCAGCGCGAAATCACTGCCACTGACCTCGACGTCACCGGCACGATTCCGGACCATCTCAACGGCCGCTACCTGCGCATCGGACCGAACCCGATAGGAAATCCGGATCCTGACCATTATCAGGTGTTCCTGGGCGACGGTATGGTGCACGGGCTGCGTTTGCGGAACGGCAAGGCCCAGTGGTACCGCAACCGTTGGGTGCGCTCAGCCCACGTGGCGCGGCGGCTCGGCGAGCCGTGGCATGGTGGGCCGCGATATGGCGGCTTCGACTTCGCGGGCAACACCAACGTCATCGGCCATGCGGGCCGAACGTTGGCCCTCACCGAATCGGGTGTGCGCCCTTATGAATTGAGCGACGAACTCGAAACAGTGGGTCCGTCGGATTTCTGTGGGACTCTTTTCGGGGGCTACAGCGCTCACCCCAAGCGTGACCCGATAACCGAAGAACTGCACGCAGTGTCCTACAACCCGTTGCGCGGCAATATCGTTCGGTACTCCGTCACCGGCGTGGACGGCAGGGTTCGACACACGGTTGACATCCGGCTCGACACCCAGACGTTAATGCACGACTTCTCGCTCACCGAAAGGTACGTGGTGCTCTACGACCTCCCGGTGGCGCTGGACCTCGGGTCTCGGTTATCCAGCCGGCCGGCCAAAGCGGTCGCGGGCTGGCTGACTCGGTTCGCCCAGCGCCATGCCGCACCGGATTTCGTGCTCCGGGCGGCGATGCGGGGATCCGAGCAAGGATCTCCGCCTGACTTCGGCCTGCCCTACCGTTGGGCGCCCGAGCGACCGGCTCGTGTGGGCGTCATGCCGCGGGAGGGTACTGCGGACGACATCCGTTGGCTCGAGGTGCCGCAGTGCTTTATCTTCCATCCGCTCAATGCCTACGATGCCGGCGATACGGTGGTGCTCGACGTCGTCCGTCATCCGTCGGTGTTCGCCAGCGGTCTCGCCCTCGTGCCCGACACCCGGACCTTGGATCGGTGGACGGTTGACGTCGTGGCCGGCACCTTCACCGAAGAGCGGCTCGACGATACTTCACAGGAATTCCCTCGGGTCGACGAGCGGTTGGTCGGCCGGCGCCACCGCTATGGATACGCCGTCGGATACGCACCGGGATCTGCGGGCATCAGTGAGCCGAACGCAATCCTCAAACACGACACCATGACTCGCAGCACACGCACTCTCTCATTCGGCCCGGGGTGTGAACCCGGTGAGTTCGTGTTCGTCCCCGCGGGACCGGATGCGGGCGAGGACGACGGCGTGGCGATGGGCTTCGTCTACGACCGTGCGCGCGATGTCAGCGATCTTGTGCTGCTCGATGCCCAGACCCTCGAGACCGTCGCCGCCGTGCACATCCCCGCCCGGGTACCACACGGTTTCCACGGCAATTGGGTGCCCGCCGACGGATAGCATCGCTTGATGGACGACGCCGCTCCGGCCCGGCGACAGGCCAACGAATGGTACTGGCTGTGGGATGCCTATGTCGTCGGCCTGTGCGGCGCCGCCATCGTGGCCGTGATGTTGTTGAACCACCGCTTCCCTGGAAACGTATTCGTGGCCACTGCGGCCCTGTCCGGCATCGCGATCTGCATGCTGACCACGGGGCGCCGGGTCATCCAGGCCGACAACGTCGACTGGCGCACGGTGCTGTTCCTGACCACGGTGGTGGCACTATGGGTGACCGCCGTGGGGTCATCGCCGGTCGCCGTTGCCGCAGTACCGGCGCTTTATCCGTTGCTCTTCGCAACGCTGCCGCTTGCCGCGGCACTGGTCGTGACCACCGCGGTCAACCTGGTGCCCCTGGGCATCACGCTGCTGACCGAAGGCACCCGATCGCCCGACCTGGCCGGGGCGATTGCCGTGACACTGGTCGGCCTGGTGGCGGCACCAGTGATCGGCACGGTAATCATGACGTCGATGCGGCAGCGAGCCAGGTTGGCCCACCTCGTCAACGAACTCGAGGCCAGCCGGGCCGAATCCGCCCGCCTATCGCGGGAAGCCGGCGTGGCCGCCGAGCGCGAACGGCTGGCCAGGGAGATCCACGACACCCTGGCGCAAGGGTTCACCAGCATCGTGGCCCTCGCCCAAGCCGTCGACGCCGAACTCGACAGCAAGCCGACAGCCGCACGTGAGCACGTCGAGCTGATCCGAAACACCGCCAGAGAGAATCTGGCCGAGGCCCGCGGCATGGTCGCAGGATTGTCGCCAACGGACCTCGGTGAGGGTTCCCTGCCCGCAGCGGTGCAGCGTCAATGTGACCGGCTTTCCGTCGAAAGGGGGATCACCGTGACCACAGTCATCGACCGGCCCCTTCCGGCACTGGCCATGGCCACCGAGGTGGTGCTCTTGAGGGCCGCCCAAGAGGCGCTGACGAACGTGGGCAAACACTCACAGGCATGCGAGGTGCGTGTCGAGCTGTCGTCAGTCGATCGCAGTGTTCGATTAACCGTGGCGGACAACGGAATTGGTCTTAAGCAGGACCACGTCGAAGGATTTGGCCTGCGCGGCATGCGGGCCCGCGTCGCGCAAGTCGGCGGAATCCTGTCGATGTCACCGACCCCCGGCGGGGGAGTAACCGTAGCGATCGAGGTGCCGACATGACCACCGTCCTGATCGTCGATGACCACCCGGTGGTGCGGGAGGGATTGCGTGGCATGATCACCGCCGAGAACGACCTCACCGTCGTCGGTGAGGCGGGTTCGGGTGCCGAGGCGGTTGCATTGTCCCAGTCGCTGCACCCCGACGTGGTGCTCATGGACCTTCGAATGCCCGACGGCGACGGCGTCACTGCAACCGAGCAGATCCTGGCGGCCTTGCCGCAAACTCGGATCCTTGTGGTCACCACCTACGACACCGACGCCGACATCCTGCGCGCCGTCGAGGCCGGTGCGGCGGGTTACCTACTCAAGGACGCCTCTCGAACCGAGCTGACCGCCGCCGTGCGCGACGCAGCCCGCGGCAAGACCGTGCTCACTCCGTCGGTGGCGCACCGGCTGGTCAGGGCCGTCCGGCAGCCCCCGGCGAGCAGCTTGTCAGCGCGCGAAGTCCAGGTGCTCGCCCTGGTAGCGAAAGGAAAGACCAACGCACAGATTGGCAGCGAGCTGCACATCAGCGAGGCGACGGTGAAAACCCACCTGCTGCGAGCCTTCAACAAGCTGGGTGTCTCCGACCGCACCGCCGCCGTCACCAGCGCCATAGCTCTCGGCCTACTCACCTGAGCCCAGATCGTTGTCGGCCAGGATTAGGTGGCCTTCGATAGGGTTAACCAGATGTTCGTGGCCCGCGACGAGGTTCGCCTGAGACGATCACGCGACACGGCAGTGAACTCTGGCAGATCGTCCTGCTCGAATCCTGCTCACAGCGCCAGAGGTGGGACGGAAGTGCAGCATGACTGCTAGTGATCCCGCGCAGGACAATCCCGAGGCGATCACCCTGGGCCTGCACGACGCTGCGCCGACCCATCTCATGGATGCGATGGCCCACGATGTGGAACTCGAATTGGGTTGGGGCCGACTAATTTTCGGCCAAACCTTCGCTGATCCCGGCGTGGTGGCCGAGGCACTTCGCCGGGAAGCGCCGGGCCGGCGCGACATCTGCATCTATGCCCGTGAAGCCCATGTGATCGTCGCGAAAGCCCCGGACGAACTGTTCATCGATCCCAGTCACACCTATCGACTCCGCTTCACTGATCCGCCGGCGGACGAAGACCGATCGTCGCCGCTACCTGGCGTGACGATGCGCACCCTGAACGACCCACACGACGCCGATGCCATGAATCGTGTCCTGGTTCGCTGCGGCATGGTCCCCGCACCCGTCGACACGATCTGGCACAACCATCTACATGCCGACGCGGTGACATATCTGCTTGCGGTGCGCGACGACGACGGCGCGGTCGTGGGCACCGTGACCGGCGTCGACCACGAGTTGCTCTTCTCCGATCCGGAGCACGGGTCCAGCATGTGGACCTTGGCGGTGGATTCGGCGGCCGGACTGCCGGGTATCGGTGAAGCCTTGACGCGAAAGTTGGCTGAGCACTTCCGAAACCTGGGCCGCGCCTATCTGGATCTGTCCGTCGCACACGACAACGCCGCCGGGATTGCCCTGTATGAGAAGCTCGGTTTCCGGCGCGTTCCGGTGTTGGCGATCAAGCGGAAGAACGCGATCAACGAGCCGCTGTTCACCCCGACGCCCGAGACCATCGACGACCTCAATCCCTACGCGCGGATCATCGCCGAAGAGGCGCTGCGCCGGGGGATCCGCGTGGAGGTGCTTGACGCCGAGACCGGCGAGATGCGCCTGACCCTCGGTGGCCGTAGCGTGATCACCCGAGAGTCGCTGTCCGAGTTCACTTCTGCCGTCGCCATGTGCCGGTGCGACGACAAGCGCTTGACGCGCCGACTCGTCGCCGCAGCCGGCATCACCGTGCCACGTGCGCGGCTGGCGACCTTCGACGACGACGACTACGCGTTTGCCAGAGAGGTCGGGGAAGTCGTCGTCAAGCCGACGCGTGGAGAACAGGGCAAAGGCATCACCGTCGGCGTCACCGTCGAGAACGGCCCCGACGAGCTCGCCACCGCTCTGACGCACGCCCGTGAGCAACACCCGGAGGTGCTGCTCGAGCAGATGGTTGCCGGGAACGACCTTCGCTTGGTCGTCATTGACGGCCGGGTGGTGGCCGCCGCCGTACGGATGCCGGCGGAGGTCATCGGCACCGGCAAGCACAGCGTGCGGGAACTCATCGCGGCCGAGAGCCGCCGCCGGTCTGCGGCTACCGACGGTGAGTCTCGAATTCCGCTCGACGACACCACCGAGGCGACGGTCGCGGAAGCCGGATGGACGTTAGACGATGTGTTGCCCGAAGGAACCCGGCTGCTGGTGCGACGGACCGCCAACTTGCATCAGGGCGGAACGATCCACGATGTCACTGCCGAGGTGAACCCGGAGCTGTGCCGGGTCGCGGTGGCGGCAGCTGAGGCGATCGGCATCCCGGTCACCGGCATCGACTTGCTGGTCCCGGACGTCCGCGGCGACGAATACGTCTTCATCGAGGCCAACGAGCGGCCAGGTCTGGCCAATCATGAACCACAGCCCACCGCAGCGGCTTTCGTCGATTTTCTATTTCCCGGTAAGCACGGCCAGTCGCCGGCCTGGACACCAGAGAATGCGGATTGACGTTTCATGCCGCGGCGGTCAGATACTCCTTCGAAAGCACCAGCGCGGTAACTGCGGCGACAACCAACACGTAGACCGGCAACAGATGCTCGAAGTGCGTGTAGCCCACTGCGAAATGAATCACCAGCACAGGAACCGTGCCGAAGGCGCAACCAAGGAGCAGACACCACCACACCCAGCGCTGCCCGCGCCGCCAGCCCCACATGCTGATCAACATCACCGCCAGCCCGGCACCGATCAGCGCGCCGCCAAAACCGGCCCGGTCATGAGCGATGAACGGCAACAGATGAGCGTTCGCATACCGCAGATGTTCGGCGTCGGTCTCCATGAAGTCCAGGTCGGTAGGCACGAAGACGGTCGTCATACCGACGATGGAGATCACGAACCCGGCCACCGTCAAGCCGCCGCCGACGCCGATCATGAGCAACTGACCCCATAGCGCCCGTAGCCGCTGCGGCTCGGGTCCTTCAACGACCGGCGGCCAGTGTGGGTCGGGGAGGCGCCGACAGACCGCGACCACCAGGAGTGGAAAAAGCGTGACGACGACGAGGGTGTGCAGCGGCTCCACGAATCCGCCGGTGCCGAAGAGATAGAAGTAACTGCCGAACGCGACGAGTCCGGAGATCGCCAGCGCCCGCCGAGCCCACCGATAGCCCTGCCGCATCGCCTGAGCCAGCGCGAGGTAGAGGATTCCGATCCCGATCATGTTGCCCGCCATCGTGATTCGGTCATGCTGGAGGAACCCGATCAGGTGCTGGTTGACGTGATGCAGGTCGGCCACGGTGGCACCGAGGTAGTCGCGGTCGTAGTGCAGCAGTACGGGCCCCAACGCGATCGCCGCGGCGCCGACGCCCGCCACGATCAAGCCGATAGCAACGATCGCGGCATAGAGCCAGCCGGGCCAGCGCCGCGGATCCGGCGGGATGCTGCGCAGCGGCGCCGGGGGAGACGTGGCTGTGGCCGCCTCGATCACCCGGTTGAACCAGCCCGGCCCGGCCGCGATCAACACCGACCGGTCGGCAAGAACCGTCGTCGACGCGTCAGCCAGTGCGTTTACCGCAGGGCCGAGCGCCGGCGTCGACAGTCGCACCACGGGATGGTCGGGTTCGCCGACGGTGGCGGCGTCGACATCCGGCGCAATCACATCGCGTGCCTCTTGGCTGTCGGCGACGACCGTAATGCGGCAGTGTCGGCCGGCGGCCGCGCGACGCACGGTTTCGACGTCGGCCAGTCCGACCGGGTTGATTTCGACGACACCGGCGCCCTGTACCGGGAGCACCGTGACGGCATCTGCCGCGATCCATGGCGGCACCGACGCGCCGAAGCGGCCCGACCACTGCGGCAGCGGGTCCGGGTGGTCGAAAACCACCGGGATCCATCGCCGCCCGCCCGCGTTCCGGATGAGCGTCGCGAGGAATCGCAGCGCCCAGACGCGCGTGCGGCGTTCACCGAAAACGGCCTCGGCGACGGGGCGCAGTGGGTGATAGGTCCAATCCGGCACGCCGCCAATCTTCACACTCCGGCGTAGGCCGCCGTCACGCCTTCCTCGCGGCGGACCCACAGCAACTGTCTGCTGCGCTGGTGTGCGCAGGGTAATGGGCGAAATGTGACGAATTTCAACCGGCAAAAGTGGCGTACGTCACCGCAAATAAGCGGTCGATTCGGCAATGCTGATTGATCGTTTGTGTATCTAACGGCTGGAGCGTGATGGCCAACCTTGACTTTGCCTATGACCTGACCCTCGACGAGGCGCGTCGACGAAGCGCAGTGCTCGACGCGATAGGTGACGACTGGGACCCCATCGCCGTCCTCGCCGAAGAACAGAAGGCCTACGACATGCTGTATTCGGACCTCGATGTTGAGCAGCAGCGGATCTACGACGAGTTGGTGCGCGCCGGCGTCCTTCCCGACAGGACGGCTGATCGTGTTACCGATTGATCCGACAGCCGACCGCAGCCGTCGCGCATGGTTGGCTTGCCCGTGCTGCGATCACGGCGCCAAGTGTGGTAGTTGCCGGGAGCGCCGCAACTGCGACAAGCACTGGCAGTACCTGTTGAGCAACAAGGGGACGTTGGTCCACCTGCAGTGCCCGGATTGCGGATATCTCTGGTCCACCGACACACATCACCGCCGGCGGCGCGCCAGCTGAACGGCGAGGTCGGCCGCCTTACGCTTGCCCGCCGGCCGAGTTCAAGGCCGGTGAGCGATCAGGTGGCTTAACGGCGTGCATACTTAATGCCTCTGGCCACAATGCAATTCGTCCCGAATATGGGGGAGAACCACTCCAACCAGGCTGATGCCAGAGCTATGGTAGCGTAATGGTATGCGTACTACCATCGATAAGGCTGGACGCTTGGTAATCCCAAAGTCACTACGCGAACAGTCGGGCATTACCGCTGGCGAGGTGGAGATATCCCTCGACGGGGCTGCTATCCGCATCGAAAGCGTGGCAGCCGACGCACTCGTCGAAGAGGACGGTCTTCTTATGCTGCCCAGCGGCGGGCCCGAGCTTGACGCCGTCGCGGTCAGGGAGTTGCGTCTTGCCGACCAGCGCTGAACATGTCCTGGTCGACACGAGCGCGGCACTAGCGCTGGTGCAGCGTGAAAACCCATTCCACGTTGCCGCCAGGTCGAGGCTCCTGGCATGCCGCCGGGGAATGTCCGGGCATGCCGCGGTGGAGTTGCTGTCGGTACTCACACGACTTCCGCCGCCACACCGCCTCAGCCCGGCTGCGGCACTCCGGCTAGAGGAGACGAATTTTCCGGAGTCCCGCTTCGTCTCCGCGACAGATACGAGGGCCTTGCTACGGGAGTTTGCCGAAGCCGGCTTGGCGGGCGGCGCGCTTTACGACGGTTTGGTCGGCGCGGCAGCCCGAAAGCACAAGCTACCGCTTATCACGAGCGATCGTAGGGCCGAGCCGACATATCGCGCGCTTGGCGTCAACTACGAGCTGCTGTCGGCGATTTCGCGATGACTTTGACGGGTGCGCGGCCCTGCTGTTGTCGGGCCCTGGTGCGACCATGTGTCTGCATGCGTTGGGACACCCACAGAAAGCGAACCGAAGATGCCTTTGCCGAAGGTAGCGCTGGGCCTCTGCGGCCCAGTCGCAGTCACGCTGATCACTTTCTGGTTCTTAGCCAAGAAGCGCGTTGACATCGTCAGTATCCACACTGAGGTGGAGATCGATACGGCCAGAGAAAAATTGTGGGTCGTGCTTTCAGACTTCGAGGGATATCAGCGCTGGAATCCACTGATGATCGAAATTCAAAATCCGCCAAAGGCCCTGCGTGCGGGAGAGCGGTTGGACTGGAAGTCCCGCATCAAGGACAGAGTGAGAAACTACAACGCGCGGATCGATCTGGTGGCGCCCAACCGCGAGCTCGCCTGGACCGGGCCGATCTCCGGAATGCAAAAGATTTTCTTCTGGGGCGAGCACCGCTTTGTCATCGAAGAACTCGCAACTGGCCGTGTGCGTCTGGTCAACAAAGAACGCTTCGGCGGCCTGCTGACGCTTCCTCTAGCGCGTTACTCGAGACAGGACGTCCGAGCGGCATATGTCGAGGCCAACGAAGCGCTACGGAAGCAGGCCGAGGTGCGAGATATTTAGTCAGTGTAGCGCTAAGTATGTATAGTGACATCGTGAAGACGATCACGATCACGATCCCAGACGAACTCGACGTGCTCGCCGCCGCCGAGGCACGTCGTCGCGGCATTTCCAAATCCGAGTTGATTCGTCTCGGACTCGGCACTGTTCTTACCCAGCCGCTCGATGACTCGGAAGGGGATCTGTGGCGCTCCCTAGCCGGGTTCGGGTCGGGCGATGTCTCCGTGGAGCCTGGCGAGGTCGACGAAATCGTCTACGGCCAGTGAAATTCGCCGACACCGGTTGGTGGGTGGCGTGGGCGTTGCCCGGGGATGCTCGGCACGGAGACGCACTGGCCATGCTAAGAGCTCTCGGACGCACTGAGCAGATTCTAACCACCAATCTTGTTGCGGGCGAGACCTGGACATTCCTGCGCCGCAAGGACAGCCACCGTACCGCGCTCGCCTTTCTCGATCGGCTCGCTACCCTTAGCAAAGCCGAGCGCCTCGTCGTACACCGAGTTACAGAAGAGCAAGAAACCGCGGCTTGGGCTTGGCTCCGCAAGCACGATGAGAGAGCGTATTCCTATGTGGACGCGACCAGCTTTCGCGTCATGCGGGACCGACGGCTGCGCGAAGCCTTAGCCTTCGACCAGGACTTCGCGGCGGCGGGGTTCATAGAGGTCTACGTCAAGAGGTAGAAATCACCGACAGAGCCATTGGGGCACAACGGATTTCAACCGTCGGATACGTCACTGTGACGAACCGCTGGTTGTATATCCATAGTTCGATCGCAGCGAGATCGATATGAGTACTCCTGATGCGCTCGTTGATCTGCCGGAGAAGCGCCGTGGGCCAAGTGATCCCACGAATAGTACGCTGCTGCATTCGCAGGCGGTTAGTGACGAGCATTCCGCACCTGTCGTTGTCAAAACCCAACTGTCACTTGGTCAACCACGCGTCTTCGCGGCCGTAGTCGAAGAAGCGTTGGAAATAGGGGTCGTTGGCTGGCGGTAGAAACCCGCTGCTCGGGCAACCGGTGCAGGCACCCGCGACCAGCCAGTCAATCTCAGCACGCACGGTATCGGCGTAATTGCCGGCGGGCAGGTAACCGAGCCGCTCGGCCGCCGTAACGCGAACAGGGAGCTCGCTTTACGCAGTCGGACAGGTACGACGCTGGCGAGCTGCGCCGGTTGCTCCACGATGGCGCCGATGTCGTGGTCGACTGCGTGGGATACACAGCTGAGCACAGCCGGATGCTTCTTGAGCAGAGCGCGGGTATTGGGTCAGTGGTGTTCATTTCCAGCAAGGCTGTCTACGTCGATGACTGTGGCCGTCATTCCAACTCTGATGAACCGCCCGTGTTCGGTGGTCCGGTGAGCGAGAACCAGACGACGATCGCGCCATCCGACCTCAACTACCGTTCCCGAGAGGGGTATGGCGCCAACAAGGTCGCCGCTGAGCAGGTCCTTTTGGATTCGGGAGTGGCGGTGAGCGTGCTGCGGCCCTCACGCATCCATGGCGTCGGCGCCGCGCGTCCTCGCGAGTGGGTTTTCGTCAAACGCGTGCTCGACGGACGCCGACACGTGTTTCTGGCCCGGTATGGTCGAGGAATCAATCACCCAACTGCTGCGGTGAATCTGGCTGCGCTCGTGCGGATTTGCGCTGAATCGCCGGGCACCCGCATCCTTAACTGCGCAGACCCTGACGCGCCCGATGGCCTGGCGATATGCCGAGCCATCTCCGGCTACCTGACACATGAATGGGAAGAGATCCTGCTCGACGACACTGCACCCGAGGGACTTGGCGACCATCCATGGAACACGTGGCCGCCGTTCATCCTGGCCACTAAGGTCAGGTGAGAAGCGGCTTTCTGATCGACCAGTGCACGTGACGTCCCAACCTGCCCTGACAAGGGCGCGTGCTGACGCCGTGCCCACCAAACCTGTTCCGCCAAGCACGATCACCTTCGCCACCACAGCAGAATAGTGGTGCTGTGAACCTGTCCCAGAGTGGCACAGGCTTGCCCTGCGGCCCAACGTGATTCGTCACGGTGACGTATCGATGACGATGAGCGCGGGGAGGAAGCGGGAGTGTGGATTGGATTCCGCGGTGCGTTGACGTCGGTGGTGCCTCCGCGTCATGCCGAACTCTGTGTCACCGAGGAATGAACGTCTGCCGACGGCGATACCTGCAGCGTTATACGACGCCCGCTCGGCTTCTCACTGATTCTGTTCCGTCCTCACTGGCGCAAATCGGATGAGTACCGCGTCCGATTGCCAAGGGGTGCAGGTTCTTTCAGGCAAACACGGCCTGCATCCTATTGCCGATAAGCGACACTATGTCAAGTAAGCCCGCAGCGGCTGCCGCACGGGATCAGCCCATAGCCCTCTTGGCCATCACTGCCTATCCCCTGCTGCGCCTCCCGATGAAGTGCTCCCAATCGGTGGGATGGTCAGTGTGCGGCGCCGCCGTCGAGAATTAGCGTCGCTCCGGTGAGGTAGCCCCCGTCGTCGCCGGCGAGGTAGACCACTAGGCCGCCTGCGTCGCGTTCGGGGTCGCCCAGGCGGCCCATCGGCAAACTTTGCACCAGTGTTTCGAGATGGTCTTTCTCGTGGTGGGCCAGCGCTTCGGTGAGGATGGCCGGCAAGATGCAGTTCACGGTGATCTGGTGGGGAGCCAATTCATGAGCGGCGGTCAAGGTGAGGCTCCGGATCGCTTCTTTGGTGGCGTTGTAGGGAGCCAACAACGGTTGCGCCGACAAGGCGACTGGCGATCCGAAGTTGATGATCCTTCCGCTGCGTTGCCTTTTCATATGGGGCAGCACCGCTTTCATACCGTGCAGGGTGCCATAGAACCCTGACCGAAAGGTCAGGTCCCATTCCGCGGCGGTGACGTCCTCGAACGGTGTCTTGGGTGGCGAGATGGATTTGAGGTCCGGCCTGCCCCAGGCCTGGGCGGCGTTGACGAGGATGTCGACCGTCCCGAACCTCGCCACCGTCTGCTCGACCGCAGTGTTGACTTGTTCTTCCTCGGCGACGTCGAGGGTGGCGCCGATCGCGGAGCCGCCGTCGCCGGTGATCTCGGTGACGACGTCGTGCACGGTGCTTTCCGTCCGCGACGCGACGGTGACGTGGGCTCCTTCTTTGGCAAGCCGCACAGCGATGCCGCGGCCTATTCCGCGGCCCGCGCCTGTCACGATCGCTACTTTTCCGGTCAACGCTGCCATGGGATCACCTAACGTGGAGTAAGTTTCGTGAGAAATGAGGCGGTGTGGCCGTACTTTGACGCCTCGGGCCAACAGAGGCCATGCCGCGGTTCACGCGTTTGCTAGTACAAGGCCAGTGGGTTAGGCGGCTCAGCTGGTGCGAATTCGCCTCGCCATGCTCGCTCGTGAATGTCCCACGGGCTTGCCCCGGCCTCGCGTGCTTGCACCAGGAGTGCCGGGTCGACGAACTGGCCCAATGGACGATCAGCGAATTCGGGTGAGTGCTGGAGGTGTTCGCTGGCGGTGAGGTTACTGCCGTAGTTATTGACGTTCAGTTCGACACTGTTTTGGTCGGGGTCGAGGTAATAGAACGCTGTTTGGAGGCCTTCGTCGGCGGCAAGGACCGGGGTGATTCCGGCGTCGGACAGTCGTACCCATGAACCGAGTAGTTCGTCGAGGGTCTGGTATTCGAATGCGAAGTGTTGCACGCGCGGGTGTGCGGACCTTCGCGGGTCATCGCTGAGTCCGGGCAGACTCAGAATGGCCATGCGGTGGTGGATTTCGTCGTTGGTGAGCCAGATGGCAATGACTCCGGGGTTATGGGCGTGGTCGGCCCCCGTGGGATTCTCGTTGCGGTGCATCAGGCGCATTCCCAACACGGTCCGGTACCACGCGACCATCTCGTCAGGTCGAGCGGATGTGAGTGCGATGTGCTGGAGACGGGGATGAACGATGACATTGGTGTTCAGCATAAGAAGCCCTCCTAAGAGTGTTAGTTCAAAGTCCAATTGGATCTCGGCATTGCCGTGCAATTTCGTGCGTAGTGGCCAGTTATGCCTGGCCTTGCGCGCCGTCAACGAACAGTTCACCGCCGGAGACGAAGCTGGCCCGGTCGGAGGCGAGGAACACCATTGCTTCGGCGACCTCGTTCGGTTGCCCAATGCGCCCGAGCGGCACACGAGCGGCCTCAGCCTCGAGCACGCGTTGAACGTCTTCAGGGCCCGCTGCCTGCTTCTTGAGCGCTGCGGTTTCGATCGGACCGGGATTGACTGTGTTGACGCGAATCCCGCGTGGACCCAGTTCCACGGCCCAAACCCGGACGAACTGCCGCAGTGCGGCTTTGGACGCCGAATACGCGCCGAAGGATGCCGTTCCTCGAGTCGTCGCGGTCGAACCGGTCACGATAATTGAGGCGCCCTTGTTCAGGAGCGGTAGTGATTTCTGGACGGCAAATACGATGCCACGTAGGTAGCCGACGAACGTTTCCTCGAAATGTTCCAGCGTCAGATCTTGCAACGGTGCCAACGAGCCACCGACTGCGGTGGCCACCACGACGTCCAGCCCGGCCTGCCGCGCGCGGATCGCGTCGAATACTCCATCGAGCTCTTCGACGTTGGTGACATCATTGCGAATAGCAGTAACCGCATCGCCGTATTCAGAAGCGAGCGCGTCCAATTCAGCCTGTCGACGACCAGTGACAAAAACATGGGCCCCTTCGGCGACGAACCGCTCCGCCGTCTGCCGCCCGATGCCTGAGGTCGCCCCGATCACCAACGCCGTCTTGCCGGCGAGCTCACCCATAACTTTGCTCCGTCTCCATACGTAGGTCACCGTCGGCGCCTACCGAATCGGTTTGCTGCGCACCGGCGCGAGCCTGCTTGCGCTGCTCGAGGGTCGGCATCGGCTGATTCCTCACTTCCACAATTGGAGTCCCCTTTCCACTTAGCGTACACTAAGTGGAAAGGACGTTCCAGTTAACCTGGTGATGCGCGGATGAGGAGTCAGGTCGATGAGGTGCACGGCGTTCGGGGCGACCGGAGGTATCGGTCGCCTGGTCGTCGACCAGCTGTTGGCGGCAGGGCATGACGTGATGGCCTATGTGCGGGCGCCGCAGAAGCTGGGAATTACCCACGCCAGGTTGACGGTGTTAGGCGGTGAATTGTCCGATCACACGGCGGTTACTGAGGCGATTGCCGGCGCCGACGTCGTGATCAGCGCCCTCGGCCCTTCCTTGGATCGCCGTGTCCGCGGGACAGCATTGTCCGACGGCACTCACGCCATCGTCGCGGCCATGCGTGCCAACGGGGTGCGCCGACTGATCGCATTGGCCACTCCCTCGGTAACGGACCCGCGCGACCGTCCGACACTTCGGGGCCGGATCATCCCGGTAATCGCCCGTGTGTTGTTCCCGAACGGGTTCGCCGAGATCGTTTCGATGACCCAGGCCATCACTGCTTCGGATCTGGATTGGACTGTCGCGCGTATCATCCGCCCGATCGACAAACCGGCCAAAGGGACGGCCCGCTCGGGTTTCCTCGGTGTCGACGAGGTGGGCTGGACGATGACCCGGGCAGACATCGCGGCATTCATGGTCGCCCAGATCGCCGACAGACGCTATGTGCGAGCCCTTCCGGCTATCAGCAACTAAACACGCTGTGCACCAACGCAATCACATTCACGAACAGGAAAACCCATGAGTGGCCGCAGCTGCTGCGCTAGCCGAGCAGAGCGTCGTGAAGTTTGTTTCCACCACCAGATCCCCCTGGCTGAGCGCGCCGAGGCGTGGAAGATCAGTGGAGCCGGACATGTTTGAGGGAAACCCATCGTCATACCGTGATATGCGAGCGCTGCTACCGCCGGCGACGACTGTATTCGAGACAGGACTAGTAATGACTACTCAGATCTCGGCGCCGATTCCCGTATCGCCCTCGACGCCAACCACCGCAAAGTACTGCCTTAAGGTGCGGCCGTGACAGCCTTGCCCGGCCCGACCGAGTCGCCGAACCTGCGACGGGACGCCGCCCGCAACCGTGCCGCTGTCCTGCATGCCGCTCGACGCGTTTTCGCCGAACAAGGTCTTGATGTCGCGATGGCCGAGATCGCCCGACAAGCCGGAGTCGGTATCGCGACCCTCTTTCGCCACTTCTCGACCCGCGATGACCTGATTACCGCAGTGTTCGACGAGAAGATGGCGGCCTACCTCGACGCAGTGGAGACGGCATTGCGCGACCCCGACCCATGGCACGGTTTCTGCGGTTTTGTCGAGCAGGTGTGCGCAATGCAATGCCAGGACCGCGGATTCAACCACGTGTTGACAATGACGTTCCCCAGTGCATGTGCCTTCGAGGCCAAACGATCAGCAGCCATTCGAGGGTTCAAAACCCTTATCTCCAAAGCCAAATCGACCGGGCGCTTGCGCAGTGACTTCCGACATCAGGACCTCGTGGTCTTCCTGATGGCCAATGCAGGAGTCGTCTCCAGCACCGCTGAGATTGCTCCCGCGGCCTCGGCGCGGCTGGTCAGCTATCTGATCGCCGCCTGCGACACCGCCCACCACCACACTCTCGCACCGGCCCCCAACGCTAACGCTGTTCAAGAAGCTATGCGGCGCAACAGCTCTGATTGAACTGATCAAGGGCCGCTGGTTTAGCGCCACCCCCACGGTCACCGAGCACAGAGCCGAACTGCTCTCGCCGGATTCGCTCGGCCCCCTACATTCTCTGCTCCACACGGCAGCAATACGGCGGAACCGAATACGGCGGGTTACCAGTAAACTATGCCGTTTTCTGTTGTTGCCCAACGTGTTTGATAATCCACTACTCCTCCGCTGTTGACTGAGGTCGACCGCCTAGTGACGGTGCGGATGAGTAACCGATCGGAGTTCTAGTCGTGGGATTCCCGCGAAGTCTGCTGGATTGCAGGTGTAGAGCGGCACCGCATATGCGATTGCGCTCGCTGCGATGAGTGCGTCGTACGCTCGCGCAGCCTGTTTGCGCCCCGACGCGCGCAGAGCTGCCGCTACGCCGCCAAAAGCCCGCGCGCAGTCCCCGTCGAATGGAAGGACGTCAAAGTCAGCCTCGGCTTGTTGCAGGTGCTGCTGACGGGCCCCGCGCTCGGCATGGTCGTGCGCGACGTGCGGACCCACGGACAGCTCGGCTAGTGTTATCGCGCTGATCACAGATTCGTCAGGAAGCTCGGCCGCGTCAGATATCTGGCCAAGAAGAATCACTGTGGAGGTATCGAGCATCCCCACGTTGGAGGGTTCTGTCATAGCGACGGGTCGATCAGGTCGTCGATTTCGCGCCGGAGCGTGTCTGGGTTCACCTGTGGAAGATTTTTCCGGCGACGAATCAGCTCGGTTGGGCCGGCGCTGGAACGGGGTAGGGGGCGAAGCTCCGCTACCGGTGTGCCGTCACGGGTGATGACGATGCGCTCGCCGCGCTCAACACGGCGTAGAACATCTCCCCCGCTGTTGCGGAGTTCGCGCACTGTCACTGTGTCCATGCGACGAGTGTATCACCGGTGAGACCACGATGTACGGCTCTGCATGGTGCTTGCTGCAGGAAAGTAAGCGATCGGACCGAAATCCGCACTGCCCCATAGCGTTCTGCATCGCGGACCTTCTCCGAGACTGGGTCGTGGCCAAGTATCGGGCACCCGTGACCTCGACTAACGCCGCAACTCCGGCGAGGGACGACATGCCCACCGCGAGCCCCCGAACAAGCTGCACCTCGGCAGTTAGCACCGCATCAAACTGAGGCCCGTCGGGGCGTCCGACATCAATACCGGACTGGGTCGAGCGCTTCAGCGTTGCCGGATTCGCAGGCCGTCGCTCACGGTGGCGATATAGACGGAGAGAAGGTGGTCGATGGCTTCGGGGCTGGCGTGCAGGCCGCCGGGGCGCCACGCCAGGGCGAGTAGGCCGTTGAGAGCGGCCCACAATGCGGTGGCGAGGTCATCGGGATCGAGGTCGGTGCGAACGACGCCGTTCTGAATGCCTTCACGGATCACGTCGGCGAGGCGAGCA
>NZ_JCALCG010000014.1:0-186042 GCF_059812225.1 Mycobacterium sp. NGS66 | reverse complement strand
GGCGCCGAATCGGCGGAATTCACGGACTGTTCAGGCACGAGTCGGCTCGACATAGTTGACTGCACACGAGCACCGGATGTCCTCACGGTATGCGTGTCGTTCAGGTCGCCAACTTCTATGGCCCCCGCTCCGGCGGCCTTCGTACCGCAGTGGACCGGCTCGGCGACGAATACAGCGCCGCCGGACACGAGGTGTTTCTGATCGTCCCTGGCCCGCACGCCGAGCGCAGTCGACTGTCCACCGGAGTCATGCGAATCACGCTGCCCGCCAGGCTCATTCCGTTCACCGGCGGATATCGCGCGGTCATGCCGGGACGGGTGAAGGCGTTGCTGCAGGCGCTGAGGCCCGACGCGTTGGAGGTCTCGGACCGGCTCACGTTGCGATCATTGGGCCAATGGGGCCGCGAGCGTGGCGTGACGACGGTGATGATCTCTCACGAACGCTTGGATCGCCTTGTGGGCCAAGTACTTCCGCGCCGGATCGCCCAGAAATGCGCGGACATCGCCAACACGCGCACCGCGGCAGACTATGACACAGTGGTGTGCACCACCGGTTTCGCACGTCAGGAATTCGACCGCATCGGTGCGACAAACGTCGCCACCGTCCCGCTCGGCGTGGACCTGCAAACCTTCCACCCGCGCCGGCGCTCAGCCGCGCTGCGACACAGATTGGCCGCACCGAAACAAACGCTGCTCGTGCACTGCGGCCGACTGTCCGTGGAAAAGCGCGTTGACCGCAGCATCGACGCGCTCGCCGCATTGTGCGACTGTGGGGTCGACGCGCGACTTGTCGTCATGGGCGAGGGCCCGTTGCGACCCAGGCTTCAGCGGCAGGCTGCTGGGCTGCCCGTCCACTTCACCGGTTTCGTTTCCAACAGATACGCCGTGGCAGCGCTCCTGGCATCGGCCGATGTCACGCTGGCGCCCGGTCCGCATGAAACATTCGGCTTGGCAGCATTGGAATCGCTGGCATGCGGGACACCGGCAGTGGTGTCGCGGACGTCGGCGCTGACCGAGATCATCACCGCCGAGAGCGGGGCCTCGGCAGACAACGATCCTGCGGCCATCGCGGCTGCGGTCCGCGAAATCGCCAGTCGCCCAGAGCTTCACCGTCGCGGTGCCGCACGCGCCCGCGCCGAGATGTTCACCTGGCAGCGAGCGGCCGACGGCATGCTGGCAACGCTGCATGACCGGCAGGGCGAAAACCAGCAGACCGCCTAGCGGACTCCTCCTAGATCGCTCCCGCATGCGCGGGAATGACGAGGTTCAGCGCGCTGAGGATCCCGGGATTGGCTGCGCAGACCGCAGCGATCGCATTGGTGTGACAACGTTCTTGCCGCTTGCCAACAGCGCGCACAACTGGTCAACGACTTCGTCAGGGGGGCGGCCGGAAACCATCGGGCAGTATGTCACGCAATCGGCGTCCAACGCCACGAAGTCCTCGAAATTATCGGAGGCCGTTACACCGCCAGCGGGTTCGTCGACCAGCTACCTTCCCACGGCTGTGCACCAGATGGCCAACCAACTCCAGATGCGGCGACCGCAGCACCTGTCGTAGCGCGAGCCTTCCCGTGTAACCAGTGCCGACGTGTGCTACCCGAATTCTGGTGCTGTCAACCATGATTCAGATACCCTTCCAACTCTTCATGAAGGCTGCAGTCGTCCGGGCGGCGTTGTCCGCCGCGATCTGTTTGTAGAAGAAGAACGAGACCGGAAAGGGCGGTAGACGCAGCGGATCGCCCTGGCCGTCCGAAATGCCGCGAATGCCAAGGAAGGGAACGCCGTGTGCATTGGCGACGGCCTGCGCCGCCGCGGTCTCGTTGTCCACCGCGTCGTAAATCGGGTTCAGGGTCGCAATGGCGAGGTTGCTGATCAACGCCTTCTTCAGCCAGGGCCCGACGGCCTCAAAGAAGTTGCCGGTAAAGAACAGCGAGCGATCGGGCACCGAGCATGGTTGGCAACCGAAAACGTCGCCCCCGTTGGGGATGCACGGGAAAGCCTGGCCGTTGTTGTTGTCGGAGCTCGCGCCGTCACCCCCGACCACCAGTTGCGGTATCCGCCCAAGCTTGTTCAGCCGGACGACGGGAACGTTCCTGCACAGACTCATCGGATTGCCGAGGGTGTTGGTGTTGTCCAATGTGACAGAAAGGTTATGGGCCGTTCTGAGCATGTCGGGATCAACCGAATGAAACGTCGCGCCGTTATCCAGGGTCCACTGGGCGGGTATGGCCACGTCGGCGATCTTGAGCCGCGCCCCACCGCCCGCGACACCCGAAAATATCACTGCGCCAACGGCTATGCCGGATGCAGAGGTAAAGCGTGCGAACGCAGCTTCGGTGGTCTGGGTGGCGTTGACCAGACCGATGCCGGTCATCGCGACGATCACTTTATTGCCGCTCATCGTGCCGAGATAGAAGTGCCGGCGATCGCAGACCACCACCGGATCTGGATCGAGCGTCGTGTGCGACAGCACCGCGTCGGCTTCGGCCGGAAACGCGGAAAGCAGCAGCGAGCGCCGCTCGCACGCCGTCGTCATTGCCGCGACATCCCCGAGCTCGCCAAGCCGACCCTGCCGTTCCACCGTTGAGGGCTGCCAGTACTCGTTATCATTTTTCTGTCTCGGGATTTCGTGTCGTTACGCAACTAGGCCAGGATAGTGAAGCACTCCACCAGCCCGACCGCGCAGCAGTTCTACGACGACGCCGATCTCACCCGCGCAGTCACCGCTTACAAATTCTTCTATCCCACCGTCTCGGGAGCGGCCATCTTCACGGGCAACCAGGCCGCCGGGCTGATTCCTAACAAAGTGTTCGGCATCCTGGACTGCGGACCCGAACAGCTGGTCTACACGGCGAATTCCGACACACCGTATGGACCGATGCTGCTCGATCTGAGCGTGGGCCCACTGGTCGTCGAGTTGCAGCCCGGACCGCTCATCGTCGTCTCGATGGACATCAACCAGCGTTGGGTCGCGGACATGGGCCTGCCCGGGCCGGATGGCGGCAACGGCGGCAAACACCTGTTCCTCGGGCCGGGGTACACCGGCGAAGTTCCCGACACCGGGTACTACGTGCATCGGGCCAGCAGCAACCGCCAGATCGTCGGAGCACGGTCGCTGCCGATCGGCGGTGGGCTTGCAGCAGCCAGAAAACGCCTCACCACCATCAAGGTGTATCCGCTCGACCCCAAAATCGCATGGCCGAAACCGCGTTGGGTTGATCTGACCGGAAAGTTTCAGGACACCACGCCACTGCAGTGGGAGACCAATCTGAAGTTCTGGGAAGTGCTGCACGAAGCGATCGACACCGAGCCCGTATTCCCCGGATACCACACGCATTACGGCGAACTCGCCGCGCTCGGCATCGAGAAAGGCAAACCGTTCGAGCCCGACGACCGCATGAAAGGCCTACTCGAATCGGCCGCCCAGGCCGGCAACGCCCAAATGCGAGTACAGTCTTTCGCCGACCGCAGCCCAGGCTGTCGGGTATGGGACAACCGGGAGTGGGAATGGGCCGCGCTGCGTTACGCGGACGGGAACTTCAACACCGTCACCCATCTCGATCTCTGCGCCCGCGAGAAGTGGTTCTATCAAGCCATCGGTGCCTCACCGGCGATGTTCCGCCGGGACAGCCGCGCCGGTTCGCTGTATTGGCTGGGGCTTCGCGACGCCGACGGAATACCCCTCGACGGTGCGCGACACTACAAACTCACCGTCCCACTTCCGGTGCCGGACAGGCTCTTTTGGTCGGTCACGGTCTACGACGTCGACACTCGTTCGCAAATCCGTGCCGCACAGAACAAGGCCGCATTGCGTTCATTGTTCGAGCTCAGCGATCTCAGTGGCGATCAGGCGAAGCTGTATTTCGGCCCGACGCCGCCGGGCGGAGAGGTAGACCGGTGGATCCAGACCGTTCCCGGCAAGGGCTGGTTCGTGTATTTCCGGATCTACGGGCCGGAGCAGGCCGCGTTTGACGGGACTTGGCGCCCAGGCGATTTCGAGGTTATTGCGCCATGACGCGCTTGAACCGCGTCAGGGCAGGCATTTTCAGCCTCACCCCTGCCGCGCCCGCCGACGACGACGGCTATCTGCATTGGCACCTGCTAGACCACATGCCGGAGCAATACCAACTGCCGGGCATCGTGTATGGGCTGCGTTGGATCGCGGACGGCGACTACCCCGCCCATCGCTTGGCGGCCAACGGACCACTGGGCGAGGTATGCAACGCCGTCCACTACCTCGTCGGTGAACCGGTAGAGGAAACCTTCGACGACTTCGTCACGCTCGGCCGTGCGCTGCGCGAAAACGGTCGCTTCCCCGTCCGGCGCGCGTCTTTGCAAGTGGCCGGACTGCGGCTGCTGCAATGCCAATCCGCGCCGCGCGCAATGATTTCCGCCGCGGTGGTGCCGTTTCGCCCACATCGCGGAGTACTGCTGATCGTCGAGGAATCCGTTGGCGGCCGCCCGAACCAATGGCTGCAATGGCTGCACGCCGAACACTATCCCGCTCTGTTAGCGGTGCCCGGCACGGCCGGCGCGTGGACGTTCGGTTCGACCAATGAATGGAACGCTGCGTCCAGGGGCTGGCGCACCGAGCCGCAGTACATCACGGTCGTCTATCTCGACGAAGATCCTCTCGGGACAACCGCTGCCCTCGCGCCCCTGGTCGAGGAGCGGTGGCGATCATCAGCAGTGCGACCGGTTTTCGCCGGACCGCTGCGCAGCATGATCAGCTGGGAAGCCTGGCCGTGAGGTGCCGTCGCCGCCCAGGTCGTAGTCGAGGTTCGTCGCAAGTCTCGCCCGTCACAAGATTTCGGGACAATGTCTGTTTTGCCCGCCTCATAGCGACAACCGAAGCGCCTTAAGCCAATTCGTCACGGCGTAACTCGGCACCTCTTACACGCAGCGTAATTCGAGTCGAGGTGTCGCTACGAGGCGGGCAAAAGCGCACACGTCTCTTTGGCCGCGACTGTTGTGGCTGGAGTTACTACGACACCGCCAGCGCGCAACAATTCGTGACAACCGCAACCACCTCTGCGATGCTGACAGCTTGGACATCTTCGCTGAATGGCAGCGCGACAGCACGCAACTTCAATGGCGGTCGACGACGGCAGCCAACGACGGACGGGCACTCGCGGTGTTCACCCGCCGCTGCGGCACACCGGGAGCACCCGCGCTGGTGCTCGTTCACGGCTTTCCGACCTCGAGCATCGACTTTTACGCCCTGACGAAAGAGCTGGGCTCCGAGTTCGACATTTTCACGCTGGACTTCCCAGGCCACGGAATGTCCGACAAGCCACCGGCGCCGTACGTCTACTCGTTGTACGACGACGCACGGCTGCTCGTCCACGCGATCACGCAGTTTTGGCAACTGACCGAGTACCGAATGCTGACCCACGACCGCGGCAGCAGCGTCGGCATGATCGCGCTGAACATGCTGTCCGCCCTGGGTCCGCCGGCCGCACCCGTCGACGTCATCATCACCAACGCCAACATCTACCTCCCGCTGGCGAATCTCACGGTGTTCCAAACCATGTTGCTCGACCCGGCGACGGCCCGGAGTACTGCTGTGGCAACGACTCCCGACGGCTTGGCAGCCGGTCTGGGAATAACGACCTTCATGCCCCGCCGGACGCCGGACGACCCGGAGCTCGCGGCATTGGCAAAGTGCTTCGCGCACAACGACGGAATCCGCGTGCTACCGGACGTCATCCAATACCTGAACGAGCGCGCGGCCGACGAAACCCGTTGGCTCGAAACACTTTCCAAACTGTCGGTCAATACCACGCTGGTGTGGGGCATACACGACAACGTCTCACCCCTGCGAGTCCCGAACTACGTATGGCATACCTACCTGAGGGACAAGCCGGGCCGTAACCGCTACTGGGTGCTGCCGACGGCCGATCACTATCTGCAGTGCGACGCCCCTGGGCAATTGGCCGACATTGTTCGGCTGACGGCGAACGGCGAGGACATTCCGCTGCAGACGCTCGGCAGCCGGCCTGACGGCGCGTTGCTCGTTGATTTCACCGCGCCATAGTGGCGCGAGCAGACGCAAAATCCCCTAGAAATAGCCATTTTTGGGGGATTTTACGTCTGCTCGGCAACCTAACCGGTAATTACCGGCAGCTTCGACCATCCCCGCACGCTCGACGTATGCGCCTTGGCGGCGTTGGCGTAGTCGACTTCCCAGTCAGGCCAGCGCTTGATGACCTCCTCCAACACCACCCGCGCCTGCATGCGCGCCAACGCCGAGCCCAGACAGAAGTGCAGCCCATGTCCAAAGCTGAGATGTGTTGCGCCGCGGTGGATGTCGAACCTGTCGGCGTCGGGAAACTTGCGCTCGTCGCGGTTGGCCGATCCGTTGATCAGCAACATGATCGAACCTTCCGGAACCGTCGTGCCGCGGCATTCGATGTCGCGCGCCACATAACGCGCCTGCACCGGTGACGGCGCCTCGTACCGCAGCACCTCCTCGATCGCCATCGGGATGAGTGCCGGATTGGCCACGATCTCGCGGCGCTGATCGGGGTGCTCGGCCAGCAGCTGGCCCATGAAGCCGATCAGACGCGTCGTCGTTTCGTTACCGGCTCCGGCGATCATGCTGGTGTAGAGCAACACCTCCGACCGACTCAGCCGCCGCGTCCCGTCGCCGTCCTCGATCTCGGCGTTCAGCAGCTGGGTCATCAGGTCATCGGAGGGATGGTCCACTCGCCAATCGATGTACTCGGCGAACATCTCATGGCTGTGCTCCAAAAAGTCCTTAGGCACCACCCGAAACGTCCCCTCGGTCAAGGTGAGCTGACGGCCACCACGATCCCGAATCGCTTCCTGATTGTCTTCGGGGATGCCCAGCAGATAGCCGATCGTGCGCATCGGGACCGTGGCGCCGATGTTTTCGATGAAGTCGAACCGGCCCGAGCCCACCAACGGGTCGAGGGCGCGCACACAGAAATCCCGCGTCAGCGGCTCGATGGCCTCCATCCGACGCGGGGTGAAAACCCTTGACAGGACACGGCGATGCAGATCGTGTATCGGCGGATCCTCGAAGAGGATGACGCCGGGCGGCAACTCGATGCCGCTCATGATGATGTCCATGGTGGTGCCGCGGCCCGAGCGGTAGACCTCCCAATTGGTCAGCTCGTGCGAGACATCGTCATACCGGCTCAGCGCATAGAAGTTGTACTTGTCGTTGTGGTATAGCGGGGCTTCATCACGAAGTCGCTTCCAGATCGGATACGGGTCGTCGTCAATGTCGAAATCGAAAGGGTCGTAATACAGTTCAGTGGCGGTCATCTTCACATCCCGGTTTCCGACAGTAACTCGCTGAGCCCAGTGTCCGCGGCCGCGCTGGGCGAGCGGACGGCCTCCGGCACAACGATCTCGCCGACGCGTTTGAGATAGGGCCACGCGATTTCCGGCGGCAAGCCACCGCACAACGGCGACAGCGTGAGCATTTTGCCATCGCGCACCCGGGAAATCGCTTCCGAGGTCGAGATAATCACGTGCGACGAAGACGCCTCGCGCAGCTCGGTAACGCTGTCGACGTGGGAGAACCCTGCCGACGTCTCGTTGCCGGGGTTCCATTCGGCGTAGGCGCGCGCGTCGTGCAGCAGGTACTCGCCCAGCTCCGACCAAGCCTCGTCGACGTCATCGGCGACGAAAGTTGCCGACGGCGTGTTGCGGTCGGGGAAAAATGCCGGACCAGGCTGATACCCGTGCTTGCGGCAGGAATGCTCGTAGGCCTCCCGCATACCGGGGATATTGGCGTTGGCCAGCATGCCCAGGCCGTATCTCCCGGCCCGTCGGGCGGCCGCCAGACTTCCACCGCCCCACATCAGCGCCGGCCCACCGGGGGTCAGCGGCAGCGGTGTCACCGTGATCCGTCGTCCGTCTTCAACGACGGTCTCACCCGCGAGCAGCCGTCGTAGCAGGCTCACCTTCTCGTCGGCCAGCCGCCCACGATCGGCGAGCGACAAGCCGAACATGTCGTACTCTTCGGGTCGATATCCCAGGGCCAGAATGTAGGACGCCCGGCCGCCGCTGAGGATGTCGAGGACGGCCATGTCCTCGGCGAGGCGTACGGGATCGTAGAACGGCAGAATCAGGGTCATGCTCAGGGCGAGCTGCTGAGTGCGCGAGGCGATCGCCGAAGCCAGCAGGAACGGGGCCGGCAAGTACCCGTCGTCCGATCCGTGGTGCTCACACAGCACGGCCGCCAGGCCACCGTGATCTTCCGCCCATGCGCACATCTCCGGCACCGCTGCATACAGCGCGGCCGGGGGCGCGCCGAACGCCGGGGCCCGCATGTCGAAGCGCATTAGGAACACGCAGCTTCTCCTCAATGGTCCGTAGCCAACCTAATATTTGTCCCACGAACACTACGTCCCGTTCAAGATTGCCGTCAACCATTAGTCAAAGACGTGCCGCGGCAGCGTCGTCGGGATATCCAGCGAGCTGAGCAGACCGGGAGCCGCGTCGACAACGTAGGGGATCGCGTTGACCACCCGCATGGCCGTCGACATCATCGCCGCATGTCGAACCTGAGCGTGAAGATACCCAGGCAGAGTAACCTAACGTTTGTTCAGTCCGTGGTTGACCAGCAGATCGAAGGCCGGATCCGCACTCCATGCAGCCGGATTAGCCACTGCCGCTCCGGTTTTCACAATGTCAGGAGGATGACGATGGCATACCGCGTGGTGGTGTGGGCGACGGGAGGCATCGGATCGATCGCGATCAGCACCATCCGGCGGCGTCGCGACCTGGACCTCATCGGGGTGTGGGTGCACGCGCCGGACAAGGTGGGCAAGGACGCGGGTGAACTGGCCAACGGCGAGCCGATCGGCCTGGCTGCCACCAACGATGCCGACGCGCTGATCGCCCTGAAGCCCGATTGCGTGGTCTATGCGGCCAGTGGACCCGAACGCGACGCGTTGGCCATCCCGGACTACGTGAAGCTGCTTGAAGCCGGGATCAACGTCGTCACCACCAGCACCACCCGCCTGGTCAACCCGCACGCCTACCAGCCCGCGGAATGGCGTGACCAGCTGGCCGCGGCGGCCAAGCAGGGCCAGGTGTCGTTGTACGCGTCGGGAATCGAACCGGGATTCGCCGCCGACTACCTGCCGCTGGTGCTGTCCACGCAGTCGGCGACGATCGAAACGATTCACGCCTGCGAAATCGGCCTGTACGACGACTACGGGGTTCCCGACATCATGAGCGACGCGTTGGGCTTCGGCCGGCCGCTTGACTACCAGCCCTGGATCGGCTTTCCCGGCGCAATCGCGGGCGAGTGGCAGGGTCAGATCCGGTTGATCGCCGACGCGCTCGGGGTCGAAGTGACCGAGGTCCGGGAAGGATTTGATCGTGCCGTCACCGACCGGACGCTGGAAGTAGCCATGGGCACAGTGCAAGCCGGCACCTGCGGTGCGCTGCGTATGCAGGCGATCGGGGTGGTCGACGGTCGCGAGGCTATCGTCATCGAGCACGTCACCAGGCTCGCGCACGACGTCGCACCCGACTGGCCCACCGGGATCGGCGATCTGTCCTACCGCATCGTGATCAGCGGCGACCCGGACATCGACTGCACGCTGACGGCCACGCTGAAGGATCCACGCCGGGCCGGTATTCCGGGGATGAGCTCGGGCGCCGGGGCGATGGTCGCGACGGCTATGCGCGTCGTGAACGCCGTGCCCTACGTCGTCGACGCGGCGCCCGGCCTACTCAGTTCGGTGGATCTGCCGCTGACGATTCCGAAGGGGGCCTTCGTCGGCGGTTAAACTGGTCGCTCGTGAGTCCTGCCGCGGCAGCCAATCCCTTCGAGGAGCTTTCGGTCGAGCAACTGCGCGAACGCAGCAGCATGAAGTGGCGCGCGCACCCGGCCGATGTGTTGCCGTTGTGGGTCGCCGAGATGGACGTCCGGCTCGCGCCGACGGTGGCCGACGCCATTCATCGGGCGGTCGATATCGGTGATACCGGCTACCCGTACGGAAAGGGGTACGCCCGGGCCGTCGGCGAATTCGCTGCCCAGCGCTGGGAATGGCACAATTTCTCGGTCGGCCGTACGGCGGTGGTTCCCGACGTGATGCTCGGTGTGGTCGAGATGCTGCGCCTGGTCACCGACCGCGGCGACGCCGTCATCGTGAATCCGCCTGTGTATCCGCCGTTTTACGCGTTCGTCTCGCACGACGGACGGCGGGTGGTCGAGGCCCCGTTGGGCAGCGACGGCCGAATTGACTTGGCGGCCTTGGAAGAAGCATTTTCGCATGCCCGACGTTCCGGCGGGCCAGGTGCGAAAGTGGCGTATCTGCTGTGCAATCCGCACAACCCGACCGGGTCGGTGCACACGGCTGCGGAGCTGACCGGTGTTGCCGAACTTGCCCGCCGATTCGACGTCCGGGTGGTGTCGGACGAGATTCACGCTCCGCTGGTGCTGCCGGGCGCGCGGTTCACGCCGTACCTGACGGTTGCTGGGGCGGAGAACGCGTTGGCCGTGATGTCCGCGTCCAAGGCATGGAACCTGTGTGGGCTGAAAGCGGCGTTGGCCGTCGCCGGCCCGGAGTCGGCGGCCGACCTCAGACGGATGCCCGAGGAAGTCAGCCACGGCCCCAGTCACCTGGGCGTCATCGCGCATACCGAAGCGTTTCGCACCGGCGGCGGCTGGCTGGACAGCCTGCTGGACGGACTGGATGCCAACCGAAAGTTGCTGGGCGAGTTGATAACCGAGCATTTGCCGGGTGTGGGGTATCAGCCACCGGAAGGCACGTATCTGGCGTGGCTGGATTGCCGGCAACTAGGCTTCAGCGAACAAGCGGCCGAGGGCATCGCGGTGGTATCCGATCTGTCCGGCCCGGCACGCTGGTTCCTCGACCACGCCCGTGTCCTGCTGACGTCGGGCCACGCGTTCGGGACAGGTGGTGTGGGGCATGTGCGCATGAACATTGCTACGTCGCAAGCGATCCTGACGGAGGCCGTGATGCGGATGGGCCGCGCGGTGCAGCAGCTCCCCGCGAGCAGACGCAAAATTCCCTAAATCGCGGGCGATTTGGGGGATTTTGCGTCTGCTCGCGGTTACAACAGAACGTCGAACACGGCCGAGCCGGTCGTGATGGGACGGTCGTTGTTGCCTTCATCATGGATGAGCATGCGCACGCCGACACACCCTTCGGCGCCGCGGTACGCGGTCCCGTCGACGCGAAACGGACCCACCTTTCCGCGCGACATGAACATCACCTGCCAGCTTTGCACCTGCAACCGCCTGGTGCCCGCCAGCTCTGCGGCCAGATCGATCGCGGCCGTCTCCAGCAGCACGTGTTGCGGCCCGATGTGCAACGCTGCGTCCGGCGACGCCACCTCGAGGGTGAGCTCAGGCATCACCCAGTGCCCGTCGGCGCGCCGAGACGCGCCGAAAGCCTGCCACAGCGGCGGAAGGTCCGGTGAATCCTCGATGATCAGCTCGGTGCCGCTGACGTCCATCTTCTCCAGGCCGGGCGGCGGCTGACCGATGACCGCACCCTGACCGTGGATGAAGGCGACGACGCGCTCGGGGTTGTCCGCGTCGACGATCAGGCATCGGCCATAGCCCATCGTTCTGCCCTGGTGGATGTTGCCGGAGCCCACCACCAGGACGGTGTCCACGTCGAAGCCGGGATCCAGGATCTGCACCGAGGAGATCACCGGGTTGGGTACCGCAACCATGTCGGTCTGGCACCCTTCGGGCGACGCAATTGCCAACGGGGCGACCATGATTCCGCCGGCCTCGTTGCGCATGTCGCGTCGGATGCGAACCGTGTCATCGACCTCACCGAGATTCATCGACGCATGGTTGCGACCGATGTAGCGATAGCTGAGCAGGCCGGTCCAACGTCGCAGCAGCTCGTCCCGGTACGCCTCGGTATCGTCGGTCAGCTCTCTGATGTCGCGTGGCCGCTCGGGCATCGACGTCTCCCCTAGGTGTCCAGCAGTCCCGCCGGCGTCGCCGAAGCGCCGCGGGCGACCACGACCGGCATTGACGTCGACGCGTTGGTGCGCAAAATCGTGTGCACCAACTCCACCAGATCCTCGACCGGCATCAGCTTGCCCCCCATGCAGCCGCGCTGTAACCACAGCGGTTGTGCTTTCATGGCGAGCTCGCCGTTCCAGTCGAAACTCATGCCCGTCATCGAGTCGCCCTCGCCGCCCGGGCATTCGCCGACGATGAGGTTGGTGAAGCCGATATTCGGGTGTTCGGCTTGCCACACCTGCACGAGTCGCTCCAGCGCCGCCTTGCTGACCGCGTAGGCGCCCAAGCCTGGCCACGGCGGCCCGAAAGTGCCCGACGTGGACGAGAGATAGACCGCTTTGCCCCCCGACTCCGCCAGGTACGGAGCCGCCGCGGCGGTCACCAATGACGCGCCGATGACATTGGTATCCAATACTTTTCGCCATAGCTCGGCATCGGTGTCGGCGATGCGCTCCAACGGGCATATCGCGGAGGTGTATACCAGATTGTCGATGCCGCCGAGCGCCTCGGCGGCGGTGTTGATCGCCGATCGGCACGAATCCTGTTCGGTCACATCGCATTCGACAGCAACCGCGCCCTCGCCGGCTTCCTGCCTCGCGGCCTCCAGTCGCTGCCGTCGTCGCGCCAGTAAAGCCACCTTCGCGCCGCGCCTAGCTAGGCCGACACTGATACAGCGGCCTAACCCGCTCGACGCACCGATCACCACGGTTCTCGACATATCCGTCCTATCAATCGAATTTGCTCATGCGCTGATCAGCTCCGGGTGAAACTTGGTGACCATCCGGCGGATCCCGTCGCGCCAGTGCACCGTGGTATCGCCGACGAGTTCGCGCATCCGAGTCAGGTCGACGGGTACGCCGCGCAGTGCCTGCGGGTCCTCCCGAAACACCGGCTCACGACCGATCAGCGACCCGAGGTATTCGCACCACTCCTGGAGGCTGACCGTCGTGTTCCCGGCCCAGTTGACCGTGACCGCCGGGACCGACGCCGCGTCGAGCAACTTCGGGATCGTCACGATGATGTCGTCCTGGTGAATGGGGTTGTAGCGGGCCGGCCCTCCAGGCGGCACGGGGATCGGTATGCCGGCCAGCATCATCTCCATGTGAAAGTACGGCCACCCCCCGTTGTCGCCGTACGGCACGTTCAGCCGGGCGATGGTGGTAGGCACGCCGAGCACGCGTGACATCGACCGGACCACGGCCTCGCCCGCGATCTTGGAGATGGAATAGGTGGGGAACACGATTTTGTGGTTGTCACCCAGGGCCGCATGCTCGGTGCGTGGTTTGTCGTCGGGAGGGTCATAGACCGCCGTCGACGAGCAGTACAGAAACCCTTTCGCGCCGCGGCAGTGGCTCATGAGCAGGCCGGCCGACTCCGCATTGGCCGCCAGGTCCTTGTCCCAGTTGCCGCTTTTGGCAACGGCCAGATTCAGCACGTAGTCGAAGTCGTCCGGCAGCGCGGTGAAGTCGCCGGCGGCCAGGTTGACCGCTTCGCAGTGCACACCTGCCTGTTCCAGACCCGCGCGCGCCGCGGCGTCGGTGAATCGGGCGATCCCCCACACCTCGTTGTCGGCGGCAAGCGCCCGGGCGATAGGCGCGGCGACTTGGCCGCTGGGGCCGGTGATCAAGATTTTGTAGCCGCGCATGCGCTGATGGTATGCGTGCCGAGGTTTACATCTGCTCGCTGGTCCGTAAACCGGGGCGCTATCCGCCTAGCTCACCGGCGATGCCGCGCTCGATCCTGGCTTGAGTCAGGGACGGCAACACGATCAGCCCGTCGAGTTCTTTGCGGGCCAGGTCATACGCGCGCTGACGTTCCTGGGCGGTTGCCGCGGTGTCCGACACCACCCGGAGCAGGCTTTGCGCGCGGGCGATACGCTGCTGCCCTTCTTCGGTGAAGTCGTTGCGGCGCTGACGAATTGCCTCGGTTTCGGCCACATTGAAGGCGGTCACGTACTCTTCGACCGCGGCAAAGTACTGGTCTGCGGCTTCCCGGTCGTCGAGAAGATCTTCGGCTCTGGTGGGACGCAGCAGGTCCGCCCGGAGCCTGGCTTTGTGAAAGGCCGTCGTGAACGGGTTGCGCATGTCCGTCATCAGCGGGAAGTCCAGCAGCTTGGCCACGTCGAGTTCGTAATCCAGCCAGCGTGCATCCGTTCGGGTGTGCTCCTCGACGACGCGTTTGATCGTCGCCCACTGGGCGGCCTGGTTGCCTTGTCGCGGGTGCGCGCGGGCAGGTGTCGTCTCATCTGCCTCAGTCTTGTCGGTCTGCTGGCCTCGACGGAATGCGGTGAAGGCCTTGTGCGCGGCGACTATCGCCCCGGCCAGCGGCAGGATGAACAGGAGGAGCTCTACCAGGCGGAACACCAAGCCCATAAAGCAAGGATGCCACCGTCGCAACTGGCGATGGTCACATCCGTCACACTGGCCCCGGGCACGGGCGGGCCAATCGATTTTAGAAAGCGATATGACCGGCGCCATCGCTTTTCGGAACCGGATGGCACCGCTTCGGCCGCGTCATCGCGTTCCCGCTTAATCCGCCGCTCGAGCGGTCTGACCTGGCTAGACTCGCGAAATCATGGCTATCCAACGCGCCGTTCTGCTGATCGCGGACATCGGCGGATACACGAACTACATGCAATGGAACAGGCTGCACCTGGCCCACGCCCAGCAGACGGTGGCCGACCTGCTCGAGTCGGTCATCGATGCCGGTAAAGGGCTGAAGCTGGCCAAGCTGGAGGGCGACGCCGCATTCTTCTGGGCGCCCGGCGGCAACGCGAAAGTGTTGGTGTGCGAACGTCTTTCCGACATGCGCCGATCGTTTCTCGCGCGACGGGAGCGGATGAAGAAAGACATTGCCTGCGACTGCGCGAGCTGTGCCCAGCTGGACAGCCTGTCACTGAAGTTCGTCGCCCACGAGGGCGAGGTGGCACAGCAGAAGGTCAAGCGCCTGGTCGAGCTGGCCGGTGTCGACGTCATCCTCGTGCACCGGATGCTCAAGAACCAGGTGCCGATACCGGAATACGTCCTGATGACCGACGTCGTGGTGCAATGCCTCGACGAGCATTTCCGTGGTCTTTGCCTGCCGCTGGTGCACCACTTCGAGGGCATCGGTGAAACCTCGACGTACTACATCGACTTGGCCACGTCTGAAGTGGCCCCCGCGGTGCCGGAGTCCGGCTTCGGCTCCAAGCTGGCGGCCAGGCTGAGGTTTGAATCCAGTGCGTTGCCGTATGCGCTGGGCCTCAAGAAAGCTTGCGCGGGATTCCGTCATCTGGGCCGCGGCTCCAAAGAGGTCCCGGCCTAAGACCCGCGAGAAGACGCAAAATCCCCCATTTCGGCGCGAAATCGGGGGATTTTGCGTCTGCTCGGCAAGCTAAAGCCCGAACTGGTCCTCGATGATCCCGAGCCAGACCTGCGCCGCGTCGATGGCGACTTTCTCGCTGATGAACGCATGCTGGGTTCCGGTGTACATGTCGCGGAACGCGCGTTCCAGGCGGCTGCCTTCGCGGATCGAGGTGGTACCGGCGACCAGATGAGCCCATTCGGCGCAGCTGCGCGCGGTATCGGTGGCGTGGATGGCGGCCACCCGCATGTCCGCCCGCAAAGTCGGGGTCAGCTCGTCACCGGCGGCCACCGCAGCCTCGGCGGTGGTGAAGGCGTCGAGCACCAGAAGGCGGGCGGCCCGCCACGCGGCGACGTGCTGGGCCAGCCCCTTCTGGAACGTCGGGCGACTGGCCAACGCCGCCATGTCGCTCATCCGGTACTTGGTCGCCGCCAACTTGGCGACATCGTCGAGCATGCTCTTGGACACCCCGAGCGCCCAGGACGCATGCCCCGCGGCCGTCACTGGCATCAGCCCCATGCGGGTCGCCGGCGACGTGCCGCGATACGGCTCGCGAGTGAACAGTGCGAACGTGCGGCATTCCGGCACGAACACGTCTTGGACGCTGTAGTCGTACGAGCCAGTTCCCTTGAGCCCCTGCACATACCAGCCGTCGTTGAACGAGACCTCATCCCGCGGCAGCACAGCCACCCGCATGTCGGGAATGCCCTCGCTGATCCAGCGCATCTCGCCGTCGTCCATGGGGAAGAACCCGGCCGCGACGTACTGCGAATGGCCAATGCCCGAGCCGAAGCTCCACGATCCGCTCAACCGGTAACCGCCGTCGGCGGCCTGCCCCTGCCCGTTGGGGAAAAACTGGCCGCCCATCGTGACGCGATTGTCGTGGGCGGTAAACACTTCCGCGAATCCGTCGTCGGGCAGATATGCGGCGGCCGCGAACGACGACGGTAGGTTCGCGATGCCGATCCAGCCGAATGAGCCGTCCTGCCAAGCCATTTCGATCCACGTTTCGATCATCTCGGCGAAGGACGGTTCGACGCCGCCGGCTGCGACCGGGTTGAACGCCGACATCAGCCCACTTGCCCACATCTCGTCGACAATCGCGTCGGTCAAGGTGCGTATCCGCTCGGATTCGGCGGCCTCGGCGCGCACCAGGTCCCGCATCCCCCGGGCCCGGGCAACGACGTGACCACTCACTTCCGATATCGACGCCATTGGTGTTTCCTACCACTTCGCCGTCGGCATTACTCCGGTAGGCCGAAGAGCCGGACCACGCCATGATCACGCCCGGCGGTGTAGCCGCCGTCGACCGCAACGGCCTGACCGGTGACGAAGGAAGCGTCGGCAGACAGCAGGAAAGCCGCCACAGCCGCGATCTCCTCGGGCCTACCCAGCCGCTGCAGGGCGTGCTCGTTGGTGATCGACGCCGCCGGACCTTCCATCCCCGGTATACCGAAGACGCTGTCGGCCATCGGCGTTTTGACGAAGCCCGGGCAGATGGCGTTGGCCCGGATCCCACTAGGGCCGTAGTCCAGCGCGATGTTCTTGGTAAGGAGCACCACGCCGCCCTTGGCCGCGTTGTAGGAACTGCCGCCCGCCGTACCCTCCAGGCCTTCGATGCTGGCGAGGGTGACGATCGAGCCGCGCTCGCCGTCGACCCGCGGTTGCTCGATCATTCGGGCCAGCGCTGCCTTCGCTACCACATAGGTAGCGGTCAGGTTGATGCCGATCACCCGGTCCCATTCGGCGCGGGGCAGCAGATGGACCGGACCGCCACCGGCCACACCGGCGGAGTGCACGACGCCGTCGAGGCGGTTGGGCACGGCGTCGAAGACGGCCGCGACGGCCGCCTCATCGGTGACATCGGCGGGCACGAAGGTGAACCCGTGGCCCAGGTCGGGTGGGGAGGCCAGGTCGGCGCCGACGACGGTGGCACCGTCGGCCAGCAGGCGCCGCGCCGTCGCCAAGCCGATACCCGACGCGGCGCCGGTGACGACGTACGTGCAAGGACTACGGTTCATGGGTCCTCTCTTGCAGAAGCCGGCGTTGATACTGCGGTCACGGCGCGCCCTACTCGCATGTTTGCGCCGTGGACGCAGAGTCAATGCGGGTTTTGCCGCCCGGGTTCAGAACGGCGTCACATTCTCGGTGCTGACCGACATGCCGTGGCCGGTGCGGTCATTGGTGAACTTGGTGCCGTCCGGACTTGCGACGATCGTCCAGCCCTCTGCGCTATAGGTCTGATAATCCAACGTGACTTTGCCCTCGAGAAGTCCGAGATCGGCGTTGACCCAATGGAACTCGCCATTCGCGTTGACACTGGCGACGTGATAGTGCTGCCCGTCGGGCATCGTGGGCCAGTTGTTGGCGTTGGTTCGGCAGGCGACCACTTCAGCGTTGATCGAACAGCTCGTCGATCCGGACTTTGTTTGCACCCGCACGTAGCCCTGCTCATTCGGCGGCAACGGGATTGCCGGCGCGGCCGGCGGAGCGGTGGTCGAGATGAGGCTGTAGTTCGACGGAGTAGCTTCCGGCTCAGACCCCGTGGACGTCACCACTATACCCGCAGCGAGGAAAGCGACAGCCGAGAAGCCAAGCGGGACTGAGGTTCTCAGTGGCATCCTGAGTTTGCGTTCCAACGTCCTCACCTCCGTAACCCGCCAACTGTACCTCCGCGCAGCCTCGTGTGGCGATGGCTGGACGAGGCAGACACCAACCCCGCGAGCCCCGGCGCCCACCGTGCTGAGAACATAAGGCATTCCAACGAGCCGGAGGACGATATGACGGGACGATTGGCCGGAAAGGTCGCGCTGGTCAGCGGCGGCGCGCGCGGCATGGGCGCGTCGCACGTGCGGGCGATGGTCGACGAGGGCGCGAAGGTGGTCTTCGGCGACATCCTCGACCACGAGGGTGAGCTGGTGGCAAAAGAGGTCGGCGATTCGTGCCGATACGTCTCCCTGGACGTCACCAAGCCCGAGCAGTGGGCAGCCGCGGTGGCCACCGCCCTCGACGTGTTCGGCGGCGTCGACATCCTGGTCAACAACGCGGGGATCATCAACATCGGCACCATCGAGGACTACGAACTTTCCGAATGGCAACGGATCCTCGACATCAACCTGACCGGAGTGTTTCTGGGTATTCGCGCCGTCGTCAAGCCGATGAAGGAAGCCGGTCGGGGTTCCATCATCAACATCTCGTCGATCGAAGGCTTGGCCGGCACGATCGCGTGCCATGGTTACACCGCAACCAAATTCGGTGTCCGGGGTCTGACCAAGTCGGCCGCGCTGGAGTTGGGGCCGAGCGGGATTCGGGTGAACTCGATTCATCCCGGCCTGATCAAGACGCCGATGACGGAATGGGTTCCCGAGGACATCTTCCAGACCGCCCTGGGTCGGATCGCCGAGCCGCGCGAGGTGTCCAATCTCGTCGTTTACCTCGCCAGTGACGAGTCCAGCTATTCGACCGGCTCGGAATTCGTTGTCGACGGCGGTTGTGTGGCCGGGCTCGCCCACAAGGACTTCTCTGCCGTCGACACCGCCCAACAACCGGAGTGGGTCACCTAGGGACCGCCGAGCAGACGCAAAAGCCCCCGATTACGTGCCGAATCGGGGGCTTTTGCGTCTGCTCGCGCCACACTGCCGCCACCTTCCGCACGCCGTTTCAAGAATTTTCCAAGAATCCTTTTAGACCGCGGCGACAGCGTTGCGTATCGGCCGCATAGGGACAGCTGCGACGCATGGTCCCCTACCCGGCCATGTCCGTCGCACGAGGAAACCATCATGACCGAGATCGTCCACTCCCTACCGCCCGTGACGCGTAACGGCCTCACGGAACTGGCCCCGCTACTCGATGCGTTGGCCGCGGTCGCTGTGCGTGGCGAAGTGCCCGGTCCTGAGTTACTGGCGCGTGTCGGGCAGGCCCGGTCGAGGCTGTCGATCTTGGCTTTGCCGCTGGTCGACGGGGAGCCTTACTCGCGGTTGATTCTGCGGGTAGACGACGAGGTTGAGATCATGCTGGCGCGGTGGCGCCCGGGAAACAGCTGCGCACCGCACGACCACGGAGGTTCGGGCGGCTTCGTCATCCCGGTCGAAGGCACGTTCACGGAACGCCGGTTCGGCTGGAACGGCCCGCAATTGGTCGTGACCGAAAAAGCCATCCGCCCGGAAGGCACGCCGATTCGCATCACGCCCGACGTGATCCACGACATGACGGCCGGCGAGTACGGGTTGACGCTGCATTTCTACAACCCGCCGGCGGCGGGCATGCGGGTGTTCGACCTGGAGCGCTCCGAGGTGCTGGAGTTGGTCGGCAACTACGGGGCATGGATTCCGCAGGGTGATCATCCCCGCGTCTCATTTGCGCAGGTAGCGCCCAAAACCCAACGGAGGCCGCTGATTTGGGTGGCCCACACCACCCAATACCGCGGCGGTTCAGCCGAATTCGCGGTCGCCGCAGCCACCATGGCACGCGAACTGTCCGCCGCGAACCCCGACGCCGAAGTCGTCCTCTCCGGCCTGCACCACAAAGCCGACTTCGCTGCCGAATTGGCTCGGTTCGCCGGCGCCGGCCGGCAACTCAGCGAACTGCACCTGATCAGCCACGCCGGGATGTACGGCCCGATGTTCGGGTCGACGGACTGGCCCGAGCAGTTCTCGCCGCACGAGTGGCGCGACATGGCAATTCCGTTCTCCCCCGACGGGCGTGCATACTTCCACGCCTGCCGCACCGCGCGCTGGTTCGCGCCGTTTTTTGCCGACGTGTTCGGAGTTCCCACGTTCGGCAACTACAACTTCACCACCGTGTCTGCTCGCAAAGACCGGTTTGCGTGGGCGGGTCGCCATCCGGAGGCCCGCCCGAGTCTTTATATGATCGCCGCGCCCGGCAAGAAATCACACGGGTGGAGCGGGAGTATCCGCAAGTACTCCGGCTGCGCGGCGGAGCCACTGATCCAGAGCCTTCCGGCCGCCGCGCAACCGGAACGCTCCTACGACCGAGTGGCTGAACTGTACGACCGCGCCTACGCGGACATCAAGGTCCGCGAGGCCGAATGGCAATGGGTGGCCGACAAGGTCACCCGGGTTCGCGCCGAGCTCGGTCGCGGTTTGCGGGTGCTGGAAATCGGTTGCGGCAACGGCGCTTTGCTGCGCGAGCTGGACGATCGCGGCGAGATCGAATTCGGCATCGGCGTCGACAGCTCTGCCGGCATGCTCGACAAAGCCCGTGAGCACAGCCGTGACCGCGCCCGGCTACGGTTCGTCAAGGTCAACGGCCCGGAGCTGGACGTTCCCGACGATCACGTCGACGTGGTGATCTCGTTTTTGTCTTTCCGGTACCTGGACTGGGATCCGGTGATGGCGGAAATCCGCCGGGTGCTGGTTCCCGGCGGTCGGCTGTGGGTGGTCGACATGGTCGAGCACCCGGTGCGGATGCGTGAGCTGGGCATGTTCACCCGTTCGGCGATCGCGCATCTGCGCACCCGACGGGTCCGGCCCCAGTTCGCCAAAGACCTGACCGCTTTGACCACCCACCCGGACTGGCTGAACATGGTGCGGCACAACCCTATTCGCGCCGAGCACGAGTATCGGTGGTATTTCGCCAGCCGCTTCCCCGGTACCCGGCTGGAAGCGCTGACGGCGAGCAGGTCCGCGCGGGTGGTGGCGTTCGATTCCGGACCACTGGACAAGGGGCACACCGCCCCCCTGACTTACCCGTGATGAACGTGAATTACCAATTGGGGATAGTCGATTGGGGCATCGGTGGTATCGGACTGGTTCGCGCATTGGACCAACTGGCACCGGGCCTTCCGGTGCTGTACTGGTCGGATGCCGGGGCAACCCCATACGGCCGCATGGGTACCGACGAGTTGGCTGCGCGCCTGTCCACCGTGGTTACCGCACTGGCCGAGCGGGGCGCCACCGAGGTGGTGCTGGCGTGTAACGCGGCCAGCACGGTGGTCGGACGCCTTGAAGCGGCACCGATTCCGGTGGAGGGCATCATCGAACACGGGTTATCCTCCGTCCCCGAGGACGTCGCCGTTGTCGGTGTGGTAGGCGGACGTCGCACCATCGTCGGCGGCCACTATCGGCGCGGTCTCGAACGTCGGGGACACGTCGTGTTGTCCCGCGTCGCCCAGCCGTTGTCGGCGCACATTGAAGGCGGCCGCACCGGCTCTCCGCAGTTCGCCACAGATTTGGCCAGGATCGTCGTGCCGCTACGAGGGGTCGATGCGTTGGTCCTGGCCTGCACTCATTACCCCGCCGCGAGTCGCTGGTTCCAAGCGGCGCTGCCAAACACTCTGCTGATCGATCCGGCCGAGCGCCTGGCCGCGGCAATCGCGGCGCGATATCCCAGCACTCAGAAACGGCCAGGCTCGCGCGTGTTTCTCACCACCGGCGATCCGGAATCGATGCGGGTTGGCGCAGCCCGTGCCTGGGGTATCGCGGTGACAGCCACCGCGGTAACGCGCGATGCTCGGTTGGCGGCCTAAATGCGTCAAAATGCCCTAGCGGCAAGGGGTTCGAACCCAAGCGCAAGTGCTTTGGCGCGCAGCTGCGCCATGAACGCGTCGTGAGCGGTCGTCGTCACAATCCGTATCGTGTCACGTCTGCCGACCGGGCAAGGGCGAACCGACGCGATGGGCAGTGCCGTCGGGATCAACATAGGCGAATTCGCGCAAGCCGTAGGGTGTGTCTCGCGGTGCGATGAACCGGCCGTCAAGTTGCTCGAGCGCATGCCACTGCGCATAAAGCGCGTCGGCGTCGCTGACGTAGAGGTAGATGCTGGCGGCGGTTCGCAGCGGATCATGCTCGTCCCACTCGGTTATGTGGATTGACACCGAGCCGCGGTCGGCGAAGCCGTACCGCTCCGGGCCTTCGTAGGCACGAACGTCGAATCCGAGCCGGCGGTACCGGTCAAGCGCGAGATCCAGATTCCGGACGGGAACGATTGGCGATACCGAGGTGAAGTCGATGCCGGACACACCACAGTCTGGCAGGCGCGCTAGCGCACGACACAATAAGGCCCATGACCACACCACTAGTTGAGCGCGATGCGAACCAGACGGCCGCTTACCGAGTCGGGGCGATGCTGCTCGGCATAGGCACCCTCCACTTTCTGGCACCCAAACCGTTCGACGACATCATTCCTGTCGAGCTGCCGGGAAGCCCTCGCTTGTACACCTACGTATCGGGTGTGGCCGAGCTGGTCATCGGGGCTCTGCTGCTGCCACGTCGGACCCGCCGGGCCGCCGCGACGGCCGCCGCCGCGCTGTTCATCGCAGTTTTCCCGGGAAATCTCAACATGGTCCGGCTCTGGTGGAACAAACCCTGGCCGATGCGCATCGTTGCGCTGGCCCGGCTGCCGCTACAGATTCCGATGATCACCACCGCGCTCAAGATCAGACGCAACAGCTAGTCCGGGCGTATCGGTGGCACGAGCGTCCTGCGTCGCAGACTGGTAGTATTGTCGCATTGGGGTTTTACCCTAAATGGGCAAAGCCCCAGTGCCCATAGACCCGAGTGCCCATAGCACTGCAGGTGGGTACCCTGGAGCCCGTCACGAGAGGGGTGCGTCATGAGCGGTTCGAACCGCTTCGTCGGGGAGGTGGAGGTCGACCCCCGGCGTCGCATTTCGCTGGGTAAGGCCGGAAAGCCAGGTCACAAGCGGTACCGGGTCGAGGAAGACGACATGGGTGTACTGACTCTCACGCCGGTGGTCAGCGTGCCGGTCACCCTGATCGCCGATCGTCTTCGGCGGGCAGTGGAATTGGCAGATTCCGGGAAGCTTGTCGCCCGCCCGGAGAAGTCGAGGCGCGCCACCGCCCAAAAGGCGGCTCGGTAGCGGGTGGACGACGCCGGACAGCGCCCACCCGTCGAAGTGGACCGGCAACTCCCTGAGCCAAGACGTCGGCTGACGCGAACCGGCCGAAGGTATCGCCTGTCGGCGGTCGGATTCGTCGACACTCTGGGCGCAAAGGCTTTTGCCGAAAACGAGGTGTTCTTGAACGCGGTCGCATTCATGGTCGATCGCCAGGAGCAGATCAACTCCACTCGGCCCGCTGGCAATCCGCTGCGCACATCGTATTTCTCGGACAATATCGGCGCGTCGATCGTCATCGACGGCCTGGACCGCAAGCAGCAGCAAGTAGCTGTCTGTCAGGTGTTGCGGCTTCTCGCCGGCATCCAGCTGTCCTACCTGCTGGAATTTTCGATCCTGTGCCGGGGCGGCGTCGCCATCGGCCCGTGCTTTCACGGCAAGAACGTGTTGTTCGGCCCGGCGCTGGTGGAGGCGTATCTGCTGGAGCAAACTGCCGGCTGCCCTCGGATTGCACTTTCGGCCGACGCAGCGCGCCTTGCCGTTGGCGATGTCGTGCCGTTGCTCCCAGAGGAGCCGCTGGTCAACGGTGACGGCGAGACGGTGGGCATAGCGCAGTCGATCGACTTCATGGCAGCGGAGTTGCCGCCCGCGGGTCCGGCCCGTTCGACATACATCGCGGGTTTGGCAGAGGCCATTGCGAAAGGCGTTCACGAGGCCGCTGACGGCACCACCGGGGTGCTTTCGAAATGGCGATGGACTTTGCGCCGGCTGGAAGCGCTGAAACGCGGCATCGACGCGGGCTGATTCTGGTCTATTCGTCGAAGAGAAAGTCCAGAATTATCGGGCCGCGCTTGGCGTCCAACGACCAGTAGATCCAAAGACTTGGCGTGCCAAGCTCGATGAGCGTGCGCCGCACGGATCGCGTGAGGCCCGGCAGGCGGACTTCCTGAGCTTTCTCCCAAGCGGCCGCGGGGTCGTCCTCGATTTCGTCGAGCAACTCGATGGCTCGCAGCACCGGGCTTTGTCGGCGGTGCGGCTCAAAGAGGGCATCCCAGGATTCTCTGGCCAGCTCGGTCCACCACACCCGCGGCATGCTACCCCAAAACCCAATCGGGGCTTGGGACTTCCCGGGCGATGCCGCGATGCGCTAGGACCAGCATGGGAAGGCATAATGCGGTTTGCGATTCGATATCGCCGACGATATCGAATTACAAAAGGACTGTTCGACCTTCGCAGCGGCAGACGGGATAGGTGTGACCGACGCGGCAGCCGGACGGCTAGTCGTCTGTGCGCGTATATATCTCGTCGAAATCCACACTCAGAGCGCAGTTCCCGGTCTGTTCGTGGTGCCCGTGCCCGGTGAGGCGAGTGATGGGATTCTGCGGTGGCTGCGGCATCGGCAGTCGCGCAGAGGTTTTCACGTTGAGGTGCTGGCAGCCGGTGAACTCCTCGGGGTGCTGAATATCGAGAACCCAGCTCCCTCCGCTGAATACCAGCGGCGTATCAGCGGTGAGCGAGTGGAAATAACTCATGCACCGCTCGCCGGTGCGTAGACAATCGGTGACGACGGCCTGGTTCTCCTGTTGTGGCGCAAGCCTGCTCGAAAAAGTTCGCGCGATGTGGTAGCGACCGTGCAGCGCTTCGGCCGGCGACACCACGCGCGGCGGCAGCGCCGACGGGTCCGGCAGGCTGTTGACGTCGACGTCGCCGACGCGCGTGAAGGTCACGGATCGCTTTTGATTGCAGGCGTTGGCGGCGGCTCCGCGGTACTCGCCGGTGAGGGTGCCGTCGGCGCCTGGTTGCAGCGTGATCACTTCCCAGATTTCTGCCGCCATGCCTCGGCACTGGTTGTGGTCGAGGGTCACGGCCACCCAACGCCCGTCGACCTGGTCGAACACCGATGACGAGGCAAGGCTGGCGCCGCCGTTCAGCATCGAGGCGGTCGCGACACATCCGCTGGAGCGACACACCGAACGGACCGCATACGTGGCCGACATCGGGCCCGAACCCGGGCCCGGCTTGCCGTCCAAAGTGGTGCCCTGGCCGAGCTGCACCTGATACACGCCGGTAAACGGGCCGGCGTTGACCGCGGCCGGCGCAGTCGACGCGGTGCCGGGAGGCGCCCCAGAGGCAGCAGGGTTGTGCTTGTGGGTGAATCTGACCACCGCGAAAACCCCGCCCGCGACCAGCAACGCAATGACGCCCAGCGCGGCTATCAGGACAGGCGCACGTTTGCGGGCAGGCGGCTGACTGACGGGGTACGGCAGGACGCTGGTAGCCGAGCCGCTCAACGACCGGCCCAGCTGATCGGTGAATTCCCGACAACTGCCGAACCGGCCCGACGGCTCTTTGGCCAGGGCCGTGGCGAAAACCAGGTCCAGCGCGGCCAGGTCGGGTCGAGCCGCACCGATCGATGGCGGCGGAGCGCTGACGTGCTGGGCGATTACCACCGCCGGATTTGACTCGCCGTACGGCGGCTTGCCGGTCAACAGATGAAATGCCGTGCACGCCAACGCGTATTGGTCGGTACGCCCATCGATTCGTTCGCCCTTGAGCTGCTCTGGCGCCGCATAGGCAACCGTGCCCAACGTCATGTTGGTCGCCGTCAGTCCCGCGGTGTCGTCCATGTGCCGGGCGATACCGAAGTCGGCCAGGTAGACCCGTCGCGGCTGCCCATCGGCATCGGCCAATAAGATGTTGGCCGGCTTGACATCACGGTGCAGCAGCCCCCGATTGTGGGCATGGTCCAGCGCCGAACCAACCGCGGCGATGATCGGCACCACCTCGCTGGGCGGCATTCCGCCGGGGTAATGCTCGCGCAACCGCCGTGCCGCATCGGTGCCGGCGATGTAGTCCATGGAAATCCAGAACTGGCCGTCCTCTTCGCCGCGGTCATGAATGCGCACGATGTTCGGATGAGACAGTCCCGCCGCCAGCTCGGCCTCGCGCATGAACCGCGCGCGATATTCCGGATCAAGGGTCAGATTCGCCGGCAAGACCTTCAGCGCGTCCTCACGCGGTAGCCGCGGATGTGCGGCCAAGTACACCGCACCCATCCCGCCGGCACCCAGTACCCGCAAGATGGTGTAACCGGCGAACACCTGACCAACCTCGAGCGGCATGGCCAAATCGTAGGACTAGACTTTTCCGGTCGCGGCCGAATTGGTGTTAATCGCCAGTGCGCGTGAATGTTTCGTCGAAGTCACCAGTGGCGGCGCAGGGCGCGCCTTGTTCGTGGTGGCCATGCCCGGTGAGCCGGGTGATCGGATCTTGCGGTGGCTGCGGCAACGGATACTGCCCGGTGTCTTTTAGCTGCGTGCTCGCCCCGGACCCGCATTGGCCCAGGCCGTCCACGTCCCAGACCCACTTCCCGCCGCCGAATACCAGCGGTGCATCACTCAACGCCGCATGAAAGTAGCTCATGCACCGATCACCGGTGCGTAGACATCTCGTGGTGACCGCATAGTTTTGCAACGTTTGCGGAAGCCCGTTGGTGAAGGTTCGGGTGGATTGATAGCGCCCATGCAGGGCTTCGGCCGGCGACACCACCCGCTGCGGCTGGCCGGCCGGGTCGGGCACCTTGTTGACGTCCACGTCGCCGGTGCGGGCAAAAATGACGGTTCGAGTATTGGCACAGACGTTGCGGGACGTCGCGGTCAACGTCCCGGCGAAAGTACCGGGAGAGCCTGGCTGCAAAGTGAATACCTGGAAGAACTCGGTCGCCGCGCCCTGACATTGATCCGAGCTCAGCACCACTCCCACCCAACTCCCACCGATCTGGTCCAGCACCACCGTCGGCGGGCCTACGGGAGCGCCGCCGACTCGCACTGCCATCGCAACGCAACCGGTGGAACGGCATACCGAACGCACGCCATAGGTGCTCGTGATCGCAGGAGCCGCAACGGTATTCGGGGCCACGTCTACGCCACTGCTGAGAGGGCCGAAGTCGGTGCGATACGTGCCCGTGAAGGGTCCGTCGCTAGCCGTCGGCTGGTGCTGCTGGTCGTGGCGGGAAAGCTTTTCGACCGCGAAGACGCCGGCGGCGATCAGCAGCGAGATACCCACGACCGCGCCGATCAGGAGCCGTCGACGAGGCGCCCGCGGCTTGCCGACGGGCGAGGGCGGCAAGCTGGGTGCGGTCGTGGCAGGCACGGGCCGGGTTTCGGGGAGGGCGACCTGACGACGCCCGGAAGTGAAACCCGCATTCAGCGCCTGCCGCAGTTCGTGGGTGAACTCCCCGCAGCTGCCGAACCGGGCGGAGGGATGTTTGGCCATCGCCACGGCGAACACCCAGTCGAGCGCAGCCAACTCGGGGCGCCGCTGGCCGATCGAAGCCGGCGGTGCGGTGACATGCCGGGTGATCACCACCGCCGGATTGGAGTGGACGTAGGGCGGCGCGCCGGTCAGCAGGTGAAATGCCGTGCACGCCAGGGCATATTGATCGGCACGTCCATCGATCGCTTCGCCCTTCAATTGCTCGGGCGCCGCGTAGGCCACCGTGCCCACTGTCATGTTGGTGGCGGTCAGGCCGGCCGCATCGTCAATGCGGCGCGCGATGCCGAAGTCGGCGAGAAAAGCCCGTCGCTCCTGTCCGTCGGGGTCCGCCAATAGCACGTTGGCCGGCTTGACGTCCCGATGCAATAAGCCGCGCTGATGCGCATAGTCCAACGCCGATCCGACCGCGGTAATGATCGACAGCGCCTCGCTGACGGGCATGCCATGCGCGTAGTGCTCTCGTAGCAGCCGGCCCGCGTCAGTACCGGCGACGTAATCCATCGAAATCCAGAAGTGGCCGTCGTCTTCACCGCGGTCATGGATCGACACGATATGTGGGTGAGACAAACTCGCCGCCAGGTCAGCCTCGCGCAGAAACCGCGCCCGAAACTCCGGATCGGCGGTCAGATCCATGGGCAACACCTTCAGTGCATCCTTGCGCGGCAGCCGCGGGTGGGCCGCCAGGTACACCGTGCCCATCCCGCCGGTGCCCAGGACGCGCTCGATGGTGTAGCCGGCGAACACCTGACCAACCTCAATCGGCATGGCCACATGGTACTTCTCGCGCTAATCGCCAGTGCGCGTCAGTATTTCGTCGAATTCCGCAGTCAGCGCGCATGGTGCGCTCTGGACATGCTTACCGTGCCCGGTGAGCACTGCGATCGGATTCTGCGCCGGCTGGGGCAGGGGGTACTGGCCGGTCCTGGTCACGTGCATCGGAGCGCCGCTGCGCGGACAGTTGGCGTCTACCGACGTGTCTAAAACCCATTTCCCGCCGCCGAATAACAGCGGTTCCACCTCTCCCGAAGACGCGTAGAAGTAGCTCATGCAGCGATCGCCGCTGCGCAGACAGTCGGTCGTCACCGCAAAGTCGATTTGCTGTTGTACGCCTTGGGCTTTGAATATTCGCCGCTGGTGGTAGCGCCCGTGTAATGCCGCGGCCGGCGACACCACCCGGGGCGGTAATGCCGACGGGTCAGGCAGCGTGTTGACGTCCACATCTGAGATGCGCGTGAAGGCCACGGAATGCGTGCCGCCGCATTCGTTGGCGGCGAACACGCTGTAGTCGCCGGTGAAGCCGCCTTCGGGCCCTGGTTGCAGGGTGAACACGTCCCACACTTCGGCGGAGTTGTTGTCCCGGCAGGCATGTGAGCCGAGGTTGACTCCGATCCAGCGCCCACCAACTTCGTCGAACACCGGATGCACAGCGTAGGTCGTGTCGCCGTCGAGGCGTGACGCTGTCGCGACACAGCCCGTCGAGCGACACACGGAGCGGACCGCGAAGGTTTCCGTCGTCGGAAGCGCCCCGGGCGCGGGAGCGCCGCCGACCAAAGCGCCCTGACCGTACTGAACACGGTAGATGCCGGTGAAGGGGCCAGTATTGGGACGCCCGCCCTCGGCTGGCGCAGTGCTACGCGCAGCGGCCGCAGGGGGATGCTGGCCGAGCTTGACGACGGCGAATACAGCGCCGGCGATGAGCAACGCCGTCGCGGCCAGCGCCGAAACCAGAACAATCCCGCGCCGTCGCTTGGCGGAAGGTGCTGCAGGTTCGGGCCGCGGTGATTCAGTCAGGTTTCGGCTCAGCTGGTCGGTGAATTCTCGGCAGCTGCCGAACCGGGCAGAAGGCTGCTTAGCCATCGCCGTGGCGAACACCGGGTCCAGTCCGGCCAGATCGGGCCGGTGGGCGCCGATGGAAGGCACCGGCGCGCTGACGTGGCGGCTGATCACCACTGCGGGGTTGGACTCACCGTATGGCGGCACCCCGGTCAGCAGGTGAAAAGCTGTGCACGCCAACGCATATTGGTCGGCGCGACCGTCGATCGCCTCCCCTCGCAGCTGCTCGGGGGCGGCATAGCACACCGTGCCCACCGTGGCATTGGTCGCCGTCAGCCCCGCGGCATCGTCGACGGCCCGCGCAATGCCGAAATCGGCCAAATACACTTGCCGGCCGTGCCCGTCGGGCTCGGTCAGTAAGATGTTGGCGGGCTTGACATCTCGGTGCAGCAGCCCTTTATGATGCGCGTAATCCAGCGCCGAACCCACCGCGGTGATGATCGGCAATGCTTCGCTCAGCGGCATCCCGTTCGGGTACTGCTCATGTAGTAACCGCGCGGCATCGGTACCGGCCACGTGATCCATGGAAATCCAGAACTGGCCGTCGACTTCCCCGCGGTCATGGATCCTGACGATGTGCGGGTGCGACAGCCCGGCGGCCAGATCGGCCTCACGCACAAACCGGCCCCGAAACTCCGGATCGGTAGTCAGATCCGCCGGCAATACCTTCAGCGCTTCCTCGCGCGGCAACCGCGGATGCGATGCCAGATAGACCGCGCCCGTGCCGCCCGCGCCCAGCACCCGCGAGATGGTATAGCCGGCGAACACTTGACCGACCTCGAGTGCCATGCCCAAATTTTGTGCCGAGCAGACGCAAAATCTCCTCAAAATGGCTAATTCTGGGTGATTTTGCGTCTTCTCGCGCAAGGAACCCGGCTAGAGGATGGCGCCTTGCTCCTTGTACTGCTCGATCTTGTCCCACTCGACGCCCGCCTCGAGCAGCACCTCCTCGGTGTGCTGACCGTGTTCGGGCGCTCCGCTGGGCCTCACCTGTTCCTCGTCGAACTGCACTGGATTGGTGGGCAGGATGTAGGGCGCGCCGTTCATCGCGTGCACCTCAGGAATGTAGCCGTTGGCCACAACCATCGGATCGTGCCGCAGTTCGCTCGGCTTCTGCAGCACGCTCCACGCGCCCGACAACGGCGCCAAAATTTCCCGCCACTCGTTGACGGTGTGCGCGGCGAACTCCGCATCCAGGATGTCGATGAACTCACCCCGGTTTTCGTAGCGCGAATGAGGATCGGAAAATCGCTTGTCCTCCAATAGATCCGAGCGCCCGATCACCGAAAGGAACTCGGGTAAGAACTTTTCGCCCTGCAGCATCATCAAGGTGATGTAGCGACCTTCCTTGGTCTTGTATGTGCCCACCAGCGGATTGGGCATGTCGCGGTGGGTGAAGTTGGGCATCGGGTCGCCGCCGTACAGCATGGCGGCGGTGACCTGCGGACTCATCGCCCACGACGCCAGCCCAAGCAGGGAGACGTCGACCACCGATGTCTCCCCCGTCGCCTTGCGCTTGTAAAGGGCGGCCGCGACGCCGCCGGCGATCGTCAAGCCGCCCAGCAGATCACCGAATGCCGGTGTCTGCATGACGGGTTCGGGGAAGTCTCGGGTGAAAGCGTCGCTGATGCCGCCGCGAGAGAAGAACGAGACCCCGTCGTAGCCGGCCTTGTCCGCGTCGGGCCCCTTGGGGCCGTAGCCGGATCCGCGGACGTAAATGATGTCGGGGTTGACGGCGCGAATGTCGTCGAGCTCGATCCCGAACCGCTTGCGCCTGCTCGGCAGATAACTGGTCAGGAACACGTCGCAGGTCTTGGCGAGTTCGTGCACCACCTCCTGCCCGCCTGGGGTGGTCATGTCGATACCGATCGACTTCTTGCCCCGGTTGGGCATCTCGATCATGTAGTTGACGCCTTCGGGGCCGCCGGGGACTAGGCCCATAGTGACCAGCCCACGCTGCGGGTCGCCGCCCACGCGCGGCTCGATCTTGATTACCTCGGCGCCCCATTCGGCCAGCACCGCTCCGGCCGCGGGCACGAACGTCCACACGGCAGCTTCCAAGACCCGGATACCTTCGAGTGGTTTCGCCATTGAATACCCTCCATTTGTCGGATCGCGCTTTTCCTGGTCGAGTATTACCTGACGTCATTGGACCGCTTGCGCGGCCTGCCGAATCGAGACTGCACCCAGGGCTACCCGTCGACGGAAAGTCGCACCCTGTGCGCAGTTTCGGGGCCGCCAGCGCAGGCTCGACGGCCGGTAAGCTAGCCGGTCAGCTTGGCGAGCCAGCCCGGCGCCTTGATGTCAACCGACTTGGAGCCGTCCCACACGAACGGCGTCCCGGTCGAGTGGAGCGCGGACATCGTTTTATTGCCGTTTGCGGCCTTGGTTGTGGCGGTGCCCAGGTCAGCTCCGGAGTTGATGCAACTGACCACGGAGTCGTTAGCGCCGACGGATTTGGCCAGTTGGGCCAGTTCGCCGTCAGTGTGGTCGGTGGCGCCGCCTTCCGCCGGTTGAAAGTCGCCGGCGAACAGGCTGGAGTAGAAGTCGGTATAGGTTTTCGGATCGTTTTGGGCTGCAACGCAATACGTCGCCGCGACGGCACGTGTCGAGTAATTCTTGCTGCTCGACGAGGTATCGAGGAAGTTGAGCAGGTGGTAACGCGCCGCGAGCTTTTTGTTGTTCACCGCCGCGTTGATGTCGCTCGCGTTGGAGCGGATGAACGTGCCACACGGCGGGCAGAGTGGTTCGTTGAAGATGTCGATCGTCACCGGTGCCACCGAGCTGCCGACGAACACACCGTCGTCGAGAACCTTCAGCGCAACCGCGTCTGGGGGCGGTGGCGGCGACGGCGACGGTTCTGGAGTGGGCGACTCCCAGGGCTTGGCCACGACAATGAGCACCCCGCCGATGAGAGCCATCACGACGGCTGCGGCGACTCCCGCCAACACCCAGGGTGTGCGCGAGCGCCGGGGCTGCTGGAACGACGGTTGACCCCATGGTGGTGTCCCCGTCCACGGCACCGGCTGCGGTAACGGCGGACGCGGAGTGACAGCCTGCCCAGGGCCGGAGGGCCCCGGCCACATCGTTCCCTGTGGCGGACTGTAGGGCGGCTGCCGAGGGGGCGCGGGCGGTACGGCCGCGAACCCGCTGGGTGGAGGGGCCGCGTACCCGGCCGGCAGCTTCGCCACCTGGCTGCGCTGCAAGATGTCGGTGGCGCGATCCTGATCGGGCGTGGCCAGCGCCGCGTAGGCGGCCGCGGAAAGGTCACCGCAGGTCGCGAAGCGGTCAGCGGGATTCTTGGCCATCCCGCGCGCAATCACGTTGTCGAAGGCCACCGGGATTCCCGGCCGCACGGCACTGGGCCGCGGGACAGCCTGATGCAGGTGAGCGCTCATGACGCTGATCTGGTCTCCCCGATAGGGCGGGGACCCGGTCAAGCACTCGTATAACACGCAGGTCAATGCATAGATGTCGGCGCGATAGGTGACTTGGGCGTCGCTGAATCGCTCCGGTGCCATGTATTTGAACGTGCCCACGGTGCTGCCGAGTTGCGTCAGCTTCTCGTCGGACGTGGCGCTGGCGATTCCGAAATCGACGAGGTAAGCGAAGTCGTCGCGGCTGATCAGAATGTTCTCCGGCTTCACATCCCGATGGGTCACACCGGCGGCGTGCGCGGCATCGAGCGCGGAGCCGATCTGACGCACGATCGCCACCGCTCGCGGCGGGGACAGCGGCCCATAACGGCTCAACATGGTGCTCACGTCGATGCCGTCGATCAGGCGCATGTCGACGTAGAGCTGCCCGTCGATCTCTCCGTAGTCGTGAATCGGCACGACATGCGGCTCCTGCAGCCGTCCCGCGGTGCGCGCCTCACGCTGCATGCGGGCGCGGAAAACCGGATCGCGCGAGAGCGTCTCCGACATCAACTTCAGCGCCACAATTCGGTCGCGGACGGTGTCCTCGGCCTCGTATACATCGCCCATGCCGCCGCGACCCACTAAGCGCCGCAGCCGATACGGCCCGAACTGCGTGCCCTCCCGTGAACCGGAAGCGTCACCCATCGCCGACTCCTCACCTCGCCAGCGCCCGCCGCAAACCGGCAAGGAGCGCATGCGCGCCCCGGTCACGGTTGCGACGGACCCGAATATGCGCTGGCGTGCTTAGGCTAATGGTTTGAGCGATGCCGGCGCACAGTCCGAAGGTGAATGCGAAGCTTATTTGTCCGCCGGCACGGCCAGGCGGTTTGGCGGTGGACGCCGGCTGGATGGCGCGGTGAAACCCTCGGTGTCGTCGAAGAACGCCCACTGCCCCTCGTCGTCGACCTCCATGCGCCAGCCCAGCTCGGTGCTGCCGGCTATCAAAGCCATAAACCACGGGTATGCGGCCTCGGCGCTGCCGAAGTTTTTCGTCGCGACGACCCGGCCGTGTGGGTCGATAACTCGAAACCTCGCCATTGGATGTGACTTTCCCCTTTCGGCGGAATTCAATCGCCCGTCGGAATCCAAGGTGCCACCTATGGACGGCATCATCAAGAATTGTTTGGACTGCTATTCGGCAAACTATGCGCAAAGATGGAGTCCGACATCGGCCAAGGAGATCAGATCGTGCTGTGGCGCCGCGCCATGCCTAATCGCCGACCAGTCGCGCTATCGCGCGCGGTTTGCGGGGTTTGGCTTCTCGTGTGCGTCCTGCTCGCAGCTTGTACCAGCGTGGTCGCCGGCACCCCGAAAGCGGAAAAGCGCGGCGGAGCATCCAGTGGTCCGATATTTCCTTCCCAGCTGGTCGACTTGTTGACGCCGTCCGAATCGTTGTCGGTGGTGGCCGGCAGTCCGCTGTTCGAGCAAGACATGCAGTCCGCTCTGTTCAGCGGGGCGGACCCGACGGAGTGCCAGGGCGTCGCCGGTTACGGCGGTTATGCGCTCTTCCCGAAGAACTACACGGGTCGCGAGGCGCGTACCCAGTCCGACGCCCGGAAGGACCAGCATCAGCTACTGGAGGTATCGGCCAGCTACCCCACCGGGTTCAACGCCGCGGGCTTTCTCGACTCGGTTCGAAAAACCGTGTCCGGATGCCAGCACCCGATCACCTCATGGGGCAACGATCAGCGGAAGGTGATCGTGGAACCCGGTCCGTTGCAGCAAAGCTCCGCCGAGGTCGCCCAGTGGTCGACCAAACTTCAAGGCGAGCAATGGCTTTGCGACTTCGCCGTGATCGCTATGGCCAATGTGGTGTCGCAGATCGTGACCTGCTCTCCTGATCACTCCGTCGACATCCAGACGCTGGTGGCCAAACGGATCAAGAAGATCGAAGAACTGATAAACGCCACCGCCTAAGGGCGCGCGCACCGCGAAAGTGCAACTGCCAACGCATTTCTCGAGTAACACCGTCGGCAGCTGCACTTTCGCGGCCGTCAAAGCGGCTGCTTGGTCGCGACGAGCTTGTCGACCACCTGGGCCAAGCAGTCAAAGCCGGGTGCAGCGGCCATGTCAGCTGCGATGCGTTGGCTCGCTTCGCGGTAGCGCGGCTGGTTCAGCACGGCGAGGATCGCTTTGCGTAAGGCGCGCGACGAGGGTTGGTCGGTCCGGAGTCGCCGCCCGACGCCGGACCACTTCACGCGTGCACCCACTTCGGGCTTGTCCTCTTTGCCGCCGGTCGCGACGATCGGCACCCCGTAACGCAACGCGTACTGCACCCCGCCGTATCCGCCATTGGTGACGACGACCGAAGTGCGTGGCAGCAGTTCGTCGTACGGGAGAAACATTGCCGCGCGGGCGTTTTCGGGCAGCTCTGGCAGCGTGTCGAGGGGCCGTCCGCCGGTGCTGACCACGACGAGCACATCTTCGTCGGCCATGGCTTCCAAGGTCGGTGCGATGGCTTGCCGATAGTCGACGTTGGCGATTGTCCCCTGGGTGACGTGGACAACGGGGCGAGTGCCGTCGAGGTCGGACCACCAGTCCGGTAGCGGGGCCTGGGATCCGGTGGCGCTCAATGGTCCGGCGAAGCGCAGGTTTGGCGGTGCATCCGAACGCGGGTACTCGAACGCGGGAACAGTGAATTGGACGATGGCATCGGCTTGGGTGCCCCAGTCGATGAATGCGCGTGGAAGGTGTTTATTGTGCACCTGATAGTACTGGCTGTCCACGATGTTGTTGGCTTGCAGGAATATTCGGCGGGTTAGCGCGGATAGCACGGCGTTTCGTTGCCTGTTGCCCCATCGAGCGGGCGCAAGACCCAGGCCGAACGGCGCGGTGTCCACGCTGCTGATCGGAAGCGGTATGACACCACACATCACGACCAGCGGGCGTGCTGTGCGCGGGTGTCCGAGCAGGATCGTTGCCCCAATGAAATTCCCTTCGGCCAACACGATGTCGGCAGGGTGCTCGGCATGCAGTGCCATCAGGGTCTCGTATTGCGCCCGTGCCGGGTGCGCGAAGAAGTGCTCGACGTCGAACGCGGCCGCTTTCATGCCCTTCAATTTCGCGCGCTCCGGATACTGCTCGAGACAACTCTCGTCGTAGTCGATGTCGGGCGGGAGCGGGATGTGCGAGGCGCCTGTCGCGGCGACCTTGTCGGCGAAACGGGCGCCGGTAACGAACCGCACGTGGTCACCGCGTTCTGCGAATCCGCGAGCGATGCCGAGCATCGGCGCCACGTGTCCCTGGGCGGGGATGCTGGCGATCAGGATCGATTTCACGGTGCGCCCCCTCGGGTCACGCTTCGCTGCGTGGTAGTAGTATTCATTACTATGGCACCGCAGTCAATATCCGCAAAGCCTTCGCGCCGGTCGCGGACATATCGTTCAGAGCTGCGCCAGCAGCAAGCGGAGCAGACGCGTTCGCGGGTGATCGCCGCAGCGGCCAAACTCTTCGCCAATCATGGCTACGCCCGCACTTCCTTGGCGCGGATCGCCGAGGTCGCCGGCGTTTCTCCCGAAACGGTGCAGGGACATGGCCCCAAAGCGGCACTGCTGATCTCGGCCTGCGAATACGCCGCGTTAGGAGTCGCCGGCGAGAAGAACCTGCTCAATCTGGAGGTCGGTCGCCGCTTGATCGCCATTCGGGATCGCGACGAAGCGCTCGACTATCTCGTTGCGTTTGTGGCCGAGATACATGAACGGACCGCAAAACTCGGCCTTGCGTTGATCGGTGGGGCCAGCGTCGACGCCGAACTAGATCGCTATCTCAATGACTTCATCGCAGGAATAAACCAACAGGTTCGGCGAGTACTCGGGGTCTGGCGCGACGCGGGATGGTTGCGCAAAGACCTCTCTTTCGACGAGCTGGTCGAAACCAGCGCGGTGATCTGCAGTGTCGATACGTTCCTCCGCATTACCCACCGGGACGGGTGGAGCGTTAATCGCTACCAAGCTTGGGTTCGGCGCATGCTGGCCGAGACGGTCTTGCGGTCCTAGCCGTCAGGCGGGAACCAACTCGAACACCGGGATGACCCGGTCGGTGCGCTGCTGGTACTCGCCGAATCCGGGCGCTCGCTCGACAACGATCGGGTAGATCGAGTCGCGCTCGCCGCGGGGCAATTCACGAGCGGTCGCCGGCTTCGGCGCTTGCGAACCAATCTCGACGCTTACTTGTGGGTGCGCGCGAATGTTGTGCACCCAGGCGGGGTTGTTGTCCCGGCCGGCCGCGGAGCCGACGATGTAGATCTTGCCGTCGATATCGAAGTAGGCGACCGGATTGACCCGCTGCGCACCGCTTTTCGCGCCGGTGGACGTCAACAGCAACAGCGGAAACCCCTCGAACTGCCCGCCTACTTTGCCGCCGTTGCGGCGGAACTCCTCGATGTTTTGTTCGTTGAACTCGCGCTCCGCACCTATAGCGTCGTCAGTCATTCTGCCATCCTGACACGTGGGGGCTGCTCAGCTCTTGGTGCCGACCGTTATCAGGTCGGAGATGAGCCGAGTCCACAGCGGCCGCCGGATACGGTGCTGGTCGATCACGGTGAATCCCGCGTTTTCGAACAACGTCCGCATCTCGGCCGGCGAGGCGTTGTGCTGAGGCTTCCACCGATGCGTCGAGGGTGCCTGCAGCAGCTGTTGCCGTGCGCTGAGAGCCGCGACCGCCACCAGTCCCCCGGATGCCAGCACGCGGTGGAACTCTTGTAGGGCCGCCGGCTGGTCGAAGAAGTGAAACGCCGATGTCGTCACGACGGCGTCCAGCGCTCCGTCGTCGAACGGCAACTGTTCGGCGGGTGCACGCAGCCACTTGACCCGGCTTGATCGCGAGCGAGCCTGCGCGAGCATGCCGTCGGACATGTCGATACCGTAAATCTCGTCGGGCTGTAGTTCGCGTTCGATCCGATCGCTGAGAATACCTGTGCCACAGGCGATATCGGCGATCCGCCGCGATCTGTGCGCACGCAGCCGGGCAATCACTTCGTCGTGCGGCGGACGGTAAACCCATTGCTGCAGAAACGGGAGATCGTAGGCCGGGGCCAGGAACGTCCACATCCGTGTGACCGCGTCGTTGAGCCCCCGGCGTCGCGGTTCAGTCATTTGCCCAACACTACCGGCGCGCGGTCAGTGCCGGCCGGGTCCGCCCGGTCCGCCGGGTCATGCTCGCGGCATGCGTCGAGCCTTTACTCGACCTTGACCATCTGTTGAATTGTGCTACCGACGATGGCCGATATGAGTACGCTTCCATCGGTGGAGCTGGGGGTTTTGGGGCCTCTCCAGGTCCGGCTTGACGGCTCGCCCGTCATTATCCCGGGCGCGAAACCGCGCGCCATTCTCACGATGCTCGGGCTGCACACCGGTTCGGTGGTTTCGGCAGACACGCTGATCGAGCTGCTCTGGGGTGACAATCCGCCGCGCACCGCCGCCAAGGCCCTGCAAACCCACATCTCCGCGCTGCGCCGCGCTCTTGGCGACGGCTTCGTCTTGACCGAGGGCGCAGGTTGGATTGTGGCCGCGGCCGAGGTGGATGCCACGCGCTACAAATCGGCGGCCAGAACCGGGCGCGATGCCGCAGCCGCCGGTGATCCCGGCCAAGCGGTGGCCCGCTTCGACGAGGCGCTAACCCTGTGGCGCGGCGTTCCCGAACTACCCGACGGCAGTCGGGGCTTGTCCGAAAAGACACGCTGGATCGAAGGGCACGCCGCGTTGGTGGAGGATCGGGCAGACGCACTGCTCGCGACGGGACGTGCCGCGGAAATCATCGGCGATCTCGAGGCGGCGGTCGCCGAGGCGCCACTGCGCGAAAGGCGGTGGGGCCAGCTGATGCTCGCGCTCTACCGGGCCGGGCGGCAGGGCGAGGCACTGGGCGCCTATCAACGCGCGCGTGCGTTACTGGCCGAGGAGTTGGGCGTCGACCCGGGACCGGAGCTGCGGCGGCTGGAAGCCGCGATCGTGGCGCAGGATGCGTCCCTGGATATCCCTGTGGCGCAGAATGTTTCGCCGGTGACGCGGGCGGTGACCTTCCTGCTCACCGACATCGAAGGATCGACCGCCGCGTGGGAGGCGGACCCCGATGCCATGGCCGCAGCCCTGGCACGCCATGACGAGCTCATTGAACAGGTCGTCACATCGCGCGCGGGACGACTGATCAAAACGCGGGGCGAGGGCGATGCGACGTTCTCGGTGTTCGAGCGGCCGTCCGCGGCCGCCGCCGCGGCCATCGAGATGCAAGACGCGATCGCTCACGAGCCGTGGGCATTGCGCGATCCCCTGCGTGTCCGCGTCGCCCTGCATACCGGAGAGGTGGAGCTGCGCGACGGCGACTATTTCGGACGGGCGGTCAACCGAGCCGCGCGCCTGCGGTCGCTGGCCCAAGGCGGGCAGATCCTGTGCTCAGGCGCGACCGCGGAGCTGGTCATCGACTCGCTGCCCGACGACGTCGAACTCACCGACTTGGGGATGCGCCAGCTGAAAAACCTCGCGCGCCCCGAGCACGTATTCGAGCTTCGTCTGCAGGCCGCCGAGGATAGCCCGCAACCGCAGACCCACGCCGACCCGATACAGCGGCCCGGATTCCCAGGGGTACTGGGCGGCCCCGGACCGTTCGTCGGGCGCGGTCACGAGCTCGAACGACTCCTGGATGCATGGCAGGCCGCACTCGCGGGCGGTGTGCGCACCGTGCTGATCGCGGGCGAACCCGGCGTCGGCAAGACACGCCTGGCCGGGGAATGGTCGCAACGGGCGTATGAGCAAGGGGCAGTCGTGCTGTACGGCCGCTGCGACGAGGACCTCGGCGCGCCCTATCAGCCGTTCGCCGAAGCCCTGCGTGCGTTGGTGCCCGGCATGGGTGCCGCCCCGCTGCGCGGATTACGGGGTGTCGAGGCATTACTGCCACTGGTTCCCGGACTGCCCGATGTCGTACCCGATCTGGCCACCCCGGCTCGCGCGGATCCCGACACCGAACGCTATGCACTGTTCGATGCCGTCGTTGCGTTGTTGGAGATCGCGTCCACCAGCGCGCCGATCGTGCTGGTACTCGACGACCTGCACTGGGCAGCCAAACCAACGCTGCTGCTACTGCGGCATCTGCTGCGGTTCGGCGATCGCGCCCGGGTGCAGATCGTGGGCACGTATCGAAGCACTGACCTGGACCGCTCCCACCCATTGGCGGCAATGCTCGCTGACCTGCACCGTGACGGCACGGCCTACCGCCTGAGCCTCAGCGGCCTCGATCAGGACGACGTGACCGCCTACGTCGCCGAGGCCGGCTACGACGATGAGGAACTCGCTCACGCGCTGGCATCGGTCACTGGTGGTAACCCGTTTTTCCTCATCCAGGCCCTGCGTCACGTCGATGAAAGCGGCGGCGTCTGGGATCAGAGCACCCTGCCGCAGGGCGTGCGCGAAGCGGTGAGCCGCCGGCTTTCGCGGCTTCCGGCCGAAACCAACAAAGCGCTTTCCGCGGCCGCGGTTGTGGGCAGCCGGTTTGCCGTGGAACTGGTCGAGCAGGTGGTCGGGAGCGATCTCATCGACGCGTTCGACGAAGCCTGCCAGGCGGGCATCGTCATCGAAGAGGCCGGCGGTCACTACAGGTTCAACCACGCCATCGTGCGCCAGTCGCTGCTGGCCGAATTGGCATCGGTGCGCAGGATGCGCCTGCATCAGCGCATCGCCGCCACACTCGAGACCCAGCCCGGCGCCGACGACGAGCTGCTGGCCGAGCTGGCGCACCATTACTTCGAATGTGCTTGGGCGGGAAACGCGGCCAAGGCCGTCTTCTACTGCCGCCGTGCCGCCGACCAGGCCATGGCGCGACTGGCCTATGAAGGTGCCGCCGACCTCTACGACCATGCCCTGCACGCATTGGAGGAGCTCGACGAGGAGCTGCCCGACCGCGACGACCAAGTCGCCGAACTGTTGATCGCACGTTGCGAGGCGCTGTTGGCCGCGGGAGACGTGACTTCAGCGGCAGGCGCGGTTTCCCAATTGCAGCAGGCGACAGTCGATTCGGCGCGGCTAGCCGCGTGGGCGACATGCTTCGACGGTCAGTTGTCGGTGCTGATCCATCCCGAGCGATTGGACGAAGTCGAGATCGCGCTGGCCGCGGCCGCCGAAAAGCTAGCGGCACTTGACGATCCCGCAGGAGAAGCCAATGCCCATACCGTTCGGGCCACGTGCCTGGGCCGCCTGGGGCGAATCGCCGAATGCGAAGTCGCCCTGGACGATGCACTTACCGCCGCGCGACGGGCGCGTGAATACCGCCGGGTGAACGCGGTTTTGGCGGGCGCGCCGCTGGCGGCGCTGTGGGGACCGAACCCGGTTCCACGCGCGGGCGGGCGGTGCCTTGACGTCGTGCGGCTGCTGCGGATCACGACCGACTCCCCCGCCGTCGAGGCGACGTCGACGCGCTGCCAGGCCGTGCTGGAGGCGTTCCGCGGCCGGGCATCCGCCGCCCGGCGGATGATCGACTCGGCCCGACGGACGGTCACCGAGCTCGGCCTGCGCCATGCCCTATGCGAGGTTGAGCAGTTTGCTGGCATCGTGGAGTTGGTCGCCGACGATCCCGCCGCCGCTGAGCCGCATCTTCGTCAGGCCTACAACGGTTTTCGTCGCATGCGCCTCGACGCCGACACGGCCGAGACCGCAGCGCTGCTGGGCCGTACTTGTCTGGCGCTCGGCCGTGCGGCCGAGGCCGACGAATTGTGTTCGGAGAGTGAGCGTCTCGCTGGGCATGCGTTGAAGGCGTCGATCGCGTGGCGCACGCTGCGGGCAAAGTTGTTGTCGTCTGCCGGGGATCATAGCGAGGCTCGGCGAGTTGCCGAGGCTGCCGTCAAGTTGGCCGAGCGAACCGACGCGTTGGTCGATCACGGCGATGCATGTCTGACGCTGGCAACGGTTTTGGCCGCTGCGAGCGACGATGCAGGTGCACGGTCTGCCGCAGCGCGGGCCGCGGATTTGTACGAGCGGAAAGGCGCTGCGGCACTGGCGGAGAAGGCACGCCGCGTTCTCGGCGAGCCTAAGGCGCCACCAACTCCACGGGAAATGCCGAGCACCGAACCGACCAACGCCTGTGTCCAAGCGGGCGGCCGGTTAATCGACGCGGTCAATCGCGGGGCCTTGGACGAGATAGTCCAGCTGTTTGCCCCGTATGTGTCGGTCGAGAGTCGCAGGAAGGTCGTCGGCTTTCCGCGGCTCCAGCTCCCATCGGACCAGTGGCCACACCAAATGCGACATTTTTTGACGACAGGCTTGGTGCGCTACCAACATGCAGCCGTTGCCGTGCGTGGCGACCGCCTTGCCCTCACCCGCGTGTTGATCGGTACTGCAGACCTGAGTTCCGGGGCGCCGCAAGACGAGCTACTGCATATAGCCGGCCTGGACGAGGAAGGCCGGATCGCGTTACAGGTCTGGTTCGACGTCGAAGACATGGACGCCGCGATGGCCGAGCTCGACGCCGCGTATGCCCGGTTCGAGGAAGAGCAGCCGCGACGGCTTGAGAATACAGCCAGCCGAGTGGAGAAGCGCCTTCACGAATACTTCGCCGACCGCGACTGGAACGCGGCGAGCGCGGTTCTGGCCGATGACATGCTCTATCACGATCGTCGTCGCGTGGCGAATGCCGGTCTTCGACATGGTCGCGACGCCGAAATCGAAAACGCCAGAGTGCTAGCCGATCTGGGAGCCAAAGTGACGTCGAGCGTCATTGCGACCCGCGGGGAGCGCCTGGTCCTCACACAGGCCCGCTTCAGCGGCACCGATCAAGGGCCCGACGCCTTCCACAACTTAATGCTGTCCCTCGTCGAGATTGACTCCGACGAACGGGTGCTGAGCCGTGTCGTATTCGATATAGACGACTTCGACGCCGCCATCGCCGAGATCGAACGGCGTTATCTCACAGGCGAAGCGGCCGCTCACGCGCACACGTGGTCGGTCATCACGGGAACCTACGCATCGCTCAGCCGGCACGAGTTGCCCGCGCTGACACCCGACTGCGTGACTATTGACCATCGCCGGGTTACCGCGTTCGCACCTGGCGAGATGACTGCATATATCCGTGCGGGGTGGGAAATCGACCAGACCATCCACGCCTACGTCGAGGCTGTGCACCAGCTGAGCGATCTCGGAGCAGTTTGCTCGTACGCGGCGCATGGCGTTTCGCGCGAGGGGTTCGATGGAGACTGGCGCGGGGTCAACCTCGCAACGGTTGTCGGCGACATGGTTAACCGCTGCGAGCTCTTCGACGAGGCAGATGTCGACGCCGCGATCGCGAGGTTCGAACAGCTGAGTCGGCCGACGCCGCGGTTGGAGAACGCGGCAAGTCGGGTGTACGAGCGCATAAACACTTACTTCGCGGCCCGGGACTGGGACGCGATGTCAAATAGCTTGGCGCAGAACATGATCGATCACGATCGTCGCCACATGGTGAACGCCGATATGCGACGCGGCCGGGATGCCGAAATCGCCAACATTCAAGCCGTCGCCGAGCTTGGTGCCGAGAAAATCACGTCGACCGTCATCGCTACCCGCGGCGAGCGCCTGGCACTGTGCCGTTCGTGTATCTTCATGCGGGACAACCGCATCGAGTTTCTCAGTGTCGTCGAGATCGATACCGATGAGCGGTTGGCGGTCCATATGGCGTTCGACTTCGACGACTTCGACGCAGCCATAGCCGAGCTCGATGCCCGCTACCTCGCCGGCGAAGCGGCGCCGTCCGCGCGCACATGGGCGGTAATCGCGGAAGGCTTTGCCGCGCTCAATCGGCGCGAACTGCCGCCGACAACGCCAGATTGGGTGAACATCGACCATCGGCGAGTCGCATCCATCGCGCCCGGCGAAATGCCTGCGTTCCTCGATGCCGTATTTGAAATCGCACCCGACGTAAGCCATTACATCGAGGCAGTCCATCGGCTGAACAACCTGGGAGCCGTGATCACCAACGTAGCGCGGGAGAGGTCCGACGAGTGCGGCGAGGCCGAGTGGCGGGTGGCGAATGTCCTCGCGGTCGACGGCGACCTGATCAATCGTTGCGAGGTATTCGACGAGACCGATCTCGACACCGCGATCGCGAGGTTCGAACAGCTCAGCCGGCCGACACCCCGGCTGGAAAACGCCGCAAGCCGCGTCTACGAGCGTTTCTTCCGGCATTTCAACGCCCGCGACTGGGACAAGATAGCCGAGGTTATAGCCGACGATCTCATCGCTGATGATCGCCGTCGGGTGGTGAGCGCGGGAGTCCGATATGGTCGAGACGCCGCGATCTTCGACTTGCGGGCGATAGCTGGCCTTGACATCACGAACGTAGCCACGACCGTCCTCGCCACACGCGGCGAGCGCCTTATCCTAACCCGTCTTCGAGCATCGGGCCGCGACCCCGAGGCATCTCAGGTCGAACTCCTGCACGTCGTCGAGATCGACGCCGAGGAGCGGATGGCATCCGTCGTCGTGTTTGACCTCGACGATTTCGACGCCGCCATCGCGGAACTCGACGCGCGCTACCTGGCTGGCGAAGCGGACGCGCACTCCCACACATGGTCGGTCATCACCGAAGGTTGCGCCGCACTTAATCGCCGCGGGGTATTGCCGACGACTCCGGATTGGGTCAACATCGACCACCGACCTGGGATTGCGTTCGTGTCGGGTGACTTGGCGGCGTACATCCGTACTGCCTGGGACCTCCTCTCCGACGGCGGCATCTACATCGAAACCGTGCATCGGATAAGCGATTTCGGAGGAGTCTTCACCTGGGTGGGCTATGGGACTTCCCAGGAGGACTCCGACGTCGAATTCCGCGGCATCAACGTGCTCACGGTCGAAGGTGACCTCATCAACCGAATCGAGATCTTCGACGAGACAGATCTGGACGCCGCGATCGCCAGGTTCGAAGAGCTCAGCCGACCCACGCCGCGGCTGGAAAACGCGGCAAGTAAAGTGGCTCAACGGTTCTCAACATGCTTCGCCACCCGCGACTGGGACGCCCTGGCTAACATATTGGCCGACGACTATACCGGTGACGATCGCCGTCGGGTGGTGGGCGCCGGAATTCGGCATGGTCGAGACGAGCAGATCGCAGCTATGCAGACGACCGCCGATCTGTGGGTCACCAGCTTTGCGTCGACCGTCATCGCGACCCGCGGGGAGCGCCTTGCCCTCATCCGCGGTCGACTATCCGACCCCGATCAAAGGCCCGAAAAATACCTCACCGAGCTGCTCGCTGTATTCGAAATCGACGCCGAACAGCGGATTGTCGCGCTCGTCTCGTTCGATCCCGACGACATCGGCGCCGCGTTCGAGGAGCTCGAAGCTCGTTACCTCGCCGGCGAAGCGGCGGCTCATGCGCAGTCATGGTCGGTCATAACGAGGGGTTACGCCGAGTTCAACCGACACGAATTCTCGGCACCCGAATGGATGAGCATCGATCATCGACGTGCGAGAGCGTTCATGCCGGGTGAACTGACCGCATACATGCACGCGACGGTGGACCTAGCGCCCAACGTCAGCGTCTACGTCGAAACCGTGCACCGGTTGAGTGACCTCGGTGCCGTCGTCACCCATGTGGTGCGGGGAACCTCGCAGGAAGGCTTCGACGCCGAATGGCGGGAAATCGTCCTGCTCACCATCGAAGGCGAGTTGTTCAACCGCTGTGAGGTGTTCGACGAGGCAGACGTCGAGGCCGCGGTTGCTCGGTTTGACGAACTGGACTCTCAGACACCGCGGCTGGAAAACACGGCAAGCCGTCTGGCCGAGCGCTTCCTACGACTCTTCGAGGCCCGCGACTGGGACGCCATGGCGGAAATATTGTCCGACAACTATTCCAATGACGATCGTCGTCGCGTAATAGGCGCCGGAGTCCGACATGGCCGAGCTGACCAGATCGCGAGTATGCGCCTGCTAGCCGAGGCCGGGGCGAACCTAGCGTTAACGGTGATTGCGACCCGCGGAGAGCGTCTCGCCTTCACCCGGATGCTTTCCTCGAACAGCGACCTGCGGCACGGGGAGTTCGGCATCGAAATGCTCGGCATCGTCGAGGTCGACACCGACGATCGGATCACCACGCAACTCTTGTTCGACCCCGACGACGTCCACGCCGCATTCGAGGACCTCGAGGCGCGATACATCGCCGGCGAAGCGTCTGCTTACTCGCAAACCTGGTCGGTCATTGCGAGAACATTCTCCGGATTGAATTGCCGCGAACTTCCACCGACGGCGCCGGGCTGGGTCAACATCGACCACCGGCGAGTGACAACGACAGCAACGGGTGACCTCGTTCCATCCCTTGGAGCCACCTGGGATCTCATGCCTCACTTCGCCATTCACATCGAAACCGTCCATCGGCTAACCGATTTCGGCGCGGCCTTCACATATGTGGCGCGTGGAACCTCGCAGGACGGTGTCGACGCGGAATGGCGGGAAATCGCGGTGTTGTCGATTGACCGCGATGTCATCAACCGTTGCGAACTCTTCGACGAGTCGGACATCGACTCCGCGCTCGCTCGGTTCGACGAACTGCACCCGCGGCCGCGACTGGAAAACGCGGCGAGCCGGGCGGGTGACCGCTTCTACACGTACTTTCGAGCTCGCAACTGGGCGGCGTTGGCCGAAATCCTCACTGCAGACAGCGTCATTGACGATCGCCACGACGCGGTGACAAGTGCGGGATTCTGGGACGGTCGCGACGCCGTCGTCGCCAACCTGCAGGCCCTCGCCGAAGCGGCGCCCATATCGTGGGACGTAATCGCAACCCGCGGCGAGCGCCTCGCCCTCATGCGTATCTGTTCCCCGAACCGCGACCAGCGTCAGGGAGAATTCAGCATCGAGATGCTCATCGTCGTCGAGATCGGCATCGACGAGCGAATCACCGGCCAGATCTCGTTCGGCATCGACGAAATCGACGCCGCCTTCGAAGAACTCGACGACCGTCACCTCGCCGGCGAGGCCGCCGCCTACGCACAGACATGGTCGGTCATCGCAGGGCTATACGCCGGTTTCAACCGGCACGAACTTCCCGCAACGACGCCGGATTGGACATACTTCGACCACAGGCAGCTCGTAAGGATCAAGGCGAAGGAGCTGTCCGCATCCATCCACGCCCTCTGGGACCAAACGTCGTGCATCAGCATCTATATGGAGTCCGTGCACCGGCTGAGCGAGGTCGGTGCGGTTGTCACCCACACCGCGCGCGGCATTTCGCACGACGACTTCGACGCCGAGTGGCGGATGATCGACGTCTACCGGGTTGAAGGCAATCTAATCAGCCATCTCGAAATGTTCGACGAGACAGACCTCGATGCCGCGCTCGCGAAGTTCGACGAGCTCGAACGGCCGACCTCTGAGCTCTAGAGGCGACAGGAGTCACCCGCGGACGCCCAGCAGTGATTCCTCAACTGAAGAATCTGCAGATCTTCGCCCAAGCCCGATCCGCGGTCGCGTTAGAAACGGCACCCCTAAGATGCGGTATAACGTTGCCCACCAGTCACTCCAGTCACCGGAAAAGGGGGATTGTGTCTTTTGCCCGTCCCAGAGCGATAAATTAGCTTGCGGCGCAACGGGTGTCGCTATCAGGTGGGCACATGGACATACATCCCAAATTCTGTGACCTATGGGATTCATGATGACCACGTTCACTTGCGCACCAGGAAAGTGGCGATATTGCAGACTCGAACTCGATATCGCGGGTGGTATCACGTTGCGAAATGACTTGCCCTGCATCGTAGGGACTGGCGTGGCTAATGTGACTGGGGCGTCGCGAGAGTGCGAAAATGCACACCCACACCGGCGCGTCTCGGTACATTTGCGCACGCTCGTGGCGGCGTCGAGGCGTTACCTACCCAAGCACCGAGCTGTAGTAAACCGTGTCGGCCATCGACACCGAGTCGTGCGTCTGCGGTAATGCCTCAAAACCGTTCTCCGCCAATAATTGGCTCATCGGCGTGCCGACCGACCGCCATCCCAAGCCATCCAGATAGTCGGCGACGTCCTTGCGCTCGCCCTCGAAACCGAGTTCTTCCCAATCCAATTCGAAGCCATGCTCGCGCCACCTGGCAGTCGCCCTGCGCATCATCTCGCGCGCTTGTTCGGTGTCTCGCTGCGGCCTATTCGGAATCGCTTCGACCGCAAGCCGACTGCCCTCGGCACTGAGCGCGGTGATGTTGTCCATCAGCCGGTCCTGAGCTTCCGGCGGCAGATACCCCAGCAGCCCCTCAGCGATCCACGCCGTCGGCCGATCCGTGGCCAATCCGGCCCGCCGAAGTGCCGTCGGCCAGTCCTGACGGAGATCGATTGCGACCGTGTGCAATTCGGCTTTCGGGGCGGCGCCCAGATCTTCTAGGGTGGTGGTCTTGAACGCGATCACTTCAGGCTGGTCGATCTCGAATACCGTCATACCGGTCGGCCAGTCCAACCGGTAGGCGCGGGCATCCAGACCAGAGGCCAGGATCACGGCCTGACGAATTCCGGCCCGGCTCGCATCCTGGAAGAACGAGTCGAAAAAGCGGGTGCGGGCGGCCATCGCCGCGGGCATGTGCTCGAGCTTCCAGCCGGACTCGTCGTCATCGACGTCAGCGGCGCGTAGGTCGCCGGCCACCCATCGCGTGAAGAAGTCCACACCGACCGCACGCACCAACGGTTCCGCGAAGTGATCATTGATCACCGCATTAGCCGCCTTGGTCGCGATCGCGCGAGCGGCGGCCACCATCGTCGCGGTCGCGCCCACGCTGGTCGCCAGGTCCCAGCTGTCATTGTCTGTGCGAGGCACCGTTACTTCTCCAATGTCGTAGTCGAGGGATATTTAGCCAGTTTAACACTTAGCCCATTTAACCACCTGAGGGACGGGATGCCGATCGGTCGCGAGGGTGCGCTGTTGTACGCCGACACGCCGTGAAGCGGGTACAACTACGCACGCTCGCCGCCGGTACGTGCGAAATCGGTGACCGCCGCCGGCAAAAATGTCCCTATGCCGCGTTCGTTCGAGATATTGGCCGAATCCCTCGCGAGCGTCGAACAACTTCATGCGGCGTTCCGGCGCGAAGACTATTGGCTGGCCTGCATCGCGGGCGGCGACGCCAACGCTCCGGTAACCCTGGATTCGCTGATCGTCGACGACGACGGAACGGTGTCGGTGCGCTCCACCCAGCACGTGGGTCGTCAGCTACTACCCGCAGCGGTTGCAAGATTCGTCCCCGGGGATCTGAAAATCGTGAACTGCGAGACGTGGCGATCGGTTGGCGACGGCCAGGTGCGCGGGCAGACCAGCATCTCGGCGCCCGCCGGGCTGGGATCAGGTCACGCGGACGTCTTGATGACGCCCGCCCGCAACGGTTCCCGATTGCGTTACGCCGTACGAGTGGAGGTCAAGATCCCGCTGGTGGGCGCCAAGTTCGAAAAGGCCATCGGAGCTAGTTTGACCAAAAGCATCCCTGCCGGGCTGCAATTCGCCGACGCCTGGATCGCAGAACATGCATGAGCGCGACGACGCCACAACTTCAACCGCTGTATCTGCTGGCTGACAGCCAGCTGCTGTTCTGGAAGCGGCAGGACCGGCTGCTGCTCGAGGCAGCCCTGGATGGATTGGTTCGAAACCGACCACCCAGCGCGGCCTACATCGGTGCCTCCAATGGCGATCGCCCCGAGTTCTACGAAATCTTCGAGGCGGCGATGGACGCAGTGGGAATCACCGACCGCCGCATGATCGACTCGTCGTTCGGACCAGACGACCGGATCTTCCTGGCGCGGGCCGACCTGATCGTCCTTGCCGGCGGCGATGTCCGTCTCGGATGGAACACATTCGAGAAAACCGGCATGAAGGATGTGATCCTCGATCGGCACGCCCGAGGGGCAATTGTGGTGGGCGTATCCGCGGGGGCAATCCAGCTGGGACGCTACGGGATCGTCGAGACGCCCCAATCCCCCGCGGCTGAGCTGCTCGATGTTTTCCAGCTGGTCCCCATGGTGGTCGACACGCATGACGAGCGAGCCGAGTGGGCGCGGCTGACGGAAACAATCCAATTCCTGCAGGGGGCGGCCACCGGTCTCGGGATTCCAACGGGAGGCGGGGTCATCGTGCACCCGGATGCCACCGTCGAGCCGCTGCGGCGTTCTGCACACGAATTCCGCTTCGACGGGACTCGCGTAACGCACTCACTGTTGTACTCCGATGAGGGCAAATGACCGGTCTGGCGACACCATTTACTCAGCCAGCTATGGGCGACCGGCCGTTTTGGGTCGGTCCCCTACGACATCACCGATAAAACAGCGACATGACCGATAAACCTGACTTTTAGCTCACCACAGTGGCGAGTCTCACAGTACGCTTAGATCCCGACGTCTCCTCAAAAACGGGATGAGGTCTTCGGGAATGGTCATTAGCAGACCGGATCGGCGGCCATGGGCGGTCGGGTTGGGCGACCGACATCCGTGGGTCGCGGTGGCGTTCGGAGTTCCCCTGACGGTGCTCGGCCTGGCCGGGGTGGCCACTAACCCGGCGGTGTTCGTACCGCTGCTGGTGCTCGCCGGTTTTGCGCTGGTCGCCGTTGATTTCTACGCATGCCAACGAAGAGAAGCGAAGCAACGCACCCAACTCGCGGCAGCCACCCCGAAGCCAGCCCCGCGACGGATTCCGGAGCAACCGCGTCCCAAGCCGGCGCCGACGCAGGTCAAGTTGAAGCCAGCGCCACTGGAGTTGGAAGCGGAGGCGCGGGCGCGGGCGGAGGCCGCCGAAGCCCAAGCCCAGGCCGCCAAAGCCGAAGCGCTGGCCGCCGAAGCCCGGGCGCGGGCGGAGGCCGCCGAAGCCCAAGCGCTGGCCGCCGAAGCCGAAGCGCTGGCGGCCGAAGCCGAAGCCCTGGCCGCCGAGGCCCGGGCGCAAGCACAAGCGGCCGCGGCCGAAGCCTTGGCCGCCGAACCCGAAGCGCTGGCCGCCGAAGCGCGCGCGAAAGCCGAAGCCGCCGAAGCCGAAGCCTTGGCGGCCGAGGCGCGGGCACGGGGCCAGGCACGCGCGGAAGCCGCTGAGACCGAAGCGCTGGCCGCCCAGGCGAGGGCGGAAGCCGAAGCCGCCGAAGCCGAAGCACTGGCCGCCGAGGCGCGCGCGCAAGCGGAAGCCGCCGAGGCACAAGCCCAGGCCGCCGAGGCGCGCAGGCAAGTACAAGCCGCCGAAGCTCAAGCGCGCGCCGCCGAGGCGCAGGCGCAAGCAGAAGCGGCCGAAGCTCAAGCGCGGGCTGCTGAGGCGCGGGAACGCGCCCGGGCCCGGACCGAAGCCGCCGAAGCTGAAGCCCTGGCCGCCCAGGCGAGGGCGGAGGCCGAAGCCGCAGAGGCTGAAGCGCGGGCTGCCGAAGTATGGGCGGGCGCTGAAGCTGCGGAAGCTCAAGCCCTGGCGGCCGAGGCCCGCGCGCGGGCAATCCGGCTACGGCGTGAGGCGGAAGCCAAGACGGCGCGGCGCGCCCAAGAGGACCGCCCCAAGGGGGACTAACCGCCTGTTAGGCGACTCCTACACGCGCAGAACGGAACTCAGCGCCGACAGCGGAATATGTGCCTGCACGGTGCCACCATCCATGAACCACTGCAGCGCTCCCGGGGTGAAATCAATGGGCTCGTCGTGTCCCACGGGATAGTCGGGCATGTAGAGGATCAATTCGTCAGGAGTCAGCGCCCACGCCCGGTACGCACCGGAATAGACCTTGTCCGGCGTCCAGCGATCAACGACGAACGGGTAGGTGCCCGGGTCATGTGGTGGCGGAGCCTGATTGAGTGCCGTTTGGACGAACGGCTCAGCTAACGGCGGGATGGCGGTGAGCGGATTGCCGTTCGTCAAATCTGCTAGCTGCACTCTCCTGCCGCTTGCCATGTCGAACGTGAAGGTGCGGTAGGCGTTATTGGGCTTGGGCCCGTCGGCGTGGTAGTCCTCATGAAAGACGACGCTGAGCAAGTTGCCGTGTCGGAAAACCTCGTAGTTCTCCTCGCCGTAGCTGTCAGCGGCCATGTGCGCGTTGGCGTTTCGCCAGTTGCCCACCAGGGTGCGCAGGTAGTCGCGGACGACCGGACCCGTGGTCGGGTTGTCGACGAGGTCGGCGGGAACGGCGACTTTGATGTCGCGGACGGCATTGCGTTCGGAAGTCACCGTGGTGTGGCAGTACTGGCCGTCCCAACCGCCGCCAAGCTCGCCGCAGAATGACTCGGACGATGCCTGGGCGCTGGCCGTGTGGGCCACCCCCGATATCCCAGCCGCCACGAGCAACACCGCGATGGTGATGAATCGTCTGATCACTGGTGGCTCCGAATGGCTTAGAGCAGTTGGACTTTGCTTGCGCGCCAGCGGCCGTCGACCTTCTCCATCGTCATCTTGATCCGGCTGCGATCGATACGCGGATCGGGCGCCGCCATGTTGGTCACGGTCTGGTCGATAAACACCAGCACCATCACCTTGCCGGTGGACGCGGAGGCAATCGCCGAGTCGACCACCACCCCGTGGGCCGTGGCCTTGTTGTCGATCAACAGTTGCCGGAGCTGCACGCTGGAATGGGTGTACATGTCTTTGAATTCACCGGTCGCGCCGTCGAGCACCTGCCGGAAGTTCTCGTCGACGTTGTTGGAGTCGATGCTGGTCAACACTTGCGCGTACTTGATTGCCGCTTGTTGGGCCTGCTGGCCCGCCACCTTGACCTGATGCTCTTGCCACTGTTTCCAGCCCAGAAAGCCGGAGACGGCAAGGGACACAACCAGTAACAGCGGCAGCACACTGCGGCGCACATACTTTCGCCAGGGCCGCCGGCCGCGTTTGGTCTTCTCGGACTTGTTGGCGCGCTTGCCCAATAGCGGTCCGTCATCCTCGTCATCGGTGTCGGCGGCCTCGGTGTCGGTGGTGTCCGTTTCGGTGGACTCCGTGGCCTCGGCGTCTTCGCTTGCAACGTCTGGCTTTTCGGTGTCAGCTTCGACGGACTTCTCGGTCGTGGTGGTCATGGTCATCTCCTCGGCGTGGATGTGTTGGGCTCAGTGCGGCGGCTCGATGGGCAGCACCGGCCCGCCGTAGGGCGTGGGAATGGTGAAGCGGCCCTTGGGTGTTGGATCGGTTCTCCTTCCCAGGTCCGCGCCTGGTGGCGGACCGGCGGTGTCATCGCCGCCTGGCCGGGGCGCATTCTTTGCTCCCCGGATCCCGACCCCTGGGTCGTCGTCGCGGCAATAGGTGTACATGAACGGCTCGTAGTAGTCGGCCGACGACGGCGGATGCGTCGGTGTTCCGTAGTCGCACGCGTAGCGGGGGTACAGGTCGGCCGTCGCCCACACGCCATGGTCGTGAAAAGCGCTGGCCACGGCGTCCAGTACCGACCCGCGGTAGTCGGGGAACAGCGCATTGAGGGCCGGCACCCGCAAATAGAGCAGCTGGGAGGTGGTCGCCAGACTGCCCAGCAGCTGCACCATGGTTTCGGAGTTGTCGGTGAACAGGTTGTCGACGGCTCTCAGTGTCTGCGGTGTCTGTCCGGTGAGGCGCCGATATCCGGCCTGCATTCGGGCTATACCGGCCAGCGTTCGATTGAGCCCGACGGTCGCCGCCGCAAGGCCGGCATTCTTATCGGCCGCCAGCGTCAGCACGACGCGGCTGGTCTTGATGATGCTGGTGGTTTGGGGCAGCACCGAGTCGAGCGCGGAAAGCAGCATGGTGCCGCCGTCGACAATGGCGGCCAGCTTGGCCGGTCCCTCCTTGCTCAGGCTCAGTTCCTTTTTGATCAGCTCGATCTTGCCCGGATCGACCTGCGCCAGCAGCCCGTCGGCGTCGCCGAGCAATTGCGCCAGACTCACTGGGACGGTGGTTCGGTCGAGCCCGATGAAACTGCCGTCGTGCAGGTAGGGTCCGGCGTCGGATGCCGCTTCGAAGTCGATGTACTGCTCGCCGGCCGGAGACAGAGCGGAGACGTGCACTACGGCGTTCGCCGGGATCCGCACCTTCGAGGTGATGCTGGCGATGGCGTTGACGCCGCGGTCGGTGATCTGCAGCGACTCAACCCGCCCGACGCGCACACCGCGTAGCGCGACGTCCTGATTGGGCAGCAGCCCACCAGATTCCGCCAACTGCACAGTGACTCGATAGGACGACGCGAACGGGGTCACCCGCAGCGCACCGATGAGCAAGTACGCGGTAGCAACTACCAGGGTGAGCACGAGGCCGGCCACCGACAGCCAGACTTGGCGGCGGTGGCACGCCCGCACCACCCGGACAATGGCGCTGGCGGTGGACTCGATCACGGCGGTGGTCCTGGCGACAGCAGGCCCGGCAGTTGTGGCGCCGGGGGGGGCCTGTGCGGGCGGGGCTCCAGCCGGCGGCGGACCGATGATAAGCCCGCCGGGCACCTTCGGATCGGGCATCACCGGCACCTGCACCGAGTTCGGCCCGCGCCCGACAACTCGTTCTTGCAGCCGCCACAGCGTGTACTTCAGGGAGCCGACGAGCTCATTCCAGGTGTATCTGCTGGGTCCGTGCAACCCTCGGTCACCGGGAAATCCGATGTCCGGTATCGAGCCGAGGATTAGTTGGTCCACACCCACATTCACCGAAATCGAGTTGCCCGCAGTCGATTTGATCAATGCCGGAATCAGCCGGTTCAAGGCCAGCCAGCTGGTATCCGGACTGACCACGACATCGTTGGCTGCGCCGGCAATCGCATTGAGGTCGCGGATAATGCTGCGGCCGCTGGTGTCGGTGCCCCCCAGCGATGGGAACCTGGCCAGCAACCGGCTGGTCTCGCCGACTTGTACGACGAGATTGGAAAGTTCCGTCGTGTTGGCGGCCAAGGCATCGGTGGCGGGGTTGGCGGCCGCCATCAGCTCGCTCAGGCTCTGGTTCTTGGCGTCGAGTTGCGCACTGAGGCGGGACAATTCGGTCAATGCGTTCGAGATCTGCGCGGACCTGGAGTCCAGCGTTCCCAGCAGCTGATTGGACTTGCGGACCAGGTCCCCGAACGCCTGGCCCTGGTCGCCGGTGGCCTTGCCGAAACCGTTGATGATGTTGGTGAAATTGCGCACCGCGCCGCCGTTCACCAGGATCGCGGCCGAGCTCAGCACCGACTCCACCGTGGCGGCCGACGCCGTCGAGTCCAACCCGATGGTGTCGCCGTCCTTCAGCATCGGTGCGCCCGGGTCCGGTTGGGCGGGTGGGCGTACCGACACGAACACGTCGCCAAGCGGGGTAGCGGTGCGCAGTTCGGCGGTGCTGCCCTTGGGCAGCAGCACACCGTCGCGGATGCGCAGCGTGGTGACGGCCGTGTAGTTGCGGGCGATCATCGACTCGACCTGGCCGACGTCGGCGCCGGCGAGCTTCACCTTGGCATTCATCGGCAAATTGAGCGCGTTGCCGAACACCGCGGTCAGCTGGTAGCCACCCGAACCCAGACCCGGGGCCGGAAGGGGAAGGCTGGCAAGGCCGTTCGTGGCACATCCGGAGCTCAACAGCGCCGCGGCGGCGATCGCGGCAGCGGCTCTCCCCCGTGCGCCTATCACTTTTGTCCCATCGCTGCCAGGCCATCCAGCACATACGTCAACCCGAAGTCGGGACCGAAGTCCTGGATGGTCCCGGTGCTGCACCCGAGTTGCCGAAGACCCATCAGGTTGCAGACTTCTTTGGTCAACTGGCTGTCGAAGATCATTCGGTCGGTGAGGAAGTGCGCGCGCACCGCGCCATTCTCCCGGTCGATCATGTTGTAGGCGTTGTCCGCCAAAAGTGGAGCCAGGTCAAGCGTTTCGGCGAGTTCGCGCCGTTGGTCGGCAAGCACCTGGACCGTGGTGTTGCCTTTGAGCAGGGCCTGCCTGATCGCTTCGCGATTGGCGTCGACGAGGTCGCCGGCCCGCTGGACCAGTTGGTCGAGTTTCTTTCCGGTACTGCCGCTACCGATGTCCTCGTCGGCCAGAATTTGGCTGACCTGGTGGATGGTCGAGGCGAATTCACGCAGCTTGGCGTCGTTGGTGGCGGCAGCCTCAAACAGCGAACTGATATTCCTGACGATCGTGGTGATCTGTTCGCGGGTCTGCGCACCGCCGTCGCTGCTCAGCCGCAGCGCTTTGGACAGCTCGTCGAGTGCTCCCTTGATCTTGGCGCCGTTGCCGTTGACGACTTCGGCGCCCCCGTTGATGACGTCGGCGATGGGTCCGCCACCGTGTCCGTCGCCTTCCAGTGACTTGGTCACCTTGTCGAGAACGGCTAGCACGCGGCTGAATTCGATGGGGGTCTTGGTGCGGATCAAGCCGATCGTGTCGTGGTTCTCCAGTACCGGCCCGCCGTGGTAGGGCGGTGTGAGCTCGATGTGCCGGTCGGTGAGGATTGACGTCGACACGGTGACGGCTTGCGCGTTCGCCGGGACCTTGACGTTGCGATCCACGGTGAACGTGACTTCGACGTAGCCACCGCGGGGGTTGATCTTGGTCACTTTGCCGACCGGCATGCCCAACACGGACACCGCGTTGCCTTCGTATAGGCCTGAGGCGCTGTCGAATTGGGCCGTCACCGTGATCGGCTGCGAGCCGGAGTCCAGATACCACCAGCCCGCGCCGATCACCGCGGCCACCAACGCCACGACGGCGACGACCGTTACTATCCGGCCTCTCATTTGCAGTCCTTGAAGTACGGGATCATCCCGAATTGCTGGGCGCGGCCGCTGATTGCGCACATCCACGAATCGATGAGCAGGGCGTTGGGGGCGTTGAAGCTGACCGCGTTGGCGTCACCGGTCAGGTTGGCGCCTTCCCGTAGGAAGATGGGAGTGATCTGCAGCAGATTGCGCAGCAGGTCGTCATGGTGAGACATCAAGTCGCTGAACTCGCGCACGTCTTTGAGCAACGCGTCGATACCCGACCGGTCGCTGATCACGAGCTGGTTCATCGTGTCCACCAGGCTGGTAAGGGATTGCATCATGGCGTGGAACACGGCACGCCGTGCGACGAAGTGGGCCAACAGGTCTTGCGCCTGGTTGACGACGTTGCCGATGTTGGATTGCTGGCGGCGCAATGTGTTGGTCACCTGCTCGGTGCTCTTGAGCAGCTGACCCAGTTGGTCGCGGCGTTGCGCGATGATCGACGACAGCGAGTTGATGTTCGCCATGGCCTGCGGCACAACCGCGGGCAGCTTTTCGAGTTGCTTGCCAAGTACGGCAAGCGATTGGGCGAACTGGTCGGAGTCGACTTGCTCGAAAGTGGTTGTGGCGTCCTTCAATGCGTCCTGAAGGTCGTAGGGAACCTCGGTGTGCGTCAGTTCAAAGGTGTTGCGCGGCAAGGAGCCTGGCCCGTTGGGCTCGATGGCGAGGTAACGCGAGCCGAGGATGGTGGTGACCTTGATCGAGGCCTTGGAATCCTTGCCCAAGACGATATTGTCGCGAATCTTCAGACCGGCCTCGACGTGGTCACCGGCGAGCTTCATGCTGGTGACGGTGCCGACCGGTATGCCGGCTATCGTGATCGGATTTCCGGCTCGCAGGGATGCCGCCTGCAAAAACTCCGCGGTGTAATGCCGATACCCGACACCGAGCATGTGGACCAGCAGCATGGAGCCGATCACCACCGCGACCACCGCGGCGGCGATAAAGCCGAGCCAGGTCATGTTGTAGCTTTCGAGCGGACGCTTCCGCAGGCGCTCAAGGCGAAGCCGCATAGGGGAATCAGTCATCGAGGTCACCCACCGCCGGTGTTCCTGCATCGCGGAGTGTGCCACGCCTTGTTCCCCGGCGTCGCCGCGTTGACGATGATCGGCACCACGTCATTGAGACCCGGGAAGAAACCGAAGATGTTGACGTCGCACAGATAGGCATTGCCGTAGGCGCCTTGGTTGGCGATGCGGACGAGCCCCTTCAGCAGCAGCGGAATGTTGTCGCCGAAGAAGGCCACCTGGGGTTCGACCTCGAGCAGGTGCCGCGTGACACCGGGCTTGCGGCGGATGAATTCACGAAGCGCCGGGTAGTCTTCCGAGGCGGCCGCCGACAGGTGCGTCATCAGCCGCGACAATGTGCCCACTGAGGTAACCAGCTCTGGACGTCGCTGGTCTAGGGCGGCAACCACATCACGCGTCTGGGTGAGGACACCGTCGAGATTGTCATTCTGTGCGGCCAGGTTGACGACCACCCGGTTCAGATTCGTGATGACATCACCGAGCGCCTGGTCCCTGCCGGCGAATGTCTCTGTGAGCGTGGATGTTTGGCTGACCAGGGTGGCAAGAGATGAGGTGTCGCCCTGCAGTGACTCGATGACGCCCTTGGTGAGGTTGTCCGCGTCACGCGGGTTCAGCAGGCTGAACAGCGGCTCGTATCCGTTGAGCAGGGCCGTGACGTCGAACGACTGTTCCGTACGATCCAGGGGGATGACGCCGCCCGGCGCGAGTTGGTCGGGGCTGCCGTCCTTGCCCAACGACAGGCCCAGGTAGCGCTGCCCGACGATGTTCTGGTAGATCACCGAGGCGACGGTATTGCCGAACAGGTGCTGTTCGGTCTGCACCACGAAGGAGACTTTCGCGAGTTTGCCCTGGAGGTCGATTTTTTCGACCCGGCCCACGCGAACCCCGGCCATCCGTACATCGTCGCCCTCGCGAAGCCCGTACACATCGCTGAACACCGCCGAGTACGAAGCCGTCTGCCCGGCAACGTCACGCCGCAGGCTCACGTACACCAGCCAGGTGAGAGTTATGGCGACGACCATGAAAAGTGTCAGGCCGATAAGCGGGCCGCGGAATCTCATCTGGGCACCCCGGGCGAGGGCGAGCGCACCAGCGACACCGTCGTGCCGCGGGCGACCGGTCCCAGCAGCAACTCGGTGGCAGCCGTGGCAGGCCTACCGGTGATGACGCTCAACATGTTTCGCTCATACTCGCTGCCGACGGGCCCGACGTTGCCGCCGAAGGACGACGTCCGGATCGATCCCGCTGCGGGAGGCCCGAGCAGTGGCGGCGGCGGCGCCACCCCCCGTGCCGGCGGCCCCGGGTTCGGATTGTCGGGGTTGGCGCTGTGCGGTACCGGCGGCGACGGGGTGTGGAACGGCGGCAGCGGAGGACTGGGGTCTTGCAGGTTGGGCGGTCCGTTGATCAGCGGCGGACCCACGGCGACCAAATTGCCGTCGGGACCAATGATGGTTCCCGGCGGCGGCGCCAGATCCTTGGGCGGCCGATAGTTCTGTGGGAGAAGCACTTCCGGTAGGTCAGGTTTGTTGGGAATCAGCGGCGCGGTGAAACAGCTCGGTCCCTTCAGCTCGCCGTAACGAGGGCAGTCGGCGCGGGTGTAAGCATACGTTTGGGTGAACGAAATCCTGGCGCGCATGTTGCCGACGCCGTTCTCCGGCATCCAGACTTCCTCCATGAACTTGTTGGCCAAGTTGTCCAGTTTGGTGACAGCCGGCACGAAGTTGTTGGACTTCATCGCCAGCACACCTAATACCGGGGTGAGGTCGGCCGAGATCCTGATCAGCTGGTCCATGTGGTTGGAAAAGGATTGGTGCGTGATGCCCACCGTGTAGTCGGCGCCGGAGAGCAGCTCGGCCAATTGTCCGCGCGTCTCGGCGAAGGTCTGCATCGGCACGACGGCCTGATGCAGGGCGTCGACGAGGTCTGGAGCGGTTGCCTGCAGCCCCCGTGTCGCGTCGACGAGCGCCGAAACTGTGGACGGTCCGGCGTCGGTGCTGACAATCGAATTGAGTTGATCGATAAGGCGATTGAGTTGCGCTCCGCTGGTCAGCAGCGCGGCGCGGCGATGATCGGTGGCGGCGGCGAGCGCGGCCAAAATCCCCACCGACCTGTCTTCGCGGCCACGCCCGGCGGCGGCCAGCAGATCGCGCAGCTTGCTGACGGTGGTCTGGAACAGCACCGTCGGCAACTGCCTGTCTTCCCGGATGTGCGCACCCGCACTGATGGTCACACCGGGCCCATTACCGACCAGCTGCACTGACGACACCGCGAACACATTGCTGGGCACCACTCGAGCGGTCACGGCCGCCGGAATCGACTTGGCGTACTCGGGTTTCAGATCGATGTGGACGTAGTTGGGTTTTCCGTTGGTGGCCGGTACGACGCTGCTGACCATGCCGACGAGCACCCCGTGATACTTGACGTCCGATTTCTGCGGCAGGCCGTCACCGACGTTGACCAGATCGGCGACCACCCGCACGTAATCGTTGAGCCGGCCGGTCGACTTGACCAACAGACCGCCGGTGAGCAGGGCCGCTACCAATGCGACCGCCACCCCGTAGCCCAGCAGCTGTCGGTCAGAAGGGCCGCGCCCGTCGGTGTCGTAGGAATTCGGCATGTGCTAGCCACCGAACCTTGCGCCGGCGTCGACGCCCCACAGCGCCATGGTCAGCAGCATGTTCACCATGATCACGACGGTGATGCTGGCCCGCATGCCATGCCCCGCAGCCACTCCGACGCCCTCGGGACCTCCGCTCGCGTAATAGCCGTAGTAGCACTGGATGGTCGAGGCGATCCATACGAAAATGACTGCCTTGAACAAGGAATAGACGATGTCCTTGCCCGCCAGCATCAGCGTGAAGTAGTGCAGGTAGGACCCGGTGGAGCCGCCGCTGCTGATACCCACGACCACCTGAGTGGTCAGGTAGCCGATCGCCAGGCAGGCGGCATACAGCGGGACCGTCGCGACAACCGAGGCAACCAGCCTGGTAGTCACCAGAAACGGAATCGGCCTAATAGCAATCGATTCCATGGCGTCGATCTCTTCGGCGATGCGCATCGACCCCAGTTGCGCGGTGAACCGGCAGCCGCCTTGCATGGCGAACGCGAGCGAGGCCATGAGTGGGGCCAGCTCGCGGGTGTTGACCAACGACGACACGAAGCCGGTCGCAGGCCCCAGGCCGAGCAGGTCGAGGAAGTTGTAACCTTCGATGCCGACCAGCGCGCCGACGGTCATGCCCAATACCACTGCGACACCGGCGGTTCCGCCACCCACCACGATGGAACCGTTACCCCAGGTGATGTTGGACAGCAGCCGCAAGAATTCGTGGTGGTATTGGCGCAACGCGATCGGTACGGCGACCAAGGCCCGCACGAAGAAGACCAGCATGTGGCCTAATCGAGTGATCGGCCTCGCGGTTCTGCGATACAGCTGAACCAGTCGTGTCGTGATCGGCGACAACGGCAGGTAGGCGGACGCGGCCACGGCTATAGCCCCGTCCTGGGCACCAGCATGATGTAGAGCTGGCTGATGGCCACGTTGACGACCATCAGCAGCAGGATCGCCTCGACGACGGCGGCGTTCACCGAATTCGCCACACCGGTCGGTCCGCCCTTGGTGGACAAGCCTTTTTGGGCCGACACCACCGCCACGATGGCACCGAAGACGATCGCCTTGAGCAGCGCCAGGATCATGTCGTCGGTCGTGGCGAACGACGCGAACGTCGCGACGAAGCTGCCCGGTGCGCCGTTTTGGAAGTACACGTTGAACATGTAGCTCGCGAAAAATCCGACAAAGCACACGACTCCGGTGAGCGCGACGCCGATCATGATCGCGGCCGCGAACCGCGGGACCACCAGACGGCGGATCACCGATACGCCCATCACCTCCATGGCGTCGGTTTCTTCACGCATGGTCCGCGAACCGAGGTCGGCGGTGATCGCCGACCCGACGGCCGATGCCATCAGGACCGCGGCAACCAGCGAGGCGCCCTGACGAATGACCGCGAGTCCGCTGGCCGCGCCGGCCAGTGAGGTGGCACCGACCTGTCCGGCCAGCAGCGCGAACTGGATCGACAACGTGACGCTGATCGGTAACGACACCAGGATCGTCGGCAACACGGCCGTCCCGGCCATGAACGCACCCTGCCGAACGAACTCCTGCCATTGGAATCGCCCGGTCACCAGATCGAAGAAGAAGTACTGAACGGTGCGCACACCCAAGACGAACTGCTCGCCGACGGTCGTCAGGGAGGCCACCGGGTGGCGTCTGACGTACCCGACCGACCACTCCTGGATAGCGGTGACGCCGGCTTCTTGCGCGGTCACGTCACGACCGGTGATTGACCGAGCAAACGGAAATCGTCAGTCATCACGCACCAACAGCCGCATCCATCGGCGCTCTCCCCACCCCTAATTCCTGAGGGCCGAGCAGGAAAATGGGGCGCGTCGACAGCTATGTTGGCTAAAATAGCAATGTCAGGCACCGCAATTCCGCAGCTCATCCGGTCGCGGTAACACGCTAGCCTACTTGATAGGCACTTTCAATAGTGTAGTGTGACTCTCCTGCGAGCGTCGCCGCACGGCACGACTTCGTCGTAATGCGGGATTGATGAGGGCGAGGACATGTCGTCAGCAAATAGCGGTTCGTTGCGGGACCGACGGCGCGCCGAGTTGCTTTCCGAGATCGAGCACACCGCGCACAAACTTTTTGCCGAACGCGGATTTGCTGCCGTTACCACCGAGGACATCGCCGCGGCCACCGGAATCTCGATCAGTACGTACTTTCGGCACGCTCCCACAAAAGAAGGTCTGCTGCTGAATCCCGTACATGAGGCAATCAGCGAGATCGTCACCACCTATAGTGAGCGGCCCGCGGACGAATCGGCCGTCGAAGCGCTGATTCAGCTTTTCGTCACCCACGCCGAAGACGCCAGTCAGACGAATGTGGACACTTGGTACCAAGCGGTTTCGACCGCCCCCCATCTCTTGAGCAAATCATCGCTGGTGCGCAAGGAGGACGAGCGCCAATTCGTCGAGCACGTCGCTTGTCGCATGGGCGTGGATCCGTCGACCGACATCCGTCCCGCGCTACTGGTTCATATCAGCATGGCCGCGGTCAAATTCGTACTTGACCGATGGCTTGCCCCGGATGGCGTTGCCAGCACTCCGTTTCACGTCCAGTTGGAAGAAGCGCTTCGCATCGCCCTTGCGGGATTCGAGTAGTTTCGGGCGAGATCAGGCATTGCGACATAAAGTGCTGCCGCACAACCTCTTATGTGAAATATCAGCGCCGCCGTTTCGGCTGGTCCCAACCGTCACTTTAATAACCGCAGCGCAAGATGTGTCCTTTTGCCCGGCTCTGAGCGACACTTGGTCTGGCGCGCAATGCTTCTCAAATCGGGAAACTCATCGGGGGTGTCATGGGCCTGCTTGACGACAACGTCGCGTTCGTCGCCGGACTACCGAAAGCAGAGTTACACGTGCACCTCGAGGGCACCCTCGAGCCGTCACTGCTGCTGACGTTGGCCGCGCGCAACGCTATTCCGGTGCCGTGGAACTCGGTGGAGGAACTTCGTCGCGAGTACAACTTCCAGAATCTGGAGCACTTCTTACGTCTGCTGTTCCGCGGCGCCGGTGTGCTGCGGCAGCGCCGCGACTTTTACGAATTGACCTATGCGTACTTGCAGCGCGCCCACCACGACGGGGTGATTCGGGCCGAGATGTTTTTCGGAGCGCAGACGTTTCTTGATGCCGGGGTGCCCCTCGACGTTCAGTTGAACGGGATATGGGAGGCCATTGAGCACGCCCGAGACGAGTTGGGAATCGATGGTGCGCTGGTCCTCACCGCTCAGCGTCACCGCTCCGAAAGTGCCGCAGTTGAACTCGTCGAGTTGGCCCGTCCTTGGCACGAGCGAATTCTGGGCTTCGGGCTGAGCGGCGCCGAAAGGAACAATCCGCCATCGAAGTTCGCGAACTACTTCGCGATGTGCCGCGGACTGGGGCTGCGCACGATGATTCACGCTGGCGAGGACGGCCCGGCCAGTTACGTGCGGGAGGCCCTTGATGTGTGTCATCCGGACCGCGTTGACCACGGGGTTGCTGCTGCCCTTGATCCAGATTTGGTGCAGCGGCTTGCTCAAGAGCGCGTTCCGCTGACAATGTGCCCGCTGTCGAACCAAAAGCTAGGTGTAACACCGGATCTCGCGAAGCACCCGTTGGCTCAGTTGCAACGAGCGGGCGTTCTGGTCACCGTCAACTCCGACGATCCGCCCTACTTTGGCGGCTACCTCAATGACAACTATGGCGCGATCGCCGATGCCCTCGCACTATCGGCGTCGGAAATCACCGACCTGGTTCGAAATAGCTTCCTGGCGTCCTTCGCCGAGCCGGCCGACATCGCCGAGGCTCTGAACAGAGTCGGGGATATGCCGAACAATGATGCATGACACCCACAGAACAGTCGTAGTGTTTCCTTGTGATTGTCATTCCGCCGATCGTGGTTACCGCCGGATCGGATTGCTGGTTCTACCGCAGCGAAGACGAAGCCGTTGCGGTGGGTACTCCCCAGGGCGCCAAGGTATTCGACGGCACCGGGCAACGCCTTCGATGGGCCGACAACAGGTTCATGGTCCTTGCCGGTGACCGTGACGGTGGTGACGAGTTGCGCGCGATCCTCAGTGACTGGCTTTGCCACAGGGACGCGATCCGATGGTCGATCGCCGATTGGGACCTGTCGATGATGTTGCGCTGCGCGATCGAGCATCAGGGTTTTTCGTGATGCGAGCGGCCAAGTGTGATGCTTTGGCGCGATTGAGGTCATCTGCCGCGTCACTCGACAGGAACGGCGGCCATCGCGAAATCGCCGTCATAGTTCCGGTATTCGGCCGCGTGAAGGTAGACGAACACCTAACGCATTCACAGGTTCTGCTGAGATCCTTCTTAATTGGAAGCGGGTAGCCATTCCCCATGAGAAACATCGTCGGCATAGCCACTTCATCGCTAATATTGACCAGCGGTTTAGGACTGGCGGGTCTGGGGAGCGCAGCAGGTGCGGAAGCTCAGCCCATCGCTCCACCGCCGACTTATCATTGGTGCCCTGGTGAATGGTGGGATCCCGGCTGGGGTGACAACTGGGACTGGGGCCGTTGCCACGACGACTTTTACCGCGACGGTGACCCGCGCGACCTAGGACACTGGCGTGGCAATGGCGAGCGCGACCACTGGCAGGGCGGCCCTCCGGGCGGTCACCGCTGACCGTCAGCGTCCCAGCAATGCTTGGAATAACCAAAACGACGCGCTCAGCGCCAGATCCGCTGCAGCAGGACGCTGCTCAGCCAGGTCCGTGAACTGCCTGTCACGCCCTCCGGAGCAGCATCGCGGTGGTTCCGCTGTTTGCCGCGCCGACGCCGACTGCGGCCAAGCTTGCATCGTCGACTTGTCTCGAACCGGCCTGCCCGCGGATCTGCAAGCATGCTTCGTGGAGGTGGCCGAAGCCGTGGAGTCGTCCCCCCGATAGCTGTCCCCCGCCGGTGTTGATGGGTAGCTCACCTCCCAGAGAGATGCGCGCCGGGTCAGCGACCCAGGCACCGGATTCCCCTACCGGGCAGAAGCCGAAGTCCTCCAGCCAGCACAGCACAAACACGCTGAACCCGTCATACAGTGACGCCACATCGACGTCAGCCGGTGTGAAATCGGTGCGCTGCCACATCGTCGACAACCACCGGGAACTGATTCGGGCGACGTCCTGGCCGCCCTCCCACAGGAAACGATCGTGGTGGGCACAATCGAGGGCCTCCACCGCCACCGCCGGGTGGCCGAGCCCAGCGGTGTGCTCGGCGCGCGAGATGACGAACGCGGTCGCGCCGTCGCAGGCGATATCGCAGTCAAACATGCACAACGGGTCAGAGACCATGCGCGCGTTCAGGTATGTCTCCAGGTCGAGGGGATCGCGATATACCGCAGCGGGGTTACGCGCAGCGTGGGCCCGCTGTGCAATCGCGATTGATGCAAGTTGCTCGCGGGTCAATCCGTATTGCAGCATCCGCGCGCGGATCTGGAGAGCCGCGAGGTTAGCCGCCGTGGCACCAAAAGGCATCTGCCAGGCCATCATTCCAGCCGGACGCCCGCCTCCAGATCCGTAGCCCTTGCGCCTGCCGGCGCCCTGAGCGGTGCCCTCCCAGATGCTGCGCCAACACAGGACGTGGCTAGCAAGGCCTCCGGCAACAGCGAGCATTGCGTCGACCACTGCGCCAAGCTGTCCCGGGAACTCCACTCCCCCGGCAACCCAATTCGGCTTGATTCCCAACGCGTCGTGGATGTCACGCAGCGAAGCCCCAGAAAACCCGACGCCGGGTTGAGAAGAGCCGGGATAGGTTGTCAGGCCGTCGATATCGGCTAACGTAAGGCCGGCGTCAGCAACCGCGGCCAGACAAGCTTCGGCAGTGAGCTCCAGCGGATCCCGCCCCAGTCGGCGACCAATTGCCGACTGGCCGATGCCGCTGATGATGATCCGGTCGGTCAGCGCGTTATTCATCAGCGTTCCGGTTCGAACAACGGAATGAACACCTCGTCTTCACCATCGATGCATCGATCGAAGATGACCCGCACAGGCATGTTCTGAGTGACCTCGTCTGGATCGACGTTCACGAGGTTGGTCAGCAGGCGTACCCGTTGGTCCTCGACCGGATTGACGAACGCGATGAGGTATGGCGGTGTGAACCCGGGGAACCACTGATGATGATTCAACGTCCAGGATTCGACGACGCCCCGGCCGCTGAGTTCGACGTATTCGGTCGTCGCATGGTCATCCGGGCACAGCAGCGCCGGCGGGTGACACAGCCGTCCACAGCCGGTGCAGCGTTGCATGCGCAGCACTCCGTTCGCGCCCGACCTCCAGAAGGGCCGATTCAGCGCGGTCAGCGCCGGGGCCGGGCGGTATGCTTCTGGCATTTGCGTCATGTGTCTTCGGGTCAAATCGACTGCTAACCAAAGACTCCCGGTGATTGTGAGTAGTCCACCGTCGATAGCTCGGTCATACCACCATCAACGTGCAATACCGTGCCCGTCACGAATGCCGCGTCGTCTCCAGCCAAAAACGCTACCGCGGGGGCGATCTCAGTCTCAGGATCGGCTCCTCGCTTCATTGGCGAGGCGGCTGCGGTTCGGGTGTAGTTGTCCCACTCGGTGCCGATCATCTTGCGCTGCACCTCGGTCAGGGCGAAGGGGCACACCGCGTTGACCCGAATACGGTGGCGTGCCCACTCGTTGGCCGCGACCTTTGTCAACGCAGCTACGGCGCCCTTGGCCGCCGAGTAGGGCGCCGTATACGCGATGCCGGCCAGCGCAGACCCGGATACAAAGTTGATCACTGACGCCCGCCCCGACGCCTGCAGGAACGGAAAAGCAATCTGCATAAATCGGAAAGTCGCCTTGGGGCCGGTGGCCTCTGATAGCTCCCAATCCTTTTCGGCGACCAGTTCGAGCGCCTTGGGCATGGCGAAGAACTGGGCAGCATTGACCAAGACGTCGACACGGCCGTCTCCGCGGTCAGCCACCTGGTGCACAGCGGCCTCAATCGCTTCGCGATGCGACACGTTGGCCTTGATGAAAGATGCCCGCCCCGAGTTCAGCCGAATTTTCTCGACGCGCTCAAGTCCCTTCTCCTCGTTCAAATCGACGATGGTGACGTCGGCGCCTCGGCCAGCCAGCTCCTCGGCAATCGCTCCTCCCAATCCCTGGGCTCCTCCGGTGACCAACGCGTACCTGTCTGTCAAACGAGACAAGACCACTCCTTGCTGCAATGTAACAATAGAACATCAGACGTTCTATTATTTAATGATTGCAGATCGTCGCGCGGCTGCCTAGTGGGCCCGTGCCCACGGGCTGTTCGTCGGTCCCATTGTCAACCGCCGCGCTGACCCCCGGTCACAAAGATGTCCTGCCCAGTGATTGCCGAGGCGGCGTCTGATGCGAGCCACACCGAGACATCTGCGACCTCCTCCGGCGTGACCAGGCGGCCCAGGGCATTACCTGATGCCAGACGCCGGCGAACGACATCGGCCGGCAGCTGCTGTTCGTGAGCGAGTTTCGAGACATAGTTGTCGACGAGTTCGCCTGCCACAGCGCCGATTACCATGGTGTTGACTCGGATGCCCAATTCACCGACCTCGAGCGCGAGGGTTCGGCTCAATGCGCTGAGCCCCGATTTGGCTGCTGCGTAATGCGCCTTGCGGGGCAGCGCCAAATTCGCGGCTGACGACGACACAAACTGAATGTTTCCGCGACCAGCGGCAATCATGGCTTGCTGTAACACTTCTCGAGACAGGAGCATCGGTGCCAGCAGATCGGTGTCTAGCACATCTCGCCAATTTGCCGTCGTGGCGTTGCTGACCGCCTGGTCCACCCCGGGTGTCGCGGCATTGTTGACTAGGACGTCGAGGCGGCCAAATCGTGACATCGCCTTGGTGACGACTTCACGGCACTTTTCCTCCGACCGAATATCCGCAACCAGTTGTAGTGATTGACCACCATCGTCTGCCACCAATCTCGCCGTATGAGCTAATTCCTCGCTCCGGCGCGCGACCAGGACGACAGCCGCGCCGCAGCCCGCGTATCTGCGCGCCAGCACCCGTCCGATACCACCGCTCGCACCGGTGATCAGCGCCACCCGCCCGCGCAGATCTGCCGCTCCCGTTTTCGCTATCTGGTGCCGAGCGTCCATCATGAGAAAGGCCTACTCGCCCAACCACACTGCGGCCGGCCGAGTCATGGACAGGTGGGCGAACGTCTCCAACAGCGACATGAAGCGTCTCCCAGGCGATGAACGACGTGTAAGTCACTCTCGATGTGTCTACAAACATACATATTATGTATTATTGTTAAGCTCCGTGGACCCACGATCTGTATTCTGCCTCATTCCGCAGAACACGCGGCGACCCCTGACAAATACTTACCGCGGCAAAGTCTGCGGCTGACATGGCAGTGACGGCAGGGTGCGCTGCATTCGACGACGGACCCTGGCCGCGTGCGACGGGTCGGGCCCTGAAACCTTGGCAATTGTGCTCGGCGGGGCGCGCTTCGCCAATGCGACACCGCGTGTCACGTAGCATAATTAGCTGGGGTTATAGCCATCGCCCATAGAGGAGTGACATGTCGACTGATCGAGCAACTGGCGTAACAACGGTCGCCGATGATTTCGATCGGCGAGACCAGATTCTCGACGCCGCCAATGAATGTTTTACACAGTTGGGCATCCAACGCACGAGCGTGCAGGACGTGGCGCGCATGGCAAAGGTCTCGCGGGGCACCATCTATCGGTACTTCGTCGATCGCGATGTGCTCATCGAGGCGGCTATCGAGCATGGAGCTCAACGCTTTTACCGTGAGGTCGCTGCCGCGATGGAAAACAAGGCCACTCTCGCCGAAAAACTCGGCGCCATGGCCGAAACCCACGCGAAGATCCTGCTCGAACACCGTACCCGCAACCGACTGATGGCCGATGACTCCGAGCTCATGCGCCACATGGTCTCCGATGGGGACAGCGCAGTCCGGCGCACGACGAAGTTTCTCGAACCCTACGTGCGCGAGGCGCAAAAACGCGGCGAGGTCGGCGCAGGAGTCAATGTCACAGCGGCCAGCGAGTGGCTGGCCCGCATCATCTATTCCTTCTCGACGGTCAATCAGGGGCTCAGCTTCGATATGACGAAGCCGAAAACCGTCCGCGACTATGTAGCAAAATTTGCGATCAACGGCCTGCGCTGAAGCAAGGTATTACCTAGATATATGTGTACCGCCGCGGCCGCGTGGGGAAGGCCATCTCGTTGATGGGGTTCAAAGCAGGCGGGGAAAGCGAAGTGAGCCAACCCAATACCCGCAACAGCCAGCCCCGCGAAGAGCCGGCGGCGGTGCTGGTGCCATGTGAACTTCATTCGAACCGCACCTTCCGGCAGGCCGGTTGCACGTCAGGCGGGGGTCAAACGCACGGGTAGGTGGGTCGGGCCGCGCAGCGAGCTGTTGGTCGACCAGGTCGTATCACCATCCAGGCAGATCCTGGAAACATTCTCGACCAACTCGCGCAGGACAGCCTGTGCCTCGAGCCTGGCGAGCGGCGCTCCGAGACACATGTGCGCGCCGTAACCGAACGCCACGTGCATACGGGGATTCCGGTCGGCGCGGTACTCATCGGGGTCCTCGTACACCAGCGGGTCACGATTGGCCGCACCAAACGACAACATGACACGCGCACCCGACGGGATCGTGACGTCATCGACCGTGTAGTCCGCGACGGTGTAGCGGTACAGATTCTGGATTGGGGTCGAAAAGCGCAACTGCTCCTCCACCGCCATCGGGATGAGGTCGGGCTTCTCCCGGATCATGTCGTACTGCTCGGGGTTGCGGGCCAGCGTGTCGAACATCCCACCCAGGAGGTTTGTCGTTGTTTCGTTTCCCGCTATCAGCAATAACAACGCGAAAGAGAAGAGATCGTCTTCAGTCATCGCGCCGTCAGAATTCCCGTCGACCAGGCGTCCCAAGGCGGTGTCAGAACCCTTCAACCGGCCGGCGGCGAACTGGTCCATGAAATATCGACGTAGCGCCATCACTGATGCCGCGGCCTGGACGGACCTGCTCACAGCCTCGCGGTTCGGCGCGAAGTCAAGGATGCGAATCGCTGATTCCGACCATCGCCTGAATTGGTCGACGTCGCCATCAGGAACTCCGAGAATGTGGGCGATCATGCGGATCGGCATCGGGATGGCCAATCCTTCGACCACGTCGCAACCCGGCCTTGCCAGCACGTCGGCTACCAGGTTGCGGGCTAGATCGTTGATCATCGGCGTCCAGCTGTCCAGCGCACGCTTGGTAAAAGCCGGCTGCACCTTCTTGCGAAGCTGGGCATGCTGCTCCCCGTCACTCATCACCAGCGTTGGCATGGAAAACCGCATGCGGGTGACGCCTTGCGTGCTGTTGATCTTGTCGGTGTCTGTCAACGCCGCGCGGACATCCGCGTGACGATTCAGAATCCATGTCGCTCGCCGTGGGTTGTAGTGCACCCGCCCGCTCGCATGCAGCTTGCGGTATGCGTCGTGCGGCTCGGCTGCGGTAACGGGGTCCAAGGGGTCATAGTCGGTGATATTTGCGCCGGCATAGGCCTTCCCGCCGAGTCGTCGGGTGTGCACCGCGGCGGCAACTCCAAGCCCTGCCGAAACTATCAACGGCTTGATGATCGAACTGGCAGCTCGAACGTTGCGGGAAACGTTGTCTGTCACGGTCATTGCCGCCAGCCTCCTGACCGGGGTGAGAATTGGGGCCGACCCACGTGCCCTCGAACAAATCGGGCCATATCGGCAGGGTACACTACAACACTCATTGTTCTTTTGTTCTATACCCGGGACTCGACTCCCAAAGGATGTGGTGCCGTCCGGCGACGACCCCAATCGTGCCGATCACATAGCCGTTCGGCTGTCGTGACCCATGGCTGCAGGGTCGGCCTCGAATTCACGGACCATCGCCTGGATCGTGTAAGACGACGCCAGCCGGCCATCGCGGCTGAAGACCCGGCCGTCGCCCTGGACCAGCCCGCGCCCCGACCAGAAGGCGTGGTTGGTGTACAGCAACCAGCCCGCGATATCGACGTCGTCGTGAAATGCAATGGTAGCTTTGATGATTCCTGTCGACAGGGTGACATGGGCGCGAGCCTCGCCAAAGCCGCGATGTGGCAGCATACCGGCCGCAATGGTCCAGTGAGTTGTCGACTGAGCAAGCAGCGCGGCTTGTAGGTAGGGCTCACGCGGCGCCTCACGAAACCGGGTCCACACATCGATCACTGGCGGTCCGACGCGGTCGGGGTCCGGATCGTAGGCCCCGTCGACCACTCGGATTTCGCGACCGGTCATTCCAAAGCCCGTAAAGGCCACCGCCGCATCAGGTCCCGGCACGTCCGGCATCCGCTCAGTGTGCCGCATTACCTCGCTGGCGCCAGAGTCCGCGAGAACAATGCCCGCCGCGCGTAGCACGCCGCGCTGATTCACGCGGACTTCGGCCGACGAGAACGTTCTGCCGCGGCGAAGGACATCCACGGTCAGGTCAACCGGCGCATCGAATGATGCCGCCTTGGTGAAGATCATCGACGCTGACGTAACTCTTTGCTCTGGAATCACTTTCGATGCCGCAACGATAGCCTCCGCGAGCAGTTGCCCGCCCTCGACAACGTTGCGACGGGTGGGTCCATGAGCCGGCCCAGTAAAGCGGCCGTTGCCTATGGGCTCGACGTCGATCAGTCTGCGCAGCTCGTCGGCGTCGCCCCAAAGCGGGAAGTTGACAGGAACCTTCGAGCCGTCAGGCCAGTGTTCGACGATGACGACACGCAATACGTCGTCGTAGAAGGACACGTGCCCCGCGATCGCGGCGACTTCAGGCAAGGGGGTGCGGTATGCCCACACCACGTTTTCAATGGCTTGGTCCGCGCAAGTCAACGTCCAGTAATTTGCTCGGCCCTTGAAGGGGCACACGGTGCTGTGGTCCGACGGCGCGAAGAGGTCCCACCGCACATCGGCTTCGGGGAAGTACAGCCGATCATCGTGGTCGGTCTCGGTGACTACCAGGCAGTGGTCACTTTCTGCGACGAGGACGTCGTCGAACCACACCTGACCCGTGTGAGGGCACGGAGTCGCTTCGATGCGGTAGTCGGGGTGATCGGGCCATGCTGATTTGACCTGCACTGTCATGCCGTCACTGGCCTACGCATCGATGAAGGTGGACGGACGACGAGTTGCTCGAGGCCGACGACGGGAAAGTTCAGCGCACTCGCGTAAACGCCCGCCAGCACGTCAGCAACGTCCTCGGGCGTCATCAGCTGCTCCTGAAGCAGACCGCGCGCGATCCAATCTTGGACAACCACGCCCAATAGGTCGGGGTCAAACGCCGCGGTGAACTCCGTCGGCATGGTCCCTCCCACCGTGACGCAGCAGAACCGGAAACCCGGATGCTCGTTGCGCCAAGCGTTCAGGCTCTCGGACAGCGCTGCCTTACTGGAGGAATAGGCGCCGAGGGCAGTCCGCGGCTGCCCCACGGTTTCGGAGGACAGTGCACTGACGATCGCTGCGGGCGCAAGCACCGGGACACAAGACTTGATCACTTGGTGGACGCTGATGACGTTGGTACGCATCACGTCAAGCCAGTCATCGGCGGAGGTGTCGGCGAACATCCGCAACGGGGCGTAACCCACCGATATGAACAGCACGTCGATGCCGCCCAGCGTGTCTCGCGCGACATCAGCGAGGTGTGCGCAACCCTCCATGCTTCGCACATCTGCGGTCACGGCCCTACCGCAGCCGGCTTCGGCGACAACCTCTTCCAGCCGATCCCGTCGGCGTGCCGCAATGAGCAGCTCCGCGCCCTCCTTACCCGCGCGCACGGCGAAAGCCCGCCCAATCCCGGCCGATGCGCCCACGACCACGACGCGCTTGCCGGCCAAGGTCCGGTCACTCATGGCGCCCTCCTTCTCGCGTTCGCAGGCCAACCCGCCTTCGCTCTTTGGAGAACACTAGTACATGTGTTGTTCAGTTGCGCCGGTGATCCGCCGCGAATCAGCTATCTTACGCGACAAATATGCCCGATGTGTTCTATCCATGCCGCGATGAGCAGCTTCGAGGGCGCGATCACTGAGCATTTCTACATATATCGTTCGTTTGTTTAGTATGAGTCTTTGCCGGTTCGCTCGCACGAAAAGGGGCTTGGGCGTGGACTTGGGTGTGGCGGGGCGCAACTTCGTTCTCGTCGGCGGCACCACCGGGATAGGGTTCGCCGCCGCCCGGCAACTCGCCGAAAACGGCGCGAACGTCGCACTTTTGGCTCGAAATGGCGACCGCGCCCGCGAACGCGCACAGCAACTGAGCGCCGCCCACCACGTCCGTGCGGTCGGCATCGCCGTTGACGCCGCCGCCAACGGTGACGGCGTGGACCGAGCAATCGACCACGCTGCCACGAGCCTCGGTCCGCTACGAGGTCTAGCGGTCACGGCAGGTCCGATGAATCAGCAGGGACCGTTCCTCGAACACGGCGACGAATCATGGGACTGGTACTACCAGCTAATCCTGATGGCGACCGTCCGCTCTTGCCGGGCCGTCATCCCCCACCTGCAGCGCAACGGCGGCGGGACGATCGTGACCACCGCCGCGTACTCGGTACGGGCGCCAAAGATTCTGATTCCTCCCTACAACGCGCTGAAGGCGGCGGTCCTGACGTTGTCGAAGATCCTGGCCAAAACGCACGGCCCCGACGGCATCAGGGTGAACACCGTATGCCCAGGACTGTTCGACACCGAGGTGAACGACTTCATTCGCGCTCAGCGGGCGGCGGAATACGACGTTCCGCTGGAGGACGCGATCTACACACACACCTGGCAAGCAATCCGGACTGGAACATGCGGGTCGCCCTTGGCCGCGGGGGCCGTCCTATTGAGGCGGGTGAGCTGATCGCATTCCTGCTCGGCGAGCGCGCAGCCTTCATGACTGGTGCGGCCATCAACATCGATGGCGGCACGGACTTCTGAGGCGCTCGAACCGGCTGGCGCGGCGAGTTTCAGATTCCGATCTCGTCCGCGAGCAGTCCGCGGTGGAACGTGGGGTCGCCCAGCAGGTGGCCGGAGGATTTCGCTCGCTTGTAGTACAGATGCGCGGGGTGGTCCCAGGTGAAACCGATACCACCGTGAATCTGGATGTTGGCCGCGGCGGCGCGCGCATACGCGTCGGAGCTGCATGCCTTGGCCAGAGACGCGACCGCCGGCAGCTCGTCGGAGAGTTGGGCTGCTGCACGTGCCGCGTAATGCGCAACACCGCGCGCACATTCGACGTCCAGCAACACATCGGCGCACTTGTGGCGGATGGCTTGGAAAGATCCGATCGGCTTGCCGAATTGTCTGCGCACCTTGGCGTAGTCGACTGCCAGCTCGAGGCATCGCTGTGCCCCCCCGACATGTTCGGCCGAAAGCGCGGCACAGCCGAGCGCCAGGGTCCGCATCAGCACCGGCCACGCCGCACCTTCGCGACCGACCAGCGACGCCGGCGTTGCGTCGAAGTCGATGCGCGCCTGCTTGCGCGTCTGGTCCAGGGTCGACAACGGCCGGCGAGTAACACTGTGAAAGCGGTCGACTGCGAAGAGCGACAACCCCGCATCGGTGTGGGCCGCCACAAAGACCACGTCGGCACTGCAACCATCGAGCACATACGCTTTGGTTCCGTCGAGAACCCAACCCTCGCTTGTGGTGCGCGCCCGTGTCCGGATCGCGCCGATTTCCCAGCGGCCCGACCCTTCGGTGATCGCCACCGTAGCGACAGTGCCGCCGGACGCGATGCTCGGCAGGTAACGCGCCTTGGCGGCGTCGTCGGCGGAATGCATGATCAGGTTGGCCGCCAGCACAACCGACGCAAAATAGGGCGAAGGAAGCAGAGACCGGCCCATTTCCTCGAGGACAATTCCGAGTTCGACGAAGCTAAAGCCCTGCCCCCCGAATTCCTCAGGGATGGCCAACCCCACCAGGCCCATCTGGTCCGACATCTGAGCCCACACACTCGGGTCGTAGCCCATCGGCGATTCCATCTGCCGACGCACCTCGGTCTCATTGGCCTTGCTCGCCAGGAATGAGCGCACGGTACTGCGCAGTTCGTTCTGCTCTTCGGTGAACATGAAACTCATGGCATTGCCGGGCATTTCAGGTCGCCGGGCCGGCACGGCCGGTGGGGTCGACGCGAGGCACGTCAGCACCTCGGCGCAGGGTTTGCAGCCACGCGCCAGCGGCGGCGGGTGCCGGCACCGGCGCATCGAAGCGTCCTGGGTCCGCGGTCCAAAAGGCCTCCCAGGACGGGAAGGCGTCGTGGAAAGCGCCGTCGTGGTGCGGGGTATCGGGCCAGCGCATCTTGCGCGGACCAACGGGTGGGTCGGTAATGTCGCTCTGATACCAGAACAATGGTGTGCGGCGGGCGAAGTACCAACGGCCTTGGCGCCGTTCATAGCTGTCAAGATAAGCCAGCAATTCGATGACCCATTTCGACTGCGTCTCCAGGTCGTTGCGTGAGTACACGAGTCCACTGGCATTGTCGGCGTCATGTACGTCGATGACATGGCCGAGGACACCATGTGCGCTCCCCAATAGCGAGTGCCTGATCTGCGCGTCGTACCACTCTCGCATCGCCGCGCGGCCACGACCCTTGCCGGGCACGCCGACGTCGTCGACGAAAAGGTTTGCCAAGGAATCGAAGTCGCGCATGTCCAGCGCCACCGCGTACTTGGCTGCCAGTTGCCGGATCTCGTCAATGGCCTCCAACCGGGCGATGCGTGCCTCCAAGTCCGTCACGCCAATTCCCCGGATTCCAGTAGCTGCACCAGCCGGTTCTTGTCGATCTTGTTGGTGGTGGTGTACGGCAGCCTCTCGGCGTGGGGCAGGATCACCCACCTCTTCGGAATCTTGTAGGCGGCGAGTTCTTTTCGGCATGCGGCGAGGAGCTCGTCTTGCGACGTGTGCCGTCCTTCGTTGGGGACGACCACGGCACACACCACCGCGCCCCTATCCGCGTCGGGAACGCCGACAACATAAGCGACCCGGACACCGTCAACCCCGGTGATCACCGATTCGACCTCGACGGGCGCGACGTTGGCTCCCGCGGTCTTGATCATGTCGTCGGTGCGGCCGGTGAAATATAGGAACCCGTCATCATCCAGGTACCCGGCGTCCCTGGTGTGATACCAACCGTCGGCGTCGAACAGCTCCGCGCGCTGCCGTCCGATCATGCCGCGCATCATGGCCACACCTCGGACGCAAATCTCGCCCACCGTGCCATTGGGGACCTCCGCGCCGGAGTCATCGACAATCCGGTGTTCGTAGCCGGGTGCGGATACGCCGAGCGAACCGCGCTTGGCCTCGGGCACCGGCTCGTGCGGCGGCCACCACGTGTGAGAGCTGCAGGTTTCTGTCATCCCCAGCTGCGTTACCCGCAACGACGGGTCGGTGGCGCGCAGTTCCGGCGCCAGCAAAACCTGGTGGTATCCCTCGCGCAGGCTGGACAGGTCGGTGGAAGCGAAGTCCGGGTGATTCGCGAGGGCCGGACCTACATGTGGGAAACCCGTTGCGTAGGTGGCCCGTTCGGATTCGAGCAGGCGCAACGCATCACCGGCCTCGAATCGATGCTCGGTCAGAATCGTGACACCCGTCTGCATCGGTCCCAGTAGGCCGAAGACCAGTCCACCCACCCAGAAGAGCGCCATCGGGATGTAGACGCGGTCGTGGGGCTTCCACTCGTGCTGGGTGGCGATGAAGCGGGAGTGTGCAATCACCGTGGCGTGCGTGTGGATAACTCCCTTGGGATCCGATGTACTTCCCGACGTATAGATGACCACCAGGTCATCGGAGGGGCGCACGGTAGATTCACACGCCCGCAGGAATGCCTCGGACACCGGCTGCGGCCACGCCGTCGGCCAGCGCCGGTCGGTATCGCCGAGCGCAAAGACGTTGCGCAAGTGTGGCAGTTGCTCTATGGCTAGCCGCTCAGTCGAGGCGGGAAAGCCGCCGGCGGCTTCGCTGACCCGCGCAAGCATGTCTTTGCCGAGCAGCGAGTCGACAGACAACAGCGTGTGAATGTCGGCATCACGAAGCAGCCAACTCAACTCCTGCGGCTGGAAGAAAGTGTTGATGGGCACCGCGACGGCACCGATCCGGGTGGCGGCCAAGAACGCGACGACGAAATCGGGTCCGTTCGGTGCGATCACTCCGACGCGCACACCCTTGGTCACTCCCGCCGCCAACAGGCGCCGGGCCATCTCGGCGGACCGGGAATCGGCTTGCGCATAGGTGATCCGCTCGACGGTGCCGTCACCGACCGACGAGACGATGAAGTCGCTGTCGCCATAGGCCGCAACTAGACCGCGCAGCATCGCCGGCAGCACCGGTGGGTACGGCAGCGGGTCATAGCTGAACGTTCGATTCATGGCGCAACTGTCATTCGACTACCCACCGCGGTTCGCGCTTTTCGGCGAACGCGAGCATTCCTTCCCGGTAGTCGGGGTGGGTCAGCTGGTGTTGCAGGACGTAGCGGTAGGCGACATCGTGGGCCGCGTGCAGACCGACGTCGAGGCTTGCCCACATCGCCTTGATGGACGCCTGGACAGTCGCGGGCGACAGTTTCGCTATGTCCAAAGCGATCTCCCGCGCCCGCTGCTGCAGTCGCTCCGCGGGCACCACTTCGTTGATGAGTCCGATCTCATAGCCTCGTTGCGCGCTGATGCGCCCCTTCTTCGTCATCAGCGCCAGCTGCATCACCATCGACAGCGGCATTCTGCGTAGCAGGACAGCGGGCTCGAGCGCGAATACGTTGCCGACGCTCAAGTGGGTGTCGATCAGCTCGGCATGTTCGGCGGCGATGATCAGGTCGGAGTCGGCGACCTGATGCAGAGCGCCTCCGACGGCCATCCCGTTCAGTGCGCAGATGACCGGCTTCCACACGTTGTGGTGCAGCCGGGAGCCGGGAATCTTATTGCGGATGCCGTTCTCGGCAGTGGCCCGGATGTCCTGGCCCGCGGAGAACGCCCGGTCTCCGGCTCCGGTGATGATGGCGACTCGGATGTTAGGGTCTTCACGCACGCGTGCCCACGCGATGCCCAGTTCCGTGCGTGTCAGGTCGTCGGTGGCGTTGAGTCGCTCCGGACGGTTGATCGTGATCGTGGCGACCTGCTCACTGACATCGAACAAGATTCTTTTCATTTCCACGACATCCCCTGGCGTTGACGCGTAGTGACTAAACACTGTAGCAGCAAGTGTTTCATCGTATTCCTCACGGCATCCATTGCCCACCCGATACCGAAATCAGTTGGCCCGTGATGTGTTTGGCCGCCGGCGAGCACAGGAACGCGACTACGCCGGCGACATCAGCCGGGTCCCCGAGACGACCAGTCAACGTGGTCTGACGCATCTGCTGCAATTCATCCTCGCTCTTACGACTCAGCAGCCACGGTGTCGCCGTGGTGCCTACCACCACCGTGTTGACCCGTACCCCGTGCGCTCCTAACTGGACCGCCATCAGCCTGCTCAGACCTTCCACACCCGCCTTCGCGGCCGCATAGGCCGGCGGGCCGGTCCGCACGCCGTGCGCCGAGACCGAGCTGATGTTGACGATGACCCCGTTACGCTCGGCTACCATCTGCCGGGCGACGACCTGCGCCATGATGAACGTGCCCTTGAGGTTGACGTCGACGATGCGATCCCAGTCCTCGTCGGTTTGCTCGAGAAACGTGCCCGGCAGCGTCATCCCAGCGTTGTTGACCAACGCGGAGATTGGCCCGTACCTGCCCGCGAGGTCGCTAAGCGCGGCTTCCACCGCCGGGCGATCGGTGATGGACAACTCCAGCGGGATGAGCAGTCCCGACCGAGCGGCATCCGAATCATGCGAGCCTGCAATGGCTTTTGTGTTCACGTCGATGGCTGCCACCCGATGCCCGGTGGATATCAGCTCCGCGACGATGGCCTCACCAATGCCCCGCGCCCCCCCGGTAACGATTGCGAGTGGACGCGGTTCAACCGACACGTTCGTTCCGTCCGCGCGCGGCGGCGTGCTCGATGGCGGCGATCGACGGCCGTACCAGCTCCACGGACTCGGCCATCAGCTCAGACAGATCGTCCTGACCGCCGCCGGCGACCCACACATCGATCGCGGCGCGATTGGCGCCGTTGATCAGCGTTGCGGTCAGCCGCGGCCGCAGGTCCATTCCGATGTCGCTGTCCAGCCACCGCGCCACTTCTGCGGTGAGCTGATCGATCCAGTCCTCGTTGATTCGCAACATCGTCGCGCGCAGTGCTGGAACACTGTGATACATCCGCGCCCGCACCAAGAAGAGTTCGGGCTGGTCGGCGATCGCTTCCGCCACAGCCGACGAGGTTTCGGCAAGGGCTGTCCACAACGAATTTGACCGCGATGCACGAAACCGGCGGGTGGCCTCCTGAAGCCGTTCGGCGTAGCCGTCGAACAGAATGTCGTCCTTGGACGCGAAGTGATGAAAGACCGTGCGCGGCGCAACCCCGGCCGCGGCCGAGATCTGTTCGATCGTGGTCGCGTCATAACCCTGGTTCGTGAACAGTTCGATCGCCGCATGAATGAGCGCCTGTCGGTTGCGCAATCCGCGGGCTCGCCGTTGGTCCATGGTCAACCTCCTGCCAACGTGGCGGTACCTGAATTCAACGCGACGATCTCACCTTGCAGCGTTCGGAACCGCACAGAATTGCCGGTTCGCCACATCTCGGTGCGCAGCCCAGCATCCAACTGCACCGGCTTGGCAAACCGGCAACTGATGGACGTCAACGATTGCGGGTCCCCGTGGCCGATCTCGTTGATCACCGCCCGCGCGGCGAATCCCAGGGTGCAAAGCCCGTGGAGGAACACGTTGTTGAAGCCGAACTTGCGGGCTGCCGCCGGGTCGATGTGCAGCTGGTTGCGGTCGCCGGACAGCCGGTAGATAGCAGCCTGCTCGGGCCGGACCACGTCGTCGTATACCGCATCGGGCGTACCGTCGGGATCCGGCTCGGCCGCCGGTCCCCGCTGGCCACCGAATCCGCCCGCCCCGAGGACCATGGTCTGTGAGCGTGCGATGAACACGATGCCCTCGGCGTCGGTGCCATGGCTGGTCAGCTCCACGGCGGCGTGTTTGCCCTTGTCCCAGACCGCCGAAACCTCGGCCCGCACCGACAATTCCCCGCTGACACCGATCGGTCGGTGCAGTTCCAGCGACTGTGCGGAGTGGACGATCGGAAATGCGCCAAGGTCGAGCACAGTGCGGAGATCCCTAACGGCCCACCAGTTCGCGATGAGGGCAAACGTCGGCAGCACCGCTGGACCACACGCCTCGTTGAGCAGTGCAAGCTCGTCGGGCGGACGCGCGCCAACCCCGAGCGCATACAGGATCGCGTCCGTCGAATCCCACTTGAAGGTCGTCGGGCTCAACGCGGTTCCGACCACGGAGTCGGATAGGGCCACGACGCCTCCCAGAAGTGAACGAATTGACGCTATATGTTCAATCGTGCAATATAGTGGCAGTACCTGCAACTATTTGCCCGGCTGAAGGAAGGGACCGATATGAAGTTCGGTGTGTTCATCCTCGGCGACAAGCCCAACCACCTCAGCGAGCGAGAGGTGCTGGCCAACGTACTCGAGGAAGCACGCTGGGCAGAGGAGCTCGGCTACGACGAGGTCTGGCTGGCCGAACACCACTTCTCTCCGTACGGGATGCTCCCCGACCTGCCGCAGGTGGCTACCGCGATTGCAGCGCAGACCGAACGCATCCGCATCGGGACCGCATGCATGGTCGCGCCGTTCCACAATCCGATCCAACTCGCAGAACGCATCGCGCTCGTCGACGTCTTGTCCGGCGGACGCTTCGACGCCGGCTTCGGCCGCGGCTATCAAGCGCACGAGTTCAAGGGTTTTGGCATCTCGATGGATGAGGCCACCAGCCGCTACCAGGAGTGTGTGGAGATCGTTGACCGGCTGCTGACCGAGGAAAACGTCAGCTACCACGGCAAGTACTTTCAGCTCGAGGACGTGACCATCTATCCGCGACCGGCGCAGCAGACGATTCCGGTATGGGGCACGGTGATGAAGACGCCGTCAAGCTTTGAGTGGCTCGCCGAAAAGGGCTTCGGCGCGATCATCGGCAACCCCTACCAGGTCGACCCGGACCTGCAGGGCGCGCTGGACATCTACCTGAAGGTGCAGTCCGAGAAAGGACTCGACGCCGCCACCGGTAACGTATGGGCGCTGCTCAACGCGTTCTGCCACGAAGATGACGCGTTTGCCCGCAGCTACCCGCGCGAGAGTGTGGAGCTGTCCATCCAGACCCATCGCAAGTATTCGAGTCCGTTCGAGCGGGGCGGCGAGATACCGGCCGACTACAAGGCGTACTCGGACTGGTTCGAGAAGCACGACAAGCAGAGCTACGAGCAGGTGCTGAATTCACACCTGACGCTGATGGGCAATCCGGACCGCATCGTGGAGAAGATGCGTACCGTCATCGACATGGGTTGGCGCAACATCATTTTGCGGATGTCGCGGGGAGGGGCGATGGAACGCGCCAAGGTCTATGAGTCGATGAAGTTGTTCGCCCAAGAGGTGATCCCAGCGGCCACCGAGCTCGCGGCAGCTGCGGCTTGAGCCGGCAGCTGGCCGACCGCATCCGCGCGGTTCTTGCGCTCGACCCCGGGGCACCCGCGATCGAGTACCAGGGTTCTTGGACGAATTGGCAGGCACTGGCAGACATCGCTTCGGGAGTTGAAAGTCAGCTGACAGCAGTAGGTTTGGACGAGGGGTCTGCTGTCGGCCTGGTGCTACGCAACCATCCCGCGATGGTCGGGGCGATGCTCGGGGTGCTACTGGCCAACCGTTGCATCGTCACGATCAACCCATCACACGGGGACGCCGGACTGGCGTCGAGCATCCGTGAGCTGAGGTTGCCCGCGGTGGTCGCGTCGCCGACCGACTGGGAGCGCCGGGGAGTCGTCGATGCCGCCGCCGGCGCGATGGGGCTGCAGGCCACGGTCGACCCACTCTGTTGTCAACCGGTGCCCGGGCTCGAACGTCCGGGGCCGGGCCCGTTTCGAGATCCGGCCGAAGGCCCGGAAGCCGTAGCCGTCGAAATGCTAACCAGCGGCACCACCGGTCCACCGAAGCGAATCCCGCTGTCCTACAGATCTTTTGAACAGACCATCGCCGCAGCTGGCGCGCACTACAGCCCGGACCGAAGTCCGGAGCTCCGGTTGCGCTCAGGCGTCGCGATCGTCGCCTCGCCGCTGGTCCACATGTCCGGCCTGTTCCGCACGCTGCTCAACGTCTGCGAAGGCAGACGGATCGCGCTCCTGGAGCGATTTCGCGTGCCGGATTTTGTGGATCTGGTGGTGCGGCATCGGCCCCGCGCGGTCAGCCTGGTGCCGTCGGCGCTGTCGATGATCCTGGACGCCGGGGTGGCGCCGCAGGTGTTTTCCAGTGTCGAGGTGGTGACCTCGGGCACCGCACACCTGCCTGTCGACGTGCAGATCGCGTTCGAGGAACGCTACAACGTCGCGGTACTGCCGTCATACGGCGCAACGGAATTCGCCGGGGGCGTGGCGGGCTGGAACCTTGCCCTGCACCGCCAGTGGGCGAAAACCAAACGGGGAAGCGTCGGGCGCCCGCAGCGGGGTCGCGAAATCCGCATCATGTCAATCGAGGACGGCACCGAACTACCCGCCGGCCAGCAGGGCCGAATCGAGGTGCGCACCACCGGCGGCGATTGGGTGCCGACCACCGACCTCGGCCGAGTCGATGCCGACGGATTCGTGTTTGTCGACGGGCGCACCGACGACGTCATCATCCGCGGAGGCTTCAAGGTCACCCCCACCGACATCGTCAACGTCCTGCGCGCCCATCCGGCAGTGCGCGACGCCGGCGTGACCGGCCTTGCTGACGATCGGCTCGGCCAGGTGCCGGTCGCCGCGGTCGAGTTGGTCAATGGCGGCCAGGCCACACCGGAGGAACTTTTGACCTATGTGCGTGAACGAGTCAGTCGCTACCAGGTTCCCGACCGCTTGGTGGTGGTCGATGAGCTGCCCCGCACACCGTCGCTGAAGGTCAGCCAACCCGGCGTACGCAAACTATTCGAAGAGGTGCAAACGTGACCAGCGAAATCCGGGGCGCGGGCGCCGTTGTCGGTGTGGCCGACGAGGTTTCGCCAACCGGTGTGATTGACGTCCCCCTCCGGGAGCTCGAAGCGCGCGTCATCACCGCCGCGCTGGCCGACGCGGGGTTGTCGCTCGGTGACGTCGACGGGCTTTGCACCTGCACCGGCGGAACACTCATGCATTCGGTCGAGCTGGCCGAATACCTCGGAATAGCACCACGATTCACCGACGCCACCCAAACCGGGGGCGCCAGCTACGGGTTGTACGTCGAGCACGCCGCCGCAGCGATCGCGGCCGGCGAGGCCGAAACTGTGGTGATCGTGTATGCCTCGACCCCGCGTGCCGCCCGGAAGCGTGGCGAAAAGGGCCTGGGTGTTTTCGCGACCCCCGAAAGACTCGAATGGGAAACTCCCTTCGGGGTGATGCTTCCGATCAGTGCCTACGCGCTGGCTGCCAACCGGCACATGGCAACCTTCGGAACCACCGCCGAACAACTTGCGCAGATCGCGGTGGACACCAGACGCTGGGCGGCGATGAACCCGCGCGCTCACCTGCGCGAGACGATCACCGTAAACGACGTGATGAATTCCGGATTCATCGCCGAACCCGTGCACAAATTGGAGTGCTGCCTGGTTACCGACGGCGCCGCCGCCGTCGTGATCGCCGGCGCCGAACGGGCTCGCGATTTGGCCAAGCGGCCGGTCTTCGTCCTCGGTGCGGCATCGGCGGCCTCCCACGCGATGATCTCCCAGATGCCCGATCTCACCGTCACCCCGGGGGCGGTCTCCGGGCCGGCCGCGTTCAAGACCGCACAGCTCACCCCGGGTGACATCGATGTCGTGGAGCTGTACGACTCGTTCACCATCACGGTGCTGCTCGCACTCGAGGACCTGGGTTTTTGCCCCAAAGGCGAAGGCGGCCCCTTCGTGGGCGACGGTGCCTTAAGGCCCGGGGGGCCGCTGCCCGGCCAGACGACGGGCGGCGGTCTCGCCTACACCCATCCCGGAGCGTTCGGGGCGTTCCTACTTGTCGAGGCGGCGCGTCAGCTTCGTGGCGAGTGCGGGCAACGGCAGGTCGCGGACGCGAAAACGGCTGTGGCACATGGCACGGGCGGTGTGTTATCGGCGACATCCACAGTGATTCTGGGAACGGAGGCCACCCTGTGAGCGATTCGTTGCCGGTCCCCGAGCCCACCGCGGTGTCCGCGCCGTTCTGGGACGCCACCATGCGGGGCGAACTGACGATGCAGCGTTGCGAATCCTGCAACCGGCTCGTCTGGTACCCCCGGTTTGTCTGCCCGCACTGCGGCGGGTCAACGCTGCGATGGGAACGGCTGAGCGGGAACGGGGTCGTGTACGCGGTCAGCGTGCATCATCGGGCGGCGCTGCCCGCTTTCGCCGACAAGGTGCCCTACTCAGTGGTGCTGGTGGAACTGGACGAAGGAGTTCGGCTGATGTCCAACGTGTTTGGTCCCGCGCCCGCCGTTGGCGACCGCGTGGGAGTGGCATGGGCACCACTCGATGACGGTCGTAACCTTCCCGTCTTCGAGACAAAGTGAGTGTGGGCCCGACCTGATCCTGGAGCGCTGCTACTTCCACCGGATGCTGTTGGAGGAGCAGTCGCGACGCCGCGGCAACGGCAACTGAACGACAGCCCTCATCGAACGAATGAACAGATTTCGTCATATTGTAGACTCGTCGCACTGAGCGCATATCGCGAAGGAGCAGTGATGGCCACGCAGGTAGACCTCGGGATCGACACACTGAGTAGCGATCGCGCCGTCGAGTTGTACCGCCTGATGAGCAAGGTGAGCCACAGCGACCAGCGCGTCCGAAAAGGCCTGTCATCCGGCGAGATTGCCATGAGCTACTGGCCAGTCGAGGGACAGGAGGCGATGTCGGCCGGAGCCGCCCTTGCGCTCTCCAATAACGACCAGCTGGTCACCACCTATCGCGGTCTGGGTGATGTGGTGGCCAAGGGCATCGACCTGCCCAAGTACTTCGCCGAAATCCTCGGCCGATCCACCGGTTTGTCAAAGGGCAAGGCCGGGGCAATGGGCATCTTCGACCCCGATCACGGCGTCGCGTGGACCACCGGCATCGTCGGCGCGGGGCCGCTGATCGCGAATGGGATCGCCCTGGCCGCGGACATGAAGCGCACCGATCAGGTCGTACTGGTGAGCTTCGGTGACGGTGCGACGAGCATCGGCTACGTCCACGAGGCGATGAACATGGCGGCGCTCTGGTCACTCCCCGTGGTGTTCTTCTGCCAGAACAACGCGTGGGCCGAATGCACTCCGATGGCCGGCTATACGCGTTCGGCCCGACTATCCGACCGCGCCGCGGGCTACCCCATGCCAGGGGTAAGCGTCGACGGCACGGATCCGCAGGCCGTGTACCGCGCGGTCGCGGAGGCCGCCGAGCGCGCTCGGTCCGGCGGCGGCCCGTCCTTCGTCGAAGCCGTCGGCTACCGGCTGCAGGGTCACTACTTCGGCGACCAAATGCCCTACGCGGACCCGGACGAGCTTGCGGCGAAGCGAGCCGACCCGCCCTTCGCGCGCTATCGGCATCGTCTCATCGACGACGGTGTGGCCACCGAGCCGGAGCTGGACCGCATCGACACCGAATTGAAAGCCGAGATCGATGCGGCGTTTGCCGCCGCCCGCGACGCAGCGCCTCCCGCGGTCGACGAACTCACCCGGGATGTCTTCGCCACCGACGGCACGCAGCTAGCGGCGCCGGTGACGCGACGTGCCGGGGTGCCCGAAGGCGAAACGGAGAATCTTGGCCTCGTGCAAGCGATTCACCGCACGCTGGATCGGGCCATGGCAGCCGACGAATCGATCGTGCTTCTCGGAGAAGATATCGCCGACCCGTCGGGCGGCATGTTCAAGATCACCGCCGGGTTGTCCACCAAATACGGCGCCGACCGGGTGCGCGACACTCCGATCGCCGAGTCCTCGATCATCGGTGCCGCCGTCGGTGCCGCGCTGGGCGGGCTGCGACCCGTCGCTGAACTGATGTTCATGGACTTCCTGGGTGTCGCCATGGACCAGATCGCCAACCACGCCGCCAAAATTCGCTACATGTCCGGCGGGCGACAGGGCGCACCGATGGTCATCCGCGCCATGGTGGGCACCGCCGCCGGACCGCAACACTCGCAAGCGTTCGAAGCGTGGGCGATGCACACCCCAGGGATCAAGGTGGTGTGGCCCAGCACCGCCGCGGACGCGGTCGGCCTGCTCAATGCGTGCCTGGCAGACGATGATCCGTGCCTGTTCATCGAGTCGATGAAGCTTTACTACGGAGGCGGCAAGGGACCCGTGCCGACCGCCGACTATGTGATCCCGCTCGGGCAGGCCGACGTCAAACGGCCCGGCACCGACGTCACGCTGTGCACCTACGGCACCATGGTGCACGCGGCGCTCGATGCGGCCAACCAGCTTGAAACCAATGGCGTTTCGGTCGAGGTCGTCGATCTGCGGACCCTGGTGCCGCTGGATCTGGCCACGGTGATCGAATCGGTTCGCAAGACCCGCCGCCTGGTCGTCGCGCACGAATCGGTCGAATTCTGCGGGCCCGGAGCCGAACTCGCCGCCGCCGTGGGCACCGAACTGTTCGGCGTGCTGAGCAGCCCCATTCAACGGGTGGCCGGCACCTACACCCCGGTGCCGCGCGCGGCCACCCTGGAGGCGGCCTGCCGTCCCGATGCCGCTCAACTCGTCGAAGCCATCGGGAGGATTGTGTGATGGAGGTGCGGATGCCCAAGCCGGGCGACGCGATCACCGAAGCGGAGCTGACCGAGTTGTACGTGGAAGACGGCGCCCACGTCTCCGAGGGGGACCCGCTCTATCAAATCGCCACGGACAAAGTCGAAATGGATATCGAAGCGCCGACCTCGGGTGTCGTCTCCTGGAAGGTCAGCGCGGGCGAAACCTACCACGTCGGTGAGCTCCTCGCGATGATCGAGGACCGCCGGTGACCGCACTACCCGATTCGGTCGACATCGACCTGGGCACCCCCGAGCTCATCGCGCGGGTCGAGGGCGACACGCTGACCGTCACCATCAGTCGGCCCGAAAAGAAGAATGCCGTCACCGCCGACGGCTATCACGGGATCAAACGGGCCGCGATGATCGTCGCCGACGAGCCAGGCTTGAGCTTCTTGGTGATTACCGGTACCGGCGACGCGTTCTGCGCCGGCGGGGACATGAACGCAGTTGGTAACCCAGACCGGCAGTGGGACGCGTTCACCGAGTCCTACGACGGGACGCCGTTCGAAACGCTGGGCAGGATCCCCAAACTCGTAGTGTGCGCGGTCAATGGCATCGCACTCGGCGGCGGATTGGTGATGACGTTGTTCGCGGATCTAGTCGTGGCGTCCGATCGAGCCCGATTCCGTGTTCCCGACCTCACCCGCGGCGTATACGAGGCGTTCGTTGCCGCCCGATTGCCCCAAAGACTGGGCACCCTGAGGGCCAATCACCTTATCTACGGCAATGATTGGATCGATGCGCAAGAGGCCGAGCGCCTCGGTCTGGTCGGTAAGGTTGTGCCGCACGATTCCCTGCTGTCGGAGACTGCCGCCTTGCTCGCGCGAGTCCGAAAGACAGGCCCCGTAGCTCGCGCCGCGATCAAACGCGAGATGGCACGTGCGCTGCCACCCGTGGACGTCACGGGCTATTGGTCGTCCATTGGCACCGCCGAACAGATCGAGGCCTTCACCGCGTTCCTGCAGAAGCGATCCCCAGAATGGCCCGTCGGCCACGACCGCGACGCGTTCGTGCAATCGCGTCGACGAGAATGGCTACCCGCAGGAGACGAGGGTGATCGCCGATGACGGAGCTACCGGAGGGCACACCGGAGCTGACCGGGTGCGATGAAATCCTTGTTGCCGCAGACGGTCCCGTTCGGATCGTGACGTTGAACAACCCTGACAGCGCCAACGCGGTCAACAACAGAATGCACACCGCGTTCACCCGGCTGTGGGCCACGCTGGCCGAGGACCCCGACGCGCGCGCGGTGCTGATCACGGGGACGGGCGACTACTTCTCGGCGGGCGGCAACCTGGTCGAGTGGCTGGAAACGCACGTCAACAACCCGGTAACACGCCGTGCCGGAATGCGCGACGCACGGCGCATCGTGCGCGACATGATCGACTTTCCGTTGCCGGTCGTCGCGGCGGTCAACGGGCCTGCGGTCGGTTTTGGCTGCAGCATCGCGGTGTTGTGCGACATCGTGCTGATGTCGGACCGGGCGTACTTCGCCGACACCCACGTCGCGAGCGGCCTGGTGGCCGGAGACGGGGGTTCGGTGCTGTGGCCGTTGCTGATGAGCCTGCTGAAAGCCAAGGAATACCTGATGCTCGGCGAGCGCATCAACGCCGACAAGGCCGTTGAGCTGGGGCTGGCCAATCGTGTTGTCCCGCACGGGGAAATCAAGCGGCAGGGACTAGCGGTGGCCCAGCGACTCGCTGCGCTGCCCCCGCGGGCGGTTCAGGACACCAAACGAACGTTGAATCTGCACGCCCAGCGCGCGATCACCGGCATCCTCGAGTACGGGATATCGGCCGAGACGGAGTGTTTCACCACTCCCGAACACCGCGCCGCAATCGACAAGTTTCTCAACCGCCAGGGGTGATCCGATGGTCGACGACGCTGACGCGGACGCTCTGCTAATTCGCTACGAAGAGCGAGACGGCATCGCCGTCGTTCTATTGGATCGGCCGCGCTACCGCAATGCCTTGTGCTACGAATCGTGGACAGAGCTATCGATCACACTCGGTGGCGTCGTTGCGTACGGCGCACGCGGTGTGGTTTTGGCCGGCGCGGGCGGATTCTTCAGCTCCGGAGGGGATTTGAAGACCGGACCCGCCCGTGGCAGTGGGCCGCTAGGGCCCGCGGGCCGCGTCGAGCACGCGCAACGGGTGATGGAACAACTCAAAGCTGTGCCGGTGCCGACCATCGCGGCGGTCGAAGGCGCGGCGATTGGCCTCGGCTGGAGTCTGGCACTGTCGTGCGACCTAGTTGTCTGCGCGTCCGACGCCTACTTCGCCGCGCCGTTCGTGGCACGCGCGGTAGTACCCGACGGCGGCCTGGCGTGGCGCCTCACTCAACAGCTGGGCCGGCACCGCGCGGCGTCCCTCTTGCTCCGCGGCATACGGCTATCGGCCGCCGAGGCCGAACGGCTGGGACTCGTGACTGACGTCGTAGAGCCAGGTTCGGCGATCGCGCGTGCCCGGGCTATTGCCGATGAGCTCACGCAAGCCGATGCAGGCGCTGTGGAAATGACCAAACGGCTGATCAATTCGGCCGAGTGCGGGCAGCTTGCCGCATTCAATCCGCTTGAGCTGGCAATGGCGACCGTGGCGCAGCAACGTTCGGCGGCCGCCGAAGGACGAGCTCCCTACTCCTGATTTCAGCGTGGCATGCCCAAGCCGATGGTCGAGATCAGATCCCGCTGAATCTCGCTGGTACCTCCGCCGATCGCATGCAGCAGCGACAACAGCAGCCCCTCGGAGAAGTGCCCATGGAGGATTGAATCCGGATCATCCGGCATGAGTTCTCCTGCGGGACCGAGGATTTGGGCGCCTAGCGTCCGTAATTCGGCGGTCAGCTCGGAGTGATACAGCTTCGACAACGACGGCAACGCGGGATCCAAAGCACCCGCGGCCTGCAGATGCGCTACGCGGTAGGACAGGGCGCGGCCCGCCTCGACGCGTTCGACGGCGCGCGCCAGCGCGACGCGGGTAGTCGGTTCAGCCAGTGGATCGTGCGCCGAGCCCTGCTGCGCGTGGCACCAGTCGATGAGCTCGTCGAGATAGCGCTGAGCCTGCGCGGCCCTGGTGATATTTGAGCGTTCGACCTCCAGCAGCGCCTTCCCGACCGTCCACCCCTCGCCTTCGGCCCCAACGAGATTGGCCGCCGGTACCCGTACGCTGTCGAAGAACTCTTCGGCGAAGGTCGGATATCCGGTCATCGAGCGGATGGGTCGGCGAGTGATGCCCGGCGTCTCGAGGTCTACGAGGAAGAACGAGATTCCGGCCTGGCGCTTCTCTGTCACCGGCGAGGTGCGGGCCAAGACGAAGATCCAATCGGCGAGCACGCCGTTGCTCGTCCATGTCTTCTGTCCGTCCAGAACGTAATGGTCGCCGTCTCGACGAGCGGTCATGCGCAGTGCCGCCAGATCCGAGCCGGCCTCCGGTTCCGAATACCCCTGTGCCCACATACGTTCCGAGCGGGCGATGGCCGGCAGGTGCTCCGCCTTCTGCTCGCGCGTGCCGTATTTGAACAACACCGGCGCCAGCATGTTGACCCCGTTGGTGTTGACCAACGGTGCCCCGGCGTAGGCGAGCTCCTCCCTGATGACCACCTGTTCGACGACGCTCCGGCCGCCCCCGCCGTACTGGGCCGGCCAATGTGGCACGAACCATCCTTGGGCGTGCAGCGCCTGGCAGAACGCCACCGCACGGTCATGCGCATCGCGTGGGAGGTAGTCGGGATTGGCTGCGGTGCGGCGGAATTCATCAGGCAGGTTGCCGGCAATCCATGCACGGACCGAAGCCCGCAGGGACTCGGTCTCGTCGTCGCCGCCGAACCGGATGATCGGTTTAAGGGGCATGCTCAGATGCGTTCACTAGGCTTTGAGCCCTTCTTCATCAGCTCCATCATGAACTCCTGGAACTCTTTGCTGCCGGTCACCATCGCCTGAAGGTCGTTGCTGGCTTGCTGATGGGTCCGGAACCCCATGGTCTCCCAGGCCCGGATGACGCCGGACTTGACCGCCTGCAGCGTGATCAAGGGGGCCTTGGCGATCTGCGCGGCCAGTTCCTCGACGGTCGCCTCGAGTTGGTCGGCGGGTACCACCCGGTTGACCAGACCGAACTCCAAGGCTTCGGCGGCGGTCAACCGCTGGGCTGTGTAGAGGTATTCGGCGGCGCGCTTATAGTTCATGAAAACCCATGGCTCGAACATGGTTTCGGCGCCGGGTAGCCCGAAGCCAGGGACCAGAGGCATCTGGAACCACGCGTCTTCGGAACACACGGTGATTTCGGGAATCAGCGCCCAGGTCGTGCCCCCGCCGATCGCATAACCGTGCACTTGAGCGATCACCGGTTTGGGGAACTCCCACAGCTTGAGGACCGGCCAGAGAAATAGTTGGGCAGCAGACCGCCAGACTTTCCCCGATGCTTCCAGCTCGGCCTTGAATTCGGGATAGGCACCGGTGGGGACATGGCCAGAGCAAAAGCCCTTGCCGTTGGCTTTGATGATGACAACCTTGATGTTGTAGTCATATTGCGCGTCGTCGAGGGCTTGGTTGACGCTGTGGACCATTTCAGAGGTCTGGGCGTTGGCGGCGTCCGGATTGTTCAGGATGATCCGCGCGATATGGCCGTCCTTTTCGTAGACGACATGCTCGAGATCTCGGGTTTCCACGTTTGTTCGTCCTCCTCAACACCGGGTGGTCAATCACCGCAATGGTGCAACTATACAGATAATGTATTACTGTTCTTCTCCGAGAGGACGATGCCGATGACGACAACCGACTTGCGTTGGGATCCCTTCGACCGTGCCCTGCACAAGGACCCCTACGCCGTGTGGAAACGGCTGCGCGACGAAGCGCCGACCTACTACAACAAACAGTACGATTTCTACGCGCTCAGCCGGTTCACCGACGTGCTTGAGGCGTCGCTGGACACCGAGACGTTCTCGTCGGAGCACGGAGTCACCCTGGATGCGATCAGCGAGCAACCGTGGCCCTCGCCCAGGGCGATGATCATGATGGACCCGCCCGACCACACAGCGCTGCGAAAGATGGTCAACCGCACCTTTTTCCGAACCGAGGTTGCCCGACTCGAGGATCGGGTCCGCATGCTGTGCAGCCAATATCTGGATGCCTTCGTCGGCACCGATGGCTTCGACTATGTGCGCGACTTCTCGATGAAGTTACCGGTGATGGTGATCAGCTCGCTGCTGGGTTTTCCCGAGGAAGATCACGACAACCTGCGCGAGTGGTCTGATGCCCAGCTGCACCGCGATGAGGGCAGTACCCAGCTCAGCGAGGACGGCCAGGAGGCCAACGTCAAGCTGCTGGGCTACTACGCCGACCAGATCCAGCGCCGCAGGACCACACCGACCGACGACATCGTCGGTAACCTGATGAGCTCCGACCTTGTCCAGGCGGGTCGCCAGACCCGTCGCCTCGACGATCGTGAAGTGTTGATGTTCATCGCCATGATCAACGTCGCCGGGAATGAGACTGTGGCGCGACTACTGGGCTGGGCTGCGCTGACACTCGCGCGTTACCCCGAGCAGCGGGCCAAACTGGCCGCCAAGCCAGAACTGATCGGCAACGCGGTCGAGGAATTGCTGCGTTACGACGCCCCGTCGCCCGTCCAGGGCCGCTACACGAACCGCGCTGTCACCTACAACGGCACCCTCATTCCAGCGGGCTCGCGGGTCGCTCTACTGACCGGGTCGGCGGGCCGTGACGAGCGCCAGTACAAGAACCCGGACGTCTTTGACGTCGAGCGCACGGGAATCCGTCACATCAGCTTCGGTCATGGTTCACACTTCTGTCTGGGCGCGGCGCTGGCCCGCCTTGAGGCACGGGTTGCGTTGGAAGAGACGCTGAAGCGGTTCCCTAACTGGGATGTCGACGAAGAGGCGGTGACCTACGTGCACACCAATTCGGTGCGCGGTCCGGCCAGCGTGCCGATCCGGCTGTGATCCCCGATCTGACGGTTCGCACCGAGGACGCCGTCCGTTGGTTGGTATTGGACAGGCCGGACGCAGGCAATTCGGTGACGCGGGCCATGCAGCGCAGCCTGATTGAGAATCTGCAGGCCGCGTCCAACGATCCGGACATCAGAGCGGTGGTGCTCACCGGCCGAGGCGACCGGCACTTCTGCACCGGGCCGAATCTTGATGATCCAGGCATGCAACCCAAAAAGGACAGGGTCGCCGGCGATGCCGCCCGGATCTTACGTACCGGATCTCAGGCGGTAGTCTCGGCTTTGCTCGACTGCGAAAAGCCAGTGCTGTGCGCGCTCAACGGCATCGCCGCTGGAGTGGGCGCCAGCATGGTGTTCGCCTGCGACCTCGTCGTCGCCGCCGAAAGTGCCCGGCTCATGGCGCTTTTCACCCGCCGCGGCCTCGCACCCGACGGCGGCGCCGCCTATCTCCTGGCCCGCAAGGTGCCCTTCAATATCGCCAAGCAGCTGCTGTTTTTCGGCGAGGAGCTGTCTGCGCCCGAGGCCCACCGGATGGGCCTGGTCAACAAGGTGGTCGCCGACGGCGACCTCGAGGGCGAGGCGGCCGCATGGGCCCGGCGGCTTGCCAATGGACCCACACGCGCGCTAGCAGCGACCAAGGCAATGCTCAACCAAGCGTTTGACGTCGACCGCGAGGCGGCGTTTCGTACCGAGGCGCTGCTCGTGGAGCAGGTCGCCGGCACGGACGACGTCGCCGAAGGGATGACCGCTTTCGTCGAGCGACGCGATCCCGATTTCCGCGGCCGCTGACGTCCGCTTGCGAGTAAGACTGCTAAAGGCCCAGTTTCAAGCCCGCACCGGCGTCGACGAATATCTGTTGACCGGTAACGTACCGTGACTCGTCGGAGGCAAGGTAGACCACCAGGTGAGAGATGTCCTCGGGCTCGACCCATGGGACGGGCATCGCCTGCAGGATCGGGAACACCAGCTCGGCGTCCTCGCGAGTCGGTTCGGGGAGGTCCGGACGAAACGTCCGGTACATCGGAAGGTTATGCAGCATACCGGTATTGACGTTGGTCGGGTGCACGATGTTGATGCGGATCTGCTCTGGCGCCAGCGTCAAAGCCAACCCCTTGGTGTACTCCCCCAGCATCTTCTTGGCGAGACCGTAACCGGCACCCCCGGGACCCTGCGGTCCGCCCCCGGTGGCCAGGTCCTTCTGCGGAACCAACCCCGCGATGGAGCCGGTGACAATGACAGATGCACCGGCCCGCAGATGCTCGAAACTAGCGTGGACCGCGTTGACGACGCCGACAAAGTCGACATCGAACGCATCCATAAACCCGCGGGACGGAATATTGCTGCCCATCGGTAGGATTCCGGCATTCGCCACCACGACGTGGAGACCGCCCAACTCGGCGACCGCGTCGTCGATCGCCTTCTTCATCGACATGCGGTCGCGTACGTCGACGACCGCCGAGACCGCCCGGCGGCCAGACTTTTCCACCAGCTTGACGGTCTCCTCCAGGTCCTCCCGGGTAGCAAGCGGGTATTCGTTGGTCTCGATGTCGGCACAAATGTCCAGTGCGATGATGTCGGCGCCCTCGTCGGCCAGGTGAATCGCGTGGCTGCGGCCCTGTCCGCGCGCCGCTCCGGTTACCACGGCGACTTTGCCGCTCAGACGCTGCATCTGCTCCTCCATCATCATCTGATGAGCCGGATGGCTCGAACTCACGTCCCGCATGCGGCACAGTGCCGAACGCGCGGGCGCGACCCCGCGACATCATTGGATAATAGAACACTCAGTGTTAATCTGTCACGCGGTGGGCAAGGCAACTCGTCTGATCGGTATGAGGGAAAACTAGTGACGCTGCACCGAAACGCGGCATCGCTGGATGGCCGGGTGGCGGTCGTCACGGGCGCCGGGTCCGGAATCGGACGCGCGGTCGCCGCAGCATTCACGGAATTCGGCGCAAGAGTCTCGATCTGGGAAAGGGACGCGCACGCGGCATCGTCCGCGGCCGAGGAAATCGGCGGCCTCGCCTGCATCACTGACGTTCGCGACGAGGATCAGGTTGATGCGGCGCTCGCCGCCACCGTCGAGAAGCTGGGGACTCCAACCGTATTGGTCAACAACGCCGGCGGCGTCTTCTGGTCCGGTCTACTCGAAACGTCCATCAACGGGTGGGACGCGCTAATCCGCATTAACCTGACCCAGGTCTTGCTGTGCACGCAACGGGTCGCGCGCGCCATGGTCGAGGCGGGCGAAGGCGGCAGCATCATCAACGTCACCACGATCGAGGCGGTGCGGGCTGCACCCGGGTTTGCTGCCTATGCCGCAGCCAAGGCAGGGGTGGTGAACTTCACGAAAACCGCTGCACTCGAACTCGCCCCACACGGTATCCGAGTCAACGGAGTGGCGCCCGACTTCACCCTGACCGAGAGCCTGGCGAAGATGGCCCCCGCGGGTGTCGAGAATGCCAAGCTTATGGTGCCGATGGGCAGGGCCGGCCACGTTGACGAAATGGCGGGAGCGGCAGTCTTTCTGGCCAGCGGTCTCAGCGCGTATGTGACCGGACAGACGCTGCATGTCGATGGCGGAACATCGGCGGCGGGCGGCTGGTACCACCATCCGCAATCCGGGCACTACATACTCGGTCAGCCGACGCCGGTGCCCTAACACCCACGAGGACTGCGGAAGAGCATTCGATGGATCACGCTGGCCCAGTACGGGACATGTTGGCACGCGAAGAGATTCGCCAGCTGCCCTACCGTTACGCAGCCGCGATCGAAACTCGGGATGTCGAGGCAATGGCCGACCTGTTCGTCCCGCACGCGCGGTTCGGCGACCACGGGGAGGGCCGCGAGGGGCTGCGCCGGCTGATGTCCCACAGCGTTAACGCCAGCCTGTTCGCGGTCATCCTCGTCGCCAACCACCTCATCGAGCTCGACGCCGAGGACCGCGGGCACGGGCAGGTCTGGGCACAGTGCTTCGCACAGACCCACGCCGACGGCTTCATCGAACAGCTCATCAAGTACGAAGACAGTTACGAATACTATGACGAACATTGGCTTTTCGTGCATCGACGGCACCGGTTGTGCTACGGGGTCAGCCGTCAGACGTCACCCCTGACGCAACAGGCCGCGGAGTGGCCGCGAAACCAAACCGGTGTCGGGGACCTGCCGCTTGCCGATCCGGTGTTCGCCGCTTGGTGGCAGAGCATGGCAAACGCGGCCGCTCAGACCGACAAGGAACAGCGGCGGTGACCGGGGGCCGTTGTCTGATCGGTGGGCTTGCCTTCCCCGAAAGCCCCCTCGCCTTCGACGACGGTTCGGTTGTGGTGTCAGAGATGGCTGGGGGGAGGATCACCCGTGTTCGCCCGGACGGGTTCACCGAGACTGTCGCCGAGACCGGCGGTGGGCCCAACGGATTGGCTCGACTCGCGGACGGTCGACTGGTGGTCTGCCAGAACGGCGGTTCTACGTTCGGGCTCGGGCCGTGGCCTTACGACTTCGACGGCTGTGCAACGCTTTTCCGGCCGGTAGGTCCGCCCGACGAGCCCGTCGTTCCGGCATTGCAGCTTGTCGATCCGAGCGGTTTTGTCAGCACGCTCGCAACCGAGTTCAGCACGCGTTCGGGGAGCGTGCTGCCGTTGACGCGGCCCAGCGACATCTGCGTTGACAGCCATGGTGGCTTCTATGTCACCGATGGCGGAACGGTGCAGGGCCGCACCCGCAGCATGACCGGACTCCTCTATGGCACGCTCGATGGCGACCTGCGCGAAATCGTCTATCCGCTCGAGATGCCGAATGGGGTGGCGCTGTCACCCGACGGTTCGCTGTTGTACGTGGCGGAAACGCGCACGCGCCGCATCTGGGAATTCGAACTTGATGGACCTGGCGTCGTGCGTCGTTCGCGCGGGCTGGCCACGGTGCCCAGTGGCGGGCCGCTCAACGTCGGTGGGGCTGACGGGCTGTGCGTGGACGCGACGGGCCGAATCCTGGTCGCAACCCTGGGCACGGGTGGCGTCACCGTCTTCGCGCCCACGGGTGAGCAGTTGGGCACGATCGCCGCCGACGACCCACTGACGACCAACGTGGCTTTGAGTGCTGATGGACAGACAATGTTCATGACGCTTGCCTCATCCGGCCGTCTGATCGTGGTCGAAAACTGGCTGGACGCAGCGGGACTCGCGGGCACCGGCAAGCTATGAAGATGCCTTGGCACCTTCGCCGAAAGCATCCCGTCGCGTGGGCAAGCAGGACGCTTTTGGCATTGGGTGCGGTGGTACCGACCGCCCTTGGATCTACCGTGATCGCCATCATCGCGTTCTGGGCGCTGCCGACCGGCGCTGCGCTGAGCCAACGTCCCGTGCTGCAAATCAATATCGTTGCGGTCGCGATCTTTTTATCGCTCGTTATTCCTGTCGCCGTCGTTTCGGGATATTTCTGGTTGACCATGCCGGCCGACGCCGACGAGCGCGCCGGACAGCGCATCCTGCTGACCGCGCCGCTTCGACTGGCGATCATTCACGGGACTGTCTGGCTGACCGCCGCTTTGGTGCTCGTGCTCGTCAACCTCCGCAGGCCCTGGCTGGCAGCGACATTGGGCGTGAACATCCTATTGGGCGGAACGGTGACGACAGCGATGTCCTACTGGTTCTGCAGGCGCGCGTTACGATCGCACGTCGCGAAATTGCTGACGGATGAACCCCCAACCCAACCGCGCCCGCCAGGATTGCGGCTACGCGCGGTCAGCGCGTGGGTGGTGGGAACCGGGGTGCCCCTGGCGATGCTGATGCTGGTCGGGTCCAGCGCGCTGGTGGTCAACTACCAAAGCCACCGACTGGCGTTGGTGGTCTTGATCGTCGGGGCGTGCGCGATCGTCAGCGGACTCGCGGTCGCTACATTCACCGCCGCTACCACCGCGGATCCCATCGACGAGGTAAGGCGCGGCATGCAACACATCCAATGTGGCGACTTCGACGTGTCGGTCCCCGTCTTCGACGCCTCCGAACTCGGGCTGCTGCAGGCCGGGTTCAACACCATGGCCAGCGGACTTCGCGAACGCGAACGTCTCCGTGATCTGTTCGGCCGGCATGTCGGCCGGGACGTAGCGCGCCGCGCAGAGCAGGTCGCCCGCGACGACGACGAGACCACAATGGGCGGCGAGAAATGCGAAGTGGCCGTCTTGTTCGTCGACCTGGTTGGTTCGACACGACTGGCCAACACGCTAGAACCCGACGACCTGGTGATCATGCTCAACGAATTCTTTGCCGTGGTTGTCAGCGTCGTCGAACACCACAACGGATTGATCAACAAATTCGAGGGCGATGCCGCCCTCGCGGTTTTCGGCGCCCCGAACGCGAATGCCGAGTGCGCTACAGACGCACTCGCGGCAGCGCGTGAACTCGATATCCGGCTCAACCCGCCGGACGGGGACATCAAGGTCGGTATCGGGGTGTCTGCGGGCACGGCGGTGGCCGGCAACATCGGTGACCCCAACCGGTACGAATACACGGTGATCGGCGACCCGGTCAACGAGGCGGCACGACTCACCGAGGTCGCCAAGCTCTCCGTTGGTGTCGCGGCATCAGGTGCAGCACTGAGCCGAGCGAACGAGTCAGAGAGGGAGCGGTGGCGCGTCGTCGACTCCAAAGTCCTACGCGGCCGGGATGATTCAACCGACATCGCGGTCCCGCTCGATCGGCCGCTCAGACCTTCTGAGCCTTCTGCTCCTCCATTTTGTTCATGAAGGCCTCCATGCCGAGTCCGCCGTGACCCGCCATGACCTCGTCATAGTCATACTCGGCCGGGTTGCCGTTGTTCGGGCGCCACCCGGAGTCCGCCGTACAGGACTTGAAGCCCTCTTCGGGGAAGGCATACCAACGCCGAGTGTTGAGCTCGACGATCTTGGCGGCCTCGTCGTCGGGCACATCTGCCAGCATCTCCTCGGCGCGCGCGCGACTCTTGGGCCAGAACGAGTCGGAGTGCGGATAGTCACACTCCCAGGTGATGTTGTCGATTCCGATCTCGTGACGCATGGCCATCCCGACTTCGTCTTCGATGAAGCATCCGGAGATGTTGCGCCGGAACAACTCCGACGGCGCCACCGTCGGATGAATGTTCTGGTAGTACTTGTGTTTGCGCCAGACGTAGTCCGCGCGCTCGACCAGGTACGGCATCCAGCCGACGCCGCCTTCCGAGAACGCCACCTTAAGGTTTGGATGCTTATGGAATACCGGCGAGAAGATGAGTTCGGTGGCGGCAGCCATCGAGGTGGTGCCCATCAACGTGATCATCACCGCGAACGGCGCCTCCGGCGCGGTCTGAGGCGGGAATCCGCCGCTGCCGAAGTGCATCACCGCCGTCAGATTGGTCTCTTCCAACGTCGACCACACCGGCTCCCAGTAGGCGGTGTGATAACTGGGCAGCTTGAGGTTGGTCGGGTTGTCCGGGAGGCCAATCGCCCGGGCCCCCTTGGCTGCCACTCGCTCGATCTCGGCGACGATAAGCGCCGGGTCCCACAGCGGAGTAATCGCCATAGGGATGAAACGGGCGGGATCCGTGGAGCACCACTCATCGAGCGAGAAGTCGTTCCACGCTTTAACGCTCAGCAGCGCCAGTTCCTTGTCCTCGCCCTCGAGGAAGACCGTGCCGCAGAATCGCGGAAATGATGGGAAGCACAACATCGCATGGACGCCGTCGATGTCCATATCGGCCAAGCGAGCCTTCGGGTCATAGCACCCCGGAATCATGTCGGCGTAGCGGATCGGTTCGACCCCGAACTCTTCCGGTGGCCTGCCCGCGACAGCGTTCAGCCCGATGTTCGGATACGGTCGACCCTCGTAGACCCACTGCTGCATGGGTGGAGCACCCTCGCGCGGGAAATCGACAATGCGAGGACCGTCAGCGATGTACTTCTTCGGCAGCCTGTCGATCCAGACATGGGGTGGCTCGATGAGATGATCGTCGACTGACAGAAGCTTCATCGATGACTTTAGTGGCATCGTCCGGTCCTCATCTCTCCGATTAATGCGATACAGTACAGCTAAACACTATCTGCCTAATTGACTATACCGTCGGCTTCGAACTGAGCTCAAACGGGCGGCGCGGTGAGGAGAGACCATGGACCCGCATGAGCGCATACCCCGCGACGACTGGGCCGACCAAGACTTGCTCACCAAGGGCGAAGCGGCCGAACGCCTCTCGGCGGAGATAGCCGAAGTCAGCGCGAAACTCAGTGAGGCCCATGCGGGTGACGAGATCCTCGAACGGCGACTCAAGGGACTCAAAGAGGCGTACCAGCACCTGACCGAGCCGCGCGCTTAGGCGCGTGGCAGTCCGAGCACCCGCTGCGCGACGATGTTGCGTTGGATTTGCGCCGTGCCCCCGTAGATGCCGGCAGCGCGCGACCACAGGTAGATGTCCCATTCCAGGCCCTCGGTGAGAAGGGGCCCGCTGGCGCACAGATCCATCATGGTGTGGCCCAAGTATTGGTCAGCCCGGGCCATCAGCAGCTTGTCGACTGACCCCTCCGGCCCCGGAAGTTTTCCGTGCTGGCGTTCTGTGAGTGAGCGCTGAACCTTGATCTGCAGAGCCCGCAACTCCACGTAGGCCCGCCCAAGCCTGGCCCGCGCGGCAGGTGAGTCGACGAGCCAGCCCGTGCGGATGTCGTCCTCCAACCGCCGCAATTGCGTCGAAAGCCGGCTGACCCAGTTGATGTCGCCGGGACCGCGTTCGTAGGCGAGCAGCTGGTTGGCAATGGACCAGCCTTGGCCCCGCTCGCCCAGCAGATTGGCCGCGGGCACGTCGACGTCATCGAAGGTGACCTCGGTGAATTCGCGGTTTCGCGCGGCGTTGACAATCGGGCGCACTTGGATGCCCGGCGTCGACATCGGGACCAACAGCACCGAGATGCCTGCGTGCTTCGGTGCGTCGGGCTCAGTGCGGCACAGTAGGAAACACCAGTCGGCGACGGCCCCGAAGCTGGTCCAGATCTTGCGGCCGGTGACACGGAAGCGTTGATTGCCACCGATATCGATCAACTCGGCGCGGGTCTTTAGGCCCGCGAGGTCGGATCCCGCCTCGGGTTCGGAAAATCCCTGGCACCACCGAACCCGGCCGGACAACAGCCCGGGCAGCAGGGTGTCCCGCTGCTTGTCGGTACCGAACAAACGCAACGCATTGCTGAGGTGGCCGACCCCCTCGATAGGCGGGGCGCCGGCGCGGCCGAGTTCGTCGTTGAGTATCGCCTCGTAGATCGGCGCCTTGCCGTGCCCTCCATACTCGACGGGGAAAGACAGCCCGATATATCCAGCCTGGTAAAGCGTTTGATGCCAAGCATTTTGCGCATCAGCGCGGGCGGCGGGGTCATCTGGGATAGAGGCGTCCGCCGCGTGCTCGGATAGCCATTGCCTTAGCTCGGCGCGAAACTGCGCTTCGGGCGCGCTGTCATTGAAGTCCATCGCTATGCCAACTCCCGGTTGGCCAACCGCATCGCGGCGATCGCATCGTATTGAACTGCCTCGTCACCGAACAGACGCCGGTCCAGCAGCGTCCGACGCAGCCGCAGATGCGACACGTGCTCCCAGGTGATTGCGATTCCGCCGAATACCTGAACAGTGGTCTCGACGACCTCGCGGCCCGCCGCGGCGGCGTATGCCTTCGCCGTCATCGCTGCCAACCGTGCCTCGTCGACCGGCAGTTGGTCGATCGCCCACGCGGCGTGCCACAGGCAGCTGCGGGCGCCTTCGACTAGTACCAGGGCGTCTGCGAGCAGATGCCCTACCGCCTGGAATGAGCCGATCTTCACCCCGAACTGCGCGCGTTCGCCGGCGTAGCGCACCGCATCGTCGAGCGCACCTTGCATGACGCCGACAAGGTCTGCGGCGACCGCGGTCATCGCCAGCGCCTCGACACGCTGCCACCGCTCTCCATCGATCGGCTCCCCGGTTTGGACCCCCGAAGCGGCCAAATCGCAAGGCGTGCAGCGGAACACGCGGGTGAGGTCGAGCGCAGCCGCATTATCACCATCCAGCGGCGCGCAGACCAGCCTGCGTTTTCCGTCCATCCGGACCACGAGCAGCGCGTGGGCGGCGCCTGCCGCGTCGAATGCCACCGCCGGCTGATTCGCCACGGCGAGCCCTGTCAAGTCCATGTTCAGCACCGGCGCCACGCGCAGGCTTCCGTCCGCGACGAGCTGCAGTTCCTTCTCTGCGCGGGCAGCCTCCAGCAACTCGGTTGCCAGCACCGCTTGGCCCAGCACAGGCACGGCACTGAGAGTTCTGGCCAGCTGCTCGATGACGATGGCGGTTTCCACGCCGCTGGCCGCGAGGCCGCACAGGGCGGGCGAACGCAGGGTCGGCACACCAAGTTCCACAATCCGGTCCCACTGCGCGTCGAGCGCCTCATCCTTAGGAATCGCGCCCGGATCAGTGATGCCAATACTGTCCGCAAGTCGTGCGGCGGTGTGGTGCAGCAATTGCTGCTCATCGGTGAAGGCGATGTCCATGGTTAGCGCAACGACATCTCCACGCTCGTGTAGCCGCGTACGGTCGCGGTGAGCACTCGTTCGCACGCCCCTATGGAGTAGTCCGGGAACTTCCTGGCGATGTAGTCGAACACCAGCTGCGCCTCCCGTCGGGCCAACCATTGCCCAAGACAGATGTGGATTCCCCAGCCGAAATAGACGTCGGTGCCGCGGGGTCTCCCGATGATGAAACGGTCGGGTTCGTGGTATCGGCGTTCATCTCGGTTGGCGCTGCCCAGCAGCAGCAGCACCCAGTCGCCGACGTTCATCGTGATGCCGTGACGCTCGATCGGCCGTGTCAGTGTGCGGGCCACCCAATGACTCGGGGTGTCATACCGAAGTGCCTCGTTGACCGCGACGGGAATCACGCTGCGGTCTCGGACAATCCGCTGCCATTGGTCGGGATGCTCAGCGAGGGCGACCAACCCGTTGGAGATCAACTTCTGGGTGGTTTCTGATCCCGCGGCCGACAGCAGGTTGCAGAACATGAGCACCTCGTGCGCGGTCAGGCTGCGCTCCCCGCCGGCGTCGGGGTCATCGAAGGTGGCCCGCAAAACAATGCTGATCAGGTCGTCGCCCGGGTCGGTGCGGCGCCGTTCGATGAGGTCGCCGATGTACTCGCTGATCATCCGGTTGGCTTCGATGGCCTTGGCCGGCATGACCACTTCGCCTTCCTCGCGCGTCAGGAAGGCTTCCCACCAAACCCGCAGTTGCGCACGATCGGCCTGCGGCACGCCGAGTAAGTCGCCAATCACATCGGTGGGAACCGAGAACGCGAAAGCCTCCATGGCGTCGACGGTGGTCCCCGGGCGCAGCCGGTCCAGGTGCGTATTGACCACCGCTCGCAGGGTGGACTCCATCGCAGCCACGGCCTTCGGTGTGAAGAAGCCCTTGAGGACACCCCGAATACGGTCGTGGCGCGGGGGATCCATCGAGATTACGGAGTATTTGCGGCCGTTGTTGTCGGGGTTCTCCGGCGCCGGTCCCAGCTTGGACGAGAACGTTTCCCAATCCCGCAGCGCCTGCGAGACGTCATCGAACCTGGACAACACCCACCACCGGTCCTCGGGATCCCGGTAGACCGGTGCCTCATCGCGCAGTCGCCGGTACACGGGGTACGGATCGTCGAAGACCGCCTTCGAGAACGGCGAATACATCAATTCGCTGGTGGCCGGCACAGCCATGACTCTATCACTCGGTTGAACAATCGGACGTTTCGTGATCAGTTGCTCAATCTCCGAGGACGGCGTTCAATCAATTCGAGCCAGTTGCCGTCGGGATCGGTCGCCATCATCCCGCGGTTGCCACCCTCGAATGTCACCGTGCGTTCGGGTCGCGCCCGCCCCCCACACCGCTCAATGCGCGTGATGAGTTCGTTGGGATCCTCGACGAGAAACGACAAATGGGTAAATCCCACCGCATTCATCTGCCGGGGCTCAAGGTTCCGGTGAACCCCCGGGACTGCGTAACTCAGCAACTCGAGACGAAATCCGGCCCGCTGCAGGTAGACAAGGTCCAGCTGCAGACCGGGAACGTCTAGCAGTTGTGCTGTCTCGGGTCCGTCGATGTGCATCCGACTGAGCTCAGCGAATCCCAGCGCCTCGCAATAGAATTCGACTGACCGGTTCAGGTCGCTGACACATAGCCCGATGTGGGTCAGCCGATGGCCGACGGTCATGTGGTGTCGTCGATGAGTTCGTCGAGCAGGGCGTTGTGTTCGCCGAGGAGAGGCGGGCGCGTCGGGGCGGTCGTTGGTGCCGCGCCGAACACGTACGGTGTGCCGGGGTAGGTGAACGTCTGCTCTAACTCCGGGTGCCGTACCGGCAGCTGAAACCCGCGTGCGGCAACGTGTTCGTCCTCCAAGGCCTCATCGGGTGACAACACCGCGCCCGCCGGGAATCCGCGCCGCTGGCTTTCCAAGAAGTACTCCTTGGCAGGCATCCGGGAAGCAATCAACATAATCGCGTCGCGGGCCGCCGTCAGGATCGCGGTCGTTTCGTCGTCGGCGCCGATCAGCGCGATGTCTACCGGCACGTCGCGCGAGGCGGCAATTTCCAAGAAGATTGCCTCGGGCAACTCGTCGGTGAGACCCATTTCCGCCAGCCAGTCCGACAGATTTTTGAATTCGTGAGGCTTGCGGGGAAGCACGCCCGTCGTCGCATACGCGCCGTCCGCGCACTGAACTTGGGTCCGTTGACTTGGCGTGAAATACGCATGGCGGCCGGTCTGTCGAACGCACGTCTCGTTGTTGACCAGCCAGTGGTAGGTGGTCTGCTCGGAGCTGACGTTGCAGGCCGCGTTGACATTGACATCGACGAGCTGTCCCTGGCCGGTCTGGTCGCGGTGCGCCAGGGCGACTAGCGCACCGATCGCGCAGTACAGGCCGGCAAGGTTTGCCGACTGCTCGCCGGCGCCCCGGATCGGTGGCAACGAGTGGTCGTCGTAACCGCAGTTCCAGACCGGACCCCCGCCGGCGAGCATGGTGAGATCGGTGACCGGTTGGTCGGCCCGGACGCTGTTGAGCCCAAATGGACTGACGGCCACCCAGATCAGCGACGGATGCTCGGCGGCGAGCTGGTCGTAATTGAACGTGCCGTCGCTGACCGGGCCGGCCCCCGAAATCGCAATGTCGGCGCTGGCGATCAGGCGCTTCAGTATGTATATCCCCTGCGGCGCGTCGAGGTCGACGGTCACCGAACGCTTGCCGGCGTTGCCGCCCCACCATCGCAGGCTGGCATCCGACCCGGGAAGGTCGAGCGCGAACGGTGGCCGCGACCGATGTAAGGATCCGGTCGGAGGTTCGACGACAATGACATCCGCGCCCAGTTCGGCGAGTACCCGTCCCCCTATGGGAGTGAACTGGTCGCTGATCTCGACGACGCGAATTCCCGTTAGTGCGTTCAGATCACACCCTGCTTCTTCAGTTCGTCCAGCTCGTGGTCGCTGTGCCCGAGCAGCCCGCTCAGCACATCGCGGTTGTGTTCGCCGAGGCAGGGCGCGGCCCGTGTAACCGTCCACGGCGAGGCCGACAAGCGCAGCGGCAGACCCTCGACGCGCACCGTCCCGATCTCGGGATGCTCGACCGTCGGGAAGAGGCCCCATTCCGCTAGGTCAGGATCTTCGTCGATGCGTTCACCGGGTGACTTGACGACACTGGCCGGGACTCCCGCGGTGGTGAGTTCACTTGCCAGCAGCGAGGCTTCGCGCGTCCGGGTGCATGCGCAGATCAACTCGTCGAGTTCGTCAGCGCCGCGCAACCTCTGTTCGAGCGTGGCGAAACGTTCGGCGGTCAGTTCCGGCTGGTCCAATACTTTGGCCAGCAGGGCGACGTCGCGCTCGTCACGGCAGGCTATGGCGATCCACCGGTCCTGGCCCAGGCACGGGTAGATTCCGTGCGGCGCCATCTCGCCGAAGTCAGCGTGATTGCCGTTGGGGCGCCCGGCGCTGCGTGCCGGACGCCTATTCACTGTCCAGTCGAGGACTTCGGTGGGCAGCATGGCGATGCCGGCCGGCACCGTCGCCAAATCGACGTGCTGGCCTTCGCCCGTGCGTTCGCGCTGATGCAGAGCCGCCAAAATCGCGACGGTCATGTAGTAGGCGGCGATGTGGTCCATGTAGGAATAGCCCCATCCCGCGGGTTCCTTGTCGGGCAGCCCTGCGGTGAAGGTCAGCCCACTGAGAGCCTGCACAATCGGGCCCCAGGTTTTGAAATCACGGTACGGGCCGGTGTGGCCGAATCCGCAGTTGGAGACGTAGATGATGTCTGGTTTGATTCGTCGCAACTCCGCGTAGCCGAAGCCCATCCTGGCCAGCACGCCGGCCGCGAAATTCTCACAGACAACGTCTGACACCGCGATCAGCTCGTGTAGCAGCTGCTTGCCGGCATCGGCGCGCAGGTTGATGGTCACGCCGAGCTTGCCCACGTTGTGGTTGTTGAAACCGGCGCCCAGGTTCACGCCCCGTCGCTCGTCGACGAAGGGGCCCACTCCGCGCAGCGCGTCCCACATGCCGTGAGTGAGCGGATCTTCGACGCGGATCACCTCGGCACCGAACGCTGCCAGAATCTTTGTCGCGCCGGCTCCAGCCAGCTGGCCGCCCAGATCGCACACCCGAAGGTGAGACAAGCCACCGGTCACCTGTGTAACAATAAAACACATTTTGTTCTGCTGCCAACCAAGGGCTATTGTTCAAGTCTATGGTCACGATCGCAGCCGCCCGGTTCGACGAGCCGGCGTTCTACCTCGACGACCCGAACGCGACGTTTGCGCGGTTGCGTGTCAGCGATCCCGTTCATTGGTATGACGAAGGCCAGTTCTGGGTCATCACCAAATACGAAGACATCAAAGGTATCTCGGCGCGTCCCGAGAAGTTCAAGTCCGAGCGCATCGGCATCATGATGGACCTGATCGCGCATCGGGAAGGGCGAGACCCGCAGGGATACCAAACCCGCGGCATCATGTTCATGGACCCTCCCGAACACCGCGTGCATCGCAAGGCCATCGGCGTTCGCTTCACGCCGGCCGCCGTGGCAAAGATGGAAGCCCGGGTGCGCCAGGTCGTCAACGATGCGCTCGATGGATTGCCAGAAGGCGAATTCGACTGGATCGAGCGGATCGCCGAGCCCATTCCGGTATATGTGTTCGCCTACCTGCTCGGAGTACCCGAGGCGGACTGGCCCAAAGTCGCGGGTTGGGCGACGACGATCGCAAATGTGGGCAGCGGGCTGGCCAATGACGGCGACATGGCATTGATTTTCGACCGGATCGGCCCATACCTGCTGAGCTTGGCCGCCGAACGCAAAGACCACCCGCGAGACGACCTGCTCACCTTGTTGACGGAAGTAACCGTCGACGGCGAACCCTTCAACGACGCCCAGGTGATGATCTACGCGCTGACGTTGTTGGCCGCCGGCAGCGAAACGACGCAGAGCCTGATCGCGGGAATCGCGGACTGCCTCGACGGACATCCCGACCAGGCCGAGAAACTGTTCGCGAATCCGAGCCTGGCCGACAACGCGGTCGAGGAGGTGCTGCGGTACTGGACGCCGGTGATGAGCATGGCCCGCCAGGCTGCCCGCGACGTGGATCTACGTGGCGTCACCGTCAAAGAGGGCGACGGCGTGCTGCTTGCGTATGCGTCGGCCAATCGCGATGAAGAGCATTGGGGCCCAACAGCCGAACAATTCGACATCACCCGCGCTGATGCCGCGAGTCATCTCGGCTTCGGCGTCGGCGAACACTTCTGCATGGGTGCCGCGCTGGCTCGGCGCGAGGCGCGTTTATTGCTGGAGGAAATCGCGAAGCGCGCCAAGGGAATTCACGTGGTCGGCGAACGTGTGCAACGGGCATCCGCGCTGGTGCACACCCACGACCGGTTGCCGGTCATGCTGAACTACCGCTAAGGGGCGTTCAATGAGCGGACCGATGGCTGGCGTGCGCGTACTCGAGGTTGCGCAGTGGACGTTCGTTCCCGCCGCGGGAGCAGTGTTAGCCGACTGGGGTGCCGATGTCTTGAAGATCGAGCATCCCCGCACCGGCGATTCCCAGCGCGGCCTGCGCCAGCTCGGCAACATCACGATAGCGGGCGCGCGTAATCCGGTGATGGAACACGCGAACCGGGGTAAGCGGTCCGTCGCGTTGGATATCTCCACCCCCGACGGTTATGCGCTGCTAATGGATATCGCGCGGACCAGCGACGTGTTCCTCACCAACTTTCTGCCCGATGCCCGTAAGAAGCTCAAGATCGATGTCGACGACGTGCGGCAGGTCAACCCCGACATCATCTACGCCCGCGGCAGCGCGTACGGGCCGCTCGGCGACGACGGCACCAAGGGCGGCTATGACATGACCGGGTTCTGGAGTCGTGCCGCCGGCGCTGCCAGCACCACGCCGAGTGATGTGAATGGGGTTGTCGCCCAACCGGGTCCGGCATATGGAGATTCGATCGGCGGCATGACCATCGCCGGTGGCATCGCCGCTGCGCTCTTCGAACGCGAACGGACCGGCGTGGTACGCACCGTAGATATCTCGCTGCTCGGTGTCGGAGTGTGGGCCATGGGCGTAGCCGTCAACGCCGCCCTCGTCAGCGGCCAGCCGTGGGTGGCCAACCCCGCCGGTGCCAACGTTGCGCCACACAATCCGCTCACCGGTTTCTACCGGACCAGCGACGATCGGTTCCTGGGATTGTCGATGTTGCAGGCATTTCGGTATTTCGCCGACTTCTGCGCACGGGTCGGCGTTCCGGAGCTTGCCTCCGACGAGCGATTTTCCAGCCATGAGCTGTTGGCCAAGAACGCCGGCGAGGCCGCCGTTGTGCTGCGCGACGCAATCGCGAGGCAGCCGCTGGCGCACTGGCGTAAGGCGCTCGCGGAATTCGAGGGCCAGTGGGCGCCGGTGCTGAACACCGCCGAGGTGGCGACCGACCCGCAAGTGCGCGCCAACGGCGGCATCGTGGCCATCGATCAAGACGGCGAGTCGTACGACCTAGTGGCAAGCCCCGTGCTGTTCGACGAGACCCCGTTGCAGCTCGCACCGTCGCCGGAGTTCGCCGAACACACCGAAGAGCTGATCCTCGAGCTCGGCGGCGGCTGGGACCGTATTGCCGCGCTCAAAGGCACCGGCGCAATCGGCTGAACACGAGGTCATCGACCAAACACGGCAACGACGCAGGACCCGCCGCCGCCCATCGCCTGCGCCAAACCGACCCGCGGATCGCAGACCTGGCGCGAATCCGCTTCTCCCCGAAGCTGACTGATTACCTCGGCCACCTGGGCCAAACCCGTGGCGCCGAACGCGTGACCACGGGCCAGGCAGCCGCCGTCGGTGTTGGTCGGCAGCCGGCCACCCGACGTGAGCCCACCTGATTCGGCCAACTCGGCGACCTCCTTGACATCGGCGAGCCCAAGCGCGATCAACGCGGTGATTTCCTCGCTGGCGCACATGTCGTGCAGGGAAACAACTCCGATCTCGTTTGGAGCGGCCTGCGCAGCATCGAAGGCTCGTCGTGCGGTCATAGCGATCTGCGAGGGTGGGCCGACGCACGGGCCGGCCACCGGCCAGCTCGGGTCGTGCGGCCAGCTCGTCTGCTCGATGGCGTTGACCGCCACGGACCGCTCGCGCTGATCGGCGGTCACCACGATCGCCGCACCGCCGTCGACGGAGGCATGGCACATCATCTTGGTCAGGGGTTCGGCGACCATGCGGGCTGACATGACCTGCGCAACGCTTACCTCATCGTCGCTTCGCCGCGCCGCCAACGGATTCAGCCGAGCCTGGTTGTACGACTTGGCCGCGACCGCGCCGATCACTTCGGGGCCGCACTGCGCGTCGTAGAGCCACCGGGCGGCCTCGATGGCGTAGTGAATCTGCGGCGGGAACCGGTCCCAGAAATCAACCGCCGCCGGCACTACTCCCCCGGGTTCCAGCGTGGTGGTCTTCTCGTAGCCGATTGCCAGCGCGGTGCGACAGCGGCCGGACGCGACTGCCCAGACAGCGTGGCGCAACGCGACCATGCCACCCGCTGAAGCACTTTCGATCGCCGTCACCGGAATTCCGCTGCGGCCCAGGCGATGTGCCACTTTCAGCGCGGTCTGCGGCGGTGCCATCGAGGAGGAGGCGAATACCTCGCCGATGGCGTCATAGCCGAGTCCGGCGTCGGCGAGCGCCCGCTCGGCGGCGTCCACTCCCAGATCGGCCAATGGGGCGTCGCCGAACCTGCCGAACGGGGTTACCCCGACGCCGGCGACATGGACGCCGGTCATGCCGGATCCGCCTCGAACAGCACGGCTTTCGTTTCACCGAAAGTCTTCTCGACGACCCGACCGACGGTGCCGGGTGCGGGCCGCGGCCCAGACACCAGCACTTGCAGTCGACCGTCGGGAGTGTCGACCCAGGCGACACTGTAGCCTTCCTCGCCGTACCCGGGGATGGGTGACGCCTTCGGGACGAAGGTAGAGGCCCACACCGTCGCGGACACGTCAACCGGCACTGGTGATCCTTCCCTGATGCACGTTTGCGTTGCCCAGGGCTGGCGGCGGCGCGAGCGGAATTGGGCCGTGGCCCGCGAATCGCCAAGGCAGCCCGACGAGACGGGCGGTGCCGATATCGGGGTCGGGATGGTTGATCTCGGGGAAGAAGCCGCGTGCGGCCAGATGCGCGTCGGCCACCAGGTCCTCGGCATACTGCACCGGCGCAGCGCACAACCCCGCGGCGCTCAGACGCTCGGCCACGACATCGGCCGGCGCGGCGGCAATCAATGTTTCCAGCCGCTCGATCACCGCGCGCTGCGGCGAACCATTAGATGCCGCAACGAAGTCCGCTAAGCGCGTCCAAACACCGGGCCCCACAACTTCGATGGCGACCCAGCGGCCATCGGCGCTGAGGTAGACCCCGCGATGGGGGGCGACGGTGCTGCCGGATAGGGCCTCGGGTTGAGCGACCGAGGCCGCGGTGACGAATTCGGCCACGGTGGAGGCGACGACCTCCGCCATGGACATATCGACCACCGCACCGATGTCACGGGCAGGTCCAACAGCCCAGGCGGCGATAACCGTGGCTGCTACCACCGAGGACAGTGGGTCCGCGATGACCGTTCCCAGCCGCGCCGGCGACCCGTCGGCGGCGATGGTCAGCCCGGCCAGACCACCGTAGGACTGAACGTTGTTGGCGTACACGCGGTATCCCGCCATCGGACCGGTCGAGCCGAACCCCGACACCCGCACCGCGAGCCTGCCCGAGTCGGCGACCGCAGCCGTATCGACGCCCAGCCGGGTGAGTCGCGGCGTGCCGACATTCTCGATGAGCACGTCGGCATCAGCCAGCGCTGCGGCGACGTCCTGCACAGCGTGAGCGGGTTCGATCAGCACGCTCCGCTTGGAGTGGTTGGCCACCGCGAAATATGCACCGCGTTCGACACCGGGCTTTCCCATGGCGAAGGGGCCGGTGCGCCGGTAGATGTCGAGACGGTCGGGGTCTTCGAGCCGCACTACCCGGGTGCCCATGGCGCCGAGCAGCGCCCCGATGATGGGCCCGGCCAACACATGCGTCAGCTCGGCGATCCGCAGATCGGCGAGCCGTCCCGTGCGGTGCCGATCGGACCGCCCGCCGGGATGTGTCAGCCAAGGTGGATTGAGGACGGACACGTCGACGCCACTGAGCCGTGTCGGCAAAACCGCTCCACGTGAGGTGAATTGAGGCGAGGTCAAGATTTCCTCGGCGGTATTCACCGGTGTCGACGGCACCCCATGGGCCTGCAGCAGCGCGGCGCACTCTTCTTTGTCGTATGTTGCCGCCCAGGCGGCAACGTGATCGTTGATCAAGTTTGCGTGCTCGATCCGCGCTGCCCGTTCGTCAAGGCCTACCGCCCACGCCGGGTGGCCGAGCGCAGCGAGCAGTCCCTGCCACTGGTGGTTTTCGACCGCGGTAATGCGGACCAAGCCGTCGCGGGACTCGAACGTGCCAGACGGCGCGAGATAGCGTCCGCTGCCCGCCCTCCCGGGGCACGAGTACAGCACGTGAGCGCACTCTGGCAAAGCCGCGGTGAATACCACCGCCTCTTGGACGGATACGTCGACGTGCACTGCCGCGCTCCCGCTGTTGCGCCGATCGAGACCGTGTAATGCGGCCAGCGCGGCAACCGCGCCCGCCGCTTTCAGCGCGACGTAGCCCGGAGCTGGCACAGGCGTCGCGCCGGGTCCCCCAATCGTGGCGAGCAGGCCGCCGGCGGCCTGGGCGATGAGCTCACTACCCGGCTGGGACGACCGCGGCCCGTCCAGACCGAACGGGCTGACGGAGACCACGACGGCGTTCTCGACTCTCGGCGGGTCGACGGCGAGATTGCGATCGACGATCACGATGTCATGGTCGCTCATCAATTTTGCTGTGAGCGCTGGCGTTTCGACGACGCGCTTGCCGCGGTCGAGCGTCAGATCAACGGCGGCAACGAGTCCCGCCCGGGTGCTGATCTTCGGTCCTACTCGCTCGGGCGCGTCACCGTCGCAGACTCTGGTGACGTCGGCACCTAGGCTGGCCAGCAGAGCCGCCGCCGCCGAACCGGCGAGACCGTCACCGAGTTGGAGGACCCTCGTTCCGGACAGGAAAGGGATGCGGGCGGAAGGGGTCACACACCACGCCCCTCATTGTCGGCCGCGTTATTCGCCGAAGGATAGCGGGTGCCGAGCCAGCGCGTGACGACGTCGCGGTGGTAGGCCCGCAACCCGAGCGTGGCCGCGACGCTCGCGGCCCGCCGAAGGTGGACATGGGCGTCGTGCTCCCACGTGTAGGCGATGCCGCCGAACACCTGGGTCGCGCCCTCGGGTATCGCGCGCAGCGAGTCGATACCCCAATATGCGGCAAGCGATGTGAGCGCCGCCGCGTCCGGATGCCCGTGCTGGCATGCATCGGCTGCACGGTTGACGAGGGCCCGCCCAACCTCGATCGCGCACCGCTGGTCGACGAGGCGGTGCTTGATGGCCTGAAACGCACCGATCGGGCGGCCGAAAGCGCTGCGCTGCTTGGCGTATTCGGTCGCGGATTGGTTGGCGGCCGATGCGATACCGACCAGTTCGGCCACCTGAGCCATCCGTGCACGCATTACCGCGCCGTGATACCGAAGCTCGGCTGACTCACCGACCTCGATGACGTCAATCTTGCTGTACTGCAATGTGATTCGCGCAGCGGGGTTATGATCCAATGGGGTTACCGCATGACAGGTCACGCCTGCGCCGGTCGGGTCGATCACCCCCAGAACAGCCTTGTCGTTCGTGCCGGCACAGACCACTAGCCTGGTCGCGATCGCGGCGAAGGGCACGACGGGCCACATCCCTGAGATGGTGCTGGCGCCAGTGAGCTCACCGCGTCCGGGCAGTACCAGGCTGATGCCGTCAGCGCACCGCTCTTCGCACCAGCCGGCCGAGGCCGCTACCGCTAGCGGGAGCGGGGCCGCCGCGGCGCCTGCAGCTTCGGCCAGCACACACAACTCGCGAAGACCCTCGCCTCCCCCGCCGTTCACCTCGCTCACCAATACATCGGGCCAGCCCAGCTCGGTGACGGTCTGCCACAATCCCGGGTCGAACACCGGCCCGGGGCCGTCAAGGCGACTCCGGAATGCTTGTGGTGACCACGCCCGCCGCAGGATGTCGTCGGCCGACCGCCGCAGCCGAGCGAGTTCTGTTGCGGTGTCAGCCATCTCGGTCAGCGACGACCGGGCGTCAGGGGTCACGGGGCAGCCCCAGTAGCTTCTCACCGATCACGTTGCGCTGGACTTCCGAGGTGCCTGCACCAAAGGTTGCTGCGCGCATCAATAGGTAGCTCCGGGCAACATTGCCGTCCTTGGCCGCCCCGGCCGAGCCGCGTTCCAGCGTGCCGGCGGGTCCGGCGAGGTCCAACCCGAAATTCGCCATCGCCTGGTCGACCTCCGACGTCAGCAACTTGGCAACCGACGCTTCCGGACCGGGACTGACACCACGCACACCCGCGGCGGTCGCCTGCGCCGAGATCTGCCGGAGCGCCTCAACCTGAGCCGCGAACCTAACGATCCGATCGGCGACATAGCTGTCGCTAAAGCCCTTGCAGGTCAGCGCATTCTCCTGCTGGGCCATCCTGACCAGGATCGCAAGCCGACGCTCGATGCGATCGGTGCGACTCTGGCCGACACGCTCGAAGCCCAGCGTGGACTTGGCCACCTTCCAACCGTCATGCAAGGGCCCGAGGACATTGATGAGTGGCACCCGCACTGAATCGAAGAACACTTCGTTGAACTCCGCCTGACCGGTGATCTGCCGGACAGGGCGCACCTCGATTCCGGGGCTTCGCAACGGCACCAGGATGTAACTGATTCCGTGGTGCTTGTCCGCGGCCGGATCCGTACGCGCCAGGATGTAGATCCAGTCTGCGTATTGGGCTTTCGAGGTCCAGATCTTCTGACCAGTGATCACCAGCTCGTCGCCATCGATCTCGGCCTTCGTCTTCAGCCCGGCCAAGTCACTACCGGCTTCGGGCTCACTAAAGCCCTGGCACCATACCTCTTCTCCGGACAGAATCTTGGGCAGATATCGCGCGCGTTGCTGGTCGGTGCCCCACTGAATGATGGTAGGCCCCAGTTGATTGATGGCGCTTCGATTAATGGGTTCGGGTGCGTGGGCCCCGGCCATCTCGGCGTTGAAAATCAACTGCTGAATTGGGGTGGCGCCGCGACCACCGAATTCCGCCGGCCAAGAAATCGCAGCCAGACCGGCGTCGTGAAGCCGGCTCTGCCACAGTCGCATTCGGTCAAGCCGGTCGCTCTCGTCGCCTCCGGAACCGCGGACATCGGCGGTCAACGCTGAGGCCAGAAAGGTGCGGACCTCGTCGCGGAACTCGCGATCGGCGTCGCCGAGGATGACGCCGTAGTCCGGTTCGGTCACGCTCCACCGCGAAGGATCGATGCCATCCGCTGCTTCATCTCGCCGTAGGTAATTGCGGTGGTGCCCGCCTTGGGCGCGCGCCCGGCATCTACTTTCGGCGCGGACAGATCCGAGCCAATGATCCTCTCCCGCAACGCAGCAACGGTGCAGTTTTGCCTGCCGAGCCGCTCGACGCCGGTGTAGCCGAAAGCACGCGCTGCGTTCTTCCAGGTGATGGCTTCGACCTCATCGGGACTACAGCCCTCCAGCTGGGCGGCCAGCTGCTCAGGTGCGTCGGGCCAGCTGCTGTCCGAGTGTGGATAGTCCATCTCCCAGCAGATGGTCTCCACACCGATACGCTCCCGCATCTCGATACCTACGCGGTCTCGGATGAAGCACGACATGAAGTTACGCCGGAAGACGTCGCTGGGACTCAATCCATCACCGAGGTCGTCACCGGTCCATGCCCGCTGGCGCGAGTAGATGTCCTCGAATCGCTCCAGCAGGAACGGGATCCAGCCGATGCCGCCCTCTGACAGCGAGAACTTGATGGTGGGGAACTTCTTCAGGATCGGGGAGAACAACATGTCTGCGGTGAACCGCTGGGTGTCGATCGGCAACATCGAGTTGTAGGCCAGATAGGTGGTCAGATCAGACGGCACGGGGAAGCCCCCGCCGGTGCCGATGTGGATATTGACCACAGAGTTCTCTTCGCAGATCGCCTCCCACAGCGGATCCCAGTGTGGGTCCTGCCACGGCGGTTGGCCGTAGTTACCGATGTGCTGCGGGGCGGTGACCGCTCGGCAGCCCAGCGCTGCCAGTCGGTGCACCTCGGTGGCGGCCAACTCCGGATCCCACAAGGGCAGGATGCCCATTGGGATGAACCGGTCAGGATGGCGGCCATACCAATCCTCGATATGCCAGTCGTTGTAGGCGCGGACCATCACCTCGGACACCTCTCGGTCTCCCCGGTAGGTGAACAACGCGCCCGAAATGGTTGGAAACGACGGAAAGCACAGCGACGCCAGCACACCCGAGGCGTTCATGTCGTCAACCCGAGCATCGACGTCGTAGCACCCCGCTCGCATGTCTGCGAATCGCGACGGCTCAAATCCCCATTCGTCGTTGGGCCGGCCCGCGACTGCGTTGAGCCCAATGTTGGGTAGCTGCAGACCGTCGTACACCCAGAAGCACGTGCCGTCGGCATCCTCGATAATGCGTGGAGCGTCGTCGGCGAAGCGATCCGGCACCCGCCCGGTGAACATGTCGGGCGGTTCGATGGTGTGGTCGTCGACGCTGATCAGTACCAGATCGAGAGGATCAATCACTCGAAGTATCTTAGACTAATTAACAGATGCTGTCTAAGTGTTCTATCCCGCGCCGCGGGCGTTGGTGAAGTCCTGCACCCAGCCCGCCATCAACCCGTACACGGCCTCCATGGCATTGCGCGCGGCGGCATCATCGCCAATCGGCTCATAGTCGATGTCCCAGACAACGGTCGATTCCCCTTCGGCATCCGTGCTTTCGGAGACGGTATTGACCGCCACAAAGTGGCTCACTGGCATCGGGTTGTTGGCGATCTCGTACGACAGCGCGCGCTCGTCCGGCTTGATCCAGATGAGCGTCTCGATGACCGGCTTCGCAGTGCTCGCGCCGATGAAACGTCGCATGCCGGGCCCTTCGCCCTCGACCCGGACATCGCTGGGTCCGGGGATCCAATCGACGTTGCCGAAGTCGGCTAGAACGGCCCATACCGCGTCGGGTGGTGCCGCGAGGCGCTTGGTGACCGTGAATGTTGGCATTCGCTGACCGTATCACCCCGTGTAACAGTTGATCGACTAGTGTACTTATGTACTGCGGAGCGGGAAGGATCGTGATAATGAGCACCGACGCCACCGCTGAAGGCGAATTCGAAGTCGATGAGGACTGGATCCGCTATGAAATCGTCGAACCGCACATCGCCCAGATCACGATCAACCGGCCGGACCGGCGCAACGCCATCCTGTCGCCGGACATGCACACGCTGTTCAAGGAGCGACTCACGTGCGCCGAGGAGGACGACGATGTCAAAGTCGTTGTCCTGCTGGCCGAAGGCAAGGACTTCTGCAGCGGTGACGATGTCCGTCGGCTACCGGTGGAGCAGGCCGGGCTCACCAAGGGCAAGCGATTGCCCCAAACCGCCCGCCTCGGCAACGCCAGGCGACTGCACCGCCACCTGACGAACTGGCTGGAATTTCCCAGGACTGTCATCGCCGGCTGCCAGGGCGCCACACTCGGGGCCGGGATGAACCTCGCCCTTGCCGCCGACATCCTGGTGGTCTCCGAGGACATGTACCTTGCCCGGCCTCAGGCGCGCATCGGCTTCGCCGGCTTCTCCACGGCCCTGCCGCTGGCGCTGCTCAAGCTGGGGCCCAATCGCGGCTACGAGGCGATGATCACCGGCCGCAAGGTCACCGCGACTGAGCTGCGCGACTGGGGAGTGGCCGCATCGGTGGTGCCCGCCGCGTCGCTGCGCGACGAGGCCATGCGGTACGCCCGCGCCATCGCCCATCATTCGGCGGATGGCTTGATGGTGGGTAAACACGCCCTGATCACGTTCTGGCATGCCGTCGGAATGGCACAGTTCGGCGACTGGGTTCCGATGGGCCACACCGTGTTCAGCAACCTGTCCTGGCGTGACGACGAGTTCAACTTCATGAAGGAACGTAGCGTCCGCGGCGGTCGTGAGGCCATGGCCGAGCTTGAGCGTCGCTATACAGAGTGGGGATTCGAATAGCTGTCAATAGTTCAACACCTATACAAATCTTGTGCGTGTGTTCTGTATGCTAGAGCAAGCGCAGTGGGGAGCTGAATGACAATGGGTGTGCTTGACGGACGTACCGCGCTGGTGACGGGTGCCGGCCGGGGAATTGGCGCCGCGGTCGCCGAGGGCCTGGCGGCTGAGGGTGCGACGGTCCTGGTCTCCGATGCCGGCGTCAGCGTCGACGGGACCGGCCACGACGCCGGTCCCGCGGAGAGTGTGGCCGCAGCGATCACCAGCAGAGGTGGAAAGGCATTCGCCGATACGACCGACATCACCGACTTCGCCGCGTGCGCAGATCTCGTCAACCGCGCCGCAGAAACGCTCGGCGGCTTGGACGTCGTGGTGAATGCCGCAGGGATTCTGCGCGACGGCATGGTCTTCAAGATGAGCGAGCAGGACTGGGACGCAGTGATCTCGGTGCACCTCAAAGGCACCTTCAACGTCACCCGCCACGCGGCAGCATGGTGGCGCGAAAACCGAGGCGGGCAGTACCGACTGATCACCTTCACGTCGATGTCGGGACTACAGGGCGCGCCCAGCCAGCCCAACTACGCCGCAGCGAAGATGGGTATCGTCGGCCTGACGTTCTCCTGCGCCAACGCATTACGAAACTATGGGGTGCGCTCCAATGCGATCGCGCCCATTGCCGGTACCCGCATGACCCAGGGCATCAAGGGCGGCGGCAGCATGGACTATTCGGAGTCCAATGTTCGCCTGTCGCCCCAGAACTGCGTGCCGCCCGTGGTGTATCTGGCCAGCGTGCAGTCTGATTGGCTCAACCGCCGGGTCATCTTCGCCGGCAACGGCCGCATCAGCCTGATGTCCAACCCGGTTGTCGAACGCGAGATCGTGTCGGCGTCGGGAACATGGGATATTGCCACCGCATTTGCCGAGATCGAGACGTCGTTCAAGGAAGCCGTCTTGTATCCCAACATCTTTGACAAGCCGCCAGCCAGCTGAGCATACGGAGACTTCGATAATGACGGAGCTGGCCACCGAGGTGGTACCCGAGAAGTTCGCCTGCGGGGACACTTTCGTGCCGAAGAGCCGGTACGTAGACCCGGAGTTTCTCCAGCTCGAGTTGAACCGATTGTTCACACAGGTCTGGCAGCCCGCCTGCCGCGAAGAGGAAATCCCCTCCCCCGGTTGCTATTACGAGTACACGATCGGCCGGCAGTCCATCGTGGTCGTACGCCAAAAGAACCGCAGCATCAAGGCGTTTCACAATACGTGCGCCCACCGCGGGATGAAGATTGTCCGCGGCAGCGGATGCTCGGAGGGCAAGGAATTCCGCTGTGGGTTTCACGGTTGGCGCTACGAGTTTGATGGCCGATCGTCGTTCGTTCCGTGCCGTGAGGAGTTCGCCGCCCGTCCACGCGATCAGTGGGGCCTTCGCCCCGTCGCCGTGGGCACGTGGGGCGGGTGGGTGTTCGTGAGCATGGCGGAAAACCCGCCGGATCTGCTCGAGTGGCTGGACCCTTTGCCAGCCGCGCTGGCGCCGTTTCGGCTGCAGGACATGCGCTACCGCTGGCGCAAGCGCACTTTCTTACCGGCGAACTGGAAGACCGTCGTCGACGCTTTCATCGAGGGTTACCACACCCCTGGCACCCATCCGCAGACGCTGCGATCCGCCGAAGGGCCGCGGCCGTCGGCTGCACCCGCGGCGCCACAGGAGTACGTCTATGCCCCGTACACCCCGACCATCACGTACAAGAACCACTCCCGGTTCGTCTATACGCAACGTCCCGAACACGCGGGCCGCGATAGCGGGCGTCAGCAACTGGCCGCGCGACCTGAGGTGTTTGCGAACTCGATGCAGTATCAGTACCTGGAGGTCGGGTCGCTGGTCACCGAACGTGACTACCGGGCGGCGCAGCAGCTGGCCGCGATGGAGCCCAGCGAGGTCCCGCCTTTCGTCCGCTATCACCAGCTATGCGAGGAGCTGGCCCGCGCCGAAGGCGTTGATTTTCCCCAGATGTCGATGGAGCAATACTTCGCGGGAAACGGCGACTGGCATGTCTTTCCCACCATGGTCATCCTCGTCGAGAAATCGTGTCTGCTCGGCTACCGCATGCTGCCCGACGCGGAGGACCCGAATCGATCCACATTCGAGATGTTCTCCCTGGAGCATTTCGCGTCCGGAGAGGTGCCGGAGACGCAGTGGCAGGTCTTCGAGCGATGGCAGGATCACGACGGCTGGGGCGAGCTACCGTCACAGGATCTGAGAAACATTGGCGCCATGCACGCCGGCATGCATTCTGCAGGTTTCTCCGGACTGTGGCTGAATACCGCGCAGGAAATGTCGATTCGCAACGAGCACGCGATCGCCGACAGATACTTGTTTGGGTCCGGCCGCGAGCAATAACCGATTCCGCTGCCCCCTGAAACGGGTAGGCCGCGACGCTGGCTAGCCCCCGCCGACTCCCGTGTACTTGTCGATCAGTTGCCTCTTGTAAAGCTTGCCGGCGTCGGTCCGGGGCAGCTGACTCTCGAAATGCATCGCCCGCGGACACTTGTAGTGCGCTATGCGATTGCGAAGCCACGCGATCAACTCATCGGCGAGTCCGGTTGACGCCAGAGTCGGATCAGCCAACTGCACAACGGCGGTCACCGACTCCCCCATGACCGGATCCGGCACGCCGAATACGGCGGCGTCGACAACTAGCGGGTGGCTGATGAGCTGGTTCTCAATCTCCTGCGGGTAGATGTTCACCCCACCGGAGATGATCATGTAGTTGCGGCGATCAGTGAGGTAGAGGTAGCCCTCGTCATCTAGGTAGCCGACGTCCCCGACGGTGACCCAGCCTTCGGGGCTTCGCGCCGCGGCGGTATTCGCCTTGTCGTTGAGGTACTCGAACGGATAGCCGCCCTCGAAGTAGATTTCACCAATTTGCCTCGGTCCGAGCTCGTTTCCGGCGTCATCGAGGATGTGCGGCGTACCACGCATGGGCTTGCCCACCGATCCTGGGTGGGCAAGCCACTCATCGGCACGGATGAACGAGGTACCGGCACCTTCAGAGGAGCCGTAGTACTCGTCGACTATCGGACCCCACCAGTCAATCATTTGGCGCTTGATCTCAGGTGGACACGGAGCGGCAGCGTGGACGACACGCTGCAAAGTCGATAGGTCGTAGCGCATCCGGGTTTTTTCGGGCAGCCGCAGCATCCGCACAAACATCGTCGGCACGAACTGTGCGTGCGTGACACCGTAGCGCTCTATGCATGCGAGGGCATTTTCGGCATCAAAGTTTTCCATGAGAACCGTTGTCGCGCCGGCTGCTTGCGCGGCCAGGGTCCACATCGCCGGCGCGGTGTGGTAGGTCGGAGCAGGGCTCAAGTAGACCGAGTCGGCCCGTACTCCAAGCGCCTCGAAGACGGGCGTCGACAAATTCGAAAAACCTGTACCTAGCGGGTTCAAAGGTCGGCGGATTCCCTTCGGGCGACCAGTGCTGCCCGCCGAGTACTGCAAAAGCTGCCCATCGCACTCATCGGCAATCGGCGTCGAAGGCTCTGAGGCGGCGCATTGGGGATAGCGCTGCCAGCCGATGAGGTCGTCATCGGCGATCAGCTTAACGTCCGGCAATACGGACGGAAGTTGTTGGGACAGTTGATGACACACATTTCGGATCGCTCGGGAGGAGATAATGGCTTTCGCCCCGCTGTCTTTCACGATGTAGGCGATCTCGGAGGGGCTCAGATGGGTGTTGACCAGCGTGTAGTACAGGCCGCTGCGCTTGGCCGCCCACATCGCCGCGTGGATGTGTTGGTTATTTTCCATGAGCACCGCGACCGTGTCCCCGGCTACGAGGCCCGATCTTCGCAGGAAGTGAGCGAGTCTGTTCGCGTCGGCCTCAAGGCGCGCGAAGCTCACTACGGCGCCGGAGGGATGAAGAATCACTGCCGGTTTGGCGGAACCTGCGTGATCACGCAGCTGCATACCGGGCGCCTCGAACCGTCATGGCGTTGCCCTGTTCCAGGGTTGGTCCCAGCGATCGGTGGCCGCCACCTCATCAAGCGGTTTGCGCCGCACAGGATGGTGGCCCCCCTTGGGCCAGCCCGCCGTCAGCAGGGTTGCGATCTTCCAATCGTCAGGAATTCCGACCATCGACCGCAGTTGGTCCTCGCAGGAACCGTGCCAAAGGGTGATAGCCGCGCCAAGGCCTTGCGCGCGTGCTGCCAGCAGAAAGTTCTGCACTGCAGGAAAGATCGAACCCGCCTGCTGAAGTTCAGTGGTTCCGCGCTGCGGCTGCACGCAGAACAGGACAAGCACAGGTGCCGCGCCACCGACGCTCATGTGCTCGGCCATCGCTCGTAAAACGCGCGATTTTGGGTCGTCGGCCTCGTCCCCGGGCATCGAAATCGAATAAAACTCGGTCATCACGTCCCAAGTCTTCTGGGCCGCAACCGTTATCACGTCGCGCAGGCTTTGCGCGTTCAGCACGACGAACTTCCACGGCTGCTGATTGCCTCCGGACGGCGCCCAACTCGCGGCGCGCAGACAGGTTTCGATCACGTCATGGGAGACGGGCTCGTCACGGTAGCGCCGCACAGCCGCCGCCGTACGCATGACCTCCCACAGGTCCGTCGATGTTTGCGAGACAGCTCGTTCGGTCACGACTTCACCGTCGTGGGGAGCACTCCGTGCCACGTCCCGCCGCGCACCGGGCCGGTGACCAGTGGTAGATCAAGCGTCGACAGCACACCCGGTGGCGCAGCGATGACTGCCGGGATCGCATTGAGTTCCCGCATTACCGTCGCATATGTCAAGCCCCGCATAGTGTTTCCCCGTCCGTGCATTTCAACGTCAACCGTGTACGTGGGTAGACCGTCGACAATGACGCGATAACCACCATGCGGCGACGGGTGCCGTGGCCACTCCGGAGCCGACCCTTCGCCCATGCGAGTGATGTGCTCTAGCACCACTCGCTGCTCACCGTCGACGATTCCAGCGAGCTTGAAGCGCATTCCACCCATCGTGCCCGGCTCGATCCAGCCCGACGCAACCTCGTATCGCTCTGTGGCCAACCATTTCTCGATGGTTGTGTCGACGCGATCGAGCGGCAAGCCGACGCCGTCCGCAACCAAATGTACGATCGGCGCCCACAACGCGGCCAGGCGCGCGGTGTCGAACAACGGCGCCGGGTGGTCTGGCGGGTGGCCGAATCCCATGAAGTCGAACATGACGTCGGGTTGGTTGATGGGACCGTAATCGAGGATCTCGAGCATGGCGATGGTGTCGACACGGCTGCTGAATCCCGTCATCGTCAACGCGATGACATCGTTGGCCCAGCCGGGGTCGACGCCGCTGTTGAAGAAGCTCGTGCCGCCCTCTTCGCATGCAGCCGAAATGAGGTCGACGGTCTGCTTGTCGGCAGCCGGTGGATAACACATCGGCACCAGCGAGGTACACACGACGTTCTTGCCTGCACGTAGGCAGCGCGCGATGTCTTGGGCCGCCTCGTGGTACCGATAGTCGCCCGACGCGAAGTAAGCGACGACGTCGGCATCCAGAGCCAGTGCGGCCTCGACGTCACGGGTGGCGATGACGCCGGTCACGGGCATTCCGCACAGATCGCCGGCATCCTTACCCTCTTTGGCCTCGGCGTGCACGACCACGCCGACGAGGTCCAACCCCGGATGCGCGATCAGCGCGCGCAAAGCGGCGACCCCGACCTGACCGGGACCCCACAGAATCACCCGCGGCTTACCTTGGCAGTCCGTCATCTGCTCCCTTCCCGGTTGACCCGTCCAACCTGTGAGAACATACCTTCTCGGATATTGATAACACCATTGCCGTACCAGAAGAGCCATGGAGGAAATAGTGACCGATTACGAGTTCTTGAAGTGGGAGACGTTCGACGACGGCCAGATCGTCCGAATCTCGTTGAACCGTCCGGAGCAACGCAACGCGCAAAACCGCGGAATGCTGGTCGAACTCGACGACGCCTTCGCCCATGCCGAGGCCGACGACAACGTCCGCGTCGTCATCCTCGCCGGCGAGGGGCCAATGTTCTCCTCTGGCCATGACATCGGCTCGAAGCAGGCCCGCGCCGAGTTCACTCCTGGACCGAGTCAGCACCCGACGGCGGCTATCAACGGCGGAACCCGGGATGGCGCGGAGAAGATCATGCTGCAGGAGTGGCACTACTTCTTCCAGAACAACCTGCGCTGGCGAAACCTGCGCAAGATCACGATCGCGCAGGTCCACGGAGACGTGTTCTCTGCGGGCCTGATGCTGATCTGGGCATGCGACTTGATCGTAGGAAGCCAAGAGGTGCGCTTCGCCGACGTCGTCGGTACCCGGCTCGGTATGTGCGGCATGGAGTACTTCGGGCACCCATGGGAGTTCGGCCCCCGCCGCACCAAAGAACTGATGCTGACCGGCGATGCGATCGACATCGAGGAGGCCCACCGACTTGGCATGGTCAGCAAAATCTTCAAACGAGAGGAACTACCCGACCGCACACTCGAAATGGCTCGTCGCATCGCCACAGTGCCGACAATGGCGGCTCTGCTTATCAAGGAGTCGGTCAATCAGTCCGTGGACAACATGGGCTTCTACAACGCCCTGCAGTCCTGCTTCACCCTGCACCAGCTGAACCACTCGCACTGGGTCGGCGTACGGGATGACAAGCGTGCCACTGCCGGCGAGGAGCAGGGCGTGCCGGATTGGCGAACCGCTCCCCCGATAGTCCTGTCGATCAAAGACCAAGTGCGAGCCGAGGCGTGACGGTTCAGTTCGCCACGGCCCCGTAGCGGGCGTCCGCGACGCGATCGAGGGCGACGGCCGATTCGCCGTACACCATCGCCCAACCCCGAACGCGGCGGTAGTACAGCTGGATGTCGCCTTCCATGCTGAAACCGTAGCCACCATGGATATGCAAGCTGCGCTGGGTCGCGTCACGCGCAGTCTCGTAGGCGAAGGCGAATGCCATGGCGGCCAGCTCGGTCACGCGCTCCGGCTCCTCGACGAATGCGCACGCCGCCTCGAGCGCCAGCAGCAGCGCGCCGTCGGCCGCAGTGGCGCTGTCCGCCAACGGATGAGACACCGCTTGAAAAGATCCAATCGGCTTCCCGAATGCCTGTCGCTGCTTGGCGTACTCGACACCCAGTTCGACGGCCTTCTTCGCCGCACCGGCGAGCGCTGAAGCGGTCAGGGCCAGCCACAGATCCAGTGCGTCGGAGAAGATCCGCTGTGCCGCGTCTCCATCGGCAAGCACCACGACCTCGTCCTCGACCGTGACATCGGCCAGCGGAAGCGAGCCGAGATTCTGCACGCGCCGACGGTTCTCGCCGAGCGGCACCGCGATCAGGCGCCCGTCCGAAAGCGCCACCACCGTATCCGCGACGGCGCCGCCGGGTACTAGGCCAAGTGCGCGGTCTCGTGCGACGCGCGGGGCAAAGCTGACGAGGTTGTCGCCGGCCATGGTTTCCGCCAGCAGAGCGGCGCCGTTATTCCCACACCTGGCGAGCAGCCTGGCTGCGACTTGGGCCTCGATAACCGGGGCGGATGCCAGCGCCCGACCGTACTGCTCGGCGATCAAGGCCAATTCGAGCTCGGATGCACCCCAGCCATCGGCGGCGTCGCCGACGGCCATCTGCACGGCACCGGTCTCGAGCAATGCCTTCCACAGCCGGGAATCGAAACCAATGGGCTCCGCAGCCCGGACCCGCTGCGACGTCGACTCGCGCGCATACATCGCGGCGAACGAGTCGACGAGCTGGCGCTGTTCGCTGGAAAGGCTCAGGTCCACGCTCAGGTCCCATCACATGCGGATATGGTTACTCTCACAAATGAGAGTAACATTATCGCGCGTGCGGCCACGGGGCTCGTTCTGAGACAGATTGGTTCTGATTCATGCACTTTCAGCTCGACGCCGACACCCAGGCATACCACGACGGAGTACGCAGCTACCTCGCAAAAGTCATGACGCCCGAGTCCGAAGAGCGGATCTACCGCAGCGGCGTTTCGCACGACGACGATTTCGCCAAGGGGCTGGTGGACGAAGGTTATTTCGCTCCAAGCTGGCCGACCGAATTCGGCGGCCAGAACGGCGATGCATGGGACGAGCAGGTTCTCCGAGAGGAACTCATGCGAGCAGAAGCACCCATGTACCTCTCGGAGACCACCCGAATGGTGGCCTCGATCATCCGGGCCGTTGGCACGCCGACGCTGAAGGGCCGCATTCTCGGCGGTGCGATGAAAGGCGATATCACGATTGCACTGGGGTTCACCGAACCCGAATGCGGCTCGGATGTCGCCGCGGCGACCACGAAGGCCGTGCGCGATGGCGACCAATGGGTCATCAACGGCTCCAAGATGTTCACCACAAACGGTCACATCGCTGACTACGTGTTCCTGCTGGCACGCACAAGTCCCGACAAACCCAAGCACCAGGGACTCACCATGTTTCTCGTACCGTGCGACTCCGAGGGATTCGAAGCCCAAGCGGTGTGGACGCTTTCGGGTGAACGCACCAACGTCACGTTCTACACCGACGTCCGCGTTTCAGACGAGTGGCGCGTCGGCGATGTCGACGCCGGCTGGCAGGTGATGGGGCTGTCGCTGCAGGACGAGCACGCATCCGGGTGGGGGCCGCATATTTCTCGGCTGCTACAGCACGTCGAGCAGTGGGCGGCGGACACTCTGGCCGACGACGGATCGCCACAGCTATGCAAGACCGATGTACGGCGGCGAATCGCCAGGGTGGCAATGGAAGACGAGGTTTCGAGGCTTCTGCTTCGTCGCTGCGTCTGGATGACCGTGACCGGCCAGAACCCGGTGGCGGAGGGACCGATGTCCAAGGTGTTCAGCACCGAAGCACTTGTGCGCGCCAGCCAGGACGTGATGGAACTGGTAGGGCCGGACGCGGCGCGAAGCTACTTCGAGCCGACGGCCCCGGAGCAGGGTCGTTTCGAATACCTCATGCGGTTCGCGTTGGGCACCACAATCTATGCGGGCACAAGCGAAGTTCAGCGCTCCATCATCGCCCAGCGCGGACTGGGCCTACCCCGTTAGCCTTTCGGGGCTTGCGAGCAGTGCTTCGCTTTGCCACCGCCTTGGCGGCCGTGCTTCGCTTCCCCGCAGACTTGGCGGCCGTGGGCTTGGGCTTGGGCTTGGCGGAATCTGCCGGCGGTGTGAGGGCTTGCTTGCACCAGGCCCATAACTGATCCTCGGCAAGCTCTGCGCCCTTGACCCCCAGGTGGAAGACCCCGATCTGGGCGAGTGCAATGAGTGTCGAGTTCAGCAGCGTGGTCAACTGCGCTGGCGTCAAGTCTTTTCGGATCAACCCGGCACGCGAGCATGCGGTGAGGATCTTCGTGAGCAGCTTCTGGTGCGGCTCCCAGATCTTCGCGAAGTCGGCAGGCCGCTCAATCTCCAAGCTCAAGTTGTAGATCGTCATCACCCGGCCGCCGATCGCCTCGGATGACTCGGCCCGGGAGAGAAATCCACGACAGAACGCCTCGAGTTGTTCCATCGGACCGTCTGCCATCGCAACCTCATGGCGGATGGCTTCGATGAACTGACTCGTGGCGTTCTCGTAGAGCGCGAGCAGGAGCTCTTCCTTGCCCGCAAAGTGTTGATAGAACGCACGCAGGCTCAGGTTCGACCGATCGATCAGAGTTTGGATGGTGAAATCAGCGCGCCCAGACTCCTCGACCAACTCCAGCGCAGTGGCAAGAAATCTCGAGCTGCGTGCCAGCGCACGGGCTCGGGCGGCGGAAAGACGCCGCTCTATCGTTCTTTCCTGCCAGCTCGTCGGCATCTCGCCGAGGTCGGCGTCGACGAGCTCAAGGCTGGCTTCGGTGTCCTGTGCGGGGCGCTTCTTAGCAGTCATGATTGCTTGAGAATACGCGTTGCCAGGTGGATTCGCCGAATCAACATGCACCGGTATGTTGATTGGCTTCGAATCGTGCCGGTGCGGGCGTGGCGGTCCTGCGACCATGCGTTACCCTGGAAACGGTTATTCTCGTTTGCGGGAATCAGGGTTTCATAGTTGAAGCCTGTATCGCCGAAGGAGCGCAGCGTTGAGCACTGACATCCGAATTGTCTCGCCGGACGACCATTTGGTCGAGCCTGCCGATCTGTGGACCAGCCGGCTGCCTGAGCGCTATCGCGACATCGGACCGCGGATCGTTCGGACCCGCGGGCGGATGGATCCGTCTGTGACTTCCGATGTCGCGTTCGTCGAAGACGACGAGGGTCGCGACGCCGACATCTGGCGCTACGAGGATGCCGTCATCCCGATCCCGCTCATCAGCGCGGCGGCCGGCTACGAACTCGACGAGCTCACCACCGACCCGATCACCTACGACGAGATGCGCCCCGGTTGCTTTCGCCCGGCCGACCGGCTCGCCGACATGGACATTGCGGGCATCGAGGCGTCGGCGTGCTTTCCCAACACGCTCGTCCGCTTCTGCGGCCAGCGCTTCCTGTACGGCAAGGACAAGGAGCTCGCCAAGCTCTGCGTCGAGGCTTACAACGACTTCCAGATCGATGAGTGGGGCGGCAGCTCGAACGGTCGGCTGATCCCGCTCGGCATCATCCCGCTGTGGGACGTCGAGCTCGCCGCTAAGGAGGTCGACAGAGTGGCCGCGCGTGGCATGCACGCCGTGTGCTTCTCCGAGCTGCCTTCTCGTCTCGACCTGCCGTCGATCCACAGCGGCTATTGGGACCCGTTCTTCGCCGCGTGCGAGCGAAATCAGGTGGGCATCATGCTGCATATCGGGTCGAGTTCGTCGCTCACGAAGTCCTCTCCCGACTCGCCGCATGTCGTGACCAGTGCGCTGATGGCGGTCAACTGCACCATCGCGCTGGTGGACTGGCTGTTTTCCGGCAAGCTCAAGCAGTTCCCAAACCTCAAGCTGGCGTTCGCCGAGGCGCAAGCGGGCTGGATTCCCTACTACCTGCAACGCGTGGACGAGGTCTGGGAGGACCGCCGGGCGTGGGGCGGAATACACCCGCTGCTGACTGAACCACCCAGTACTCAAGTCCCCGGCCGCGTATGGTTCTCCACGTTCGGCGACCCTGTCGCCTTCCGTATCCTCGACCTCGTCGGTGAGGACCAGCTCATGTTCGAGACCGACTACCCGCACAACGACACCAACTGGCCGCACAGCATGGAGGTCGCCAACAAGGCAACTGAGGGTCTGGACGAGGAAACCAAGCGAAAGGTGCTGTCCACCAATGCCAAGACGTTCTTCGGCATGGCATAACGCTCCGGAGTTGCTGCGCTAGCGCGCCTTCCAGTTCGGCTGACGCTTCTCGAGGAAGGCGCGTGGGCCCTCGATGGCATCCTTCGTCAGGGCAACCTTCATGCGGTAGTTCTCGGCGAGTAGCTCGGCCTCGTAGATGGGCAATGTCAGACCCTTACGCACGGCCATGCGCGAACCCCGCACCGCCAGCGGCGCATTGGAATTCACGATCTCGGCGATCTCCCACGCCCGATCCATGAGCTTGTCGTGGGCGACCACTTCGGTGAAAACGCCCAAGTCGTATGCGCGCTGCGCGTCGAGTTGTTCGTGTTTGCCCATCAAGATCAGCCGCATCGCGACCGGCAGCGGCAGGATCCGGGCCAGCCTGACCCCTTCGCGCCCGGAGCTCACACCGATGCTGACGTGGGGATCCATCAACGTGGCACGCTCGGATGCGACGGTGATGTCCGCGGTGGTAACCAAGTCCATTCCCGCGCCGCAGGCGATGCCGTTTACCGCACAGATGATCGGCTTGGTCATCTGAAGCCAGGGCGGCGTCGCCTCCTGCGGCGCATCCCATTGCCGCATCGAGCTGAGGATGGGCTCGCCCTGGTTGTCAATTCCCGCGGCGTTCTCCATGTCATGGTCGGCAGCCTTGTTGACGTCAGCTCCGACACACAGCGCGCGGCCGGCGCCGGTGATGATGACCGTCCAGATATCTTGGGAGCGTTCGATTTCGGCGTACACCTCGGCGAGCTCTGCGATCATCTCGTCGTTGATGGCATTGAGTACCTCGGGCCGGTTCAGCGTCACGCACGCCGTGTGACCCCGAACCTCGAATTCGACAGTGTCGTAATCCCTCACCTGCTGTGGCTCTCTTTCTCCAAAGCCGTTGCGGCGGTGGGACGAAAACCGAAGATATCGTTGAATCTCTCACAGTAGCGCGGCCAGACATCGGGGTTCAGCAGCCGGGGCGGCATGCCGCCCCCGAAGATCACCAGCCATTGGGTCGCGGTGGCCACGGCGATGTCGCGGGCGGCTTCCACGGTGATGCCGGCGACATGCGGTGTGGCAACGACATTGTCGAGGCCTAGCAGCGGATTGTCTGGCCGCGGCGGCTCGTCGTGGAACACGTCGAGGCCTGCCCCTGCGATGCCGTTGCTGACCAAGGCGTCGTACAGCGCTGTTTCGTCGTGCACGGGACCGCGCGCGGTGGTGATGAAGAACGCGGAGGGCTTCATCGCGGCGAACTGTTCGGGCCCGAACAAGCCACGTGTCTCAGCCGTGAGCGGACAGGTGACCTGAACAAAATCGGAGCGTCCGACCAGCTCGGCGAGTTCCACCAACGTCACGCCGCGCGCGGCGGCGGTCACGTGGTCGACATAGGGATCGTAGGCCAGTATCTCCATCGCGAAGGGCGCGCACAGCTCGACCAGGCGGCCGCCGATGGCACCGAGACCGACCACTCCGAGCGTTTTTCCGAGCAACTGACTGCCCCGCAAGGCCAAGCGGTCACCGAGCGGTCCGCTACGTAGTGCGCGGTCGGAGATGGTGATCTTCTTGGCAAGATCGAGCATGAAACCCAGCGCATGCTCGGCGACGGCCTCCGCTCCCGGACCGGAGTTGTTGCACACCGCGATTCCGGCCCTTGTGCACACCTCGACGTCGATCACGTCATAGCCGGCGCCCGCCGAACAGACGGCCAGCAGCTGATCGCAGCGTTGGACCAGGGCAGGACCCACCAACCACTGTTCGCCGTCGGGGACGGACGCCACATCGGTGCGCGTGGCGACCTGATACCCGTGGGCGGATTCCATTACCGCCCAAGCGTCCTCGGTCGGCGCATTCAGGTCGAGTTTGACGACGTCGATGTCGGCCGCCTCGAGAACTTCCGCGGCGACGGGATCGGTCCATCGCTCGCAGACGAGCCTCGGACTTGGGCCTTGGCTCATTGCTTCAGCTTCGGTTTCGCTTGCGCGGCCTTGAACATGTCGGCGAGTTCGGCGTTGACATTCTTGTAGTCGTTGCGCGCAATCGCGCCGTCCCGGCCGGGGACTACGTCATACCCCAGCCGCAGGTCCTTGTTCTCCATGTGGAAGTACTCGCGCCCGATGGGCAGTCGTCGGTCTCGGCGCGGCACCTCCATCCATGCGCGCAGGAAGCAGCGGGCCTTTTTCGGATCGTTGCTGCTGACGAAATCGGAACGCGAATGGCACATGGCGAAGTTGTTCGCCACCGCTGCCTCGCCCGACTCGAGCCGGAACTCAACTTGCTGCTCGACCAGAATGTTGCGGAGTAATTCGATCGCCTCGGTTTGTTCGGGCGTGAACTCCCGGCCGAGTGCGTGCATGGCGGGCAGGATGCTGCTGTAGGTGAAGTTGATGCAGATCCTGCCGTCGATCTGGGAGAACACCGGGACGTCGTACGGGGTGACATCCGGCTGGTCGTCGGGCTGCTCGCTGCGCCGGTGATGCGGAAACCCTTGATATAGCACTGGAAGCAGATCGGGTCGCTCCTTGAGAATCCGATTGTGTGCCGCCGGCCCGCTCGCGAACTGGCTCTCACCGCCCTGGGCTGCCGGATAGACGCACAGCAGCGACAGGATGTCAGCGGCATCATTGTGCATGGCAAGCTCCGCCCGCGACTTGGTGCCACGCGCGGGCTGCACGCCGTTCGGCAGTACCTCCTCCTGGACGCGCACCATTCGGTGGCCAAACGAGTTGTTCGACACGAGGTAGCCGAGATGGGTGCAAAACGCCCAGTAGATGCGCTCAAGCTCGTCGATCGAGTGCTGTTCGACCGGAAAACCACGCACGCACGCCAGGCCCTTACCGAACATCACATCCCGGTACAGCCTCGCCAGATCATCATCGAGATCGGGGTGGCGGGCATCGTCGCGGGTGATGTCGTCGCGATCCTTTTTTGACGTATTGGCCAAGATCGATTCCAGGGCAGCCACGTTGCGCGTCGATAGGTCGAAAGCGAAATCGTCCTTCCCCGTAAAATCCGCGCCGGTCCAGGACATCGAGTCGGTGACTTGCTGGTGATAGATCGCGGTGGGCATCCGTCCTCCTGTTGTGGTGGCGAGGCTTTCGGCTATCGGGTTATCCGTCGTTGCTACGTCTGCGGCGACCGTCGAGCTCTCGCAACGCGCATGCGCGGGCGGTCGCCGCCTCGGTCATCATCCCGATGTCCGTACCGGCCGAAATGAAACGCAGACCCAGATCTGTGAAGCGTTTCAGCAGGTCAACAGACTTAATACCGGCTATTCCCAGCGCCACGCCGTGTGCACGACAAGCCGCCGCGACCGATTCTACTGCACGGTGGAAATGGGCATTCTCATAGTCGCCGTGGATGCCCATTTCGGCTGTCAGATCGCTCGGGCCAAGAAGTAGCATGTCGACACCATCGACAGCCGCGATCGCGTCGACGTCGTCGACCGCTTGCGGCGTTTCGATCATCACCGCCACCACTGTGCGGCGCTCGAGGAAGTCGGTGAGTTCGGCCGCCGACCTGGGGTGGTACCCGCTCACCACATTCGGCCCGGAGATCGAGCGATGCCCGATCGGAGGGAACCGTGCCGCTTCGACGACAGCTGCCGCCTCAGCTCTCGAATTCACATGCGGCACAATGATTCCAATTGCACCGTTGTCTATCACCCGAGCGATGACACTCGGATCGTGGGAGGGCACGCGAACCAACGCCGAGATGCCTGCTCCCAAAGCGCTTGCGCAGAGCATCGCGGCCGTCTCCAGCGTCGTGGAGGTGTGTTCGAGGTCGACGTAGACCGCGTCGTATCCGCATGCTGCAGCGATCGCCGGGATATCTGGAGTGCGCGCGCTCATCAGCGCCAGACACAGCACCAGCTCGTCGCCGCGCAACGCCTCCCGTAGTGGTTTCTGCACACGCTCACGGTAGCCCACTGAGAACGGTCATTCCACCGAGTCGTGAATGGCATTATCAATGTGGTAACCATGACATATGCCAGCCAATCGAGTCGCCATCGTCGGCGTCGGCCTGTCGGATTGTGGACGGGTGCCGGATAAGACCGCGCTGGCGTTAATGGCTCAATCCGCACGCCGCGCCATTGCCGACGCCGGTCTGACGAAGGATGACATCGACGGCCTCGGCGGCCATGGGACCCTGCTGCCGCCCGTTGAGGTCAGCGAGTACCTCGGCTTGCGGCCGTCCTGGGTCGACGCGACCAACGTCGGCGGGTCGTCCTGGGAGGTGATGGCAGCACACGCTGCCGATGCTATTGCTGCCGGCACGATCGACGTGGCGTTGCTGACGTACGGATCGACGGCGCGTTCCGACGTCAAGCGTCGCGTACGTGCATCAGCGGCGGCGATGAGTACCGGCGGGGCCATGCAGTACGAGGCTCCTTACGGCGCAACCCTGATCGCAAAGTATGCGATGGCCGCCAGGCGCCACATGATCGAATACGGCACCACCGCAGAGCAATTGGCCGAAGTCGCGGTTGCGGCCCACGAGTGGGCGGCGATGAACGACGACGCATTTGAGCGCGACCGGATAACCGCCGCCGACGTTGCCGCAGCACCGATGCTGGCCGATCCCTTCACCGCCAAGCATGTGTGCCTGCGCACCGACGGTGGCGGCGCCGTGGTGCTGGCCAGCGAGCGGGTGGCGAAGGATTGCGCCAAGGAGCCCATCTGGATTCTTGGTGCCGCCGACTCGACATCGCACGTCAGCATGAGCGAGTGGGCCGACTTCACCACGTCCGCCGCCGCGCTGTCCGGCCCCTGGGCGTTCGCTCAAGCCGGCGTCGGGCCAGCCGATATCGACGTGTGTCAGCTCTATGACTCCTTCACCTCCACGGTGCTGCTCACGGTGGAGGATCTGGGTTTCTGCGCCAAAGGCGAGGGCGGGCCGTTCATCGCATCAGGTGCGCTACGTCCGGGCGGATCGCTACCGACCAACACCGACGGCGGCGGTCTAGCCGCGTGCCATCCCGGCATGCGGGGAATGTTTCTGATGGTCGAAGCGACGAGGCAGCTACGCGGCGAATGCGGACCCAGACAGGTTGACGGCGCGCGTCTGGCATGCGTGCACGCCATGGGAGGCTTTTTCACCCACAGCGCCACCATGATTCTCGGGAGGCAGTGATGGATGTGCCGGTGGCCGCGAACAGGCCCACGATCGACTGCGACAGTGAATCGTGGTGGCAGGCCATCCAGGATCGACGGCTGCTGATCAACACGTGTGCCGGGTGCGGCCAGAACTCGCTGTACGTGCGCCCGTTCTGTCCGCACTGCTGGAGCGAGGACGTCGCGCAGGCACCGGCGTCCGGGCGGGCACGGCTCTACACGTGGACCGTGGTGCACCAGAATGCCGCACCCTTCGATACGCGCACACCGTATGTGGTCGCCATGGTGGATCTCGCCGAGGGCCCCCGGATGATGACGGTTCTGGAAGACTGCCCCGCCGAAAACCTTTGTGCAGGCATGGAACTCACTATCGCATTTCGCGATGACGATGACGGCTTTATTGTCCCGGTCTTCCGGCAGGTGGCAGCAGGTGCGGGAAAGGAATAGGGATGAACACGGCGGACAAACCAGCCGACTGACGCTCAGCCAGCTGCCGCGAGGCGGTCGGCGAGCACCCGCGGCCTCCCTTCCGAGCGCGCACCGAGCTTGTTGCGCTCGACCTTGCCGTTGGCATTGACCGGCAGCGGCTCGTTCCAGAACACCAGTTCCTCGGGCAACTTGTACTTGGGCAGTCCCGCCGAGATCAACGCGTCGGCGACCTCCGCGAGCGACAGTTCGACGTCGGCGTCGAGAACCATTGCGACAGCGAGTCGTTCGCCGGTCGTGGCGTCGGCCACCGAGTACGCCGCGCAGTCGCGCACCTCGGCGATCCTTGCGACGGCCTCCTCCACCTCAGCAGCCGCGATCTTCAAACCGTTGCGAATGATGATGTCCTTCAAGCGCCCGACGATGCGCACCCGGCCTTCGGAGATTTCGGCCACGTCGCCGGTGCAAAACCAGTCGCCATCGAACGCCTTCGCGTCGTCCGCGGCGTCGGTGTACCCGAGGAACGTGTGTGGCCCCCTTATGCAGCACTCTGTCGGATCCGCTGCGGAACCGACTTTCACCTCGACGTCCTGCAGGGCGACACCGTCGTCGGCGTGACGCACGGCCGCGGACTCAGACCGCAGGCTAGACGTGCTCACCGGCACTTCGGACGAGCCATAAGCGCGCATCACGATGATCCCGAAATCGTCTTCAATGCGCGTCACGATGCGCCGGTCCAGCATCATCCCGCCCAGATAAACGGCTTCCAGCGGCACATCCAGGCCGCGAACCACCGCCTCGTCGAGCAACCTGTCCAGCAACCGGTCGGGTCCGCCGTACCACGTCGCACCCGACGAGACGAGGAACTCGCAGGTTGCGGCGGCATCCCAGTTGTCCTCGAGGATGACGGGCGCGCACAGCATCGGCGCGATGAACAATGCCTGCAACACTCCCGTCACCGACGCCAGCGGACTGATGAGAAAAATCCGGTCCGCCGGCTCCAGTCCGGCGGCCGCGATGTAGTTCGACGACGCCTTCATCAGCGTGCTCTGCGAGTGGATGACTCCTTTGGGCACCGAGGTGGTTCCCGACGTATACAGCACAAGGCAGGGCTCGTCGGCCGCACGCTGGGACCGGTACTTCGTTTGCGGTGTGCCGCCGGCGTCCACAGCGACCCATCTCAATTGCGTGGGCACCCCTTTCCGCTGGGCCGCAGGCCAATTCGGTGCAACCCCAACTTCGGCCCCCGTGCGCGCGACGATGTCCGTCAGCTGTGCCTCACCGGCGTTGCGGGGCACCAGCAGGACCACGGCATCGAGGCGCAACGTTGCATGGACGGCAACCACTGAATCCACGTCGTTACCCACGACCACAACGGTCGGTGTCGACGCTGCGACGCCCGAAGCCGCCAAAGCGCCACAGGCCGCATCGATGCGCACGTCGAGTTCGGCGTAGCTAAGCTCCGCCCCCCGGGCACACAGAGCCAGCTTCTCCGGACCTCGTTCCGCGGCGGCTCGAACGACGTCGGCGGGCTGACCCGACCAGAAGCCCGCCTCGCGGTATCGATCCCGCAATACCGCGGCGCGCCGCTGCGCACACTGCAACAGCGCCGGCGAGCCGCTCATCGATGTCCTCCGATGCAAATGATGGTTCTCATTCAGAGTAAATGTAACCTCTCAGCATGCCGTCAATGAATTTCGACAATCAGGTAGCCATCGTCACCGGTGCAGGCGGTGGCCTTGGCCGCTGTCACGCCATCGAACTCGCCCGCCGGGGCGCACGCGTAGTCGTCAACGACCTGGGAAGTGCAGTGGACGGCACCGGTGCGTCGATATCGGCCGCGCAGGCGGTGGTCGACGAAATCACGTCGGCGGGCGGCACCGCGATCGCCAACGGCGATTCGGTCGCCACCGAGGAGGGCGGCGCGGCCATTGTGGCCGCGGCCATGAACACATTCGGACGGGTCGACATTCTCATCAACAACGCGGGAATCCTGCGTGACGCGGCGTTCAAGAACATGACCGCCGAACAGGTGGACGCGGTCATTTCCGTTCACCTGTCCGGGGCGTTCCACGTCACCCGCGCGGTATGGCCGGTCATGCGAGAGCAGAACTATGGACGAATCGTCCAAACGACCTCGGGTACCGGCTTGTTCGGAAACTTCGGGCAGGCCAATTACGGCGCGGCCAAGATGGGGCTCGTCGGCATGATGCATGTCCTCGCCATCGAGGGAGCGCGAAACGGCATCGCGATCAACGCGGTCGCCCCCATCGCACGGACGCGGATGACCGAGACCATCATGGGCGAAGCAGGCAAGGCGATGGACCCTGAGTTGGTCACTCCGGTCGTGGTTTATCTGTCGCATCGCGACTGCGACCGCACTGCGCACATTTATTCAGTGGGAGCGGGCAAGGTGTCGCGGGTGTTCATCGGCGTGACCAAAGGGATCGAGAACGCCTCGCTCACTGCGGAATTAGTCGCTGAGTCGATCGACGAGATCGACGATGCCGCAACGTTCACGATCCGCGGTGGGCCTGCGAAGGAGTGAGGATCAGCGGCCCAAGAACCGCGGTTCGCGCCGCTCCGCGAACGACCGCAGGCCCTCCTGAAGGTCAGCGGTTCGCGACACCGCCTCCTGTGCCCATGCCTCTTGTTCGAAAGCGCGGTCACGGCCGGACTCCGAGGACACCAACAGCAGTCGCTTGGTGTGCCCGAGCATCACCGTCGGCCCAGCCGCAAGCCGGCCGGCCAGCTCACCGGCGACCGCATCCATAACGTCCGGTGCGACCACGCGATTGACCAGTCCCAACCGCTCACTGGTGGCGGCGTCCACGGGTTCGCCGAGCATCAACAGCTCGGTGGCCTTACGTAGTCCCACGATCCTCGTCAGCAGAAAAATAGCGCCGGAATCGGGAAGCACACCGCGGTGCGCGAAGGCCGCGACAAGCTTTGCCTCCGTGGACATGACGACGAGATCGCAGGCGAGAACCAGGCTGATTCCTGCCCCGGCCGCAGTGCCCTGCACCGCGGCGACCACCGGCTTGTCGCAGTCGAGGATTGACGAAACCAACCGTTGCCAGCCGTTCTGCAGCATCCGAGCGACGTCCCCAGACCGCTTCTCGGCCATGGGCGGCTGGGGCGCTGATCCAGCTGCCAACCCGGCCCCCGCGCAGAAGTGCCGCTGTCCAGTCGCGCCCAGTAATACCGCACGCACCGCCGGGTCGTCACCGGCGCGTTGGAAAGCCTCGGTCAACGCATCACGAGCCAACGGGGACAAGGAGTTTCCCGCTTCGGCCCGATCAATGGTGATGCGGCAAACACCGTCGGCACCAACGTCCGTCAGGATTCCTGGCTGCTCCTCGCCCAACTCACTCACCCCTGCCGTTAACGGCGTTTCCGCTTTTCGGGTATCTTAATTTCCACACTTGCCGGAGCCACGATATTCGCCAGAACTGAGGAGGCGCGCCATGACCGGCTCCTCTCAATCGGGGCACATCACCGACGAAGGGCTGGCCAGGTTGCGTGCCAACATCGGCATCGCCGTTCCACATACCCTGCCACCCCACTACCTCCGCCCCAATGAAGACACTTTCCGCCATGTCGCCGAAGCCTACGGTGACGCCAATCCGATGTGGACCGATCCGGACTATGCCGCAAAGTCGGTCTGGGGTGAATCGATCGCGCCGCCTGCACTGGTCGGAGGTGACACGTTGATCGGCGAAGACGAAGTCACTGAGCTCTCCGAGAAGGATCGCGCCCTCACCAAGGGCGACCCACTGCGCGGGGTGCACGCGTTCTACGCGTCGTCTGCACGAGAGTGGTGGGCTCCGCTGCGGGCCAACCACCGGGTATTTAGGCGCAACGCGCTTGTCGCTGCGCTCGACAAAAGCAGTGAGTTCGCCGGTCGGGCGATTCACGAGTGGTCGGCACAGGTGTTCCGGGACGATGAAGGCATGCTTCTCGGCGGGCAGTACCGCAACATGATCCGCACCGAGCGCAGCGAGGCCCGCGGTCGCAAGAAATACGCGTCGATCGAACTCAAGACCTGGACAGCTGAGGAGATCGCCGAGATCGACGAACGCTACGCGCGGGAATCCCCGCGGGGCGCCGAGCCACGGTGGTGGGAAGACGTCAACGAGGGCGATGCACTCGGCACATTGACCAAGGGTCCGCTCACCGTGACCGACATGGTCTGTTGGCATGTCGGCATGGGTACCGGTATGTACGGGGTGCGTCCCCTGCGGTTGGCGTGGCGCAACCGGCAACGCATTCCCCGCTTCTACACCCCGAACGACCATGGCGTCCCCGATGTCCAGCAACGCGTGCACTGGGATCCGGACGCGGCCCGAAATGCCGGCAACCCCACCACTTTCGATTACGGCCGGATGCGGGAGACGTGGTTGATCCATCTGTGTACGGACTGGATGGGCGATGACGCCTGGTTGTGGAAGCTGGACTGTGAGTTCCGGTTGTTCAACTACGTGGGCGATCTGCACACCATCACCGGAACAGTGACTCGAAAGTATCTCGCGGAAGGCGACCGCCCCGCCGTCGACGTGGAACTCGCGGCGACCAACCACCGCAACGAGATCACCGCACCGGGACACGCGACCATCTTGTTACCCAGCCGGGACCGCGGCCCGGTGCGGCTGCCCGATCCGCCCGGCGGAGCGACGAACCTGACGGATCTCCTCACCGCCCTATCAGCCGAATTCGCAGAACGGTGACAGCTGCCGTGGCATATGCGAGCGTTCCCGGACTTCGGGCCGAGCATCAAGGCCCGGTTCTGTGCCTCACGATGGACCGCGCCGAGCGGCGCAACGCCGTCAATGACACCATGCTCGACGCAATGATCGAACACCTCGCCGCCGCCGGCATCGATGAGGCGGTGCGCGTCATCCGCATCGACGCCGACGGACCGGACTTCTGCGCGGGATCCGACCTCATCTCCAACAACGCGAAATCCGAGCGCAAGCCTCGAGTCGGCAGCACGCAGCGCCGACTACCGAACAAGGCCAATCGGCTTATTCCGTTGATGCTGGAGACCCAGGTGCCGATTGTCGCGGTGGTCCGCGGCTGGGCTGCCGGCTTGGGCTTTCACATCGCGTTGGCGTCCGACTTCTGCGTGGCCGCCGAGGACGCTCGGTTCTGGGAACCGTTCATGGCCCGTGGTTTCACGCCCGACAGCGGCGCCGCCTGGCTGCTGCCACGTTTGATCGGGATGGTGCGGACCAGGCAGCTGCTGATGCTCGGCGAGGAGATCTCCGGCACCACCGCGGCCGACTGGGGCATCATCCACCGCGCTTATGCACCAGAGCAATTGGCTTCTGCTGCAGAGGAACTCGTTACGCGGGTTGGTGAGGCGCCCACCGTCGCCCTCGGTCTCACCAAGTGGCTGCTGCACAGTGCCAACGGGCTGGACCTCGACCGCCATCTGCAGAACGAAGCCTTGGCGCTGGAATTGTCCAGCCGCAGCGACGATTTCAAGGAGGGTTTGGCGGCCTTTCGCGACAAACGCGACGCGAAGTTCCAGGGCCGCTAACAGATCATGACACGATTGCCGATCACCGCCGACACCTCCGCCGCCGACGCCGTCGACATGGTGCGGCAGTGGATCGCCGCGGAAGTACCCGCGGCGTGGCGCTCGGCCGCCGCCCAAGGGCCGGAGGCCCTGCGGGCCATCCGCTCCGCTGCCGACTACCGCGATTGGTATCCGACATTCGCCGACTCGGGACTGGTTGCACCGACCTGGCTTCCGGAGCACGGTGGCCTCGGCGTCGGCAACGACATTGCACGCGCCATCGAGAGCGTTCTCGCACCGCTCCGGCTCACCCGGCTGAATCCCCTGGGGCTCAACAACGCGGCCGCGGCGTTGTTCAGTCACGGCACCGAAGAACAGCGGCTGCGTTTCCTGCCGCCCATCGTCCGCAACGAAGAGAAATGGTGTCAGCTCTTCAGCGAACCCGGCGCAGGCTCCGATCTCGCGTCGTTAGCCACCCGGGCCGTACGCGACGGGGACCACTGGGTGATCTCCGGACAGAAGGTGTGGACCACCTGGGCCGACGAGGCGGACTTCGCGATCCTGCTCGCGCGCACCGATCCAGACCAGCCGAAACACAAGGGCATCACGTACTTCCTGCTCGACATGCACCAACCGGGCGTGGACGTGCGACCGCTGCGCCAGATCACCGGTGAAGCGGAATTCAATGAAGTCTTTTTCGATGGCGCGCGGGTGCCCGACGAGCATCGGGTCGGGGAGATCAATGACGGCTGGCGGGTCAGCGCGTCGACCCTGTCCAGTGAGCGGCAGATGGTGTCCGGATCCGGATCCGGCGGTATGGGCCGCCTGGGTGGTTCCAGCGCAGAGCGCTTGATCTCCCTGGCCCGAGAAATCGGGCGTTGGGACGACCCCGTGGTGCGAAGCAAGATCATGCGTTTGTGGGCCCAGGAGCAGATCCGCGGCTGGACCAATACCCGCGTACGTGCGGCACTTTCGGCCGGCCAGTCGCCCGGTGCAGCGTCCTCGATCGGCAAGGTCCATCAGGCAACGCTCAATCAGCAGATCCAGAATTTGATGGTTGATTTGCTGGGCACCGCCGCGGTGGCGTGGCCGGCGACCGGCGACCCTGACGCGTTGCCCCGCGAGGTGCAGGGCATGCTGCGTAGCCTGGCCAACGCCACCGAGGGAGGCACGACTGACATCAACAAAAACATCCTCGGCGAGCGCGTGCTCGGCCTGCCCAAGGAACCGGATCCGTGGAAGGGTAAGCCCTGGAAGGAAATTCCCCGCTCATGAGCGGCTACGAGCGGTTGATCGTCGAGAAGTCGGACGGAGTCGGCTGGCTGATCCTGAACCGCCCGGATGCCGGCAACGCGTTCGATGCGCTGATGCTCGACGAACTCGAGGCCGCCTGGGGCGAGTTGGATGCCGACCGCGACGTGCAGGTGATCGTCAATGCCGCCAACGGCAAGGCGTTCTGCACCGGAATGGACGTGGTGCAGGTGGCTCGTGACAAGGCCGCCATGCGGCGGCACTCGCGCCGGACTAGGGACGCCGAGCTGAAGATTTCGTCGTGGCACTGCGCGGTGTGGAAACCGGTGATCGCGGCGGTCAACGGGGTATGTGCGGGCGGGGGTCTGCACTTGGTTGCCGACGCCGACATCGTGATCGCCGCCGAGCAGGCCTCCTTCGTCGACCCGCATGTCTCGGTGGGTCAGGCCGTCGCATACGAGGCAATCACACTGCTGCGTAAGTCTCCGATGGAGGCGATCACCCGAATGGCGTTGAGTGGTAGGGGCGAGCGTATCTCGGCGCAACGGGCCTACGAATTGGGCATCGTTTCGGATGTCGTGCCGGCCGATCAGCTTCGGGCGGCCGCCGGCCGGCTGGCCGCCGCCGTCGCGACCAACTCGCCCACCGCGATGCGCGCCACCAAGAAGGCGTTGTGGCATGCCCTGGAAGTCGGCCTGTCCGCGGCCAAACACGCTGCCAGCGAGGAGATTTGGCGGTTGCGCAATCATCCTGACCATGCCGAGGGCGCACGCGCGTGGCGCGACAAGCGGCCCGCTCGCTGGCAGCCGCTCGACCCCGCGGAGGCGTCGTGAGCTATCAAAGGTTGCTCGTCGAGCGGCGCGGCCCGGTCGGCTGGATCATCAACAACCGACCGGATCGACTCAACGCATACGACGCGACAATGCGCGCGGAATTCCCCAGGGCGTGGGCGGAATTGGATGCGGACCCCGGCGTGCGCGTCATCGTGCACACCGGCAATGGCAGGGCCTTTCAGGTTGGCGCCGACGTCGAAGATTTAGACGGTGAGGCGGTGCAGCAGTTCCAGGAATCGATGCGCACACTGGACCTGAAGTTGACCGGCTGGCATTGCAATGTGGGGAAGCCCGTCATCACTGCCGTCAACGGGGTGTGCGCGGGCGGTGGATTGCATTGGGTTGCCGACGCCGACGTCGTCATCGCGTCGTCCGACGCAACCTTCCTCGACCCGCACGTCTCCATCGGTCAGGTCAGCGCGCTGGAGACCATTGCGCTGATGCGAAAGATGCCCGCCGAGGCGGTGTTGAGGATGGCGCTCGTCGGCAGCCACGAACGTTTGACCGCCCAACGCGCGTATCAGCTCGGGATGATCAGCCAGATCGTCGACCCGCCCGACAAGCTGCGCGACGTCGCACAGGAGCTGGCCGAGAAAATCGCGATGAACTCGCCTGCCGCGATGCGGGCGACCAAGCGCGCGTTGTGGGGGGCGCTCGAATACGGCTTGACAGATGCGTGCCGAGCGGGTGCCAAGCACTTGACATCAATGTGGGGCCACCCCGACCAGAACGAGGGGCCACAGGCATTCGCCGACAAACGCACACCCAATTGGCAACCGCTGGAGCCTGACTCGTGAGTCTCGCCGAACTGCTGGCGGGCCTGCCCGATACCGCTGTGCACACGTTGACCGTCGACGTGTCGCGCAACGACCTCGTCGCGAGTGCCGACCGGCTGGCCGCAGTGCTCGCCGAATCCGGTTTGGCAACCGGACAGGTCGTCGCCGCCATGCTGCCCAATGACGCCACCACGGTGGCCGCACTTTTCGGGACGTGGCGTGCCGGTGGGGTCTACACGCCGCTCAACCCGCGCGCCGCCGATGCGGAGGTGGCGTCACAACTCGCCACCTTGCGGCCGGTCACGGTGATCACGACACCGGACCTTGCCCATCGGTTCGCGGAATCCGGGTTGCCCGTCGTAACCGGATCGAACTTGATGTGGTCGCTTTCGCCGTCGGCCGCACCGTCTCCCGATCCGCGGCAATACGACGCGGACGTGGCGCTGCTGCAGTTCACGTCGGGGACCACCGGCCCGCCCAAGCCGGTGCCATTGCGCCACGCCACCGTGCTCGACCTGATCGACCGGCTATTGGCCAAGCTGCGTGGCGCAAAATCGACTGCCACCCAAGGGAACCGGACGCAGATGCCGAACCTCGTGCCGCTCTCATTGTCGTTGTGGGCCGGGATCTACCAAGTGCTGTTTGCCTTTCGGGCGGGCTCGGGTGTCGTGTTGATGGACAAGTTCTCACCTTCCGAGTTCGCCGCACTGGTCAAGCGGCACCAACTGCGTTCCACGGTCTTGCCCCCCGCTGCCTTGACGATGGTCCTGCACGACGAGTCGGTCACCGACCTGTCGCCGCTGAAGATCGTGCGATCGATCACCGCTCCCCTGTCCCCCGTGCAAGCCGGTCGGTTTCGCGACAAGTTCGGTGTAATCGTGCTCAACTCCTACGGCCAAACCGAACTCGGTGGCGAAGTCGTCGGATGGTCGGCCGCCGACGCACGGGAATGGGGCGAGACCAAGCTCGGCTCGGTGGGACGCCCGCTGCCTGGGATAGATGTCACGATCACCGACGACGAGGTGATGGTACGCACGCCGACGACGGCCGCTCGCCAGATCGACCCGGCGTTCCTCGACAGGCTCACCGATGACGGCTGGTTTCATACCGGTGACCTTGGGTGGCTCGACGGCGACGGGTTCCTGTGGCTGGACGGCCGGGTGTCGGACATGATCAACCGCGGTGGGCTGAAGGTCTTCCCGGGCACGGTGGAAGATGTACTGCTGGCCGCCGAGGGAGTACGCGAAGCGGCGGTGGTCGGGATTCCCGATGAGCGCCTCGGCGAGGTGCCCTGGGCGTTCGTCGCCTGTCACGACCGCGCGCTGTCCGAAGACGACCTGATCGCCTGGTGCCGTGAACGTCTCACGCCCTACCGCGTACCCGTGCGGGTGGTGTTCGTCGAAGAGCTGCCGCGCAACGATGTCGGCAAGGTCGTCAGACGCAAACTGGCCGCGATGGCTAGCGCCTGATTCTGCGTCGGCCGTTACGCATGGGAACTTTAGGGGCGGTAGCGGTCGTATACGGCCGTTTGCTATCTTGAGAATCAACATTCTCACGCATGGTGGAGGCGCTGGTGACCGACGTAAAAGCATTCGAAGTCTGGGACGCCGACAACCACATGTACGAGACGATCGATGCCTACACGCGCTACCTGCCCGAGAAGTATTCCGAGGCGCTGAAATTCGTCGACGTGAACGGACGCAAGAAACTACAGATCCTCGGCGTGGTCACCGAGTGCATCCCGAACCCGACCTACGAGGTGATCCCGACGCCAGGCGCATGGGCCGACTACTACCGCGGCATCAATCCGGAGGGCAAGTCGCTGCGAGAACTGGCCCAGCCCATCCGCTGCCCGGACGCGTTCCGGCGCCCGGATTTACGGCTGGAGCTGATGGACCAGCAGGGTGTGGACGGCGCGGTGATGTTCCCGACCACGGCGGGCATGCTCGAGGAACGGACAAAGTCCGACACCGAACTGACCCACGCGGTGACGCATGCCTTCAACCGCTGGCTGCTCGACGACTGGACGTTCAACTACCAAAACCGCATCTTTCCCGTGCCTGCGATCTCGCTCAACGATCCGGCTGAAGGGGTCAAGGAACTCGAGTGGTGCCTGGAGAAAGGCGCCAGGACGGTGCTGATCCGGCCGGCCCCAGTACCGCGCGCAGACGGCACTTCTCGATCGCCGGCGCTACCCGAATTCGACGACTTCTGGCGGCTCGTCGAGGCATCGGGTATCTCGGTGCAGATGCACAATTCCGATTCCGGCTACGACCGTTACGTCGACGACTGGGAAGGCGGCGACGAGTTCCAGGGGTTCCAACTCACCAAGCTTCGCGGCTTCATCTACGAAGAGAGTCGCCACATCTTCGACACGCTCGCGGCGTTCATCGCCCACGGCGTCTTCGAGCGCTTCCCCGGTCTTCGCATCGGTGTGGTCGAGAACGGCGGATCGTGGGCTCAGCGGTTGATGGAGGTATTCGACCGGGTCTATCGCAAGAAGCCCAAGGACTTCACCGAACACCCCTGTGACGTCTTCCGCAGGCACGTCTGGGTCAACCCGTTCCATGAAGAGGACATGTCACACCTCGTCGACGTCCTCGGCGCCGACCGGGTGATGTTCGGTTCGGACTTCCCGCATCCAGAGGGGCTCGCCCACCCGGCGGATTTCGTCAAGGAACTCGTTAACCTTCCCGCCGACACCACAGCACAGGTGATGGGCGGCAATTTGAAGCAGCTCATCGGCCTGTAACCAGTCAGGAACCGAACCGCGCACGCAGTTCGTTCTTCAGCACCTTCCCAGTAAGGTTTCGTGGCAGCGCTTCCACGACTTCGAGTCGCTCCGGAAATTTGTGCCGGCTCAACCCTTGCGCCTGGCAGTGTCCGGCCAACTCGTCAAGTGTCAGTTCACGTCCGGCCTCCGCGACCACGATCGCGCAAACCCGCTCACCCGTGCGAGAATCCGGGACCCCGATGACCGCGACGTCGGCGACCGCCGGGTGGGTAGCCAATGCGTCCTCGATTTCCAGCGCCGAAATGTTCTCGGCGTTGCGGATGATCGCGTCCTTGATGCGTCCGGTGATGGTGACGTTGCCGTCGCCGTCGATATGTCCGCGATCGCCACTGCGGAACCACCCATCGCTGTCAAATGCGTCGGCGTTCAACGAGCTGTCGACATATCCCAGGAAGCACTGCGGCCCCTTGAGCCGAAGTTCACCTTCCTCGCCGACACCAACCTCGCGCTCGCGGTCGTCGACGACGCGCACAGACACCCCCGCGACCGGACGTCCCACCGTCCGGTCGAGGAGATCCGGGGCCGCTTCTGGCCGCTGCGACGTCGCGACCGGGAACTCGGTCAAGCCCCAGGAATTGGCGACGCCGTTCACTGAAAACGTTTCCCGCACTTGCCGTCCCAGCTCCGCGGTGATCGGCGCGCCACCGGCGACGCACCCACGTAGATCCGGGTAGAGCGGTTGGGCTCCGTGTGCGCGCTGCGCGGCCATGAACGCGACGAAAAACGGCGTCGCGGTGCCTAACAGCGTTGGCCGGTGTGCGGCGATCGCCTGCGGTGTGGTCGCGGGATCGAACGTGTCGAACAGCACCAACCGCATGCCGGTCCGCAAGCTGCCCGCGAGCATCGCCGCGCCACCGATGTGCGAGATCGGAAATGCGATCGGGTTGACGTCATTACTCGATGCCCCCACGATGCCGACCACCCCCGCAGAACCCGCGATCACCGAACGGTCGCAATGCCGAGCACCTTTTGGCGCCGCCGTGGTACCCGAGGAGTAGTAGACCCAGCGTGGGGCCTCAGCGGTTGCCGGCGGCGCAGGCAGCATGGCCGGATCGCTGATCGGCAACCGCAGCGCCCCGGTGATCGGCGCGTCATGGTCGATCACCACAACGGCCATTGGCTGTTCGGCCGTTAGTTCGCGGGCAAGCGCGGTGTGGTCGAAACCGCGCCAACGACCGGGCACGACCAAAACCTCAGTCTCGAGTTGTCTTGTCGCGAAGCGAACTTCGCGTTCTCGCCAAATCGGCAGGATGGGATTCTGCACGGCACCTAATCGGGTGAGTGCGACCATCACCACCATCGTTTCCAATGTGGTCGGCAATTGCCACGACACCACAGTGCCCTCTCCCACTCCGGAAGCCGCCAGCGCTGCTGCCGTCCGCAATGCCTCGTCGCGAAGTTGCCCGCAGGTCAGGCTGCGACCGAAGTCGTCGGCGAGGACGATGCGGTCGGGGTGTGCCTCGGCCGCGACTTCAACCAAGCCCCAGTACGTTTCGGACATCAGGGGCTCGGCAACAAAAGCCGACGTTTGGCGAGGATGTTACGCATCATCTCGGAGCTTCCGCCGGAGATCGTATAGGCGCGTGACCACAGCCAGCATTCTCGCAGACGTTGTTTGGCCTGTTCGACGCTAGGATCCGCAGCCACCGTGCATACCGTCGCGGCGAGTTCGGCGCCATACGCCGAAACCCGGTGATAAGTCTCGGCGAAACTCAGCTTGGCGATCGAACCGTCACCCGGGTGCTCGGCACCGGCGATGAGACGTTCGACATGGTCATCGATGAAAGACTTCGCCACCTCGACTTCGACGGCGAGCTCGGCAACTGCATGGCGGATGTCATCGTGTTCGAGCGCCGAGGTGCCGTCGAGAACGGCGTTGCGCGCCACCATCACCAGATCATCGATCAGCAGCTCGAGCAAGATGACGTTGCCGCCGATCCCGAACCGCTCGAAGTCCAAGCCCGCCATGATGATCGACCAACCCTGGCCGACTTCGCCGATCAGGCTTCCCGCAGGCACCGTCGCACCGTCGAGGAACACTTCGTTCACCTCGACCGCCTCGTTGATTGTCCGGATCGGACGAACCTCGATGCCCGGCGTCGACATCGGCACCGCGAACACCGAAAGGCCATGGTGTCGTGATGAATTCGGGTCGGTGCGGATGAGCGCCAGCCCCATGTCGGCCCACTGTCCGTCGGTGATCCAGATCTTGTGACCGTCGATCACCCATTTCCCGTCGGGTTGCTCTGCGGCCCTGCTGCGGATGGCGGCGATATCGCTGCCGGCGTCAGGCTCGCTGAACAACTGACACCACACATGCTCGCTGCGGCGAATCGGTGGCAGCCACGCTGCTTTCTGGTCGACCGACCCAAAATGCAGCAGCACGTGGGCCGCGAGGTTGACCTGGTCGACGGGCCGCGGAGCACGGGCACGCAGGATCTCCTCGCTGACGATGCGGTCGTGCAGCGGGTGGTGATCGGCGCGGCCGCCATGCTCGACTGGCCAGTCTGCGCCGAGGAAACCCGCGCCGAACAACGAGGCGAACCATCTCCGCAACTGCGCTTCCTGCTCAGCGCTTTCCGGTGCCCGGCGTCCTTCCCTCGCTTCGAATGGCGGTGCGTGTTCGGCGATATGCGCCCTGACGCGCTGTCTGAACTCGGTCAACTGCGCGTCGCTTGGTCGGGCAACTGCGGCACTCACCAGCCCGCCCTTTCCGCAAAAAGCGCCCGACTGGACCGAGCCGTGCCGAGCAGATAGGCGTTCGTGAAGACCCGGCGCAGCTCATGGTGCAGCGGGTACTCCCAGGTGAAACCGATGCCGCCCGACAGTTGCATGCATTCGTCGACGGCGGCGGTGGCCTTGGCAGTGACGAACGCGTGAGCCGCCGCTGACAAAGCGACGGCGTCATCCGAAATGCCATCGGCCACCAACGCGCGGGCGGCCTTCATGACGACCGCGCGGGCCTTCGCCTCGAAGACCAACAGATCCACCAGCCGGTGTTGCACCGCTTGGAAACTCGCGATCGGCACACCAAAGGCGATGCGCTCCTTCAGGTAGCCGACCAGCCGATCGAATGTGCTCGACAGCGCTCCCAGCGAATCCGCGCTGAGCAAGACCCTGGCCACCGCCAGCAGCTGAGCCGCTCGTAGCGGATCGGCGATCAAAACACCCTGTGTCCCAGCGACATTGACACGCCACGCCGCGCGGTCGACATCGAGCAATTCGTCATCGCGGCTTCTCGGCATTGCTTTAGACGCCTCGAACAGCTGGATCCCGTTGTGCCCCAGCGTGATCAAGATATCGATCGCGTCGCCGCGCGCAACCCGAACGGTTTCGCCGGACAGCGCACAGCCTGCGGTCGCGGTTCCGTCGAGCATCGCAGGCAGCCATCGGTCGCGCACCTCACGGGGGGCCAAAGTCAATGCCGCCGCTGCCAGCACACAGCCGAACCACGTCGAGGAGTTCCGTGCGCGGCCGAGTTCCTCGGCGATGACTGTCGTCTCAACTGGGCGCCATCCGCTGCCACCAAAAGTCTCCTCGACGAGCAGCCCCGTCCAGTCCATCGCGGCGAGTTCTTTGACGGAGTCCTGGGCGACCCGGCCCGTCAGGAAATCGCGTGCCGATGCGCGCAGCAGATCGAGGTCGACGTCCCCCTCGTCTGCGTCAGCCATCGAGTTTTAGCTCCGCTGTATCAACTGGTCAGCGTTGTCACGCATGATCCGTTTCTTGGTGGCGTCGTCGAGCGGTTCGAGCAATTTGACGAAGTCAGCAGGCTCGGCCAGCCCTTCCGCGTGCGGGTAGTCAGAGCCCATCACCAGGCAGTCGTCGTAGCCCAGGCTGTTGACGATCGCGGGAGTGTCGTCCTCGGGGTACGGCACCACCCGAACGTGCTGCCGGAAGATGGCGGACGGCTTTTCCGTCAGTTTTCCCCCGATCCATGGACCATTTCGGCCCATGCCGCGGCTCTTGTCCATGTGCTTGGTGAAGAACGGCACCCACTCTGCACCGTGTTCGGCGACAAGCACGTTCAACCCTGGGAATCGGCCGAACAGGTTGTCGAAGATCAGGGCTGACAGGGTGTCCTCGATGGGGCGCTGGCCGTAGATGTTCATCCACTGCCAGGCCGACATGTGCCACGAGGCAGGGTCTGCGCAGTGCCCCCAAGCAGGTGAGATCGCATCGAAGTACCAGAACGGCATGATGTGGAACACCAGGACACAGCCGGCTTCCTGAAGGCGCGCGTAAATCGGATCAAAGTAGGGGTCCCCCGGAGATCGACCGTATGCCGGGCCGGTGGGCAGCAGGACAAATTTTGCACCCTGCGCGATCAATGCCTCGGTTTCGGCGACGGCCGAGTCGAGGTCGCGAAGTGAAAGCAGCCCGGTCGCGTAGATGCGGTCCTGGTAGTTGAACCCCCACTCCTCGTCGAACCATCGGTTGAACGACCGGAGATTTGCGTACAGCGCCGCGGTGTCATCAACGTAGTGCTCGGCAGACAGGGCCATGCCGCTCGGATAGATCACCATCCGCTCGACGTTCTGCTTCTCCATCACCGCGAGCCGTGCTGAACGCTCGATGTACTCGGGCTGCATGGGCTGCGGCTCGTAGGACTCCTCTGGGTTGCCGGATCCCATCTGCCTCAGCATCTCTTTCAGCGATCCGGGGCGGTACGCGACGTCCAGGCCCAGCCCGCCTTCACTGTTGAAGGTTGCGACACGATGGCCGGCCAGGATTACCTCGACGCCGTCAGCTCCGCGCACGGTCGTGATCGCCCGGTCCTGGAACTCCTTGGGCAGGTAGCGGGTAAACGCATCGCGCGTCTCGTAGCAATGCGTGTCGCAGTCGATGATCCCGTAGTCGAGTTTCGTCGTCACCGCGCGGCCCCTTCACGTGAGAATGGATATTCTCCTATTTCAGAAAAGATACTATCCTCGTCCGGGAATGCCTATCCCGGGTCGGGCCGGGCGCACCTGGAGGCAGGCGATCGATGAGTGAGGCCGACGAACTCCGGCGCGCGGTGCGGAAATTTCTGGAGGTCACGTCACCGACCGGGCGGGTGCGGGAACTCATGGCCACCGAAGAGGGATATGACCACACTGTGTGGCGTCAAATGGCCAGCGAGCTTGGACTGCAGGGCATCGCCGTTCCCGAAGAGTACGGCGGGGCAGGTGCCACGTTATCCGAGCTCGCCGTCGTGTTCGAGGAGATGGGCGCCGCGCTGTTGTGTGCGCCGTTCTTCTCCACCGTCGCACTGGCCACGCAAGCGATTCTGTGCAGCGGCGACACCGCAGCTATGGGCGACTATCTACCGGGTTTCGTCGACGGGTCCACGACCGCGACGCTCGTCCTTAACGGCCAGCTCGATGCGTGGGATCCGCAGGCCGTCACGCTGACGGCACGCGCCGACGGCGCCGGTCATCGGATTCAGGGCGACGCGGCTCTCGTCCTCGACGGCCACACCGCCGATGTTGTTCTCGCCGCGGCGAATACGAGCGCAGGCACGTCGCTGTTCGCCATGTCGGGGAACGCGGACGGGCTCACCCGTGAACCGCTCACGACTCTGGACCGCACGCGAAAAATCGCACGTTTGCAGTTCCACGACGTCCCCGCCCGGTTGATCGGAAGCGAGGGTGACGCGGCCGCGGGCTTGGCCCGCACCTGCGACCTCGCGATCGCTGCGTTGGCCGCTGAGCAGGTCGGTGCCGCCCAACGCTGCCTCGATATGGCGGTGGGCTACGCCAAGCAGCGAATCCAGTTCGGGCGCGCCATCGGCAGCTTTCAGGCGATCAAGCACCGGTGCGCGGACATGCTGGTGCTCGTTGAGGGCGCCCGTTCAGCCGCGGTCCACGCCGCGGAATCCGCCGACCGCAGCGACCTGCCGATCGCTGCGTCAGTAGCGAAGATGGCCTGCTCGGAAGCCTTTCTGCAGGTCGCATTGAACAACATGCAAATCCACGGCGGGATCGGATTCACCTGGGAACACGACGCCCACCTGTACGTTCGACGCGCCAAGGCCACCGAACTGATCTTCGGGAGCCCCGACCACCATGCCCAACGCTTGGCAGCCCTCGTCGCACCATGAAAGGACTAACGTGGCCATCTCCTACTCTCTGGAACTGCCCACTCACCGGGTAGACGCCGTATCTGAATTCGTCACCGCCGAAGCGATCTCCGAGATCGCGCGCGTCGGCGAGGCGAGCGGATTCTCCGCCGTGCACGTCACCGACCACCCCGCCCCGGACGCCAAATGGCTCGACCACGGCGGACACCACGCCCTCGACCCATTCGTGGCGCTGTCGTTCGCGGCGGCCGCCACAACGGACGTCAAGCTGCTGACGAACGTCTACATCGCCGCCTACCGCAATCCATTCCTCGGCGCGAAATCGATCCAGAGCCTTGACGTCCTGTCCGGGGGCCGGCTGATACTCGGCACCGCCGCGGGTTACCTCAAACCCGAATTCAGAGCGCTCGGAATAGATTTCGACAACCGCGGGGCGCTGCTGGACGAAGCGCTGGATGTCCTGGCCAAGGTGCTTACCGGCGAGGATGTCGCCTATGACGGCACCTCGTTCACCGCCCGCGCTGTGCGCCTGTATCCCGTACCGGCGACTCCCCCACCGATCTGGGTTGGCGGCAACAGCAAGCCCGCTGTCCGCCGCGCGGTTGGCCGTGGGCAAGGGTGGGCGCCCTTCAACACGTTCGGCTACGCCACCGCGTCACGAACCGCAGAGATCTCGACGCTCGACGAATTGGCGGCAGCAATCACCTGGGCCAGGAAGTACGCGGCCGAGATCGGCCGTACCGAACCGCTGGACATTTGTTTCTCGGCAGGCAACCTGCTCGACGAAACCAAGTCGACCGACGAACGGCACGCCACGATCGCCAAGCTCGAAGCGATGGGCGTGACCTGGCTGACCATCGCACCTGCGGGGGCGACCCGGGCCGAGGTCATCGATCACGCGCAGGCCTTCGCAGCGGAGTTCATCGCATAAGGCTGTCGGCTGCGAAGGCGTCCACGCTGATGCGCCGATGCGCGAACAACCACCGCCCGTTCAGCGGTACGAGGACGTCGCGATAGCGTCCCCAGTGGTCGAGACCGATGTCAGTATGGACGGCGAAATAGCTACTGACCTCAACCCGGTCCTTGGCAACAGACCCGAACCGGATGCTTGAAACGTGATGGCGCACATGTGTTGGCGCCGGTCTTGCCGGATCGGGATTTTTGGCCATGGCAGCGCCGAGCCCGGTCTCGATCTCTGCGGGCCCGGTGAGCGGTTGTGCACCTCCGGTGAATTCGAGCACGCCGTCGGGTCCGAAGCAGGCCGCCAGACCGCGCAGATCAAAGCGGTCGGTGGCCGCGGTGTAGTCGGCGAGCGTCTGGCGTACCGCCTCGCGGATCGCAAGTTCCCAGGTATCCATTTGCTCTCCTTCAAGAATTGGCTGGAAATTGCGTTCTCGCACACGATAACGTCTATTCTCATGCCGCAACCCAGCCTGCTTGATCTGTTGACGCCAGCCACCACCGCCCTGGTTACTCAGGAATGCCAGGGCGGCGTGATCGGTCCCCAGGCCGGTCTGCCCATGCTCGCCGAGGAAGCCAGACGGGAAGCGATCCCGAACATCGCCACGCTCCTCCAGGCCGCTCGCGCCGCCGGCGTATCGGTCGTCCACTGCGTTATGCAAAAGCGCCCCGACAATCGTGGGTCCAACACCAACGCCAGGCTGTTCATGGCGGGAAAGTCATTCGCCGCCGATTTGACTCCGGGCAGCCCGGGCGCCTCGCTACTGCCTGAGTTCGGCCCGGCTCCAAGCGATCTGGTGTTGACCCGCACGCACGGTGTCGGACCGATGACGGGCACCGACCTCGACTCGGTACTGCGCAACCTCGGAGTCCAAACCATTGTGGGCGTGGGCGTCTCGGTCAACATCGCGATTCAGAACTTCGTGATGGACGCGGTGAATCGCAGCTATCAGTTCGTGCTTCCTCGTGATGCGGTATGCGGTTACCCACGCGAATACGCGGAATCGATCATCGACAACACGTTGGCCCTGCTGGCGACGGTGACCACCACCGAAGCGGTGGTGAAAGCGTGGACCGAGCTCTCCGGGCCTGGCCCCCGATAGATGTTGCATGGCGTTGGTGATAACGTCATTTCCATATATCGTAAACGGTCATATTCGCTGCTCTGGAGGGATCAGTCACATGTCCACCCGGTCCTTGCCCTATCCGGTCTTCGACATCGACAACCACATGTACGAGACGACGGACGCGCTCACCAAGTATCTGCCCAAAGAGCACCGCGGCAAGGTCGGCTACGTCGAGGTCAACGGACGACCGAAGCTTGTCGTCAAGGATCGCATCAGCCACATGATTCCCAACCCGACATTCGAGCGGGTGGCTAGGCCGGGCAGTGCCGAGGACTACTTCTTGGGCAACAATCCAGAGGGGCTGAATTTCCGCGAATTCATCGGTGAAGCAATGGATGTCATCCCCGCATACCAGTATCCGGGCCCCCGGCTGGAGCTGATGGATGAACTCGGCATTGATCAGTGCGTCATGTATCCCACACTCGCCAGCCTCATCGAGGAGCGCACCACCGACGATGTCATCCTGACCCACGCAATCATCCACGCGCTCAACGAGTGGATGCACGAACACTGGACGTTCAACTATCACGACCGCATCTTCGCGACGCCCGTCGTCTGCCTGCCACTCGTCGACGAGGCCGTCAAGGAGCTGCACTGGTGCCTCGAACGGGGAATGAAAACGTTTTTGGTTCGGCCCGCTCCGGTGCCCAGTCGCTTCGGCGGCTCGCGATCGATGGGTCTGCCCGAGTTCGACCCGTTCTGGGAGGAAGTCGTCAAGGCCGGCGTTCCGGTGACCATGCACGCGTCGGACAGCGGATACCAGAAACACCTCATGGAATGGGAGGGCGGCGATGAGTACCTCTCGTTCAAGCCGAGCGCACTGCGCGAGGTGGTGATGGGACACCGCGCCATCGAGGACACCTTGGCCGCGATGATCTGCCACGGCGCGCTGTCGCGCTTCCCCGACCTGAAGATCTTTTGCGTCGAGAACGGCAGCGGATGGGTGCGCAATCTCCTCGAGCAGCTCAACACCGCGTACAAAATCATGCCCAAGGAGTTCGACGAACATCCTGTCGAGGTGTTCAAACGCAACATCTACATCCACCCGTTCCTCGAGGACGACGTCAAAGGGATCGTCGACATCATGGGTGAGGATCACGTGATGTTCGGCTCCGACTTTCCCCACCCCGAGGGCATCGGTGACCCGTTGAGCTTCGTCGACCGGCTCGACGGCATCTCCGACGTCGCGAAGGCGAAGATCATGGGCGGCAACGCCATTGAGCAATTGGGACTCAAGGTCCCGGCATGACGCCGGCCTCTCCCACGGTCTACGAAGGCATCTCCGGTTTTGAATCGCACGTCGGCGAACACCTCGGCTACAGCGGGTGGCACCGGGTCACCCAGAGGGAAATCGATCTGTTCGCCGAGGCGACCGGTGACCACCAGTGGATTCATGTCGATGCGGAGCGGGCGGCCGAAGGTCCGTACGGTAGGACGATCGCTCACGGATATCTCACCCTGTCACTGGTTCCCATTCTCGTGCAACAGATTTACCGGGTGACGGGACTGTCGATGCAAGTCAACTACGGATCTGACAAGCTTCGCTTCCCCGCCCCGGTACCGGTCGACTCCCGCATCCGCGCCGGCGCCGAACTGATCAAGGTGGAACGCAACGACACGGGCGGCCGCGCCACCGTGCGAGTCACCGTCGAGGTCGAGGGGTCCGACCGGCCGGCATGCGTGGTCGACACTATTGCGGCTATGGTCGACGCCTGAACCTACGCGTTCAGCAGCCGCTCGCCGATAACCTGATCGGCACGCAGCTTCGTCAGCTCGTCATCTGACAGACCGAGAGTGGCCAGCACGTCGTCGTTGTGTTGGCCGAGCGTGGGCGACGGTGCGCGGTGATGCCGCGGGGGTCCCGGCGTGATCCGAAATGGCCAGCCCGGGAAGCGATGTCGCCCAGAGAGCGGATGTTCGAGCTCCTCGTAGAAGCCGCGCGACTCGAGCTGGTCGACATCGTACATGCGGTCGGGGGTGAGAATCCGCTCTGCGGGTACTCCTGCCCGACGCAGGCGCTCGGCGGCTTCGTCGGATGTCCGGGCCGCAGTCCACTCGGCGAGCACCTCGTCGAGAGCGTCGTGGTTTCGCAGCCGTGCCTTCGGTGCGGCGAACCGCGGGTCGTCCCGTAGGTCGGGGCGGCCGATCACGTCGACGACGGCGGCCCAGTCGGCATCATCACGCACCGAAATCGCCACCCACTCATCGTCGCCACTGGCCGGGTAGACACCTTGCGCATAACTGCGGTGGCGGTTGCCCTCTCGCTCGTAAACCCGCCCCGTGAGCGAGTATTCGATGACGGGCTCGGCCGTCACCGCCGCGCCGATCTCGATCTGCGCGACCTCGATCAGTTGGCCTTCACCGGTTCTGCGCTTGTGCTCGAGGGCGGCCAGCAGTGCGACGGTGGCGTGTACACCCACGATCGGATCGGCAGGCCCTTGCAGGTTGCACGGTGGACCGTCGGGGTAACCGGTGGCTGCCGACATCCCCGATATCTGCTCGAAGTTCAGTGCCCATCCGACGTAGTCGCGCCATGGGCCTTCGAGTCCGAGGCCCGGCATCCGGACCATGATGACATCCGGATTCACCTTCACCAGCGACGCGTAATCCAAACCGAACTGCTCGACCACGCGCGGAGAGAAGTTCTCCACCACGACGTCTGCCTCCGCGGCCAGCTTCAGTGCTAATTCACGGCCGGCTTCGGTGCCGAGATTCAACGTGATATCGCGCTTGTTCAGGTTAGTGCCCTGCCACATCGGTCCTATCTCGTACCAGTCATCGCTGCTGCGCAGCAGCGAGCCCGAATACCGGTGTGCGTCCGGACGTTGGATCGACTCGACCTTGACGACATCAGCGCCGAACGCACCCAGATAGCAGGTGAGGTAGGCGCCGGACCAGAATGTGCTCAGGTCGAAGACCTTCAGATCCGCGAAAGGCATTGCCGCATCGGCAACCTGCGACGCGGCCGGCGTAGTCCGTCGATCGTGCGAGGAAGCTGTCGCGCGGTCACCGAGCCGAGGCGCTGGTTTCGGTGGCTCGACCGGCGTACGGGCCAACCGGAAGGGTGCGCCCGGCCGGAGGAAGCGTTGGCCTCCCGCTTCGCTTTCGATGAAGAATCCCCGCTCGCGGTACTGGGGACAGTCGAGGATGGATGCTCCGTCGTTGACCGGTGCCGCGGGAATTCGCATCGCCTGGCTTAACTCGACCAGATCGGAGACGGTCATCGAATCGAGCCAGGGCTGCGCCTTTGCGAAGAACTCCTCGCGTTCGGGGCCGCCCAGCATGATGGCTATTTGGTGGTCGCCGAATTCCGGCAGTCCTACCATCGCGCAGACGTCCAGCCAGTGCTGCCCGGTCAAGCAGTTGATCCCGATCCAGCCGTCGGCGGCGCGCACAATGCCCAGCATCGGGGCCGCTTTTGAATTCGGCGGAAGATTAAGGCTTTTCAAGCGTTCAGCCATCAGCATCGGATAGGCCAAGGTCGATAAGAGCGACTCGAACGCCGAGACATCGACCTCGATCACGCGCTCAAGGCCCGCATCCGCGACCCGCAGGGCCGTCAGCGCTCCTAGCGCGGCGTAGCTGCCCGCGATGTACTCGGGGATACGGGCGCCGGCCTGCACCGGCGGCCGGCCGAATTCGCGAGCGTTGACCCACCCTGACGCGGCCTGCAGGGTCAGCGACGTCGACTGGCGATTCCGCCGCGGCCCCTCCTGGCCGTAGTCGGAGATCCGGACGACCACGAGATCCGGATTGAGGTGTTGGAGAGCCTCACGGTCGAGCCCCCAGTTGAACCTGTCGGCTGATCCGGCTGGCAGATCCTCGACGACCACGTGCGCTTGAGCGATGAACTCGACGAGCGCTTCGGGATGCGCCTCGAGATCGATTGTCAGCCCGTGCTTTCCGGCGTTCAAATACTCAAACAGTCCACTCGATGGGCCCCACCTTCGCAGCGGATCCCCTGCCGGCGACTCAACCTTGTACACGTCGGCACCCAGATCGACGAGCAACTTCGTGCAATACGGTGCCGCAATGTCGGTTCCGACCTCGACGACCCGCAGCCCCGACAGGGATCCGGTCACGCAGGCACTCCGATCGCCTTCGGTTCCATGTAGGCCCGCAGTCCCATCACGCCACCTTCGCGCCCGATTCCGCTCTGCTTGAAGCCGCCGAAGGGCGCGTCGCCGGGTATTGTGCCATTGATCGAGACCTGACCGGTCCTGATCCGTCGCGCAAGTCCGACCGCGCGCTCGATGTCGGTGCCCCAGACCGCGCCACCGAGGCCGTAGGCCGAATCGTTCGCGATGCCAACCGCTTCGTCGTCGTTGCGGTATCGCAGCACCGTCAATACCGGCCCGAACACCTCCTCCTGCGCGATAAACGACTCGGCGGTGGCATCGGTCAAAATCGTTGGCTCGAAATAGAATCCGCGGTCGAGTCCGGTCGGCCGCCTGCCGCCGGCGACAATCTTCGCCCCGTCGGTTTCCGCGCGCCTGACGAAACCCTCGACCCTGTCCAGATGTTGGCGACTGATCAGCGGACCCATGCCGGTCGCCTCGTCCGTCGGGTCGCCCACTGTGACGTTGCGAGCCAGCGCGGCCAGCTGATCGACGACATCGTCGTGCAGCGTGTCCGGGACCACCAGACGGCTGTTCAGGATGCAGGCCTGACCCGCGTGCATCGTGCACCCTTCGAAGAGCAGCCGCTCGAGCAATTCGTCGGTCAGATCGACATCGTCAAGCAGAATGCTCGCCGATTTGCCGCCGCACTCGAGCAGGATTCGTTTCATTGAGGTTGCGGCGCCGGCCATCACGTCGCGACCGACGGCCGAACTTCCGGTGAAGGTCACCATGTCGACCCGGGGATCGAGCGTCAGGATCTTGCTGGCCTCGACGCTGCTGGGGGTCACGACGTTGACCACGCCGGGTGGAATGTCGGTCTCCTCGTCGATCAGCCGCGCCAGTGCGAGGCCCGCCATCGGTGTCAGCGGTGAGGGTTTGAGGACAAGGGTATTGCCCGCGGCCAGCGCGGCACCCAGCTTCATCACGTTCAGCGTGTGTGGAAAATTCCACGGTGTCATCGCCGCGACCACACCGAGTGGCTCGTAGCGCAACAGGGTGGTGCCCGTCGCGCCCCACGCATCCATCGGCGCCTCAGCCGGCTCGAGCGCGAGTTCCGCGGCATGGCCGACCATGACCGCGGGCCCCTCGACGTGGATCAGCCGCTCGTTTGCTGTGCAGCCCCACTCGGCCTGGGCCAGCGCGTAGATCTCGTCGCCGCGGGCGAGCAGCGCGTCGCTGAGCTGTTGGAGGCAGCGGGACCGCTCGGCTGGATCGGCCAGGGGCCACGGACCGGAATCGAAGGCGGCACGCGCCGCACCAATGGCCCGCTCGACCTGCGCGACGCCGGCGTCCGGCGCCGAGGCGATCACATGCTCTGTTGCCGGGTTGAGGACGTCGTATCGCCCGCTGTCCGGTTCGACCCATTGACCGTCGATGTAGACGCCATAGCTGTCGATGAGGCTCGACTCGGCCATCACATCACTGGACCTTCCTGGTCGGTCGCCGAACTGCGCACTCCTCGGATGTCGATACGAGGATGCCCGACAGTTCTTCCAATTGTGTACACCCACTAATGCACCACCGTCAACGACATCGATTTCAACTGGGCGAATAGTGATTGACATGAATACTGTCTGTGCTGTAGACACAGCACTACCGGACATTTTCGAAATATCTGTCCAAGTCGTCGGTGTCGAGGAAGGCCCGCAGTGCCCGCTAACTCCACCCCCAGGCCAACGTCCACGCTGCCGCTGCACTCGCCGGACTTCTACGCCGGCGATCCGTACCCGGGCTATCGGAAACTGCGCAACAGCACGCCGGTCGTCTGGAATGACGTCACCAACTTCTGGGCACTGACGAAGTACGAGGACATCCGCCACGTCTCCGGCCATCCACTGACGTTCACGTCGACGAAGGGCATCTCGATCCCAGATCCCGCGATGCCAAGCCCGGTGCAGGAAGGAAACCTGATATTCACCGATCCACCGCGGCACCGGCAGCTCCGCAAGCTGATCAACTCGGGCTTCACCCGGCGGCAAGTCGCGTTGCTGGAACCCAAGGTGCGGGAGATCGTCAAGGGCATTCTCGACGACGTCGACCCGTCGCGGGACTACGAGTTCGCCGAGGAGATTGCGGCGCCGCTGCCGACCCGGATGATCGCGGAGATGCTCGGCGCGCCGGCCGAGGACTGGGAGCAGTTCCGGGCATGGTCGGACGCGGCGGTGGGTACCGCCGATCCAGACATCGAGCTGGACAACATGGTGGCGCTCGGCGAACTCTACGAGTACTTCACCAAGCTGATCGACGCACGGCGTTCCGGCAAGGTCACCGGGCAAGACGACCTGCTGTCCATCTTGGCGGCCGCCGAGGTCGACGGCGAGCGCCTCACCGATGCCGACTTGCTGAACTTCTCGTTCCTGCTGCTGGTGGCCGGCAACGAGACAACACGCAACCTGATCGCGCTGGGCACGCTCGCGCTGCTGGACCATCCCGGTCAGTTCGCCCTACTGCGCTCGAAGCCCGAGCTTCTGCCGCTGGCCGTCGAAGAGATGCTGCGGTTCACCAGCCCGGTAACCCATATGGCGCGCGAGGCCACCGAGGACGTCGAGATTCGCGGCCAGCGGATCAAGGCGGGTGAAACGGTGGTCATGCTCTACGGTGCGGCCAACCGCGACGAGGAGATCTTCGGCCCCACCAGCGAGGAGTTCGACATCACCCGAAACCCGAACCCCCACATCGCCTTCGGTGCCGGTGAACACGCGTGTCTCGGGGCGCAACTGGCACGGCTGGAGGCAAGAGTGATGTTCGAGGTGCTGCTGGGCGCCTATCCGAGCATCCAACTGACCGGCGATGTGACGCGGCTGCGCGCCACGATGGTGCCGGGCGTCAAGCGCATGCCGGTACGGATGGGTGCGGGTGTCTGATGGATTTCGACTACACCCCCGAACAAGAACAGCTTCGGAAGGAGTACCGCGAACGTCTCGAGGCGGTGATGACCCCGGAACGGCGCAAGGCGGTCGCAGGGCTGATGGAGGGCGGCGCCGCGATGACCGAGTGCCGGCGTGCGCTCGGCGAGGCCGGATTACTCGGCGTCGCGTGGCCTGTTGAGTACGGCGGTCGCGGCCTCACTGCCCTTGAGCAGTACATCTTTGGCGAGGAAGCACGACGCGTACACGCACCTCTGCCGTTCGTCACGCTGAACACGGTCGGCCCCACGCTTATTCAGTACGGAACCGAGGAGCAGAAGCAGAAGTTCCTCCCCGCGATCCTCAAGGGCGCGGTCGATTTCGCGATCGGCTACTCGGAGCCCGGCGCGGGAAGCGACCTGGCCTCATTGCGGACCAGCGCGGTGCGCGACGGCGACGAGTTTGTGATCAACGGCTCCAAGATGTTCACCAGTGGCGCGGAGTTCGCCGACTACATCTGGCTGGCCGCCCGCACCGATCCGAATGCCAAGAAACACAAGGGCATCACGGTATTCATTGTGCCCACCGATTCCCCCGGCTTCTCCTGGAAGCCCCTGCGCACGATGCCCGGTGTCTCGACGTATTACACCTTCTATGACGACGTGCGCGTCCCCGAGAGCGCCATCGTGCTCGGCGAGAACCAAGGCTGGAAGCTGGTCACCAACCAGCTGAACCTCGAGCGCGCCGCACTCGGCAACCTCGGCGCGCTGGAGCCATTGTTCGACAAGACGTTGGAGTGGGCCGAGACCACGGAACTCGACGACGGGTTCGTCATCGACCAACCGTGGGTGCAACAGGCGTTGGCTCGGGTGGAGGCGCAGGTCGCGGCCTACCGTCTGCTCAACCTGCGGGTGAACACCAACATCAGCTCCGGTGGTCTGGGTATGGGCGAGGCTTCGGCCGCAAAGGTTTTCGGTACCGAGCTCACCCAGCAGGTGGCCCGCGAGCTGCTCGACGTAGTGGGCCAGGCGGGCCTGCGCAAGGACGCGTCGGCCCCACTCAAGGGCGAACTGGAGAGCGCCTATCGACTCGCCGTCATCAACACATTCGGCGGAGGAGCGAACGAACTGCAACGCGACATCATCGCCATGGCTGGCCTGGGGATGCCGCGCGCGCCGCGCGACATGCGAGCCTCCTGAAAGGAGTGTCGTCACCTATGACCGAATTGACCAAAGACGAACTGCGCCAGCGACTCGACGCGCTGGTCGGCACGCCCACCGACGGAGTCGGCAAACCTGCTCGCGCCCCCGATCCGGTGAACCCCGCGATGATCCGGCACTGGGCGTACGCGTTGGACGACATGAACCCGGCCTACCTCGATGAGGAGTTCGCCCGCAACTCCCGATATGGCGGCTTGGTCTCGCCGCCGGTGATGCTGCAGAGCTGGACGATGCCGCCGCCGAAGCTGGTGGGCATTCGCGAGCGCGGCGGTGTGCCAATCGAAGTCAAGAGCAACCCACTGCAGTTCCTGTCCGACGCCGGTTACACCGGCATCATCGCAACGAACTCCGAATTCGAGATCGAACGCTATCCCCGGGTCGGAGACCAAATCACCGCCGAGACAGTCTTCGACTCGATCTCCGACGAAAAGAAGACGGCGATGGGCGATGGCTTCTTCATCACCTGGGTGACCACCTACCGCGACCAGAATGACGAGATCATCGGCCGCCAGTGGTTCCGCACTCTGCGATTCAAGACAAGAAACTGATGGCCAGCAGACTCGCCCCTTCGATCAGTCCGGACACCGAATTCTTCTGGTCGGGCTTGAAAGACAACGAACTTCGCATCCAGCGCTGCGCAGACTGCGGGGCGTTGCGCGTGCCGCCACGACCGATGTGCGGTAAGTGCCAGTCGCTGAAGTGGGACTACGTTGTGGCGTCGGGTCGCGGCACGGTGTATAGCTTCGTGATGCCGCATTACCCGCCGCTGCCGTTCCTCCAGTACCCATATGTCGTTGCGCTCATCGAACTCGAAGAGGGTGTGCGCATCGTGTCGAACCTCTGCGACATCGAGCCCTCTGCCATCGAGGTCGGCATGCCCGTCGAGGTCTTCTACGAGACGTTCGAAGCCCTCCCGAGTGGCGACGAGTTGGTGCTGCACCAATTCCGGCCGGCCGGCTGAGCAAAGGCGAAAAACACAATGGATTTCAGCTTCACCGAAGAACAAGAGACAGTCGGTAAAGTGGCGCGTCAGCTGTTCGAGCACCGCGCCACGCCCGAACATCTGACCGAACTTGAGTCCGGCGACGTGCGTTACGACGCCGCGCTATGGAACGAACTCGCATCCGCCGACCTGCTCGGCATCGCCCTGCCCGGATCCGTGGGCGGCAGCGGCGGCGGTTTCCTGGAGTTGGGTGTGCTGCTCAGCGAGGTCGGGTTCAGCGTCGCACCGGTGCCGGTCTACGCCACGCTCGTGCTGGGCGCGGATGCGATTGCACGGCACGGTGATTCCGCGTTGCAGCAACGGTATCTACCGGGCGTGGTCGACGGCAGCACGATCCTCACCGCGGCGCTCGTCGAACCGGGCAACTCCGACCCGACAACACCGCGCACCACCGCACGATCCGACGGCGACAGCTGGCGGCTCGACGGCAGCAAGGAGCTTGTGCCCGCGGCACAACTCGCATCGGCCATCGTGGTGTCGGCGCATACCGAGGCCGGTCCGGGACTGTTCATCGTCGACACCGGGGCCGATGGCGTCGCCATCACACCGGTTTCCACTACCAACGGTGAACCCCACGCCGATGTGGACTTGACGGGAGCTGCCGGCCGCCGGCTCGCCGAACACGACGCCGGAAATATAGTCAGCTCGCTCTACACCCGGGCGCTTGTCGGCCTCTGCGCGATCCAAATCGGTGTTGTGGAAAGGGCTTTGAAACTGGCTGCCTCCTACACCAGCGAGCGTGAACAGTTCGGCCGCCCCATTGGATCCTTCCAGGCGGTCCAGCAGCGCCTCGCCGACGCTTTCATTGACGTCGAAGCCATCAGGTGGACCACCTGGCACGCCGCATGGTTGATCGCCCGGGGACGACCGGCCGATCGCGAGGCCGCCATCGCCAAGTTCTGGGCCGCCGAGGCAGGCGCCCGCGTCGCGGCCTCGGCCCAGCAGGTACATGGCGGCATAGGAATCGACGTCACGTACCCGCTGTCTCGTTATTTCTTGTGGGCCAAACAGAACGAACTTGCACTGGGCTCGGCGTCGCAGCATTTGGCTCGTCTGGGCAACGCATATGCGGAAGGAAGTGGCAAATGACCTCCACCATCAAGCGCAGCACGACCCTGGCGTGGAACGCCATCAACGTGGGTGATGAGGTCACACCGATGGACGTGCCGGTAACGACCACGCTGATCGTCGCGGGTGCCATCGCCTCGCGCGACTACATGCCGGTGCACCACGACCGCGACTTCGCCAATTCCCAAGGCTCCAAGGACATCTTCCTCAACATCCTGACCACTAACGGGCTGTGTGTGAAATTTCTGCACGACTGGGCTGGGCCCGAAGCAATGGTAAAAAAGCTCTCCGTTCGCCTCGGTGTTCCCGCATACCCCAACGATCCCTTGCGCTTCGAAGGCAGAGTCACCGACAAGTCGTCCGTCGACGGCGAAGGCTTCGTGGAGGTCACCTTCAAGGGCAGCAACAGTTTGGGTGACCACGTCTCCGGCACCGCGGTGCTCAGCCTTCTCGACGGGGTCGATGCATGAGCGCAGGCATCGGCGGGAAAACCGCTCTCGCCGGTATCGGCCAAACCGAATTCTCAAAGGAGTCTGGCCGCACCGAAATGCAGCTTGCCTGCGAGGCGGTCAAGGCGGCCATCGACGATGCGGGCCTGCGGCCGCGCGATATCGACGGCATGGTGACGTTCACCGTCGACGAGAACGAGGAGATCGAGGTCGCACGCAACGTCGGCATCGGGAACCTCTCGTTCTTCACCAGGGTGCCGCACGGCGGCGGAGCGGCAGCGGGCACCGTGATGCAAGCCGCGATGGCCGTCGCGACCGGTGCCGCCGAGGCAGTGGTGTGCTACCGCGCGTTCAATGAACGCTCCGGCTTTCGTTTTGGCGGCGCCGGACGCCAACCCGGTGTGACGCCGTTGTGGATGGCGCCGTATGCCCCATTCGGGTTCATGACGCCGGCCGCGTGGGTCGCCTTGCACGCCCAGCGGTACATGTCGACCTACGGGGTCACCAACGCGGACTTCGGCAAGATCTCGGTCATCGACCGCAAACATGCCGCCAACAACCCGGACGCCTGGTTCTACGGTAAGCCGATATCCCTTGAGCAGCACCAGGAGTCGCGCTGGATCATCGAGCCGGTGCTGCGCCTGCTGGATTGCTGCCAGGAAAGCGACGGCGGCGTCGCGATGGTGGTGACCAGCGTCGAGCGGGCGCGAGATCTGCCCAACCCTCCTGCCGTCATCACCGCGGCCGCCCAAGGCGCAGCCTACGACGGCGAGGTGATGACGAGTTATTACCGCGAAGACATCACCGGGCTCCCCGAAATGGGCGTGGTCGGCGACAAGCTGTGGCGCGACTCCGGACTGAAACCCAATGACATCTCGACGGCGTTCCTCTACGACCACTTCACGCCTTTCGTGTTCACTCAACTCGAGGAGCTCGGGTTCTGCGGACGGGGCGAGGCCAAGGATTTCGTGTCGATCGACGAGCTGTCGTTGGGCGGGCGGATGCCGATCAATACCAACGGCGGGCTGCTCGGCGAGGCCTACATCCACGGGATGAACGGCATCACCGAGGGAGTGCGACAGGTGCGCGGCACGTCCCACAACCAGGTCGATCACGTCGAACACGTGCTGGTCACCTCGGGCACCGGCGTCCCGACCAGCGGACTGATCCTCGCGCCCGACAGGTGAGCCGCAGCACCGCTACTCTGATCGGGAGCTAGAAAGGGGTCCTCCATGACGCAGGCGACCGCGACCGACACCCGCGCTGCCATCATCGCGGCGGCCTTCGCCTGCTTTCGGACCCAGAGCCTGGCCAAGACGACCATTGTCGACATCGCCCGGGCCGCCGATGTGTCCCGCAGCACGTTCTATGAATACTTCCGGGACAAGGAGACAATCGTCGAGGCCTGTGCCGAGGCGGCATCGCAGCGGTTTTACCGCAACATGGCCAAGGCGATCGACCGTCGCGGCGGTAGCACGCTGGAGGGCCGGCTCGTGGAAGCCGCCGTCTTTGTCACCCAGGCACGCCGGGTCGTCGAGCCGGAGGCGTACTTCGACGAGGCGGAAGTCAGCCTGATGATGACGAAGAACGCCGCCATGCTTCTCAAGGAATGCACCGAGTTCCTGGCGCCGTACGTATCCGCCGCCAGGTTGACCGGTGAGGTCCGAAGTGATCTCGACATCCCCACGGCGACCGAGTGGTTTGCTCGAATCCTGTTCTCGCTGTTCACGACTCCGTCGCCGACGATCGATATGCGTGACGACGACGCGGTTGCCGACTTCGTGCGGGCCTATGTCGTCAACGGGTTCGTCGACGGCCGCGCGCGGCGGCGATAGCGTAGAGACCGAGGAACACGAACTTGGAATTCAACCGAGATCGCTGAGCTTACAGGATCGCCCCGGATTCCTTGTACTTCGCGATCATGTCCCAGTCGATGCCGGCATCCATCAAGACTTCCTCAGTGTGCTGTCCGTGCTCGGGCGCTCCGGCTGGAATAACCGGCTGTTCGTCGAATTGAACGGGGTTGGTGGGCAAGGCAAACGGCATGTCGCTGACGGTTTGGGTGTGTGCGATGTAGCCGTTCGCCACGACGGCGGGGTCCTGACAGAGCTCGGCCGGCGTCTGCACGATTCCCCACGCCCCTGAGAGCACCGCCAGAGTCTCGCGCCATTCGGAGAGCGTGCGCTTGGCGAACGCCTCGTCCAGCAGCGCGACCAGACTGACTCGATTCTCGAACCGAGATGCGGGATCGGCGAATCGCGGATCGTCCACCAACTCGGGAAGACCGATGACTCGCATCGCCTCGGCGTAGAACTTGTCGAGCTGCAGCATCATCAACTGCACGTAGCGATCATCTTTCGTGCGGTAAGTGGCGACCAGCGGGTTGGGAGAATCGGCGTGCCCATACTTGGGAATGGCGCTGCCACCGTGTATTTGGCTCACCGCGACGTCTGGGCTGAGGTTCCAGGCGGCCAAGCCGAGGAGCGAAACGTCGACCACCGAGCCTTTCCCGGTCGTTGCCTTCTTGTAGAGTGCGGCGGCGATCCCTCCCGCGATCGTCATCCCGCCGAGCAGGTCGCCAAACGCCGGCCGCGAGCGCACCAGCTCATCCGCCTCCTCGGTGAGGACAGCGGCGATTCCCCCCCGCGCCCAGTAGGACACACCGTCATAGCCAGGTTTGTCGGCATCGGGCCCCTTCGGCCCGTGCCCCGATCCCCGCACATAAACGATGCTCGGGTTGGCCGCTCTGATGTCGTCGACATCGATGCCGAGCTTCTTGCGGCGCTCCGGCAGGTAACTGGTCAAGAACACGTCGCAGGTTTTGGCAAGTTCGCCCACTAGCTCCTGGCCGCCCGGCGTGCTCAGATCCACACCAATGGATTTCTTACCCCGATTCGGGATTTCGATCATGTAATTGACCGACCCGCCGCCCGCGTCGACGATCCCCATCGTGACCAGGCCGCGCTGCGGATCACCACCGTCACGCGGCTCGACCTTGATGACTTCTGCGCCCCACTCTGCGAGTACCGCGCCGGCTGACGGCACAAATGTCCACGCGGCGACCTCCAGCACACGAACCCCACTGAGCACCTTGTCGTCGAGAATGACGCCCTCCCCAGCTTGCGATAATCAATATTTACGATAAATGAGAATGTCACTTTCCTCGTGTATTGTAAACGGATGCCTGGCTGCGGTGTATTTCGCAGGCAGATCAGACGAGAACCGGTGTTCTCGTCTGACGAAAAGGCGACTATCCTGTTGAGGCCCAATGAACGTCCCACGAGGATCCCGACCACATGCCCTTCCCGACAATCATCCCCACGATCCCGCGACTGGTGAGATCGTGCGCGGCGAGTTTCGGCGACAAGCTGTTCCTCATCGCCGACGGGCAGGCGCTGACGTATGTCGATCTCGACGTACGTTCGTCGCAGTTGGCGATCGCACTCCTCGCCGAGGGCATCGGAAAGGGCGACCACGTCGGGATTCTGATGCCCAACAGTGTGGAATGGGCGCTCGCCTGGTTCGCGGTTACCCGCATCGGCGCCGTCGCTGTTCCACTCAACACGTTCTACAAGTCGCCCGAACTTGCCTGGACCGCCCATCACGCAGACCTGAAAGCGATCCTGGCGTGCTCGACCTTCCGCAACCACGATTTCGTCGAGCGACTCGAAGAGGCGTTACCCGGTCTCGCCGATCAGCGTGAACCGGGCCGCATCGTCCTGCGCAGGGCGCCTTTTCTGCGCACGATCAGGGTCTGGGGATCGTGTGATCGGCCCTGGGCGACGCCATTTGAGAACAGGGAAGTACCGACTGGCATCGATACTGATTTCCTTCTCGACGTCGAGTCCTGCGTAACCCCGGCCGACGAGGCGATGATCATCTACACCTCGGGCAGCACCGGTGACCCGAAGGCGCCGGTGCACACGCAGGGCACCTTGGTTCGCCACACCTACAACCTCACCTTCCAGTACGGCGTCACGCACGACAGCGTCTTGTTCACCGCAATGCCGTTCTTCTGGGTGGGCGGGCTGATCACCGGATTACACGCCGTGATTCACCACGGCGCCACGCTTGTGACCCAGCCGGCGTTCGATGCGGCAGACGCCTTGGAATTGATGGAGCGGTACCGTGCGACGATCGCCCTCGGTTGGCCACAACAGGGCAAGTCTTTGTCGGAGCACCCCGATTTCGCTGAACGCGACCTGGGTTCGGTGCAGCGCACCAGCATGCCCGCGATGGTGCCGCCCGAGAGGCGACCCAAAGGACCGAACGCCCTAGGCATGACCGAACTGTGCGGCAACCACATCGGCGTGGACCCTTATCCGCCGCAGCCGCCGGATCGCGCTGAGACCGGAGGGTTTTCGGTCGAGGGTCTCAGCCACGTCCTCATCGATCCCCAGACCGGTGTACCGGTCCCGCTCGGGACGGAAGGTGAGATCTGGGTGCGCGGCTACTCATTGATGCAGCGCCTGTACAAGCGCGAGCGCGAGGATGTGTTCACCGCGGACGGGTACTACCGGACCGGTGATTGCGGCGTCGAGTACGACGACGGCTGGATCAAGTTCACCGGCCGGTTAGGTGATCTGATCAAGACAAGCGGCGGAACCAATGTCACACCAAGCGAAGTGGAGCTGGCACTTGTCGAGTGCGACGGCGTGCTCGAAGCCTATGTGGTCGGCGCCGAGAGTCCCAAGGAGGGAACGGTGGTTGCAGCCGCGGTGGTGCCGCGCGGCGAATCGACACTCGACGACGAGACATTGCGGCGACAACTGCGGCGCCGACTTTCGGCATACAAGGTGCCGAAGTTCATCTGGGTTACCTCGAAGCAGAATCTGCCATTCACCGCGACGGGGAAGGTCAAGAAGGTGGAGTTGGCGCAGCAGCTCAGCGGACTGATGGTGCGCGGCGAGGTTTAGCACGTCGCCTCCAGACCCACGAGCGGTCGCGACAGCAGCCCGCTGTGACCGGCACTTGAGTATCTGCCTATCACGGCACTAGGCAATGTAATTCAGCACACCGAGACGCGCGACTGCCGGCTCACGATGGAAGGTCCCGACAGCGGATTGGCGATCACGCCGGGCGGGGCATCGACGACGTCGGGAATCGCGTTGACAGCGGCCATCGCCGTGACGGCCACACCTGGATTCACCCGGTCGGTTGCCGACTGCTCGAAATGCAACTCCAGGCTCATACTCGGACTGCCCTCAACGCGGAACACCATGCCGCCTTCACCCTCACGGGCAGGCTTGGGCCAGCGATCCGGCCATGGCGTGCTGCTGACTGTCGCGAAGTATTGCACGGCGACAACCGGTCTCGCACCGACTATGCCGGCAAGTTGCCAGCGGTGGGCACAAATCGTCCCCTCCGGGATGACACTTAACGCGGTCTCTAGATCTGACGGTGCAAGCAGCGTCTCCCAATCCAGTTCTATCCGGTCCAGCTCGAAACCCAGGATGTCAGCGATGTAGCGCACCACCGTGTCCCAGTCCTTGCTCACCTTTCCCGAGGCGATGCGAACCGGCACGTGACCGTCGGGCTTCCCAAAGCCCATCGACTCGTGTAAGACGTCCCAGATCGGATACGCCTTGTCCAGATCGAGCGCGTACTCGTCCATTCGATAAGAGTCGACCCGACCTGCCCCCGCGAAAAGAGCGGTGGGGATGTTAAGGCTGATAAAACCCGGCTCACTGCCGGTCGCATAGAACGTCGAATTACCCTTTCGCGCTGCACTTTCCAACAGTTCCCGCCATTCTGAGGGGGCCGCGGCCGGATAGACCAACGGAATGGTCGAGAACGTCACCACGTTGATGCCCGCCTCGAGGTAGCCGGCGATGTCGGCGATGGCTTCGTCTTCGCGTCGGACCGCTGTCGCGCAATAGGCGACACAGTCCGGAGCCAAAGCCAATACCGCTGATATGTCGCTGGTCGCCGCTACGCCGACATCCGCCGTCCCACAAAGTTGGCCGGCATCCACCCCGACCTTCTCCGGGGTCGACACCTTGACGCCCACGAGTTCCAGCACAGGATCGTCGATGATTGCCCGCAGCGCCTCACGGCCGGTCAGCCCGGTGCCGACGTGGACCACGCGGTAGCGCCGCGTGCCTTGAGACTCCAATGTGTCACTACTCCTTATCATTTCGGCACTAACAATCACCTGTAGAACGGCCCCGGCTTGCCCGCATTCTGCAGATGGCCGTACGGATCGTAGACTTTCATACTCGGATAGGGGTTCTGGTCGTAGGCAGGCTCGCTCAGGCCCGCCGCCCGCAAACTCGCGAGCAGAGCCAGCGGCACCGCGAACGACACCAGACCCACCGTCACCGAGATCAGCAACTGTCGGGTCAACGTCAGACGTCCTCGCCACGCGGGCAACCAGTAAGCAATCCGGTTGATCAGCACCAGTTCGCCATCGTCGTCGCGCACGCACATCACCGCGACCATCGCGAAGATGAACGAGTCGTACACCGCCATGATCAGCGGAAAATAGACATGCCCGACGTGCAACACGGGGCCGACAGCTTCCGTGTAGAAGAAGATGCCGCACCTCATCCAGATGAACTGAACCAGCCCGTTGATAGGAATCGCAATGACGGCCGCGCCGAGGAACACCGCGATAAGCCGATGGCGCGCAAGCCAACTCGTGCGCGGGATCAGCGGTTTGACGAATCGGTTATGCAGTTGGAGGATGGCGAGGCCGGTGAGCAGATAATAGGCGGCATACCCGCCCAGGAACGCCAACGCCGGTTCAAGATTCGGCGATATGTTGACATACGGCCAGGTCAGCGGGAAGTGCAGCATGCGCGGATCGAAGGTCGCGAACGTTGCCCAGTTCGCCAGAGGATCGAGCGCACCGGTGATCAACCCGGCGAAGGCGATCACCACCGCCCAGTGCACCTTCCGCTGTCTGTAAGACAGCCATACCAGAGTGCCGATCAGGCCGATCGCCATCGGAATCGAGCTGATAGACACGGCGAGCGGCCAGTTGTCGAAGCCGAGGAACGGTGGATAGGGCGCAGGACCAGGACGCGGATTGGTCCTCGTCGGGTCACCATGCAGACCCGATTGAATTGTCGCGATGGTGATGATCGCAAAAGCCAGATAGGCGACAATGAACAGCCCCCACCCCACCCGTGCGGGCCACGATGACGGGGACTTGGCCACCTCGGCGGCGCCGGAATCCGGTGCGGAATCAACAGTATTCGTCATGTCACCCGCACCGGCAGGGTCGCCCAGCCTCGGACGCTGGTGGTGTGAGCCCGCTTCGCGTTGTCGTAGTCGACTTCCCAGTCTGGCCATCTGGTGAGCACTTCTTCGAGAGCGATGCGCGCCTGAAGCCGCGCCAGCGCCGCACCCAGACAGAAGTGGATGCCGTGGCCGAAGGACAGATGCGTCGCCCGCCGATGGATGTCGAATCTGTCGGCGTTGGCGTACTGTCGCTCATCGCGGTTCGCGGATCCGTTGAGCAGCAATATCACCGAGCCTTCGGGAACCGTCTGCCCGTAGTGTTCGACATCGCGGGCGACATAGCGCGCCTGTACTGGCGATGGCGCCTCGTAGCGCAGCACCTCTTCGACCGCGCCGGGAATGAGGCTGAAATCCGCTGCGAGCTCGCGGCGCTGGTCCGGATGATCGGACAACAGCTGCCCGGCGAAGCCGATTAGCCGCGTCGTCGTCTCATTGCCGGCGCCCACGAGGGTGCCCGCATAGGTCAGCACCTCCCCGCGGGTCAACCGACTGCGGCTACCGTCGGGCTCTTCGATCTCCGCATTGACCAGTTCGGTCATCAGATCATCGGAGGGGTGGTCATAGCGCCAGTCGATGAACTCCTCCAGCATCGAGCCTTGGCGCGTCAGCATGTCATCGGCCACCTCGACGAGCCCGCCGTCTTTCAGTTCAAGGAGCCGGTCGGTGCTCCGTCGGATCGCGACCTGCCTGTCCTCGGGTATGCCCAGCAAATATCCGATCGTGCGCATCGGCATCCACGCGCCGAGGTCGGCGATGAAGTCGAACGTATCGGCGTCCGCGAGGGGCTCCAGCGCGCGCCGGCAGAACTCCCTGGCCAGCGGTTCGACGGCCGCCATCCGCCGCGGCGTGAACACCCCGGAGAGCAATCGCCGGTGCAGGTCGTGGATCGGCGGGTCCTCGAACAGGATGATCCCGGGTGGTATGTCGATTCCGTTGAGGATGATGTCGGCCGTGGTGCCTTTACCAGACCGGTAGTCATTCCAGTTCACCAGCTCACGCGCGACATCCGCGTGCCTGCTCAACGCGTAAAAGCCGTACTTGTCGTTGTGGTACAGCGGCGCGACATCACGCAGCTGTTTCCACACGGGATACGGGTCGTCATCGATCTCGAAGTCGAAAGGGTCGTAGTATGGAGCAACCTTCACACTGTATGTCACAGGATGAGAATAGGCGTTATCGGCTGCGGTAGCGACTTTTTGGCCCTACTAGGATCACCACTGCCAATACATCGAAGGGAGCGAGGGTTGACCGCCAGCACCCGTCCGCTACGAGTCATTCAGTGGGCCACCGGCGCCGTGGGCACCGAGATGGTCAGGACAATCCTCGATCACCGGTCAGACCTCCAGCTAGTGGGCGCGCGGGTCTATTCCAATGCCAAGAACGGCGTCGATGTAGGAACCCTTGTCGGCAGAGACCCGATCGGCGTGACCGCGACCACCGACGTCGCGCAGATCCTTGCGCTCGACGCCGACCTGGTGTTGTACGCGCCGTCGTTCACCAGTGTTGACGACGTTTGCGCTCTGTTGGCGAGCGGAAAGAATGTGGCAACGCCGGCGTTCCTCTTCCACCCGCGACGCAGCCCCGAAGCCGACCGCGTGCGCCTGCAGGCCGCGTGCGACAAGGGCGGCAGCACCATCCACGGCAGCGGATTGAATCCGGGAAACCTGTCCGGGGTGCTGCCGCTGGCGCTGTCTGGGATGAGCCGCACCATTGATCGGATCACTTTGCAGGAGCGGGCCGACTGGACGCTGTGGGAGAGCACCGAGGTCACCTTCGACGGGATGTGGTTCGGTCGACCACCGGACGAGGTCACGCCAACGGCCAACGACTACCTCAGCTTCTTGACGCGACTGTTCGTCGAGCAGACCTGGTTCATCTCTGACACCCTGAATGCGGATATCGACGATGTGTCGGTCACGCTCGAAACCGTCGCCGCGACAAAGGAGTTGCAGATCTTCGACTATGTTGTCGCGGAGGGCACCACCGCCGGGCAGCGATGGAAGTTCGTCGGCCATCGCAACGGTGAGACGCTGGTCGAGTTCGAGACGCTGTGGACCGTCGGCGGTGAATACCCGGAGCACTGGCCCAAACCTCTCGACGGCTGGACGCTGACGATCGAGGGTGATCCATCCATGCGCACGCACTTCTTGCCGTTGGCCAGTTTTTCTCGGGCCGCCTCGATCGAGGAGCACGTGAGAGCTGGACTGATCGCCGTCGCCATGCAGGTCGTCAACGCCGTTCCGGCCGTGTGCGCTGCGCCGGCAGGGTTCGCGACGATGGCCGACCTGCCACTGATCCGCAGTTACACGGGTTTCGGCAATCGAAGCCCGGGTGCGCTCTAGCGGTTGGTCCAGTGCGCGACGAATGGGGCGATCGTGGAAAGGTCGTAGAGGCCCGGTTCGGCCGCAATCACCGTCGGTATCGCGTTGATCGCATGCATGGCGGTGGCCAAGCAGGCCTGTTCGGAGTGATCCTGGTCGTGCGAGCCGATCACGAGGTGCAGCCTCAGGCTTGGTTCGCCGTCAAACGTCACCTCGTAGCCGATCTCCGTAGGCCAGTCCGGTGCGAGATCATCGGCCATGCGGGTGAGGTGCTCGACCGCTAATGTGGTTGCGCCGCAATCGACCTCGACACCGAACCGCATCGCACCGACCGTGCCGGCGGGGATCTCGCCGGCAGCCACCGTGAGCGCCCGTGGCGTGGTCTCGACTTCACGGAACCCCTGCACCGACCTGATCTCGAGTCCCAACGACTGCGCGAGCACCGTGGCACTGCCGATCCAGGCGCTGGCCGCATAGTCGGTGTTACTCAGTAGCGGCGACGTGTCGTCGGGCGCATGCCCGAAACCCATGGCATTGAAGATCAGATCATGGCTGGCGTAGGTCGAGTAGTTGAGCACTTCACGGATGCTGATCCGTCCGACGCGTGCGGTGAGCCGCGACAGGATGGGCGCCAGTGATTCGCCGACGAATCCCGGATATAAACCGAGTCCGAGGAACGAGGATCGCCCTGTGCGACAGGCATTTTCGATGCCGTCTGCCAACGACGCATGCAGCGATCGGGGATGGATGAACCGGCTTCCGGTGGCCACGACATTCTTGCCCGACGCGAGCAGCTCGCAGACGTCGGCAAAACACCCGGGCGTATCGGTCTCAACCTTGCCCATGTAGAGCACCACGTCCGCGTCGGTGCTGATGATCTCGTCGCGATCGGCGGTGGCGGGAAGTCCGACTTCGCTTGCACCGCATAGCGTGCCGACGTCCACCCCGGCCTTCGCGGGGTCGTATACGCGCACCCCCACCAATTCCAGATCCGCCCGTCCGATGACGTGACGAAGTGAGATCATCCCGGTAACGCCGGTCGCCCATTGGATCACCCGTGTCATGGCATACCTCTTTCAGTCCCACACCACGTCGAGGCGGGGCGGGGAACGGAACATGGTGCCGGTGATGTACGGCGGCGGTGCGTCAGCATCGAGCCGCAGACCGGGCAATTCATCGAACAGCGCGTTGAAGATTTTGGTTGTCTCGAGCCTGGCCAGGTGCATACCGAGACACACATGCGCTCCGTGAGCAAAGCCGATGTGCGGCTTGCGTTCCCGGAAGATGTCGAACCTCTCCGGTTCTTCCCATCGTGTCTCGTCGTGATTCGCGCTGCCCAGGCTGAGCATCATCGTCGCCCCTTTTGGCAGATGTACGCCGCCCATCTCGGTATCGGAGGTGACCTCGCGCATGAAGTTGAGCAGCGGCGTTTCCCAACGGATTCCTTCCTCGATGGCCTGAGGCAACAAGGTGCGATCGTCGCGGACGGCGTCGAGTTGGTCGGGATGCGTCAAGAGCGCCAGGGCAAGATTTGCCGTCGACCGCGAGGTCGTCTCCGCGCCGGCCGGTAGCAGGTTGCGCATGAAACCGTAGATCTGCTCGTCGGACATCTTCACGCCGTTGACTTCGGCACCGGCCAAGATCGAAACCATGTCGTCCTTGGGGGATTTGCGTTTGTCGGCAAGTATCCCGACGAAGTACTCCTTCATCTCGGCCGATGCGCGCAACGCACGTTCCATGTCCCCGCGGAAGCCCAGCAGGTCGATGGCGAGCCGGTGAAACTGCAACACTTCGGCATCCGGAAGGCCCAGCAGTGCCGCGATCACCCGCACCGGGATCGGCATGAAGACCGCATCGACGAGGTCGGCGCGCTTGGCGTCCTTGAATTTCGCGATGGTTTTGTCCACCAAGGGACCGACGAGTTCGGCGTCCCAGCGCTTCATCGAAGAGCGGGCGAAGGCGAACTCATGCAGTTTGCGGTAGACCGCGTGTTCAGGTTCCTGCATCTCCAGAATCGTCGGACCTTGTAGCGGCCGGACAACCTTTTCGTAGCAGCGCGTGCTGAACGTGATGTTGTCGGTGAAGATTGCCTTGACGGTGTCGAACGTGTAGGCGGTGAACGTTGGCGGGCCGCCACCCGAATTGCCGACCATCCCCATCTCCGGCCAGCCGGCGTGCACCGGGCTCTGCGCACGTAGCTTCTTGAGCAACGGATATGGCGATGCGGCGCCGTCGGCACCCATGCCTTGGTTGAATCTGTCTTGCGCGTCTCGAATTCTCTGTTCGAGCTCCGCGACGGTCGCCGGCTCGGCCATCTGACGACTCCTCACTCGTGCCATCGGCTGCTTGACAACCTACATGATGTAGGTTGAGGGAGGCCAGTAATCGCGGCCACGCGAAAGAGCAACCAGGAGCGTTCGATTGACGATTCGAGTGGTGCAATGGGCGACCGGCGCCGTTGGCCGTGCTGCCCTGCAGGAACTGATTGAGAATCCTGATTATCAGCTGGTCGGGGTATTGGTCTACGACCCCGCCAAGGCCGGTCAGGATGCCGGCGCGCTGTGCGGGTTGCCGCCCACCACCGGAGTGGTGGCCACCGCAAACAAGGAGGAGATCGTCGCGTTGGGAGCCGATGTCGTCGTGCATGCCGCCAGCAAGGCTCACGCCGTCGAGACCAATGCCGAGGACATCTGCCGGCTGCTTGCCGCGGGCTCCAACGTCATCTCCACGACGTCGTACAACCATTTGCCCACCTACGGGCCGGAGACCGAGTCGGCGTTTGCGGAGGCCTGCCGCGCGGGCGGATCGCGTTTCCACGCCGCCGGGGAGAACCCGGGCTTCATGTTCGAGCGCCTGGTCGCCACGGTGACGGGATTGAGCAAGACGATCGACCGTATCGATCTCTACGAGGCGACGGACGTGTCCGCCGTCGACAGTCGGCCCATGCTCGTCGACCTCATGGGCATGGGACGGCCACCCGAAGACGTCAGCGTCGACTCGCCGATCATCAAGAAGCTCGACATGGCCTACCGGCAGGCCCTCAACGGGACGGCCGACGTCCTTGGCATCACGCTCTCGCATGTCGAGGTGTCAGTGGACGCCACCACGCTCCCCCACGACCTCGAGGTGCTCGCAGGCACGATCGAGGCGGGAACGGTAGTGGGACGGCGCTTTTCGTGGGTTGGCCATTGGGCGGGCCGACCACTGCTCGCGATTCACGAGGAATGGGTGCTCACCCGCGATCTCCCGCAGTGGGGGTTGAAACCGCTGGCCCGCGGGGAGAAGGCGCCGCTGATTCGCGCCGTCATCAAGGGCGTGCCCAGCTTCGAATTGCAGCTCGACGTCGGGTGGGACGACCATGCGCCGACAGGGCAGCACGCCCAGCCTGGACACCTGATGATCGCGATGAGCGCGGTCCGGGCGATTCCCTATGTGCTGGCGCAGCCGCCGGGCATTGTGACCGCGCCGGTGTTCGGGGCGATTCAGCTAAGAGCCGACACCAACCGCCCGTGAGATGTGGTCGCTGGGCGTCGCGTGAAATACATGCGCCGAGCCGTCGGGCAGCACACGGCGGGCGATCAGGTAGTCCGTACCCATCCAGCCCTGCCGGATGTAGCGTCCGAACCGCAGGAAAGTCCCCGGCGCACCGCTGGCCGACGGCACGAGCTTGACCTGCTCGATGCCGCGCTTGACGCCCTCGCCGGTCAACGGACGCGCGGCCGCGAGGCCCCGCGTGATCACCGTAGCCACATCGTGAGTGAGCCCGGGCATCGAATGTGCCGGCCGTCGGCCGAACCGGGCCTCGAACCGATCCAAAAACGCCTGCCCGACCAGGTTGCGCTCGTCATAGCTGTCCAATCCGATCCACCCCGACAGTTGCCGCATCCACTCGGCGTTGATGTGTGCCATCTCGAAGGCGGTGGTGGTGTAGCGCGGCGGATCCCAGCCCTCGGCCGCCAGCGCGTCGGTGAAGCCCCACAGCCCGTGGCCGAACCCGACGTGCACCAGCGCGTCCGGCTCAGCAGCCCGCAGCTGTTTGACCACCCTAGTTTTGTCGGCCTCCACCTGAGGTATCGCGACCGTGGTAACGATCTTCAATCCCGCAGCCGCATAAGCCTTTTCGGCGAATGCCAAGTATTCCTTGCCGATCAGCGATGCTTCGTAGGCGATCGCTATCCGCGTCCGGCCGTCGCCGAGCAGCACGGCAGCCAGCATCACTGGCTCTTCGGGCATCGATCCGTTGTTCAGCGCAAATGTCCATTCTCCGAGCGCCCCCTCAGAGCCCGACAGGATGATGTTGGGAACTTTGGCGACTCGATCGGCGTGCGCGGCCAGTGGCACCGCGTTGTCGGAGACATACGGACCGTAGATCGCGAGACACCCCTCGGCGACCAGCTCGTCGTAGGCGGTCTCCACGGCGTGGTAGGTGCCGTTGGGCAGGCCGATCACCTGGCGCTGCACCAGCTCTATGGGCCGATCGATGAGTCCGGCGGCGACGGCCTCGTCAAAGACCAACCGCAGGGTGTCGAGAGTGTCATTGTCGGTACCGGCTTGAGTCGGATAATCGTTGAGCAAGCCCACTTTCAGCGGCGCCACCGATCCGTAAGCACGAACCTTGTCGTCAGCCATACCGGCAACATACAGGATGCATGTTGCTACGATGCGAACATGGCCAAACGCGGTGGCACCGACACGGAGCGTCGGGCACGAGGCGACCAGACCCGACGGAATCTGGTCGACGCCGGCCGGATCCTGTTCGTGGAAAAGGGTTACTTCAACACCAGCATCGGCGAACTTGTTGCCACCTCCGGCGTGGGCACCCGCGGCGCCTTCTACCACCATTTCAAGGACAAGGCCGAACTCTTTCGCGCGGTCTTCGAAGAAGTCGAACGCGACCTGACACTGCGATCGCTGGCCTCGCCGCCGCGCGGCAGCGATCCGTGGGCGCGGCTTTCGGCGGGTCTGCACGGCTTTCTCGAATCGGCACTCGAACCCGAGGTTCAGCGCGTGATGCTGCTCGACGGCCCTGTGGTACTGGGCTGGCAGACATTGCGCGCCATCCAGGAGGCCAACAGCATCGCCCTGATCAACGAAATGGTTCGGGAAGCAATTGCCGAGGGCGTCATCGACGACCAGCCCGTCGGGGAGCTGACGCACATGGTCGTCGCCGCGCTGGAGGAGGGCGCGCTTCTGGTCGCGCACGCCCGGCAACCGTCCCGGGCCCGCCAGCGAGCGGCCAAGGTGCTTGATCGTCTGCTGCTGAGCTTCGCCGCAGAGCCGCGAAAGGCACTGCGGAAATGATCATTATCGGTTAACGCATATAGTCACTCTTAATTTCTGATAGCCTCGCTCTCGACATCCGGTAAGGAAGACCATGACTGACCAACCGGCCCTGCGAGTCGCCGTTGTCGGAGCCTCGGCGGGCCTGGGGCGTTGCATCGGCATCGGCCTCGCCCAGCGCGGTGCCAGGGTGGCCTTCCTCGCGCGACGCCACGACCGATTGGTCAACGCGGCCAAAGAAGCCCAGAACGGTGCTGCGGCCGTCGCGTGCGACGTCACCGACGCGCCGAGCTGTCAACGGGCCGTCGCGGAAGTGGTCGGCAACTTCGGCGGCTTGGACGCACTGGTCTATGCCACCGGCATGGGCATTCTCGCACCGCTGGCCAACATCAGCGGCGAGCAATGGGCGAAACTGTTCGCGACCAACGTAACCGGCGCAGCGCTCGTCACCGCCGCCGCCGCGCCACACCTCGCCGCGTCGGCGGGGTCCGCGGTATACCTATCGTCCTTGAGTGCGTCGTATTCATCACCCTGGCCGATGCTCGGCGCCTATGCCGTCACAAAGGCCGCACTCGACAAACTCGTCGAGGCGTGGCGCATCGAACACCCGAATATCGGCTTCACCCGACTGGCGGTGGGTGACAGCTTCGGCGGTTCCGGTGACTCACAGACCGAGTTCAACAAGAACTGGGATCCACAAGCCCTGGAGACCGCCATCAGGTACTGGATGGAGCATGGCTATATGCAGGGCGGCCTGGTGGACGCCGACCACCTTGTCGGTGTTGTGCACTCCGTACTCAACTGCGGCAGTAGCAGTTTCATCCCTTATCTGACCCTGGCTCCCCGACCGGCCAACGCGGTCAAGGAACTTCGGCAGTGGTGAAGGACATCTGAAGGAATCCACTATGAAATCCAAAGCGGCCGTGTTGCGCGGTGTGGGTATGGACTGGGAGGTCACCGAGGTCGAACTCGATCCACCCCATGCCAGCGAGGTCTTGGTCAAAATGGCGTACGCCGGCATCTGTCACTCCGACGAGCACTTCTACACCGGCGACAGCGTGCCCAGCAGGGAAATGGAAGAGCTGATGCGGGAATCGGGACTTCCGGTGCCCGAGTGGTTTCCTATGCTCGGTGGTCACGAGGGGTCGGGCGTCGTGGAATCTGTCGGTCCAGAGGTCAAGACACTCAAACCCGGTGACCACGTGGCGATTTCGTTCCTGCCCGCCTGCGGCAACTGTCGCTGGTGCGTCACCGGCCGCACCTACCTGTGCGACGTAGGCGCCGATATCTACAGCAAGGCCATGACAACCGACGGAACCCGACGTCGCCATCTGGGTGATGAAGACCTGATGGCGATGATGCAGGTTGGGACATTCTCGGAATACGTTGTCGCGTCGGAACGCTCGTTGGTCAAGATCCACGATTGGATTCCGCTGGATGCAGCGTCGTTGGTCTCCTGCGGGGTAACGACTGGATTTGGTTCCGGCTCCGTCGCGGCGGGCACCGAGCCCGGTGACACCGTCGTGGTGATCGGTGTTGGCGGAATCGGCATGAACGCTGTTCAGGGTGCCAAAATTGCTGGGGCAACGCATATTGTCGCGGTCGATCCCAACGAGTTCAAGCGAGAGGTCGCACCGTCGTTCGGTGCCACGCATACCGCCGTAGATGCAGCTGCCGCAATCGAATTGGTCAAAGACATCACCTGGGGGGTGATGGCGGACCGCGTCGTTCTGACCGCCGGGGTAGTTCCGGTTGATCTCATACTGGTGGCAATGATGCTGTTACGCAAAGGCGGAACTTGCGTACTGACGGGCATGGCAAAGGTGAGCGACCTGATGGTGCCCATGAGTCTCGGTGACATGGTTAGCTCATGTAAGACCTTCAAAGGCGTGCTCTATGGCGAGATGAACCCACGCGAGGCCATGCCGAAACTGCTGTCGATGTATGAGGCGGGCCTGATCAAGCTCGACGAGCTGATCACGCAGAAGTACAAGCTCGATGACATCAATGAAGCGATGAAAGACCTTCGCGCCGGAAAGAATATCCGAGGCGTCATTGCCTTCGAGTGATTACCATCCCATCCACGCAAGGTCGACGCCCAGAACTGGCTGAACCGCACGCGACGTGCGCTATGCAAAGCACACAATGTGCGTTACGCTCAGCCGATGGCGCAGCTCACATTCCAGCGCGCCCGCACTGAGGAAAAGAAGCGCCAACGTGCGGATGCCCTCGTGGAAGCCGCACGCTCGCTGGCAATGGAAACCGGCGTCGCGTCGGTCACCCTGACCGCGGTCGCCAACCGCGCCGGAATTCACTACTCGGCGGTGCGCCGCTACTTCACCTCGCACAAGGAAGTCCTGCTGCATCTGTCCGCCGAGGGCTGGGTACGGTGGTCGAATACCGTGTCGGAGAAGCTGGCCGAGCCCGGCGCGAAGTCGCCCTCGCGTATCGCCGAGACACTGGCCGAAGCGCTGGCCGCAGACCCGTTATTCTGCGACCTGCTGGCCAACCTGCACCTGCACCTGGAACACGAGGTGGACGCGGAACGGGTCATCGAAGTCAGGCGGATCAGCACCGCGGCCACACTCTCGCTGGCCGATTCGATCGGAAACGCGCTGCCCGAACTTGGACGATCGGGCTCGCTCGACATCCTGCTGGCCGCGTACTCGCTGGCGGCGACGCTATGGCAAGTCGCGAACCCGCCGAAGCACCTGACCGACGTCTACGCCGAGGAGCCCGAAGTGGTTCCGCCCGAGTGGAATCTGGACTTCGCCTCCGCCCTTACCCGCCTGCTGACGGCCACCTGCATCGGCCTGATCTCGGAATCCGCATAACCCCAGAAAGGAGGCCGGAGCGTTTTGGCATGGCGAACTGCAACCGGTGAAGACGGTCCCGAACTCTCCGTGCGCCCGGGGCACGAGCCGACCGCGCAACCCTCCGCCTCGACCCGTATGGCACAGGAGGCCGCGCCGCCGTCGGACATCAAGCGCCGCGGCGGCGCCCGAGGGGTGGAAGGTCGTCAAAGGGGGACTGCGGTGGCCAACGAGTTCAAGGCCGCCCCGGGGCGCGCCAAGAAACAGGGGCTTCTGGGGCGTTTCTGGCTGGTGCTCACGATCGCAGCCGTCGTCGCGGTATCAGGATTCGTGGTGTACCGGTTGCACGGCGTCTTCGGCGTTCACAAAGGATCGTTCGGTGGTGGCACCTCGGGCGAGGTCCTCGATGAGTTCAACGCCAAGACGATCACGCTCCAGGTCTGGGGCCCACCGGGCAGCAGGGCGACCATCAACTACCTCGACGAAAACTCCCACCCCCAGCAGGCCCTCGACGTGCCCTTGCCCTGGAGCAAAGTATTGAGTTCAACGAAGCCCGGCATCCCGGCAAACCTGGTAGCGCAAGGCGACGGCAGTTGGATCGCCTGCCAGTTCGTGGTGAACAAGCACGACGGGAGCGGTGACGTCATCAAGACTCCGAACCGCTCAGATCCCACCCAAACCGTGAACGCCTTCGTCTACTGCCTGGACAAGTCCGCATGAGCGAGCCAGCCGAGGCTAATTCTGCCGCGCCGCGCGTCGACCAGCCGTTGATTCCGCCGTTCCTGCCGCGGATGATCCACCGGCTGGCGCTGCCGATCGTCCTGGTGTGGTTGGGCATCGTGTTCGTCACCAACACCGTGGCCCCGCAGCTGGAGGTCGTCGCCAAAAACCACTCGGTATCAATGAGTCCGACCGACGCGGCGTCGTTTCAGTCGACGATGCGGGTCGGATCGACATTCAAAGAGTTCAACACCGACAACTCGGCCATGATTTTGCTGGAGGGCGACCAGCCCCTCGGGGCCGAAGCGCACCGCTACTACGACGAGATCGTCAGGCGCGTCGAGCAAGACAAGAAACACGTTCAGCACGTCCAGGATTTCTGGAGCGATCCGCTGACGGCGGCTGGTTCCCAGAGCCACGATCAAAAAGCCGCGTACGTCCAGGTCTACCTCGCCGGCAACATGGGCGGCGGGCTGGCGAACGAGTCTGCCTTGGCCGTGCGCAAGATCGTGGACTCGGTGCCCGCGCCGCCGGGAATCAAGGCCTACGTCACCGGCGCGGGTCCGCTGTTCGCTGATCAGTCCCACGCGGGTGAGAAGGGTGTCGCGACGGTCACGCTCATCACCTTCGTGGTGATCATCGTGATGCTGTTGTTCGTGTACCGGTCGATCGTCACCGTGGCGATCATGCTGGCCATGGTGTTCATCGAGCTGGCAGCGGCCCGCGGTGTCGTCGCGACCCTTGGTAACTACGGCGTCATGGGGCTGTCGACCTTCGCCAACAACATGTTGGTGCTGATGGCGATCGCCGCCGGGACGGATTACGCGATCTTCGTGGTCGGCCGCTATCACGAGGCCCGCGGGCTGGGCGAGACCCGCGAAGAAGCGTTCTACACCATGTTCCACAGCACCGCGCACGTCGTGCTGGGATCCGGCTTGACCATCGCCGGCGCGATGTACTGCCTGAGCTTCTGCCGACTGCCGTACTTCGAGTCGCTGGGGGTGCCTTGTGCGGTCGGCATGCTGGTCGCGGTGCTCGCGGCTTTGACCCTGGCGCCGGCAATCCTGACGGTGGCTTCGTTCTTCAAGCTCATGGATCCGAAGCGCAAGCTGCAGACCCGGGGCTGGCGTCGCATGGGCACCGCGGTCGTCCGCTGGCCCGCACCGGTTCTCGCGGTAACCATCGGCGTCGCGTTGGTTGGTCTGCTCGCCCTACCCGGTTACAAGACGGACTACGACAACCGCCACTTCCTGCCGGCCGACACGCCGGCCAATGTCGGTTATGCCGCCGCGGACCGGCACTTCGACCAGGCTCGGCTCAATCCTGAGCTGTTGATGATCGAGACCGATCACGACCTGCGTAATCCGGCCGACTTCCTCGTCCTGGACAAGGTCGCCAAGGCGGTCTTCCACATCCCCGGTATCGGCCGGGTGCAGACCATCACCCGGCCGTTGGGCACACCGCTCGACCACAGCACCCTCGGTTTTCAGATGAGTGCACAAGCCGCGGGGCGGATCCAGACCCAGCACTATCAGGAAGAGCAGGCGGCAAACCTGCTCAAGCAGGCGGACGAGCTGCGCAAGACGATGGCGACGCTGCGTGAGCAGATGCGGGTTACCCAGGATCTCAGCAACACGACGCACGAAACCACGAGGCTCACCAAGGAAACCGTGCAGATCACCGAGGCGTTACGCGACGACATCGCGGTCTTCGACGATTTCTTCCGACCGATCCGCAGCTACTTCTACTGGGAGAGGCACTGCTACGACATCCCGATCTGCTGGGCACTTCGGTCGATCTTCAATGCGCTCGACGGCATCGACCAAGTGGCCGAGAACATCGTGAACCTCAGCGCGAACCTCGATCGGCTGGATCAAATCCAGCCCCAGCTGGTGGCGCTGATACCGCCGCAGATCGAGAGCCAGCAGCGCAATCTCGACACCATCATGTCGAACTACGCGATCACGATGGGTCTCAACGAACAGGCGAAAGCGCAGTCCGACAACGCCACCGCCCAGGGCGATGCCTTCGACAGAGCGAAGAACGACGACACGTTCTACCTCCCGCCGGAGGCGTTCAAGAGCCCGGATTTCGCGCGAGGTCTCAAACAGTTCATCTCGCCGGACGGGCACGCCGTTCGGCTGATCATCTCCCATGAAGGCGACCCGGCGAGTCCTGAAGGCATCAGGCACATCGAACCGATCAAGCAGGCCGTGCACGAGGCGATCAAGGGCACACCTTGGGAGGGCGCCAAGGTCTACCTCGGCGGTACCGCCGCGACGTATAAGGACATGCACGACGGCTCCAACATTGACCTGCTGATCGCCGGAATTGCCGCAGCCACACTCATTTTCATCATCATGCTGGTCATCACTCGAAGCGTCGTGGCGGCCGTCGTGATCGTCGGAACGGTGTTGCTATCACTGGGCGCCTCATTCGGACTCTCCGTGCTGCTATGGCAGTACATCCTGGGCATCAAGTTGCACTGGATGGTGCTGGCAATGGCGATCATCCTGTTGCTGGCGGTCGGCTCGGACTACAACCTGCTGTTGATATCGCGGTTCAAGGAGGAAATCCACGCCGGGCTTAAGACAGGGACGATCCGCGCGATGGCCGGTTCGGGCTCGGTAGTGACCTCCGCGGGTCTGGTGTTCGCCGCGACGATGGCTACGTTCATGTTCAGCCCGCTGCTGGTGATGGCCCAGGTAGGTACGACGATCGCGCTGGGTTTGTTGTTCGACACCTTGATCGTGCGGTCGTTCATGACGCCGTCGCTGGCCACCTTGCTCGGGCGCTGGTTCTGGTGGCCGCAGCACGTGCGTCCCCGGCCGGCCAGCACCATGCTGCGACCGTACGGACCGCGTCCCGCCGTGCGCGAGCTGATCCTCAACGACGTCGACGAGCACCCACCGGGCGGAGTGGTACAACCGCGCTGATGTAGCGTGGTGGTCTCAGTATCAGCCGCCATTAGGGACGATGATCTGCCGCGGGGTTGGGCCGTAGCTCCGGCGAGGTCGTGACTGCAATCGCCGAACGGGCCGTCGCGGCGCTCGATCGCGGCCGCAAGCGATGGCCGTGGCGGGCAGCTCTGCGGTGGCCAACGGCGACACCGGTCGCTCGCTTCCAAGCATTCGTTGAGCAGCCGCCAAGACCCGTATTCGAACCTCAGGAGGTCCCTCCGACAACCGGCCCTTCAGGCGGAGCCGCCATCAGTAAGGAAACACAAGATGACCATCACCGAACCCACGCCGACTCCAGTCGCCGCAAAGGCTCGCACCTACAGCGGCCTCGCAGTTACGGCATTTATTCTCAGCCTGACTCCCCGCTTCGCGCTGCACGGCGCAACAGACGCTGACATCACCCGCATATTCGACCTCCTCGCGGTCCTGTTGAGCGTAGTTCTCGGGATCGTTGCGCTACGCCGCATCAATAAAGACGGTCAACAGGGCCGGGTACTCGCGATTGCGGGCCTGACGATCTCCGGCGT